>CAZEKJ010000007.1:8342-151465 GCA_964512915.1 uncultured Porphyromonadaceae bacterium
GGAGCCGGCGAAGATGTAACACTGGTGCAGGTTTCGGGGGGGATGACCCGTTTTATTGATTCCGTTCACTACATCCCCCAAAGCATGGGAATATCTTACGGACGCCCTGCGGATGGACAGCCGGGCTGGCGGCAGTTCTGGACCCCAACACCCGGACAAAGCAATAGCCGGACTTCAGGGATCGTGGAAACAGGCACGATGAATCACCAGATTTCTTTATACCCAAACCCGTTTGAAACATCGGTAACCATCCGGTATCAGCTGACGGAACCGTCGGGGGTAACGATCAGGATCACCGACCTGACGGGAAAAACGGTTTACTCATTTTACTCAGGAGGGGAAATCCAATCTACCAGCGAGCATGCGATTGAATGGAACGGCACCGGCTCTTCCGGACAGGAACTTCCATCCGGAGTTTACGCGGTAACCGTTTTACCCGGCAAAGGAATACCGCAGAGATCACTGCTGATAAAAAACTGACCGAATTTCTCCATTTCCGGTTATTTACCGCATATATTATTCATAGCATGTGAATTCTAATAAATTTGATATACCTTTGGTATGTACTAAATGTATATCATGAAAATGTTATCTCTCAAACTGGACGAAGAGATTTTTTTGGAAATGGAAAGCATCCTGGAAAAGAAGGACCAGCCACGCAACCGGTATATTAATGATGCAGTGCAGCATTTTAACCAATTGAATAAAAGGAATATTCTGTCAAAGCAGCTGGCAATCGAATCGCGGCTGGTAGCGGAAGAATCCATGAAAGTTCTATCCGAATTTGAAAGTTTTGAAGATGAAGATTCGGCAATTTGACGTATGGATAGCCGACCTGAATCCGCGTGCCGGAACCGAACCCGGCAAGGTCCGGCCTGTGCTGATTGTTCAAACAAATTTGTTGAACAGGATTCATCCCTCTACACTGGTTTGTCCCCTAACAACCCGGGTCTGCCCGGAGGCCAGTCTCCTCAGGGTTCATATTACTCAACTCCTGGGTGATGCCGGACTCCCAAGCGATGTCATGATTGATCAGCTGCGAGCCATTGATAACCGGCGCCTGTTAAAGAAAATTGGCACCCTTCTACCCGCGCAAACGCAGAAAGTAATGGAGAACCTCAGGATTTTGCTCGACCTTTAACTGGCAACTGGCAACCGGCAACCGGTAACCTATTTCAGCCAGTCCTCCAGCACTTTCTTCTGCAGTTCAGTCGGGTTTTGTGCCATGGAAATCAGAAAACTTTTCTTATTCATGGTCTTATTCAGATAGCTGATCGCCGGCTCCTGGGGTGTCAGATCAATTTTGAGTCCGGCATAAGCCAGATATTTCCCGTAATCAATGGGATTGGTAGTGTACACATAGTCGAAAAACTCCGCCAGCGAGCAGCCGGCCGCCTTTTCGCAAACCTCCCGGAATTCGGCGTCGGTAAAGCCCCGGTTTCGTTTTTTATTGAAATCCTGATACAGGGTCCTCATCACATCATCCAGGGAATTGACATTCTGCGAAGCCTCCCGGATTTTCAGGTCCAGGAGCAAGCAGAGGGTATTCCCTTTGTTGTAATAGTTGATCGAGACGCTTTGTGAATTCTCTGACCGGTTGAAGAACAGCATCCAGGTGTCCCAGCTGGATTGGGCGGCCGACTGAAAGCGGCTTCCCATGATATTTTCGTGGGATCCGATGGCTTTTCCGGCGCCTTCCAGAAATTGATCGCGCGAAAGAAATCCGGCACGATTCAGAATGATCTCCTCATAATATACGGTGCCTCCCTCGCTGAACCAGAGCATGTTGGTCAGGCACTCACGGTCATAATCAAAAGGCCCGAGAACAACCGGACGTATCGTTTTAATATTATACAGGTGGAAATACTCATGAGCAAAGAATCCCAGTAAACCACGATCCCTCTCCGTTTCCCCGTATTTCGAGACATCGGCAAAAACAGCCATCGAGTTCAGGTGCTCGAGCCCGCCCCCTCCCTTTTCCATGATCAGAAAAGTATAATGCCTGTAAGGGATTTCCCCGATAATGGAGGTTCCGGCCTCCACAATTTTTTTCAGGTCGGAAGCCAGCTTTTCGCGGTTGCAGGCTCCCGGTTTTTCAATAGCAATGGTATGGGGAATACCCTTATACTCAAAACTCAGTATCTCCTGATTACCCACCAGGATGGGACAGTCGTACAAACGGTCAAAATCCGGGGCTGAAAAAGTATGGGCCTGCCCCTTAACGGGATCCAGTCCGGTAGAGATCTGCTTCCATTCCTTCCAGGGGTTTATGGTCACCGTCACCGGATGGTTCAGCTTGCCGCCTACATGGAAAAAGACACCGGTGGGCGAGATGAAACCCCGGTTTTCAGCCAGATAGGGATCCGCAACCGAGGCGCGCGTGGCGTATACATTGTACGATGCAATGAGGGATTGAACCCCGGTGGTCTGAACGGTCCAGGCATTCTTGGCCGTTTTGCGAAATGGCAGTGGCTTTCCTGCGCCATCTTTCACTTCGAGTCCTACCACATTTTTGGCCAGGTCAAGCACCATATAATAGCCCGGGGTCCAGGCCGGCATCTTCAGCTCAACCGCTTCCTCCCTGATACCGTCATATCGGAATTCAACCTGATAATAGTGACTGGCCGGCTGCTCCATGGAAACGGTAAAGGACATCTTCCGGTCCTGGATCTGTCCGAGGACAATCCCGCTTGCTGATAGCATTGTGAATATCAGCAGAATACTGATCCCATATAGCTTTTTCATCGGTCTGGATTTAATTGATTACAGTAAAGGTACATCCTAAAAAATGAAAGTACTTTTTAAAAGTGTATTTTGTACCTTTATTCTGTTAAAAAAACGTAAAACCCATGAAACCCCTCGCCTCCCAAAGATTTATTTTCATCCTGGTTATGTTTGTCCTGTCAGGATTCTGCACTGCCAATGCCCAGAAAAAATGGCCCTATCCGATTCCGGCACGAATCGGTGACGGACAGAACAAGGATCTGTTCGTGATGACACTGGGAGAGATTCAGACTCCTATTGCCGACGGCATCTTTGATCCCGTGAAGGACGAGATCCGGCTTACGAATGGCCGGGTAATACCCCACTATTACCGCGATACACTCGGAGTCAAGTTTTACAAGCCTATCGATAAAACCATATTTCCGCTCCCTCCATCGGGCCTCTGCACCTGGTACTATTATTATCAGGACATCAATGAAAACGAGGTCAGGTGGAATACCGACTGGATCGCAAAAAACCTGAAAGAATATGGCGCTCAGTATGTTCAGATTGATGACGGATGGCAGGCTGAGCGGGCGAACGGGAAACACGGGTCGCGCGACTGGACCGGGGTGGATACCGCGTTTCCCGGCGGGATGGCCGATCTGGCCAAATATATCAAGTCAAAGGGTCTGACCCCGGGCATCTGGATTGCACCCCACGGGCAGTCCAATGAATCGGTGGTTAACAAGAATAAAGGTGTTTTCATTCTCAAGCCCGACGGGACTTCGGCTTCAAAAACCTGGGAGGGGGACTGGCTGGTCGACGGCTCTTCGGCAGAGGGAAATGTTTACATGAAAGACCTCTTTAAAATGATGGTCGATTGGGGTTATGATTACTTCAAAATTGACGGGCAGCCCATTGTTCCCGAGGAATATGCCAAGAACAAGGCCTTATTGAAAAACCCGGGGGAAGCGGACGAAGTCTATCGCAAAACCCTGAACACCATACGCGAGGCCATTGGCCCAAATCGGTACCTCCTCGGCTGCTGGGGCTTGCCGATTGAAGGTGCCGGTATCATGGACGGCACACGGACCGGGGGAGACGTGGTGCTGGGATGGGGTGGCTTTTTCACTTCACTCGGACCCACCATGGAATCCTATTACCAGCACAATATTGTATGGTACACCGATCCGGATGTCATGCTACTCCGGCAGCCGCTCACCCTGGAACAGGCACGCGTTTGGGCAACCCTGCAGGGATTGACCGGTCAGGCCCTGATGAGCAGCGACCGGCTGATGGATCTTTCAGCAGACCGGGTTGAACTGATGAAGAGGGTTTATCCTGCCGTGGATATACGCCCGCTTGACCTGTTTCCTTCCCAGCGGAACAAAAGAATATGGGATCTGAAAGTCAATCATCTGGGGAGAAAATATGATGTAGTCGGTTTGTTCAATTTCGAAGAAGGCAAATCGGAGTCCATCCGGCTCGACTGGAAAGAACTGGGCTTGCCCGAAGGAGTGCCGATCCAGGTTTATGATTTCTGGAACCATGAATACATGGGTGCCTGGGAAGCCGGGATGGCGATTGTCCTTCCGCCAACCAGCTGCCGGGTCCTCACCCTGATGCCCAACAGCAATGACATTCAGCTGATTTCAACCAGCCGGCACATCACCCAGGGGTGGGTCGACCTGCTCAGCATTAACTACATACCCGACAGAAAATATTACGAAGGAACCAGTCATGTAATAGGTGGTGATCCGTATGAGCTGACGTTCACGTACCCCCGGGGAAGCTACTTTAAGGTGGGAACCGTATCCATCAAGGGAGGAGATGGCCGGGATATGCAGGTTAAGGTCTCCGATCATCAGGGATGGTCGACCGTAAGTCTTTCGTGTCCAACGACCAGGGATATCGGCTGGGAGGTCACGTTCGAACCGGCTGATCATTACAAGTATATCACGCGGGATCCCGGCAGGGCTTCAGTTGCCAGAGTGGGCCTCGATGGAGCCGACATCAGCTGGTTGCCCCAGTACTACCTCAATTCCGGGTATCAGGTTTACCTGGATGGAAAACTTCTGGGCTATACCCCGGAAACGCATTTCCCGCTGCGCAACCTGGATCCCATGAAAACCTATGAACTTGAAGTGAAAACGGTTTGGGATGACGGAACGGTCAGCGTAAAACCGGCACCGGCAGCCGGTGCCCCGGCAGCACCGGGATTGACATTTTCAGTCGCCGCCATGCTTCCGGGTGAATTCCGGCTCACGGAAATCGGACCGATAGTTGAACCCCGGTTCAACTTTAGCCAACCATTCACTTTTGCTGGGAAAAAATACACCGACAATATTGCAGGCTGGCTCAATACCTCATCGGATTATGACCTGAAAGGACTATTCACTCACTTTACTGCAATAATCGGGATAGACGATGCCACGGAGGGGGAAAATGCCGACAAGGAGGTTGAATTTATCATTAAGGGCGACGGCAAAGAACTCTGGAAATCGGGCCCGATGAAGAAAGCAGATTCACCCAAAAACGTGGAAGTCGATATCTCAGGCATTAAGGTTCTGACCCTTACGGTCACCGGCCCTCAGATGCGGGGATATGGCAGGGGCGGCATACGTGCCGGATGGGCAGACCCTGTGGTAAGAAGGGGGAAGTGAGAGACGGAGAGACTTTAAGACTGGGAGACTATAAGACTGGGAGACTATAAGACTGGGAGACTATAAGACTGAGAGACTATAAGACTGAGAGACTATAAGACTTTGAGACTGTAAGTCGGGAGTCAGGAGTCGGGAGTTTTTGCACCTAAGCCCCCATGCCCTTGTGCCCCTGTGCCCTTGTGCCCCTGTGCCCCTATGCCCTAATTCACCCTGAACATATCCGCCTCGGTGAGTCCGCACCGCTTCTTCATCTTCAGGCACCAGTCGAGGTCGCCCATGTTGCTGTCGGTATTGTTGGTTCCGAATGAGAATTTGGCACCCTCTTTTTTGGCGAGTTTGATGAATTTCTCCGATGGGATACGGTAGCGGTTATTGATCTCGATGGCTACCTTGTTTTTCACAGCGGCGTGAATTACCCGCAGCATGCGCTCTTTTGTCCAAAGCTCGTTGTATTCTGATGATATGCACTCCGGCAGAAACGTAGGATTTACATAGACATCAATGGGTTCCGTGCCAAGAATTGTTTCGATCCGGCAGACCAGGTCGTCCATGAACTTTTGCTTGTCGGGAACCGTTACCTCCTCTTTGATCCAGAGCCTGACCCGCTTGCCTGATTCATCGGTATAAGTCATGGCATCGGTGAACACATAATCGAACTTTTTGATCACCCCGGGAGAAAACATCTTCACCCATTCCCTTCCCTCTGCCTGCATGGCGAGCAGGAACGGGGAGTTTTTCATTGACTCCAGCCAGGCCAGAGCCGCGCTGTCGGTTTGAGTGGGAAAACCCAGCCCGCAGTTAAGCGCCACTCCATATTTGATTCCGGTTTGTCTGGAATGTTCCACAGCCTTATCATAGGTAAAGTCCCCCTTCAGGTGGACATGGTAATCAACCAGGGGAAAATCAGACTGAGCCCTGGCAAGAGGACTCATTGCCAAAAAGAGCAAGCAGGTAATGACTGGTAGAGTTTTCATTCTGGGAAATTACCACTTTTTTGGTGCTGACATACATTGGCCCAATCTTCAATTTTGCAACCACAATAGGCACAATAGAACACAGTAGGGGGGGGCAAAACGAGGCTGTGCCAACATGGAAGTTAACCTTCGGAGCCATCTATTAATTGCCACTAGCTTTAGCTAGTGGTTATGTTGATTATCAGTATTTTATGGGCTTAAGCCCAATTTATTTATATCCTGGCTTTACACCATAATAAATCAGGGAAAGAGTTGGCCTAAAGGCCTTAATATTCTATTAATCATCGCATTCCACTAGCTAAAGCTAGTGGCAATTAATAGATGGCTCCGAGCGTTACCGACTATTTTGCCCCCCCTACTGTGTTCTATTGTGCCTCTTGTGGTTAAAAAATTGAACGATGAATTGGGTATTTTCGCAGCAAATTATCAAAATGAAAAAACTCATTATACTCGCAGCTCTCCTCACCAGCAGCCTCACACCAACACTGACTGCCCAAACCAGTGCCGATCTCACAAAATACGTGAACCCGCTGGCCGGTACCTTCAAAATGGGCCATACATTTCCAGGCGCCTCCGTGCCTTTCGGATTTGTCCAGCTGAGTCCCGATACCGATACCATCAGCTATGAGCTGAATGGAAAATACAATGGCGAAGTTTACCGGTATTGTGCCGGATATCAATACGATGACCCAACTATCGTGGGATTCAGCCATACCCATTTCAGTGGTACGGGTCACAGCGACCTGGGTGATTTCCTGATCATGCCCACGCAGGGTCCGCTGAAACTGAATCCGGGAACCGATGACCAGCCGGGCTCAGGGTACCGCTCGCGGTTTTCCCATGCCAATGAAAAAGCCGAACCTGCCTACTATTCGGTTTTGCTCGACGATTACGGCATTAGGGCCGAACTCACGGCAACGACACGGGTGGGTATTCATCGGTATACATTTCCGGCAGCCGGACCGGCCCACATCATCCTCGACCTGATGTCGGGGATTTATAATTATCCCGATAAAAATGTCTGGACCTTTCTGAGGGTTGAAAACGACACCCTGGTTACCGGCTATCGCCAGACCAACGGCTGGGCCCGTACCCGTACGGTCTATTTTGCCATGACCTTTTCCAAACCGATCAGCCATTACGGGCAGCGGAAATATGACCAGGCCGTATACCGCGGTTTCTGGAGGAAGTTTGATGAAACAAAGGATTTCCCCGAGATGGCCGGGCGGCAGATCCGAACCTGGTTTGATTTCGATGTGAAAGCCGGTGAATCGGTGATGGTAAAATTTGCCCTGTCGCCGGTCAGCACGGTTGGCGCCGTCAAGAACCTGCAGGCCGAAGCACCCGGCTGGGATTTCACTGCCATGCGGAAGCAGGGTCAGGAATCCTGGAACCGGGAGCTTGGGAAAATCCAGGTGGAAACGATGAACGAAGAGCACAAAAGGGTTTTCTATACCGCTCTGTATCATGCCTTTCTCAGTCCGGCCACCTTTATGGACGTCGACGGAATGTACCGCGGCCTCGATCAGAACGATCATCAGGCTAAAGGATTTACCAACTATACCGTATTCTCGTTGTGGGATACCTATCGGGCTTTGCATCCTCTCTTTAACGTGATCCAGCCGAAGCGGAATGCCGACATGGTGAAATCCATGATGGCCCATTACGATCAGAGCGTGCACAAGATGCTGCCGGTGTGGTCGCATTACGGAAACGAGAACTGGTGCATGATCGGGTACCATGCGGTTCCTGTTCTGGCTGACGCATACCTCAAGGGAAATCTCGATATGGATCCCGCACAATTGCTTGAGGCTATGGTTACCACGGCTTCCAATGGCCGTTACGACGGGCTTGAATATTATATGAAAATGGGCTATGTGCCTGAAGACAAGAACGGTTCGTCTGTTTCAAAGACACTGGAATATGCGTATGACGACTGGTGCATTGCGGAATTTGCAAAAAAAACGGGAAATCAGAAGGTTTATGAGCAATTCCTGAAACGCTCGGAGAACTATCGGAACGTCTATGACCCGGCGATCGGGTATATGCGGCCGAAACTTTCCGATGGAACCTGGAAGCCGGAATTCAATACGCTATCGACTCATGACCAGGGATTTATCGAGGGAAATGCCTGGAATTACAGCTTATATGTACCCCATCAGGTGGATCAGATGATACAGCTGATGGGCGGGCCCAAACCCTTTATCCGTCATCTGGATTCTCTTTTTACGATGAAGCTCGATGACTCCTTCTTTGCGCAGACAGAGGATATTACCCGTGACGGTTTGATCGGCAATTATGTCCATGGCAATGAACCCGGCCACCATATTCCTTACCTGTACAACTGGGCCGGGGCACCGCAGAAAACGCAGGAGCGGGTGCGGATGATCATGGAAACCATGTATCACGATGCGCCCGACGGACTTTGCGGCAACGATGATGCGGGCCAGATGTCGGCCTGGTATATTTTCAGCGCCCTGGGATTCTACCCGGTTTGCCCGGGATCCGATCAGTATGCCATCGGGAGTCCGCTGGTAAAATCGGCCACGCTGACGCTGGAAAACGGAAAGACGCTCACGATAGAAACCATCAACCAGTCGCCTGATTATGTTCATGTTAAGAAGGTTCTGGTTAACGGCACCGAGATCAAGCGGAATTACCTGACTCATGGGGAGGTGGCGGGGGGTGGGAGGATTACGTTTGTTATGCAGAAGTAACAGGCCTCCCTGCGGTCGGCTAAGAGGCTCCGCTTCGCTCCGCTAACAGGGGCTAAAGCCCTAACAGGCCATAGCGTTAATGCATTATTAGCGCGAAGCGCCTGTTCCCGTAGCGAAGCGGAGCCTTTTAGCGAGGCGTAAGCCGAGCCTCTTAGCCGAGCGCAGCGAGGCTTGTTAGCGAGCGCAGCGAGCCTGTTACTTAGAATAATCGCAGCTGCTCCTCACTCCCCCCCCGATGTTCTCTGGCCGGAGCCACGTACACCTCCCACGGCCCGAACTCTGCCTGCAAGGACCGGATCAGCGGGCGAAGGGTGGATTTGTAGGATTCATCTGCGTTGGCGCCGGTATACAATCTTGAAATATCGGGATAGATCCCGGGCAATTCCTGCCGGATCATTTTCATAAAGGGTTCACGTGTGCTGCCGCGCAAATGCAGGGTACCGGTTTCAACAAAGTTCACGCGGGCGGATCGGGCACTTTCGAAGATCCCTCTCAGGTTTTCAGGAGAATCCGTGAGAAAGGGAATAAGCGGCATGACCAGCACGCCGGTACGGCAGCCGATATCCCGGAATGCGGGCAGCATAGCCAGCCGCTGTGCCGTTGGGGCGGAATCAGGCTCCGTCTTTTTCCGGATGGATTCATCCAGGATGGAAACCGATATGATCACTGAAACCGGAGCAACCAAGGCTAGCTCACGGATAAGTTCAAGGTCGCGCAGGGGAAGTATGGATTTGGTTACAATGGTCAGCGGATTCCTGTGCCGGATAAAGGTTCGGATCACATCCGGCATCAGTCGGTATTGCTCTTCAGCCGGCTGGTAGGCATCGGTAACCCCGCCCACATTTACAGGTTCATGGGTCCAGCCTCGCTTCGACATTTCACGGTCGAGCGGCTCCACAATGTTGGTCTTGACGTAAATATCCCGGAAGAAATCAGCGTCCTCGAGGTACCGGTGCGAATATCGGGCAAAACAGTATGTGCAACCATGCCCGCAACCCCTGTAGATATTTACATCCCAGTTGGTTGCAAAAGTGTTCTCATGAAAATGCAGGGCCGATTTGGCCTGTACCTCTTTGATCATTAACTGAGCATTGTAAGGATCAAAAGATAATCATTTTTATTTTCGAAAGGGTACGGGATAAGTGGGATTTGTCTTATTGAATCCGTCCAGCCTAAATCGAGTTTCCTAATTAGCGCGAAGTGCCAATTAGCCGACCGCAGGGAGGCCATTTAGCCGAGCGCAGCGAGGCCAATTAGCGACCGCAGGGAGCCAATTACTTATTCTGGCAAAACTGCAACATCCGCTGATAATAATTCTCCGGCGGCGGGCCACCCTCGTGAAGGGTCCTGACACCAGCCTCCTTGCAGGTGGCATTGAAAGATTCCAGAATGTCCTTCATCTCGGTCCGCAATTCATAACCGGAATCTGTTTTCATAAACCATCCGCGCCTGGAATATTTCTGATACAGTCCGATCTCCATCGTGGCATACTGAATGGGGAGTTCATAGGTTTTCACATGAAGCAGATAAGCCGGCTGATTTTTCACGGCTTCTTTAGCCTGGCGGAAATAGCCGAAATATCTTTTGAAATTGCCCTCCGACAAAAAAGTATACTGATGAGCGGTAGGATGACCATAAATACCAAGATCCTCGCGGGTTTTCGCAATTTCGCCCTGGAGGGTATCGAGATAGGTCTGGATAAAAGGAGCCGCCGGACCGAAATATCCCTTCATGAAATCAGTGGTAAGGGAATCCGTATTTACCTCCGGATTCCAAAGCAGGCGTGAAAGCAGATAAAATTTCAGCTCGGAGAATTCATGCCCCACATCCGCGTTGGCCTGCTGGAAATGCTCGAACACGTTGTTTTTCACAAACAGCTGTATATTAGGCTGGAGCACATGCATGTTGGGAAACGGGGTTACGTGGTGGGCGAAATTCACGGTGTAGTCCCACAGGTATATACGTTTTGTGATCTTACCCCAGTCGACAATATCCTTCAGGAAAGAGGTGCTGCGGTAATCTTCTGCAATCGGCTCACTCCGGTTCATCTCGATGGTGCAGAGCATGATCTGCACGTTTTCCTCGGGTCTGGTCTTTAACGGCGCCGAACGGCTGAACTGATAGGCCAGGGTTGAGATGACCTTATCCGGAAACATCCGCGCCACTTCGTTCACGAAGCGGATAACCGGTCCCGACCCACTCCCCTCCTCAGCGATGATTTCTTTACACTTATCACACTGGCAGCAGGCATTGTAGTCGTTCTGACTAACCGACCAAATCAGTTTGTCGGGCTGTGCATCCATCGCCAATTTCAAATTTGCCGTCATGATCCTCAGCACTTCCGGATGAGATAAACAGGGCTGTTCAGGAATACGCTTCCCGTCAACCAGGGCAAAATACTCCGGATGGGTGGTAAAATAATCCTGCGGCGGGAAAAACTGATTCATCGTATGAACATAATATCCAACGGGAAAATCATCAAACATGAGATCGGCACGATGCCAGTCCTGGAAATCCGGATCTTCGGTAAACCGGCTGAACACATTCCGGTAAACGTTCACCGGTTGATCCGAAAAAGATTGCTCAGGCAGTCGGATGGTTTTCTTCTCAGGCACCACTTCGAACCCTGGTGCATACATCCGGCAACCGAGTTGCCTTTCCAGAATCTCGATCACCCCGTAAATGCAGCCCTTGTGACTACCTCCGAGGATCGCCAAGCGGTTCCCTTCAGTTTTCAGCGAAAAGCCATCCTTATTGGTGATCCCGGCATCGGTATGAATAACCACCACCTTTTCAGGCAAGGCATCCAGACCCTCAACAATAGGAATCTCTGCCCCGCTGATTTTCTTAACGTACGATTGCAGAAACCATGCCGCCCTTTCCTCCTGGGCCGTCGGCTTATCCGGAATGTGTATACGGTATTCCGATTTACCTCCACCGGTCAGCCTGATCCCAGTCTCACCACTACAGCCTGCGAGAAGAATCGCTAAAAAAATTCCAAGGTTTTTCATGCTGAAATGACAATTAATTACGATAATCTCTCTCTGAGTTTTGCCGTGTGCCGGTTCGAAAGATTGGTGATCCAGCGAAGCAGAAACATCGGGCCCATTTTCCGGTTCTCTGCTGCTACCTGCCGGCTCACGGCATCGTAGGATGCATGAACTCCGTGGTCTTGCAGAACAATACCGGAAAAACATGCACAATCAGTCCTGCCATCCCAATCAATTGATGGAGTATTCGTCTGCGAGACGATGCCTTTAGCAACCGCAACCTGATAGGTTAGCTTGTCCATCGTGACATCGCAGGCAACCCATTTCCCGTCCAGGTAGCACTCGCACCAGGGATGGATCGTGATGATCTCCGGCAGCTTTTTATAAAGCATATTGCTCACGATCCCTTTCAATGAACTCCTGTTTAGGGAAACCTGATGATAACGCGCCGGGATGCCCACGGAACGAGCCATGGCAACCATCAGGTTATTCTTGGTAATGCACCAACCCAGCCTGGAACTAAGTGTGGCTGAAGCTTTCTCATCCGCCTCTGATAAACCGAACAGGCATTCATCCCGTACAAAATAAAAAAGCTTGACAGCTGCTTCTCTTGGCGATTGGCAATTCTCAGTCAATTGAGCCGCTTTTTTTGAAATTTCAGGATTTTCGCTGTCGCATAAATCGGTAGGACTGACATAAGCCTGAAGTTCTGCCGGATAGGAGAATTTTTTTGTTTTTTGCAGTGCGGTTGCACTCGTTTGGGCAATCGATACAATGGGAGCAAGAAATGCGCAGGTCACTATGGCGGTAATAAAACCACCAGACAAGAAGGTCCGCCGGGAATTCATAGACTTAGTTTTAGGGTTTTACCCTTCTAAGCTAAAAAAGCTTTGTTTAAAAACCAACTATTTATCTGACAATCAGCTCATCCAGAAACACCCACGATGCCCCGCCCGCGCTGGGGTGCCATTTTGGGTTTTTCATGGTTCCCGAGATCTTGAATTTTACATATCTCAACGGCCTTTTCGCCGGCTTGAATTGATAGACTCGGGTCACCTCTTCCTTCTTTTGATCAAAACCTGGCGAAGAAGTACCAATAGATAGGTAATTATTACCGTCAGAGGATATCTGGCAATTAACGGATGCCGGATGAAATATCCAGCTTTTAGGATCATAAAGTGAACTCACCTGGATGGTATCCGGATTTTGAACCGAACCCAGATCAAGGGTTATCGAAAAGTCTTTTGCCTCCCATCCCAGCCAGTGGACCTTATAATCGCTTGCGCCGCGGACACCGTTGGTCAGGTAATTAATATCCCCGGATGAGTATTTATCAGAGGGCATTGGCTCAGCAGTCACTTTCTGATGAAAAGCCAGGTTTCCCTCGATTTTCAGATCAATAAACCGGAGTGTCGACTGGTAGTAGTTCTCCGGGGTCAGGCCCGCCTCGCTCAAAGTTCTCACGCCAGCCTCCTTGCAGGTGGTATAGAAGTCCTCCAGCATCTCCCTCATCGTCAATCGTATATCGTAATTCGTCCCTTCCTGCGTGAACCAGCCGCGTGAGGAGAACATCTGGTTTTTTCCGATTTCCATGGCTGCATACTGAACCGGAAGTTCATAGGTTTTAACATGCAGGAGATAGTCGGGCTGATCCTTTACCAAATCCCGTGCCTGCCTGAAGTACTCGAGATATCGGGCTACATTGGATTCAGACAGAAAGGTATTCTGATGTGCGGTGGGATGTCCGTAAATATCGAGCCACTCCTTCGTTTTGTAAATCTCACCCTGAAGGGTATCAAGGTAGGTGCGGACAAAGGGTGCGGCCGGACCGAAATATCCGTTCATGAAATCGGTGATGATGGAATCGGCATTACTATCGGGATTCCAGAGCAGCCGGGAAATCAGGTAGGATTTCAGCTCGGAAAACTCATGGCCTACATCCGTATTACTCTGCTGGAAATGCTCGGAAACATTGTTCTTCACGAACAGCTGGATATTTGGCTGCAGCACGTGCATATTGGGAAACGGGGTGGTATGGTGGGAGAAATTCACCGTATAATCCCACAGGTAGATGTGCTTCGAGATCTTGCCCCAGTCTACAATATCCTTCAGGAACGATGCGCTCCTCGGATCCTCGGCAATCGGCTGGCTGCGGTTAAGCTCGATGGTGCAGAGCATGATCTGAACGTTCGGTTCGGGTTTGGTCAGTTTCGGGGCCTGGCGGCTGTACTGGTAGGCCAGGGTGGAAATAACCTTATCGGGGAAGGCTTTGGCCACCTCATTGACAAACCGGATCACCGGACCGGCCGGACTGCCTTCCTCTTCGATGATTTTCCTGCAGTCGTCGCACTGACAATAGGAGAAATTATCATTCTGGCTCACGGACCAAAGGATTTTATCGGGCTGCTTTGCCATCTCCTCCTTCAGTTTCGCCAGGGTTATCTTAAGAACCTCCGGATCTGAGGTGCAGATCTGATCAATGATACGCTTGCCGTTCATCAGGGCATAATACTCAGGATGTTTCTGGAAATATTCCTGCCAGGGAACCAGGGTATTAAAGGTGTGTACATAATATCCCCTTGCAAAAAACTCATCATTAATATCGATCCGCTGCCAGTCCTGATAATCCGGATTCTCCGCCGACATTCTGCCATAGGCATTCCGGTAAGAATTTACAGGCTGGCCCGCAATGTACAAAGACGGAATCCGTATCGTCGGATTAGCTGGTACCACTTCGAAACCCGGCGCATACATCCGGCATCCGAGCTGTTTCTCCAGCAGTTCAATAACCCCGTAAATACACCCCTTATGGTTTCCTCCGAGAATAGTGAGGCGATCTCCGGTGGCGGTCACCGAAAATCCATCGGAATTTGTGATTCCTCCCCCAGTCTGGATTATCACCGATTTCTCAGGCAGATCGCTGAGCCCCTTAACCACGGGGATCTCCGCCCCGCTGATCTTTTTCACATACGTTTGTAAAAACCAGGCAGCCCGTTCCTCCTGAGCCGATGGCTGCTCCGGGATCCGTATCTGATACTCAGTTTTCCCCCCGGTGACTAACCTGATTCCGGAACCCCCGGTACAGCCCGCCAGGGCAATCAAAAGTACGACAAGAATATTTTTCATCTCTCTTATAATTAGCACATTATCACATTAGCACATTATCACATTGGCACATTGTCACATTGTCACATTGAGGGTTAATTCTTTAGGTAAAAATACCGAATCTGCGAATATGAGGGAACAGTATCTTTCGGGGTTGGGCAAATAGTTCTATAACAAAACCTAAATCATAAAGCAATGAAACTTAAAGGCGAGATCCTTCCTGGTTATATTTTCCCGAAAAAATACACTAACTACCTTTTTTCATTACTCTTCCTGCTTTACATGTTCGATTATATCGACAGGATGGTTGTGTCGGCATTGCTTCCCTATATCAAGGCTGAATTCGGGACCAGCGACACCAAGCTGGGGATGCTGATGTCGGCTGTATACCTTTCGATTGTCATTCTTACTTTTCCCATTTCCCTGATCATTGACCGTTGGAGCCGCAGGCGGACCATCGGAGTTATGGCGGCTCTCTGGAGTCTGGCCACAGCCGCTGCAGCCCTGACCAAAAGCTTCGGTGCCCTGGTGACCACCCGTACCTTCATCGGAATTGGAGAAGCAGGCTATGCACCCGGTGGATCAGCCATGATCTCAGGCCTCTATCCGGAGGAAAAACGTTCCTGGATGATGGGTCTATGGAATGCGGCCATTCCGCTAGGAAGTGCGATCGGTGTTGCCGGTGGCGGATTTATAGCAGCCCATTGGGGATGGCGCAGCGCTTTTGGGATCGTTGCATTGCCCGGGCTCATCATCGCACTGCTGTTTTTTTTCAGCAAAGATTACAAGACTGTCAAGCTTATAAAAAACAAGAAAGACAGGGTGAAGGGTGAAAATATTGTCAAGATAAAAATGACCACTAAGGACATGATCCGGGAATTCTCGGAGAAGCCCTCCCTCCTTTTCACCTATTTTGGGATGATGATGGTGGTTTTTACAACCACCTCCCTGCTGTTCTGGCTGCCCAGTTATTTCAGCCGCGAATACGGGATTCCGGAATCTCAGTCGAGCACCAAGGCATCACTGGTGATGCTGCTGGCTATTGTCGGGGCTCCGCTGGGAGGCTGGATTGTTGACCGCTGGCGCCGGAAGAAGCTGAATGCCCGACTGGTATTTCCGGGCATCACCTCCGTAGTAGCTGCGTTAGCCTGTTTTCTGGCCTTCGGGGTGCTAAGGGATGGTATGCAATATATCGCTCTTCTGATTTTCGGGGTTACCGTAACCATGTTTATCCCTGCAGCGGGTGCCGTAACACAGGATCTGGTGCATCCCGGCCTTCGGGCTACCTCCTATGCCATTGCAGTCGTCATTCAGAATTCACTGGGTGCCATGCTCGGACCGGTTGTAATCGGAGCCATCTCCGAAGCCACCAGCCTGGGTACCGCTCTTACCATTATGCCGCTCTTTGTGCTGGGTGCCGGCGTGCTGTTCCTGATCGGATCCCTGTATTATAAAAAGGATATCGCGAAGGTTGATAAAATAGAGCTGGAAGCGGGAGAATAGGGCAACAGGCAGAAGGCAGAAGGCAAAAATTAGTCTTAAGTCCTTATGGCTTAAGAAACAAGTTTAAGTAACAAGTTAGGGCAGTAGGGCCGCATATATGTGGCCTTTTCTGCCCTTTTACTTTTTTCCTATTACTAATTTCTGCCTTCTGCCTTCTGCCCTCTGCCTTATTTCAGGTCTTTTCCATACCTTAGGGCACACAAACCATCAAGCCATGAAAAGAATAACCGCTTTTATCTTAGCCGCCCTGACGATCGGCTCTTTCTCCTGCAAAAAGGAGGACACAACCGGTATAGATCTCACGATTCTCAGTGAAGTAGTCAAACCCTATAATTATGAAGAAAATGGCCAGATGAAAGGGATTGTGGTTGAAGCAGTTGAAGTCATTCTCAGCGAACTTCAATTATCAAACCCGATCGAGATGAGCAGCAACTGGGATGCTATCTACCAGCGGCTGAAAACGGAAGACAACATCATGGTCCTTACAACCGGCTTCAATGCGGAAAGAAAGGACCTGTTCAAGTGGGCAGGACCGGTAGCGCTGCTTCAGGTCGGCTTTGTCACGGTCTCTTCCTCCGACCTTCAGCTTGCCTCAGTTGCCGAAGCTAAAGAGCTTCAGTCCATCGGAATCGTTAAATCCTTTTTCACCGCAGAGATCCTAAGGGATCTTGGATTCACCAACCTGGTCGAATACGAAAATGCAGTAGCCCTGATTCAGGCATTATACGCAGGAAATGTTCAGGTCATTTTCGAAAACCTGAACATGCTGCAGACGGTCGCCGCTGACAATGACCTCGACAGATCCCGGCTGAAAAGCGTCATGACCTATTCCACCTCGCAGGCCTACCTGGCCTTTTCGAAAAATGTTTCAGACAAGATCGTTGAGACCTGGCAGGGAAAGCTGGATGAGCTGAAAGATGACGGATCCCTCCAGGAAATGTATGACCGGTATCTACCCGGCACCACTGCTCCGGGCAGGCTCACTATTTTCACCGAAACCAACCCTCCGCAGAATTTCTACGATTATACAGGTTTACTGACAGGGAGCTCGGTAGATATGGTCAAGGCCATGATGCTGGAGATGGGAACCGACAATCCCCTGATTCTCACCAATTGGACCGATGGGTACGCGCAGGTTCAGATGGCTCCTAATACAATGGCATTTAGCACATTGCGATCTGAAGCCCGCGAAGATATGTTTCAATGGGTGGGACCGGTTTGCAAAAAAAGATACTGCTTTTTCGTTCGGGCTGATACGGACTATTCGATCAAAACACTCGATGATGCCCATCACCTGCGGTCGGTAGCCACCGTAACAGGATGGTCATCCGAAGAGGAGCTTATCGCGCTGGGATTCTCCAACCTGGTTACTTTCGACACGCCCCAGCTTGTACTCCAGAAGCTCCTCGATGGGGATGTTCCCTGCGTGGTTCTCAATGATATTTCCATCCGCCTCCTTCTGCAGGAACTTAACCACGCACCCAAGGACGTCAGAAAAGAGCTCATCCTTTCCGAAGGCCAGACTTACCTGGCTTTCTCCCTGAATACCGATGAAACCTATATTGACCAGTGGACCGCCGCCTATAACAAGATCGTTTCAAGCGGCAAGCTGAAACAGATATGGGATGAGTGGTATCCGGATATAGACTGGTAGGGGCACAGGGGCACAAGGGCACAAGGGCACAAGGGCACAAGGCTCCCGTCTCTTAGTCTCTTAGTCTCTTGGTCTCTCAGTCTTAAAGTCTCTCAGTCTTAAAGTCTCTCAGTCTTATAGTCTCTCAGTCTCTCAGTCTTCTTAACGCGGCCAGCGTGCACGTTACGCTCGTCATGTACACCGGGTTCTGCGCGTACCCGTCAGGGGGGTAGACGCATTCATACGGTCCGCCATTTTCCGGGTTGCCGGAGCGGAAATCCGTCCGGCGAAGGTGATCAATGTATTCTTTTGCCAGATTTCCCGCTGCTGCGGTATCCACCAGGCTGATGGCAAAGCAGACCCGTCCGGTGGGCGTGCCCCAGTAGGCACCGTTCTGGTAACGGTTCATCCCCGCAGCGGCTTTTTCCCACATGGTTGCATCACTGAAATTTCCGTTTGTTGGCACATGCCGGATCTGACCCTCCTTCGAGATTGTCCCCTCAGCATATGCTTTCGCCAGTGCCAGGGCGGCCCAGGTCTGGGCGGGCTCATCCAGCGCCCCGATATATACCGCATAGGCAGTGGCCCAAACATCGGGCTGGGCGCTCGTGCCCGTTGTGGCCCGGAGCATTCCGGATTCGTCCGCAAAGAGGGGTGCCAGTCCGGAACGGATCAACAGTGCAATCTTCCGGTATTCGCCGGCAGCAGTTGTGTCCCCGGTCATCAGGAACAACTCGGACAGTTCAAGGGCCGACTGGTATTTAAGCAGCGATCCGAAGCAGACATCGCCGGTCATCCCGACGATGTCACGGAAACCGAAATCGCAGGTCTGAAAAGCAGGGTTAATGGTGGCCATGCCCGTGACCGGATTTTCAGGCACCATGGCAAAGGCCAGCACCAGCCGTTCGGCCAGGGAGCGTGAACCCACCTTCTGATCCAGAATATCGGCATTTCCTGTTATACTGATATAGTACCAGGCCATGTGGATAAAGTAGTACTGATCGCAATAGGGTGGGAGCCGCCAAATTGGATTTCCCTGATCCTCATAGCTGTACGTTCCGGGAAAATAGACCGGAAGTCCGTCGATGAACCGGATGTGATCGGGGATGGAACCTGTGGGCACCAGGCTTCCGCCGCCGGTAATCCACGACTGATCGGCCTGCCGTTCAGCGGTATACATCAGCATATTCAGCTGCTCCGTATCCGTGATAAATCCCGATTCGAGGCTCATCGCATAATCGCGGATCCAGAACGACGGATAGCAGTCGCGCCCGCCCGGCCTGATCAAGGTAATCCCGGTATTATTGGGTCCAAACGCCCGGATCGCCTCGGGCAGATCCTGTCCGGACAGAACCCGCGAGCTGTCAACCACCGCCCGCGTGAGGCCTTCCAGAAACTGCATGTCCTCCTTCGCCAGTTGTTGTGAATAAGCCTGTACTCCGCTAACTATCAGGCTTAGTAAAAAAGAGCAGGCAATCAGGGCCTGCCGGGCCGGGGTTCTCATTTTGATTCTATCTTTAGTTCGAAATTTAGCATAAACTAAGAATTCGGCCAGAAAAAGTTATGGGGGCACAGGGGCACAAGGGCACAAGGGCACAAGGGCACAGGGGCACAGGGGCACAGGGGCACAAGGGCACAGGGGCACAAGGGGGGCGCTTGACTAACTCCGTCCTTTAGGGCGGAGATTGCGGAATAATGCCGACCTTCGCAGCATGATGGCAAAACGAATCATTCTGGCATCGGAGGAGAAGAGTTCCCTTCATCCCAGGAATCCGCACCGGTTCCGGTATGATTTTCCAAAACTGATTGAAAGCTGCCCGGAACTCGGGCCTTTTGTATCGGTAAATCAGTATAACAACGAGTCGATTGATTTTGCCAACCCCGATGCGGTGATGGCGCTCAACCGGGCATTGCTGAAACATTTCTACGGGATTATCTGGTGGGACATTCCGGCAAATTATCTTTGCCCGCCTATTCCCGGCCGTGCAGACTACATTCACTATATGGCTGATCTGCTGGCAGAAGGCAATGGAGGTATTCCTCCCCGGGGAGAACAAGTCAGGGTGCTGGATATCGGGACCGGAGCCAACTGTGTTTATCCGATCCTGGGGATCCGGGAGTATGGCTGGTCTTTTGTCGCATCAGAAACAGATCCGGTTGCTCTCGAATCCGCAGCAAAAATCATAAAGAAAAACCCGGTGCTGAAAGACCTGATTGAACTTCGGCCGCAGAAGGTGAGGGATGATATCTATCGCGGCATTGTGCAGCCGGGCGAGCAGTTCGACCTGTCGATCTGCAATCCGCCATTCCATGCCTCACAGGCCGAAGCAACTGCAGCAACAGGACGGAAGATCGCCAAACTAAACCCCGGCAGGAAGACGAAAATCGTCCAGAATTTTGGCGGACAGAGTGCTGAACTGATTTATGAGGGCGGTGAGCAAGCCTTCATCAGGCGCATGATCCAGCAAAGCGCGCGGATTCATAGCCAGTGCAAATGGTTCTCGACGCTCGTTGCAAAAAACGACCATCTTCCCGCGATTTACAAATCGCTGGATATCGCCCGGGCAGCCGAAGTCCGCACCATCAACATGGCGCAGGGACAAAAGGTCAGCCGCGTGGTTGCCTGGAGGTTTTAATCCCGAACGGCAAATACAACGGGCAGAAACTGATCAGGCTGGTAAGGACAAAAACCCCGGCCAGAACCAGGATCACAATACCCCAGGTACCGGTGATCACCTCTGTGAAATACAGCACTACAAACAAAACTGCGACCAGGATGCGAAGGATCCGGTCAAGATTTCCCATGTTCTTTTTCATTGGTTAAAAGTTTGATATGGGGGTATAACGTAAAGGGAGGGGAAAAGTTCGGGCACAAGGGCATAAGGGCATAAGGGCATAGGGGCAGGGGGGCATAGGGGCATAGGGGCATAGGGAAGCATACCTGAATCTAATTTTCGAAACTCAACACTCTGTGTTCGAATCTCTCAATTCCCACCTGTCACTTTTCTTATAAACATCTGATATAGTGCCAGCTCCAGTACAACCGGTCTATATCCTTCTGCTATTGAATCGGGAATTTCTGCTTTCTTTTTTGTCAGATAAAAGCTTTCCGGAGTGCGTGGATCGAGACTGATATTTGCTTCGCGGCTGAGGTAGGCGATGAGGCGCCAGTCGGAGCATAGGGTATCAGGAACTGATATATGGGAGCCGGCCGGAACGGTGGAAGTGATTTTCCGAACATCAGCAAGAAGAGTGTGGTCACGGACCGGTTTTAAATTCAAGATCACGGAGAGAATCAGAAAGAAAACAACAACGCCTGCAGCGAGCCACCTCAAAAGGGGTGTTTCTGTAAGCAGGGCAGGATTTCGGCGCATTTCGCCGAAGGGAACCAGGAGTGACATACCAATGGCAATGAAGGGAATAGACGGCACCAGGTAATAATCGTGCTGCTTCAGTGTCAGGATCAAGGGGAGGGAAGCCGTTAGGCCTGCAAGAATGAAGAACCATCCCAGCCGCATGATTCTGGATCCGCCGGCATCCTCATCTTTCTTACTGATAGCAGCTATGATCAGAATAATTAATAACGGCGTACCGGTAACGGATATCAGATCAAGCAGGATCCCAAAGCGTCCGTCCCCGCTGATTTCGCGCTCATTTGCCAGTGACGGCAGCAGTTGCTGACTGATATAGTTCCCGATTGAATGGCTTGCCTCCGGCATCAGAAGGCTGAGCATCCCAAAAAGAGCTACCGGAACGAGAATAAGAATCAGCGTTTCCAGGAGGGCACGACCGATACCTTTCTTTCCCCCAACGATCCACCAAAGCGCCGGCATCATCAGCGGAAACAATCCGACCGGCCCCTTGGTGAGGAAGGCTGCCAGAATGCAGGTGCCGGCCGGCAGCAGCCACCAGAATTGCTTTTTCAGCATCGCTTTCCCGGTGAACCAGGTAGCGCCCAAAACAAAAATGGTGAGTGTGTTTTCGAGCATATTATTCCGATAGGACCAGAAAACCACCGGAGTGGCGATCCAGAGGAGGACCGGCAGCCACCACAGGGCTTTCCGCTGCGGCGTATCGGAAAAAAGGATCCAGACCCTGGCCAGCAGGTACAGGCTCACCAGTGCCGTGAACAGCGTGTATATCCGTTCGGTGGCCAGTCCGTCCCCGAACACCCGGAAGAAGAGCGACTGAATTCCGAAAGCCAGCGGGGGATGCTCGAAGAACTGCGGATAGAGAATATCGGTATAATGCGGAGCCCAGAAGGTTCCCAGCCCGTGAGCCAGGTTGCGGGAGATCGCCGCATAGGTGACCCCGTCGAGGAACATCCCGTCCCGTACAATCCAGGGGAGGAGGAGGCCGAGGAAGAGGGCGGCGGAGAGGAGGTACTGCGGGCGGATCATGTAGTAAATCTAAGAAAGTTGGCGGTTAAAAACAGTTGCCGGTTGCCGGTTGCCAGTTGCCGGTTATTTCGCTCTGGTGTCATTCCGGTGAAAACCGGAATCTCCGAATTGGGTGTGAGTGTGAGTGTGGGTGTGAGTGTGATGGGGATTTCTGACTTCCGTCAGGATGACAGTTCGGGCGAAATAACCGGTAACCGGCAACCGGTAACCGGCAACTGATCTTCAGTCCCTCACACACCTCACCGAGTACCCGTTCGAGAGCGTTCCGCGGGTTGACCAGAAGTTGTTTTGCGACCCGTAGAGTATTCGAACGAGGTAGTATCCGTTGGAGTAGGCGGAGGACCAATAAACGGTGTTTTCGCCCAGGCCGTAAAAACCGTTTCCAGACCGGGCTCCTGCCGGGACGGCTCCAAAACCGCTCGAGTTGTTTCCGTTGCCGCCTTCAAGCCAGCCGCTTACCGACTTGAGTTTCAGCCCGGGATTTTCGCCAAGGAAGTCGGTCAGAAACCAGAAGTCAGTGCCATCGGGCAGATGCCAGCCTGGCGGACAGGCCCGGATGGCCGCTTCATAGTTATAGAGAACCCCGTAGTTGCGGTAATGGCTGGTTGTCTTTGCTGATGCCGTGTCGGCCCCGTCATAGTTGTATACATAATATCGGGCTGCCTTTTCAGACCCGGCGGACGGCGGAAAAACCTGCGGCAGGTAATCGAGGTTCTCGGCCATCCAGGTCTGGCTTCCGATAATCCTCGTCCGGTAAATTCGATTGCTGCGCCGGTCGAGCATCGTTCCGTTCAGGGCCAGCTTATGCATACTGATGTCCAGAACCTGCTGCGGTTCATTAATAGCGATTCGGGCTTCGTACGTATCGAACCTGTACTCTTCGTTGGTCGCCTTCCTGGCCCGGATATAGCGGTTGCCAAGCGGCACCCCCTGAATCTGGTAGAATCCGGTGGAGCCGGTGGTCACCGTGAGGCCGCTTTCCTGTCCATCGGGGTTAAGCATCACCACCACCGCGCCGCTCACCGGCAGGCTGTCCTGATCTTTCACGTATCCGTAAATCTTGCCGGTCAGTTTGACCGATACCATCGCCAATCGTGCTGTGGTCCAGCTGTTTTCGTTGATCTTGACGCTTTGATTGACAATTCCGAAATCTTCCCGTTCGGCAACCAGAGTGTAGGTGCCGATCGGCAAGTGCTGCAGCTGGAAAAGGCCCGTGCTGTCGGTTATGATACTCCGGTCACCCACGGTTACGGTCACTCCTGGAACCATGATTGCCGTGCCCTTGAAGAAGGCGCTCCCTTCGAGGTTTCCGTACAGAACTTCGGTTAGCGTGATCGGGTAGTCCATACTTGCCTCCTCATCGCCATCGGTTACGCTAACGGTAAGGGTATAGGTTTTCCCGGTTCCGTCGAGCGGCGATTTCCATTTCGTCTGAAACCCCGTGGCGCCGTCAGGAAACTCCCCGGCATCGCACTGCCATGAGTAACTCAGCAGGTCACCGTCCTCATCGGAAGCGCTTGCCGTGAAAGTGAAGAGTGCTCCTGCATTGCGCTTTTCGGGGCTGCAGAGGATCTTCTGAATTACGGGTGGATGGTTGCGCTCGCAGGCTGCAAGCGTCAGAATCATCATCAGGCTATACAGTATCTTTTTCATTTTGTCCTGGGGGACGAGTAAAGATAAGAAAAAAGGCAGAAGGCAGAAGGCAGAAATTAGTAAGAGGTTAAAAGACAGAAGTAATAAGTTAGAGCAGAGGCACCCTTCTTTCTTTTTACCTATTTCTTCTTCCTAATTTCTGCCTTCTGCCTTCTGCCCTCTGCCTTATATAGCCTTCTTCCGCTCGCCCGGGCTCAGGGTTACGGCAACCTGTTTACCGGCATATGTGATGTCTGCTGTTCCACCGGTTTTCGAGCTCACATAAGCCTCTGTAATCTGTCCGTCTTTCCATTTCAGGTCGAACACAAAGCCTCCGCGGGCGCATAAACCTTTGTAGGAGCCGGTGTTCCAGGCTTTTGGTAAGGCCGGCAGCAGGCGGATCACGCCGCCGTGCGACTGGATCAGCATCTCGGCGATGCCGGCGGTGCCGCCGAAGTTGCCGTCGATCTGGAAGGGCGGATGGGTGTCGAACAGGTTTTTCATCGTACACTTCCGAAGCAGGCTCAACACGTTCTGATAGGATTTTTCACCATCCTGCAGCCGGGCATACTGACAAATGATCCAGGCTCGGCTCCAGCCGGTCTGACCGCCGCCGAACGATAGCCGCCGCTCGATGGTAGCCCGTGCGGCATTGTAAAGCTCAGGCGTTTCAGGCGTGAACTGGCCCAGCGGGTAGAGTCCGAGCAGGTGCGACATGTGCCGGTGTCCCGGCTCCACCTCCTCATAATCCTCGATCCACTCCTGGATCACCCCTTTGGAATTGATACGGACCGGGGGCATGCGTTTCTGTGCGGCCTCGAGTTTAGCAGCAAACTCCGTGTCGGTGCCGAGAATCCGGCAGGCCTCCCGGCAATTATCAAACATCGTGTTCAATATCTCGATATCCACGGTGGCTGCATAGGTCAGCGCCGAGCTTTCCCGGGTTTTGGTGCCCGGAATCAGGAAGGCGTTTTCCGGACTATGTGAAGGATTTGTAACCAGATAGCCCTCGGGCGATTCCACCAGAAATCCGAGTACAAACTCGGCTGAGCCCTTCATCATCGGCCATGCCACGTTGCGCAGGAAGGCGGTATCGCCGGTGAAAAGGTAGTGCTCATACACCGTGAAAGTCATCCACGGCCCGTTCAGCGGCGTGATGCCCCATACCCCGTCGGCCACGCCGGTGCGGCCAAATGGGTCCACCAGGTGATGGAAAACCCACCCGTCGGTTCCGTACATTTCTTTGGCGGTAACCGTGCCCGGCTTAACAAGCTGTTCCATAAAGTTCACCAGCGGCAGTGCGGTTTCCGACAGGTTGCACACCTCAGCCGGCCAGTAGTTCATCTGGAGATTGATATTGGTATGGAAATCAGAATTCCAGGCCGCATTCATGTCCTTGTTCCAGATCCCCTGCAGGTTGGCTGGCAGCTGTGCAGCACCGCGCGACGAGCCCATCAGGAGATAGCGGCCGTACTGGAAATACATAGCCAGCAAGGCATTATCTTCCCCGCCCTCTTTCATTTTGGCCAGCCTCACATCGGTTGGCAGCGAATCCAATTCTGATCCGCCCAGGTCGAGATCAACCCGGTTAAACATCGGCTGATATTCCGCCAGATGCCGTTTCATCAGGTTTTTATCGGTCTGATTTTTAGCCTCATCCAACGTTTTCGCGCATACCGCCGCCGGATCGATGGACCGGTCGAAGTCCAGTTTGGTCAGGGAATAATCGGAGGCGGCGGCAAAACGCAGGCTTACCGAATTCGCCCCATCGATTGTCATCCCGGCGGAAGCCGGGATCCCCTGGCCATTGTGCGTAATCCTCGCCTCCCCGGCAAATTTCATGTGTGCTCCGGCCGGACCGCTGCCGGCATCCTCGCCGTCGATGATCTGGCCGTTGAGGTGGATGGTACCATCGCTGTCGGTGGTGATCACGGCATCTTTTTCGCGGGTCATGGAAATCGTTGCATCGATTTTGCCTCCATCCAGGGCTTTGATATTGATGATCAGGATATTATCGGGAACCGAAGCGTATACTTCCTGCCGGTATTTCTTGCCGTCGACGGTAAATTCGGTGGCTGCTACCCCGGTTTTCAGGTCGAGCGACCGGCGGTATTCCGTTGGCTCGCTCTTCCAGCCGTAATCGATCAGCAGGTCGCCCAGAGGCTGATAGGAGCGGATCCGGGGTGGGGTTCCGAGCATATGGTCATTCGCCAGCTGCCAGGCTTCCTTGAAACGGCTCTCAAACAGGGCCTTCTGGATTTCAGGCAGGTGCTGCAGGGAGCCCGGATTGTTGTTGTTCACCGGACAGCCAGCCCAGATGCTCTCCTCGTTGATCTGGATCCTCTCATGCGTGGCATTGCCGAAAACCATGGCGCCCAGCCGGCCGTTGCCCACAGGCAGGGCTTCGTTCCAGTCCTTGGCGGGCTGGTTGTACCACAGAGTGAGATGGTTTGCATCAGGCTTTGAACCCGGATTTCCACAGCCGGTAAGCATAGCTAACCCGGCCAAAACAAAGAAAATATTTTTCATGGCTGTAAATTATTCATCAGTATCATCGGCATGGCTATCAGCAAGGTCAGGAGTCCATGCTTTTTCAAGAGTTCAGATTTAGTACTCCAATATTAGCGAACTGTGGCGGCAATCGCAATACGGATTTAGAGCTACTTTGGCTCTTTAACCACAATAGGCTCAATAGGACACAATAGATTTTAAAATCAATA
The DNA here is from genome assembly GCA_964512915.1 of uncultured Porphyromonadaceae bacterium. GTDB lineage: Bacteria > Bacteroidota > Bacteroidia > Bacteroidales > UBA12481 > UBA12481. The sequence continues at coordinate 35,386 of CAZEKJ010000007.1, forward strand.
AGGACGGATGTATCCGTCCCTACTGTGTTCTGTTGTGCCTACTGTGGTTAAGAAAATGAAATCCTGCTACTTGTATCAATCCCACTCAATGCTAATCGGGGTTCAGGTAGTTCTTGGCCACCTCGGTATCCTGTTTTTTAATCGATTCACCCGGCCAGTTTGTTAATCCCATATTGGGTTTCCCAGCATCTGCGCGGTTTAATAGTAGTTCTGCGGCTGTTTGGCCCGTCACAGCCCAATGAAATTTGTTTTGAACAATGGCAAAAAAATCGAGGGTTTTCTGATGTCACGGATCCGGGAAAGCAACTCATCAAAATAGTTACTTCGGGCCAGTTTTAAACGCTCGTCATCCAATACAAAACCTTTGATTATGTATTCTTTAAGTCGGGTTGTTGCCCAAATACGAAAATGGGTTGCTATCGATGACTGAACACGATAGCCAACCGATATTATCACGTCAAGGTTATAAAAGTATACCTCACGTTTAACAGAACGTTTACCCTCCTTCTGAACTTGTGCAAATTTTGCACAAGTTGACAATTCGTCCAATTCAGCTGATTGATAGATATTTGAAATATGTTTAGTAATTGAAGTCCGATCTGTTTGGAATAAATCAGCTATCTGGTATTGAGATAGCCAGATAGTCTCGTCCTGTAACCTTACATCAATCTTCGTATTCCCTTCAGGACTTCGATAAATTATTAACTCACCGTTTTTCATCTGTCGCAAATGCTATTATTTTTTCGATATCTAGTTTAACGATTACCGGATTATCACCGGCGCCTAAAATCAGTTTCCTGTCTTGAAAAAATCTTTGCCAGCTTTTCGATTGAACGGCTTCCGAGGGGGTCAGGTAAAGGTATAGTTCATCTTTATCCGTCAGGTGGAAAGCCGGACCCAGGGAGCCTGAGAAGCTGGGTTCATCCGGCAGTGTCCATAAGGTTCTATCTTCCTTACGAAATAGATAATGCTGAAAAAGAACCTCGCTCTTCAGCAAATCCTTTCCGGTATATAAGTATACAAAGCTCTTGTTTTCCAGAACCTTTACTGCTACCCACAAGCCGGGATCCTCCGACCGCTTATGAAGTTCCTCCGGAAACGGATCTGCCCCGATCGAGTATTTGCCGAAATCGAGCCGGTACTTTTCCTGTATTCCGGTGGAGGTAATTTCGTATACCTTGCTGATGATCGGTTCGCAGAACAGAACGGATGACTTGCCCGATGAACTAAAAGTAAGCATACTGAATGCCTGAGCTCCTTCCGTATTTTTAAGCATGGAATCCGCCTTTTCACCGGTCTGGCGGTCGACTGAGGTGATTTTGTGCTCGAAAAAAGATCCATAGAAAAAGTATTTCCCTAATCCGGGGCTCAGGATAAAGGACCAGGTGGGAAACTCAAGGATGCTCTTTTTTGAAAGAAACGTTCCATCGTGTGAGTAGCAGCAAAGCTCGGTCTGCGGGAAACCGGTCAGTAATTCAATCTGGCTGCCGGTGATGATTCCCTCATTTAGTCTCACATATTCACCCGGACCCTTGCCCATTTTTCCGATTGTATTCAGGAATTCACCTTGTTGACCAAAGCGGAAAACCTTTTCGGCAGACTTATCGAGGATATAATAATCATCGATACAATCCAGAAAAAAGAAGGTCCTTCCGATCATGCACTCCGATGTCGTTGCCAGAGGGTAAACTGCAGCATTTTCAAGGAGGCTGCTGACCTCCATTTCATGTATGGGACCGCTGATGAAAGGGATGGTTATAACCGGATCCGGAGTTTTTGAGCAAGCCGGCAGGACCAGAGTATGGAAAGCAATAGCCCTGATAATGAATGCTTTTGATGACACTTTAAGTTGGATATTAAGAATATCAAGTTAAACATTTCCGTTCAGGGATAAGTCACTTCCTCATCCGTCAATGCTGAAAAAGCTTTACAAATCGTGAAAAACACTTATAAAAGGCATGAATCCGTGAAAAACGGTTACAAAGAAAGGTATTCGCTTATCTGCGACACCGGATCCTATTTGAAAAGAAAAATTACAGGATTTGAATCATAATCAATAACACTGCAAATAGAATCCAGCACTGGGTATCTTTTTGCCATCTCTTTAGAGCCAATTTCTGTTTTAAGTGTATTGTATTTATCGATCAAAGCCGTTGCCTGATAATGGATTGCCACATATTCCCCATTCAGGACATTGCTTACCGGAATTGTTAAAAACATACCAAGAAGATCATTCGCACCCATTGATGGTCCAAAACATTGGACCTCGTCTGCTTTGCGGACAATTTGAATATTAAGAGTTGGGTCGCCACTAGCCTGACCCCAAAGGAAGTTAAAGATCAGGCGCCTGCAGAAGGCTCCCTTTTTGAAGTCTTAGGATTCGACGAAGGATTTGCAGCAAAAGCCCAATTCAGATCCGTTACAAAAATCTGGGGACGAAATTTCCATTCCAAGGTTTTTTTCGCATCTAAATAGTAAGAGAAAACTCTGTGCTAATTACCCATAATGGGAACTTTTTACTATCTTTAATCCCTGTAACCATGAGAGTGATCAAGGAGAAAACCGTGTACAATATTTGTCAAATTGGGAAATACAAATCAGGTGGAGATAACCTGACGGCTTGGCTGAACAAAGCAAAGGAAGCCAAATGGACGGGTCCGGCCGATGTAAAAAAGACCTTCCCTAAAGCCAGTATCATTGACAGCAAGCGTGTGGTTTTTAACATCAGGGGAAATGAATTCAGGCTGGTTGTGGATATCGAATATCGCCTGCATTCTGTTTTCATTATTTGGTTCGGCACTCATCAGGAATACGAAGTTGTTGATATAAAAAGACTTAGGTATGGAAATAAGAATTATTAAAACTGAAGAACAGTACGAAGAGGCCTGCAGCCGGTTTTACGAACTAATGCATTCTTCTGAGGATCCGATTGACCCGGATACACCGGTCGGCGAGGAAATGGAACTTTTGGGCATTCTGATTGAGCAATATGAAAAGAAACACTACCCGATTGATCCACCGGATCCCATTGAAGCCATACTTTTTCACATGGATCAGCATAGCCTGAAACAGAAAGATCTGGCCCCCTATTTCGGGGGTAAAACCAAAATTTCGGAAGTTCTGAACCGGAAGCGACCGCTTTCCCTGCGCACCATCACTCTGCTTCATGAGAACCTGGGAATTCCGCTGGAATCGCTCATCCACTCGAAACGAAAAGCGATCGCGGGATAAGCGACAATGGCTACTCTATCCTGATTGCCCGTTTCGTCTCCCCAATTCCATCCCTGGATAACCGGAAAAAATAAACGCCGCAGGCCCGTATTATCGAACCCATTCCAGGTTACGGTGTAGATTCCCGGATCTTTTTCCGCACTCATAAGGGTTGATACCCGGGCTCCGGCAGCATTGTAAGCCTCAAGGGTTACCTTGACCCTTTTGTCCAATTCAAAGCGGATCATCAGGCTCGTTGTGAAAGGATTCGGAAAGATGGAACAAGAAACCGGATCCCGGTCAACCGGGTTGACGCCGGTAGCTTCGGTGGTGCAGGGTATCCGGGCCCATGAGTTCGTTCCGTACAGGGTAATGAGGATTGAATGATCATTGGGATCATACGTCGGATACACCATGTTTCGACCGTTATAGATCCCCCTGGGTGCGGCGATAAAATCAGGATCAAACCGATAGACGCTGGTGAGGTAGTATCCGCCTACGTAATAATACCCGAACTTATCCCTGACGATTCCATCGGGGCTGTTGAAAGTGGTCGACCGGAGGGTGGTAACCGTTGTATCGGCCAGACTGATGGATTGAATCAGCGAGGGACTAGGGGAATCACCGATAATCACGATCCGGTTCTTCTCCTTTTCGAGTAGTATGCCATTAGGCTTTTTGAGGCCGTTCCCTTTGGCAAAAACCCACCATTTATGGTCGCTCAGGCGCAGCCGGTAAATCTCGTTCAGGTTGGGACAGGAGATAAACAGGTGACCGGCTGAATCATAGGCCACACTGGAGAGGTAATCAGCTGCGTTACCGGTTACTGTCAGGTTTAAAACCTGCTGTTTGGTAATCAGGTTATATGCGTAAATTTTCCGGTCGTTTCCCACCCCATAGAGGGTATCCCCTACAATTTCACAACCGTCAACGAATCCCGCATTCTGTAAGAAATAGGTCTGAGCACCTGTTGAATCAATCTGAACCAGCGCGCCGGTGTCATAATTTGAAACCAGCAGCCGGTTGCGCGCGGCATCCACAACGATTTTCTGCGGCGCTCGCAGAAGGTTCTGAGCCTGGGTAAGTTCACAGGAAAACAGGGCAAAAAAGATTGCCAGAGTTTTGTACGTCAATGTTTTATTCATTTTGCAAGGAGTTAAGTGGTCAAAGCTGGCTCACTTTCTCCCATAGTATATCCCACCATAAGACGTAATAATCTGCAAAAAGCTACAATCCCGATATTTGATGGGCCCGAAGTCACCCCCGGGCCCATCTTTAATCTTTCTTCTTTCTTCTTTGATCTTATTTTTTCACCCACACTTGCGACGTAATCTCCCTACGATCCTTCTCCCCGGCAGTCTCCCGGTTGTTTCTTGCATAGTTCGGTATTGCCAGGAGCGGTGATCCGTCGGCCCAGGTGCCTTTGATGGCCACGACTCCGCGGAGGAGATCCGGCATCCAGACGGCTGAAAGGGAACCGCTGCCCAGCGGCTTGTCAATATCGGGCTGATCGGCCTTTTCAAAGCTGTAAACCATCGGGCCATATTTCAAGGCTACCCGGCCGCGGTCGGCGACAATATGTTCACTGGCAGTTACTTTCTGGACTTCCATCGGAATTTCAAGTTCGATTTTGTCGCCGGCAGCCCAGGTACGGGTAATCGGGGCATATCCATTGACCACCTTGTAATCCGCGGCTTTGCCATTCACCATCAGGGATTTCAGGCCGTTAACCTCCTTATCGGGGGTATAGAGTATGCTGGTGGTCCTGTTGGGAACCCTCACATATACCGTAAACTGCTTGCTCTGTTTGGGGTTCACGGTAATGGCAACCTTGCCGCTCCAGGGGTAGTTGGTCTCCTGAACCATCTCGATATCGGTTCCTACGATCCGTTCCACGTTGATTTTACTCCCGATGTACATATTCACATAAATTCCGTCGGTGCCCTTAACATAGGTCCAGGTGGGGATCATCAAGAGAGTTCTCGGAATGTTTCCGACGCAGCAGGGGCACACATGCCAGTCGTAGCGGGATTCCCCCGATACCAGTGCATTGTCATAGAAGAAGTTCTTTGCATCGAGATCGAGCGAGCCCAGCAGTGCATTGTAAATCGTCTCCTCGTAGCAGTCGACATATTTGGCATCATGGTACGCCAGGTTCATCTTCCAGTCGAAAAATATCATGCCGCAGCTGGAGCAGGCTTCGCAATAGGCATGGTTGCCCAGGGAATAGTCTTCGCCGAACCCTTCAGAAGTTTCGCCGCTGCCGATGCCGCCAGTTATGTAGATTTTCTTATCCATGATATTGTCCCAGAGCGACATGGTGGCACTCTGATAATCGATGTCCCCGGTCTCAGCCGAAACATCCGCCATTCCGGAATAGGTATAGGCTGCGCGGACCGCATGACCGACTGCCTTGTATTGCTGCTGAACCGGCACATGGCTCTGATCGTACTCGTCCCCACCATCGCGGTTGTCGAGCAGGAACTTGGCCAGTGCAATGTAGCTGTCGCCGTGGTTCCCGCCTTCCATGTCATTCACAAAGCGTCCGAAACGCACCAATCCCTGTTCCATCTGCTGGTGTCCATCGAACCACTTGATCTTATCGGGCCCGATATTGGCTACCCAGCAGTCGGCCAGTTTTTTTGCTGCATCGTACAGCCGTTTGTCCTTGCCGTCGGTGAGGGTATAATGGTTAATGGCCGATTCAATAAAGTATCCTGCCACATAGCCTTCGTGGTTCCCGCGCGTTTCGGGGGCCCAGCGGGATTTCCAACGGGTGGTGTCGCGCAGGGTAAAGGCGGTCTGCAGGTAGCCGTCGGGCTCCTGGGCGGCCAGAATCTTGGGAATCCAGTCCTCCAAAGTAGCCTTCATCTTTTCATGAGCTTTGATGATCTCCGGATCGCCATGCGGGTCAACCATCAGGGCAATACTCATCGATTCAACGGTCTGGTGCACCCAGGCATTGGAGAAAACATAACCCAGATGTTTGCCGTGGGGCAAGCCTTTCAGCGCCTTGGCAGCCTCAATGAAGTTGTCCATCCCGCCCTGACCGGTTTTCAGGTCGGTGCGGTTGATCTGGTCAATGCACCAGGGGATCCAGTTGACCATGATCATTTTAGCGCGGTCGTTCCAGAGAGGGCTGTTGATGGTATATTTCTTGGTATAAACCACATCGAGCCGTTCGGCCGGCGGCGGTGCCTGCACTTTTACTTTAATGGTTGAGGTGGACTTTTCTTTGCCCTCCATCGCGGTGAGCATCAGGACATAGTCTCCAAGTTCCGTAATCGTGGCGGTCGTTTCCATGGCTTTGGCATCGGCGAACACAACCTGGCCGGGACCTGACACCTTGCTCCACCGGGAGCCGGTTAATCCGGTCACCGATTTGGCGCTGCCCGACAGATACGTTTTCCCGCCGCTGATAAGGACCCGGTCATGACCCGCGGAAATCACCGGTGGTACGATGGGGGCATCAGCCGAAGGAAACACTTTCCATTCCACCACGTTGGCAGCCAGGGAGGCAGCAGAATCCACATCAATCCTGAGTTTCGTGGTGGAAACCGCATCAAAGCTGGTTGTATTGTATTTCCCGTTTTCCAGCCCCATACCTTTCGGATTCTTAACGGGAACATAGGCGGAGCCGTCCCAGTACTGAATGCGGTAATTCAGAGGAAACGGGAATCCCTGCTTGTAATCCCATAGGAAAACATCGATTTTATCGGTTTTTACCGGCTGAAGCCAGGTATATTCCACCCACTGAGCCTGGGCCGGACGACGCGGTCCGCGTCCCGAACGGGGCCTGAAGGGAAGGGTATCCGTGGGAGTCAAACCGTCGTTCATGGCGGCAATCCAGTTCCCGTAAGTCATCGAACCATCGGGAGTGGCAATTTTCGCGAGGTTGCGCTCACCGGTTGCAGTTTTCAGGGAGCTGCAGCTGATCCAGACGGCGGCTGACAGGCCGATCAGGATCATGGATAAAACAGGGAGAAGGTGTTTTGCTTTCATTATCAGGATAATTAGAATAAGGGTACAATATACACTTTATCCTGAAAGCAAACAATGTTATGCAGCAATTAAAACTCTCCGCGGAGTCTGGTTACCGTTTCAAAAATCGTCCGGACCTTGCTGTCATCGGTTTTGTCATCCATATTTATGCAGCAAACGCCGGTCAGATAGGGGTTTTCCGACTCGTGTACCAGTCGGGAGATGGTTTCTGCAAGGGCTGTTTCGGAGTATTGGTTGAGAGTGACCGGATCCAGCCTGATATTCAGGAAAGTATGGGGCAGGTGTTTCCGCAACTCTTTCACATCGCCGCCCCAGCCCACATCCAGAAAATCGAGATTTAGTATTCTGGCAAAGGAAGACGCATACCGGTGGGGATCATTTCCGCAGTAGTGAATTCCGAAGGGCCTGAATTTCCGGCTCCACCCAAGGTCTATGGGCAGCAGGAAATCATCATACTGTTCGGTTGAGATCATGGTATGGGAGCACTCCGAATGCAGGAATATGGGCTGTTTGATATGCCTGACATTCCGGTTTACGGAAATGGAGCTCGTTCCGGTTTCCGCAGCGATGCCGGTCACAAACCTTTCAACAACCTCCGCCAGAAGCTCAAATTGCCGCCTGACCTCATCGGGCTGAATAAAGAGGTCGGTAAATACATTTTGACCGGTGAGGTCGAGGGCGATATTAAGGACACCGCCCCAGTTAACATCCCCGGTAAGGTATCCGTAACTCTTTTTGAGTGAATCCAGCAGGGTGGTCAGGCGCTTAAAAGCCTCACTGCTGAAAGCCGCATCCGCGTTGATTTTCAATTCATCCATCCCGGCCGGGATCACCTGCGGGGCGGAGTCCTCCTGATAGAGAACCTTGCAGCCCAGCATTTCCGAAAGGATATAGCCGGCAGCATTGTGAACGGCTCCGACAAGCGGAAGGTTCTGATCACGGTTTTCCCCAAGCCCGAACTCCCCGAAGCGGTCGTACAGAACTCTTTCCATTTTCCGCTCCGATTCCACCCTCTTCAGGGGATGGTAGAAAAAATCCCGGTCGAAACTGATTCCGGCATGATGGTACCACCACGATGGATGAAAAACCATATCCACCGGCAACATTCCACATTCAATAAAAGGATTCTTGTAAGATACTGACATTTAGACGATTATTTTTGTATTTCCACCTTTTTCCAGGTTGATGTCCATGTTGGGCTTGTTGGTTTTCCAGGCTCCGGCAGTAAAATCGGGGATATCAATTGAATTTGACCGGTTAAGGACCGACCATTGGCTGAGGGGCAGGATGGAACTCCAGGCGGCGGCATCATATACATCCTGATCCAGCGGCAGCCCGTTACGCAGGCAGTCGATCAGCCTCCAGTCCTCCATCAGGTCGGTGCCCCCGTGGCCGGCGCCGGTTTGCCGGGCCAGTTCGGTAAGCTGGGTGGTGATCTTTGGAGTATATTTTTCTTCGATAGCCTTGAACTCCTCCGGGGAAACCCAGTTATGGTTGCCGTTTGCCAGTTTAGGCGGCTGGGGATCGTACAAGGCAGTTCCTTTGGTACCGTATATCCCGTGGATCAGGTTATGCGGCGAAGGCGAGGTGGCATCGTGCTGCACGGTGATGGTCCGGCCGCCGGTTGTTCGGATGGTTGTAACGCTCATGTTGCCCCGATAGCTCTTCTCTGCAAAGGGCTTAAAGAAATCGTCCTTGCCGGCCAGCTCCTGCGCCCTGGCCTTCATCATAAAATCGTTGCTCTCCACCGAAACCAGGTACTCAAACTTATCGCCCCGGTTGATGTTCATGATGGTGCTCACCGGCCCCAGTCCGTGTGTTGGGTATATATTTCCCTTGTGGTTGGCATACTGCTTCAGCCACCACATGTCCCAATACATGTTTTTGGAGAAATTATTCCCCATCTTGCTGGTGTTGTAGGCGCAGTCGCCATGAACCACCTCGCCGAAGAACCCTTGCCGGGCCAGGTTCAGCGTGAGCAGCTGGAAAGGCAGATAACAGTAATTTTCCATCATCATGATATGGCGGCGGGTCTGCTCTGCGGTTTCAACCAGCTGCCAGCACTCCTCGATGGTACCGGCTGCCGGCACTTCGGAAGCTACGTGCTTACCGTGCTTCATCGCATAAACCGACATCATGGCGTGCATGTACCAGGGGGTTGTAACGATAATCAGATCGATATCTTCCCTTTCGCAAACCTTTTTCCAGTCCTCGGCTCCGGTGTACACATCCGGATTGTGCCGGGTTCCCTCCAGGCGTTTCTTTGCCGCATTTACTTTTTCAGGCCTGATATCGCACAGTGCCTTGATCTCGGTTCCTTCGATCAGATTCATTGTGGCCATATGCGCCGGTCCGCGCTGCCCCATCCCGATAATTCCGATCCGTACTTTATCCAGCGGGGGTGCGGCGAAGCCCGACATGTTAAAGCGCTGCTCATGTTTCTTTTCCAGGGATCCGGCCATCAGCCGGGTTGCGGCGGCCAGGCCGATGCCGGCGATGCCGGAGACTTTAAGGAAATTACGACGATTGGATTTCATGTTACTGGTTACTGGTTGCTGGTTACTGGTTACCGGTTGCCGGTTGCCGGTTAAAGGTCAAAGGTTTGAAGTAAAGAACTTCATTAGCGAAGGCAAATCGATTTCATGGGCGCCGGGGTGGGCGATGAGTTCCACTTTTTCAGGGTGTTTCAGATCGGAATATATTATCCTGATCTCTTTCATGGCTTCGCTGGCAAGTTCGACGGTGAAATCGGCCTTGGGTTCCTTTAAGCCGTTCTGGCATTGGAGGGCTCTCGGGGCAATCAGGGAATAGATATCCGCAAAGTCAACAAGTTCGCGCAAACCGGGAAATTTCCAGCACATGCAGTGGCCCTTCTCCATCTGGTCCATGCGCGTGAGGAAGCCGGAGCTCACGGTTGCTTTGATACGGGTATCCATGGCGCCGAGCCACATCGACATCTCCCCGCCCAGCGACAGGCCGCCGCAGCCGATCCGATTCGGGTCAACCTGGGGCAAGGATTCCAGGTAGTCCACGCAGCGCATGAGGTCCCAGAGCCGCTCGCCCATCAGGGTGCGGTCCTTTTCATAGATCTCGTGCTGGCTGACCACCGTGGCGATGGTCACGAATTTCTTTTTCGCCAGTTCGGTTGCGAATCCTTTATAAATATTCGGCTCGTACACGCTGTAGGGTTTCCCGCCATGTCCGTGGATACAGACCACGGCCGGGTATTCTTTCCCCTTACCCTTCGGGGTAGTCAGAATAACCTTCATCCGCCTGCCGGCAGTTGAATTGATCTCCATCTCGCGGAGGGTGTATTCCCCTTTATCTTCCACCCGGATCTCTTTCGGATTCAGGGCGATTTTTCCCTTTTGCAGTAACAGATCGTCCATTTTCATCATCCTGGCGAAGTCGTTCCGCAGCTCCTCCTGCCATGCGATTGCCAATTCGGGTGAACGGCTGGTATACTGCCGGGTTCTGATATCGATCCCGGGTAAAAGGGGCATTTCAATCAAGCCCGATAGTTGGTTATAGATGGCCCCGATAACCTTGACATGGCCATGTCCGGCAGCTTCACTAATCAGGGAGCTCCGGGTCACTGCACTGACATTCAGCGCTACGTTTTCAAGGATGGCCTGATCGAGCAGCTCTTCATGATCCGGGTTGACTTTCCGGGCTGACCCGACTGCCGGGTTGATCCTCCTGATGATTGAAGGGATACTGCCGGGAGCCTCCCCGCCTTCAACAGCAGCCGTGACGGCTCCGCAATGATCATGTCCAAGGACCACAACGAGCGGGGCATGCAGATGCTCCACCCCATATTCAATGCTTCCCATTGCTACGGAATCTACCACGTTGCCAGCTACCCGGACGACAAACAGGTCGCCCAAACCCTGGTCAAAGATCAGTTCCGGCGGCACCCTGGAATCCGAGCAGGAAACGATAACCGCAAAAGGGTGCTGCCCGTGGTTCAGCAGTTCTGCCCTTTTTATTTTACCCAGATGATCAGCCAGCATGGCTTCTTTTGCAAATCGTTTATTCCCCTCAACGAGGAGTTTCAGGGCTTCGTCCGGGGAGGATATCACGGATGCACGGTTGTATTGTCCGCTGCTGCCAGAGACCTGAGCCTGAATGCCTGAGGCTGAGATGAAAATCAGAATGATGGCTGCCAGCAAGCAGAAAGTTGCCGGGCTGAATTTTATTCGTGTCATAGTTTATCAGTTGATTGAGTAATCCAAGATACAGGTTCTATTTCAAAATCAGGACATACTTCTGTTCAGTCAGTTCCATGCCCCACACCGTATGGGTCTGCTCCTCCTCAATAACAAATCCGTGCCGCTCATACATTCTCCGCGCCTCTTCAAGGAGGCTCACCGTCCAGAGGATGATCCGGCTGTACCCCTGTTCACGGGCGAATTCGATTAGCCCTGTCATCAACCTTCCGCCCAGCCCGCGGCCTCTTACCGACTCATCCACATAATACCAGCGAAGTTGCCCGATTTCAGCCGAAACTTCGGCCAGTGCGACACATCCTTGAACTGAGCCTTCCTCACCGATAAGCCAGATTCTCTCCCTCGGGGATGCCCGGTCAACCAGTTCGGTCAGCGGTTTTCTGACATATTCCCCGAACTCATGGTTAAACCCGTAGTTCCTGTTGTAATAGTCAGCGTGGTACTGAACGATAGCGTCAATATCGGCGGCACTGATAATCGATCTGAGATTAGGAGTACTCTGCATACGATTATTCATGATATCTTTAAAATCCAATCAAACTTAACCAAATGAAAAGAATTATCCTTGTTCTGGTCTCCCTGGTTGCTGGCCTGCACGGATTTAGCCAGGGTCTTCAGTTTGAGAAAGCTGAATATGTTGCACGCCGCGAAAAACTGATGAAAGAGTGCCCGGATGGAATTATCCTCGTAATGGGAGCCTCGGCCCGTCCGGATTACTATCCGTTTATCCAGAACAACAACTTCCTCTATCTGTGCGGGATAGAGCTCGCTGATGCCTTTATTGCGATTGACCCGGTAAAAAAAGAGACGGTCCTCTTTGCCACCGTCAACAACTGGTACCTGAGAGAAACCGGCATCCCGGAAGATCTGATCACCAACCCCCTCGCCTACGCCGGCATCACCAAAATCCTGCCCACCAAAGACCTCCATACCTACCTCACTTCCTCAACCCCTTCAACCAATTCAACCAATTCAACCAATTCAACCAAAATCTACACCTGCTTCCTCCCCGAGGAGCTCCCCCGCGAGTGCTCCGGCGAAAAGGCCGGTTCCCTGAATAACACGCTGACCCGGAATCCCTGGGACGGCCGCCTGACAAAGGAGATGCAATTTGTTGAGCAGCTGAAGAAGCAGATTCCCGGAGCAGAAGTAAAAGATTGCTCGAAACAGATCCACAGCCTCCGGACCATCAAGTCACCTGCCGAGATCGCACTCATGCGCGAAGCGGGAAAAATCGGGGTTGAGGCTCATAAGGCGGTGATGAAAGCAACAAAACCCGGGGTTAATGAGTATGAGCTGGCCGCTCTGTTTGAATACACCTGCAAGCGGCTTGGGGCTGAGGAGCTGGCATACTACACGATCATCTGCACAGCAGAAAACCACACCGACCTGCATCACCATGGCTATCGGCGGACTCTGGAGGACGGTGATTTCCTGGTGGTCGACGGCGGACCTGACCTGCATAATTATGATATCGACATCACCACATCATTTCCGGCCAACGGGAAGTTCACGCCGCGGCAGAAAGAAATTTACGAAGCCTGCAATGCCGTCCATGAGGCCTGTATGAAAGTATACCGTCCGGGGATTACCACCCAGCAGTGCAATAAGGAGGTGGCTGAAGTTCTTGAAAAGCTGGGATTTGATACCAAATCAGAACTGATCCGCAATTTTGGCGCCGGATTCGGGCATTACGTGGGCATGGCCGTGCATGATGTCGGCGGGAGTCCAAAAGTTTTGGAACCCGGAATGATTTTTGCCAACGAACCGCTGGCCGTTTTTGCCAAGGAAAACCTTGGAGTACGCATTGAAGACACCATCCTGATAACAGAAAATGGGTGTGAGAATCTGACGAAGGGGATACCGAGGACGGTGGAGGAGATTGAGAGGTTTATGAAAAAGTAGGGCAGAAGGCAGAAGGCAGAAGGCAGAAATTAGTAAGAAGAAAGAGGTTAGAAGAAAAAAGGATCTTCGGCCCTAACTTCTTTCTTATTTCTTCTTACTTTTTACTAATTTCTGCCTTCTGCCCTCTGCCCTCTGCCTTATTGAAGTTCCCTCCAGTCCTCGGTATTGCGCAGAACTTCCATCCTCAGCGCCGACATCCAGCTCACCAGCCAGTCGTGAAAGTAGCCAGGCTGACCGCTCCAGCGGGTCTGGAAGTAGGCTTCGGTTTGGGAGCCAGCCGGGCGGATCACTCCATGGTAAGGGGTTTTTCCGTCGGCAATGCACAGGTTACCATTATCCCAGGTGGCGAGAGCTTTTTCGCGCCAAATCAGGTTTCCGGTATATTTTGCGAGTTTCAGCCACTCCGGAACCAGCCACATGCCGAATGCATCAATATGATGATGCTGGGTGGAAACGGCTGTTCCGCCGAAGGTATCGTACCCGTACTTCTTAAAATCGGAACTGTCGGATACCGGAACGGAATAGTGCCACATCCAGGAGGAGAGGTACCAGGAGGTTTTTTCGGCTTTATCCAGATAGGCGGAGTCGCCCGTGGCTTCAAAAAGCATCAGGGCTGCGCGCAGAATCGGCAATGACGACTCCTTGTCGATGCACCAGGTATCGAGCGCCCCGGCCGAAGTAAACCCATTCCGTGCAAACTCATCGAAATAAAAATCATAGGCCCTCTTTGCGGAAGCCAGGTAGGCATTGTTACCGGTAGCAGTGTAAGCTCTCATCATTCCGGGAATGATGAATGCACCCACGCTGCCTTCTCGGTAGAGGCAGGTTCCATCGGGTTTCCAGCCCTTGCCGTACTGTCCGGAGGCCTGCTGGTCCGAGAGCATGAAATCACAGATTCCCAGGGCGATGTCCTTATAATTGCTGCGGTCGATGCCGCATTTTTTGGTGGTTTCGTATGCCACCAGGAAATCGGCAGCAGCCTGACCGAGGTTACAGGCATCCACCACCTCCTCACTCTTTTCAATTCCGATAATATAGTCGAAATGCGTTCGGATCAGTCCGTTTGGCTGGGGCGCATATTTCGCCCAGGTATCCAGGCAAAGCAATCCCTTGTCGAGGGATTCCTGGTCTTTATTCCGGAGATAATCTTCAAGCAGCGAAATTGAAATACTGGCATTCTGCCCCGCCCATCCGATCTCGTATTTCCAGCCGGGCCGCTGAATCCAGCCTCCGTCGCGGAGCCAGAGTCCGATGCTGAATCCCCTGAATACTCCTTCCTCGGCCCACAGGCTCTCTTTAACAAAGCGTGTTGCCAGATTCCAGGCCTCCTGGGGTTCCGGCCGGGTAAGATCCGGATGCGGAATAATCTCCCAGGCTTTGCCCAGGAAGGTTTTAACTGCGGCATGATCGGGCAGGACCGGTGTTACCACAAGAACCGCGCTCATCACCAGGGTCTCCCCCTCTTTCAGTGTTAGATTGTCCCGGAATCCCGGAGCATACTGGTCGCGGTTGCTGTATCTCAGCGGCATCTCCTCCTCCGGCCAGATCAGCCGGTGGGTGGTTTTCGCCGATTCCGGCATCAGGGAGCAGGAGAAGGGTGTGCCTTTAGCGTCTAGGTCTCCCCACAAGGCCACCGCCCATTTGCGGCCCTCCGAATAGGTGGCTCCCGGAACGGCCGATCGGGAAAAGGAGAAGCTCCACCAGGCTCCGTCCTTCTGAAATCCCTTGGGCTCAAGGCCCCTGCCCCATTCGTTGCCATTATAGCTGACCGACGGGATCATGAGCCACTCAGCCTTTCCCGGAACGGTAAAATCCAGGGTAAGCCTCAGGCTGTCAAGGCTATGCCCCGAAACATTCTTTATGGTTCGGGTGATCCTGTAAACGCCTTCACTTATCGGAATAATTTTTTCTGATGATTTAAGACCGTCGATGGCTAACGGAGTAATTGCACCAACGGTATCCCTCCCTTCGGTCAGCCATTGAACCTTGCCCGATTTTTGCCAGGAAAAGCCAGCCGTATTCGTTTTGCAGTTCTGAATCAGCAGCAATCCAAAAAGGGCGGCCCCGGTGAGGAGCACAACAGAAAACAAGGGTATCTTTTTCATTTTTGGTCAGTTTGTGTCGGAAGGCCGGCTGCACGCCAGCCAAACATCCCGCCGGTCATATTGTAAACTCTTGTAAATCCATGCTTTCGCATTTTTTTCATGGCTCCTCCGCTCCTGACCCCGCTCGTGCAATACACCAGATAAATCGGTTTCTTGTTGAGGAGCGATACGGATTCTTCAAAAAGGCTTCCCCAAAAATCGATATTGATGGCTCCCTTGATATGGCCCGCCTCAAATTCGCCCGGGGTACGTACATCCAGAATGACGAGGTCGGTTTTCCCTTCGTGATTCCGGATCAGTGTATCGGCCTGGGCAACGCGGATGTTTTTGTGGTAATTTTCCCCGGAGGCAGAGTGAAAACTCAGCGAAGCGAAGAATGCGACCAAGAGTAGAGACCTGGGGGACATGTTGCTGGTTGCTGGTTACGGGTATCGGGTATCGGGTATCGGGAGTCGGTTAAGGGGCTCTCCGTGGAATAGGATTTCCGCTTTCGCAGAAGTGATACCATCGGAGAGCCCTGTTCCCAACAACTGATACCCGATACCCGATACCAAATCGTAAATTGTCAATCGTAATTCCTCCGTCGTCCGTCGTCGGTCGGTTACGCCGCTTTCCGCGCGTAGAGTCCGGCCATCAGGATATATAACATACAGCCGATGACCACAAAGATGCTGGCGGAGCCGCCCATATTCTGGCTGACGAGGCCCATCAGCGGCGGAATGATCGCACCGCCGGAAACGGCCATGATCATCAGGCCCGATATTTCGTTGACCCTTTCCGGGAGTTTATTTACCGTGATGGAGAAGATCAGCGGGAAGAGGTTACCGGAACCCAGACCTACCACGAATATGCAGATTTTGCCGACCAGGTCGGTAGGCGCCAGGATCATGCCAACCGCACCCATGATGGTGAGAAGAGTGGTCAGGATCAGGAAGGGTTTCGGCTTGAAGAAGTTCAGAAGGACCGCTCCGAGGAAGCGGCTGATCATGAGCGCAGCAAAATAGATGCTGATACCCCGGGAAGCTTCTTCAAGGCTGATGTCAAAGTTCTTCTGCAGATAATTGGCGATATTGGAGTTCATTCCCACATCGGAGCCTACCACGAGGAAGATGCCGAGAACCATAAGGAGAACCAGCGGGTTGCCCAGCAGCTTGAAGCAGGAGCTGAAGGTTGCGGGTTTCTTATCGGTTTTGGTTTCATCAATTTTGGTGACATACAGCCATAAAACGGCCAGGAAGGAGGTTATGGCATACACGGCGAAAACCAGTTTCCAGTCGCCCATTGAGCTGGCCATGAGGGTGGCAAGGATCGGTCCGATCAGGGAAATGATCGCCTTTACAAATTGGGTAAGGCTCATGAAACTGCTGAATTTCGACACCGGGGTCACGTCATGAAGAAGCGGATTGGCCGAAACCTGAACGATGGTGTTACCGATACCCAGGAGGATAAAAGCCACCAGCATCAGGGGAAAAGAATAGAGTGACTCCGACAGGTAGGTGACCATCGGCAAGGCCATGCCAAGGCCGGTGACACCCATACCAATGTTGAGAATCTTCTTTTTGCCATAGCGGTCGAGAAGGAGGCCCGTTGGAACGGAAAGAAGGAAAAACCAGACGAATGCCATGGACGGAATCAGCTGGGCGACCGAATCGGTCAGGTTGAAATCCTTCTGGGCATACCCTGCGGAGACTCCCACGATATCTACGAATCCCATCACGATGAACGACATGAACACCGGAAGGATCTGTTTCATATTGACTTTTACTGCTGACATATTGTTTGTTGGTTTATCGGATTAATTCATTTTTTCAACTAAGGAATAAATCTTGGTCCAATAGGCCGGGTCGAGCAGCCGTGCGCTGCCGATGATGGCGGCGTCTTCCTTGAGTTCCGACCAGGCGATCCGGGTTTTGCAGTCCATCGAATCGAGCGATTTCTGGAAGGCAGGCATAAAGAGGTCTGCGGCGCCGGCCATGTTCCCCCCGATCACAAGCACCTCGGCCTCGAATTTATTGAGCCATTCTCCAAGAAACGCGCCGGCGTTGGTTCCGTACTCCACGAATAGTGCCGCAACCTTTGGATCTTTGCGCGCGATATCTGCAATCTCGCGCACCCCGGGCAATGTTTCTCCGGTAAGTGCAGCGTAATTTTTTACAAACCAGCGTGTTGAAAAATAGTCATCGGCGATACCTTCTTTAAAAGGCAGGTGCCAAACACAACCCATCTGGGGTGTATCCTCCCTTTCCACCACGGGCAGTCCGCTATCAATAAAGGCCGATCCGAATCCGGTGCCCAGCGTTATGGCGACCGATTTCCGGGTTCCTTCGGCCGATCCGAGCCAGGCCTCGCCAACAGCAAAAGCCGAGGCATCGTTCATATACCGGAACGACAGTTTTGGCGACAGCTTGAGTTTTTTCCGGATACCCTCTGTGACATTCACCCCATACAGGCCCAGGTATTTCTCCACGCGCTCAAACAAGGCAATTCCCTTCAAATAATCGAACGGCCCGGGCATGGCGAACCCGATCCCTGCCATCTCCCCGACTTCAATCCCGAGGATCGCCTCACCAATCGCTTCGGCCCAGACGCCGAGGATCACATCGGCCGAAGCCGTATTGTCAACAGGCAGGGTTACACGGGATTCGGGAAGGATCATCTGATGTTCAAGATCAATCAGGGCGCAAGAGATATGGCTACCGCCAATATCGGTCCCGACAGCATATTTATGACTCATGTTGGTTATTGGGTTTTGTTTAATTCCGGTAAAAATAGTTATTTGCTTTATAACATCGGAATCCCTATTATGGACCCTGATATTTGTTCTGGCATTCAAAGATTTCCCACATGAAAACACAAACTCCTTCCCGGATCTTTCCTCTTTCTTCTTTCTTCTTTCTTCTTTCTTTCGCCTTTCGCCTTTCGCCTTTCGCCTTAACGGCCCAGGTTATCCCCGATGCGTTATACTCCCGGGCCGAGCGCACCAGCTTCATGGAAACCTCGCTCAACGCGGATGTGCTGAATTTTGTGGATGCACTGGAGAAGGCTTGTCCACTGGTTACAACAGAAACTATCTGCACCACAAAACTGGGCAACCCGGTGAAGCTGGTGATCATGGCAAATCCGAGGGTTTCAACTCCCGAGGAGGCCCGGAAATCCGGGAAGCCGGTAATTTATATTCAGGCTAATATTCATTCCGGGGAGGTTGAAGGCAAGGAAGCCTCGATGCAGCTGATGCGGGAGATCGCCTATGGTCCGCTGAAGAGGCTACTCGACAATCAGATTGTGATGTTTTGTCCGAATTACAATCCGGATGGCAATGATAAACTGGGTGAGAACCGGCCATCGCAGGAAGGCAGTCCGAAACTGACCGGAGTTCGTCCGAATGGCGATGGGCTCGACCTTAACCGGGAAGGGATGAAGGCTGAAGCCACCGAAATGAAAGGCCTCCTGAAGAATGTTTTTGTCCGATGGGATCCGGCGCTCTTCATGGATCTTCATACCGATAATGGTTCCTGGCACGGATATATCTGCAATGTGGCTCCATCCTTTCAAACCGCCGCAATGCCAGAGCCCACCAACTTTACCTATGTTCTGCTGAAAGATGCCATGCAGCGGGTTATGTCCCGCTCCGGGCTGCCGATATACTGGCACGGATATCTGAATATGAGGCCCAATACCCAGGCTACTTTCACAGCCTATGACCACCTGCCGCGGTATATTGCGAATTATGTCGGACTGCGAAACCGGATGGGAATTCTGAGCGAAGCTTTTCCCCATGATCATTTCGAGAAAAGGGTTCTTTCAAATTATTACCTGATACTATCCGTTCTTGAATATACCGGCAGCCATGCCAAAGAGATTCAGGAGATGCTGGCCAAAGCCGATCAGGAAACCATTGACCTGGTAAAGGCTCAGGCCGGCATCCTTCAGCGCGGCGTAAAATATCAGCTTGCTGAGGAGCCGGAGCCGGTTACCATGCTGATAAGGCAAACCGAGCCTTATACCCCGGAAGGGAGCACCCGCCAGCGTTTCCGTCCAACCGGAAAGCTCGGCTATGTGGAAAACGTAAAACACTCCAACCATTTCGTGCCCACGAAACTCAGCACCGTGCCCCGCACCTACATTTTCCCTGCCGAACTGGCAAAGGTGGCTGAAAAGCTAAGAGAGCACGGGATCGTGGTTAAGACCCTGGATAAAAAGGCTAAAGTGACAGGTGAAGAATTTGTCATCAGCAAATTCACACAAAACCAGCGCGAAGGGTACGGCGGTCACAAGGTCGTTACTCTCGAGGGAGAATTCAAGCCGGTGAAAACAACCATCCCGGCCGGGTCCTTCTATGTCGACCTCGCCCAGCCGCTGGCCTGGCTAGCTTTCTACCTTCTTGAACCACAATCGGATGACGGACTGGTGTATTGGAATTATTTCGATGAATTCCTGATGAAGAAGGGGGTTGAGAAGGGTGGGGTGGGGTATCCGGTGGTGAAGACAACGCAGGAGTTGTAGGGCATAAGGGCACAAGGGCACAGGGGCACAGGGGCACAGGGGCACAAGGGCACAAGGGCACAGTCTTACAGTCTCTCCGTCTCTCCGTCTCTCCGTCTCTCCGTCTCTCCGTCTTCCTCAGTGCCTGTGGAAAACCTTGCCCACAATCTTCCATCCGTCCTTGAATTTATACAGGTGCAGGTAGTCTGTAAAAATCAACTTGCCTTCCCTGCGAAGCTGGATCTTTGCCATGGCAGCGGATCCGGTTACGTCGATCATCAGGTAATCACAGGTGGTTTTAACAGCAGGACCATTCGGACTCTTTTCTTTGCCGAGCCGGGTGGTTTCTTTCCATGTGTAAATCGGGAGTAAATTAACCGTTGTTCCGTTATCTGCCATGCTCAGGAGCACAAAGCAGGGGTGAAACCCTTTGTCGATTTCTGCCGGGTCGCCCAGGTTATGGATGCCATCGATATAGGCTTTCTGGATTACCTGCTTAATCTGATCTTCTTCCGATTGCGCGATTAATGCACTGATTGACAATAAACTGAACAGAAAAACAAACAAAATACTTTTTTTCATATTGTTGGGAATTACTGGTTTTATCTGGTTAAAAGTAAGAGTTTATCCGCTATTTTTAGGGCTCAGGAATCACACAAAATGCGCCTTCCAAGACCTCCGCGATTTATTTTCGTTCCGGTCATCATTATGGCCATGCTGCTGGTTTTACAATTGGCTGGACAGAACCCTGAAGATCACAGTCGGGATAGCCTAAAAAATTACGAAAAGACCCGCATCGAAGGACGTTCCTATTGGTCAGCTTTCGTCAATACCGGTCCCTATATCAGGAAATATATATCCAAACGGCCCGAAACCAGCCCGGAAATCTCGGAATATTTCAGAAAACAGGAAGAGATTGTTAGCCAGCTAAAGACTGAACATTCCGAGTCCGGAGAATTAAGCCTGGCCTTTATCGGGGACCTGATGTGGATATGGTATGGCTGGGAGCGATTCCTGTCGCCAGAAGTACTGGCTGAACTGGAACGACACGACGTGGTTCTGGCAAACCTGGAAACACCTGTCGATCCGTCGCGGCGTGTTTCTTTCCCCGTTCCCGATCATCCGTCATACAATTCCCCGGTTGAGTTATTGACCTCATTCTACAGTAAAACAAAAAGGGTAAATACCCTGACAGCGGTATCTTTTGCCAATAACCACACGTTTGACAGGGGAGAGGATGGCGCACGGGCAACACTCGGCGTACTTGATTCCCTCGGGATCGGACATTCGGGCGTTATCAGGCCGGAAATCCAGAAAAAACCGTACTATCTGATAGAAAAAAATGGCATCCGGATCGGATTCTACGCGACTTGCTGGGGAACGAACAAAGGGGAAGTAGGGCACGAGGGCACAGGGGCACATGGGCATGAGGGATTGAGGGTGAATGTGATTCAGGGACTTGCTCCGTTAAATCAGGACAAAATTGACCTGTCGGAGGTGAAGTCGGTTCTTGGCCAAATGGCTCAGGATTCGCTGGATTTTAAGATAGTCAGTATCCATTGGGGGTTTGAATTTGAGTTCTATCCCGATCCGGTCATCATGGAGGTTGGACACCAGATCGTGGCTTCTGGCGCAGACCTGATTATCGGTTCTCATCCGCATGTTCAGCAGCCGAATGAAATCTGTTTTCTCAACGGGTATCGCGGGGATATCGCTCCATTCCTGATTTTAACGCCGGATTCGGTCCCTCGCAAGGCACTGATTGCCTATTCACTGGGCAACTTTTGTACACCGATGTACACTCGGACTCACCGAACAGGGCAGATTCAGTCACTACGCCTGTATCGACATCCTGAAACCGGCCGGATCGATTGGACGATACCGGAAGTCAAGAAGATATATAATGAAAATGGCCGGAAATGGCGTACATTTAGAAGGTTAACCCTGGCATCATGAATAAAATAATTACGATCCTGATTACCTGTTTCATCTCCACAGGTTTAATGGGGCAGACTAAGTCAGCCAAAATCATTGAAGATTTGAAAACCGCCTATAACGGCGAATCATCCGCTAGTGCAAAGTATGCAAAATATGCCGAAGTGGCTAAAAAAGAGGGATATCTCAATATTGCCCGGATGTTTGAAGCCACCTCGAAAGCTGAATCCTTTCATGCGGCAAACCATCTGGCGGTGATGAAGAAACTTGGCGGCAGTGTCAGCGGTCCGGTTTTGGAACCGGTCAAGCCGGGCACCACGGCTGAAAATCTGGCCGATGGGATCAAAGGTGAGACCTGGGAATATGAAACGATGTATCCCCCGATGATTAAAGCAGCCGAAACAGCGGAACTTTATGATGCGGTAACCACCTTCCGGTATGCCCGTGATACGGAGAAACGCCACAAGGTGATATACGAAAAGGCGCTCACAGCGCTAAAAGCGGGTCAGGAAAAGTCGGTTTCTGCAGTATGGTACGTATGCCCAACCTGCGGAAATACTTATAATTCTGCAGATCTGGCGGTTTCCTGCGAATTCTGTGGCACGCTAAGGCCTAGGTTCCTTATCTTTCAATAATCCTTTACAGATTTCCCGGACCTCTTGTGCAAACAGGTCTGGTTCTTCCCAGTGCGGACTGTGCCCGCTGTTTTCGAACCAGGTAAATTCTTTTTTTGGTGCCTTGATGGTCTTAAACCAGGCTTCAACCACCGGGAATGAGGTATTGTAATCATACCGGCCTGCCATTAGGTATACCGGAACTTCAAACTCTGTGGTACCGGTAAAATCCACCGAAATAAGTTCCGGATAAAGTTTTCTGCCATCGCGGAATACGGGCGTAATCCAATCGAGAGAATTATAATCGGAGTACTCCATCAGGGCACGATTTTCATACAGGGTATCATGGTCGTTGATCCGGTATTTTACGAGCAGGATGCGGTGCCGGATCATATCATCCCATCCATTCTGATATCCTCCGGCGACAGAAAACGGGATGCTCGCTTCGGCCAGGATGGTTGCTGAATCGCCCGCTTCGCTTGCCAGTCTGATCAGCTGCTCCCTGGCAATCGAGTCTCCCATTTTCAGGTTCACCACCTGTCCCATACCGATATAACCGGCATAATCATCAGGAAAGAGCTTTATAAGATTTATCCCGATAACCGATCCCCAGCTGTGTCCTGCCAGGTAAATCTTTTCTACGCCGAATTTCGTTTTCAGAAACTGTGTGAGTGCATGCGCATCGTCCACATACAGTCCAATGGTCAGGGGAACCAGTGTATCTGATTCTGATTTTCCGCAGTTACGCTGATCCCAGGAAACCATGGTTACATCCTTGAACAGGCTGGCGTTGCGCGACCGGATCATTGGGGTAGCCGGCCAGGCCGGACCCCCGTGAATAAACAGGAGAACCGGATTGCGGTCTGATTCTCCATGAATCTCAATGTACTGGTTAACCCCATTGAGATTAAGCATCAGGCTGGTGTCAGCGGGCAGGCCGCTATCCGGCGACTTTTTGCAGGATACATTTATTCCCGGCGCAACAGCAATGATTGCCAGAGCCAGGATCAGAAATTTTTTCATTGGAATCGTCTTGTTCTTAAAGATAGGGGATCAAGGCGAAAGGAAAAAGGCGAAAGGCGAAAGAAAGAGAAAAGAAGAAAGAAGAAAGATTAAAGATTAAAGAAAGAGTTAAGATTGAAAAGAAATTAAAGATGATATTCACCCAACCACTATCTTTAACCGGCAACCGGCAACCGGTAACCAGTAACCAGTAACCAGCAACCATGTCCAACCTCACAGCCAAGATCGGCTCCTTCCGCTGGCGAATTCTCGCCCTTCTGTTCATGGCCACCACCATCAACTATATCGACCGCAGTATTCTCGGCGTTTTAGGACCAACGCTGCGCGACAAGGTTTTCGGCTGGACCGTTCAGGATTATGCCAACATCACAATCGCTTTTCAGCTGGCTTATGCGATTGGCTTGCTGAGCATGGGCGGGATTATTGACCGGCTCGGCACAAAAAAAGGGTATACACTTTCCATAGCGATATGGAGTGCTTTTGGCATGATGACGGCCCTGGTAACACGAAGCATGGGCTGGATCGGATTTGCGTTTGTCCGGTTTGGACTCGGACTGGGTGAGTCGGGTAACTTTCCGTCGGCCGTTAAAACGGTTGCAGAGTGGTTTCCCAGGAAGGAGCGCGCATTTGCCACCGGGTTGTTCAATGCCGGAACGAATGTCGGGGCCATCATAGCCCCGCTCTTTGTGCCGCTTGTGGTTAAAAATGATGGCACCAACTGGCAGATTGCCTTTCTGATGTCAGGGATTTTCAGCGTGACCTGGATCATCCTGTGGAACCGCACCTACCAGCGGCCGGAAATGCATCCGAAACTATCCGAGGCAGAGCTTGAATATATCCTGAGCGACCAGGTGGTTGAGACCACTGAAAAGGTTCCCTGGAAAAATCTTTTCCCCATAAAGGAAACATGGGCTTTTGCAGCCGCAAAGGTCCCGGATGCCGTCTGGTGGTTCTACCTGTTCTGGGGCGGTTTTTTTCTCAATGCCCGGTTTGGACTGGAGTTGAGAGGCCTGGCCTTACCTTTGATCATTATTTATGTTATCGCTGATATCGGAAGTATTTTCGGAGGATACCTTTCCGGCTTTTTCATTAACAAGGGGTGGTCAGTAAACAAAGCCAGGAAGGTCACCCTGCTGATTTTCGGCACCCTGGTTCTGCCTGTAACACTCGCCCCGCTGGTTTCGAACCAGTGGGTGGCTGTACTGCTGATCGCGCTGGCCGCTGCAGCCCACCAGGCCTGGTCGGCTAATGCCTTCACCCTCGTCTCCGATGTGTTCCCGAAAAAAGCAGTTGCTTCGGTGGTTGGAATTGGCGGAATGGTAGGGGCTGTTTCCGGGATCGTGGCAAACCTTGCCCTGGGCAAAGTGCTCACCGATGCGGGCCCGCATGGCTATGTCTATGCTTTCCTGGTTGCTGGAGCCATGTACCTGATCATGCTCAGCATCATTCACCTGATCATGCCGAAAATGACTCCGGTGAAGATTTGATAATGCTCCAAAACTAAAAAACATGAGAACTGTTCTTACATCTCTATTCTGCCTGATCCTGCTCGGATTGACTGGCTGCAGCGGGTCATTTCCAACCGACAAGCCCATAGTTGAAGGTTTCATCGATGTAACCGGCGGTAAGGTTTATTACAGGATCGTGGGAGCCGACAAGCCTGGAATCCCCCTTTTGGCTCTTCACGGCGGCCCCGGAGCCGCACATGATTATCTTGAGCCCCTGGAAGCCCTGGCCGATGAGCGTCCGGTGATCTTTTACGATCAGTTAGGCTGCGGCAGCTCCGACCGGCCGGGTGACACGACCCTCTGGACCCTCGAACGATTTGTGGATGAGCTGGCAACAATCAGGAAAGAGCTGGGATTAAAAAAGGTGCACATCATGGGACAGTCATGGGGCAGCATGCTGGCCGCCGAATATATGGTTACAAAAAAACCCGCCGGAGTTGTGAGCCTGATCTTTTCCGGCCCCTGTCTGAGTGCGTCACGCTGGATTACCGACCAGCACGCCTGGATCAGCCAGATGCCCGATTCGATGCAGAACGCCATTCGGATTGGCGAGGAAACCGGAAATTTTGCGACCCCCGAATACCAGAGTGCGCTCAACTACTTCTATTCCATTCATGTCTGCCGGATGAACCCATGGCCCGATTGCCTGAACCGTTCCCTGGCCAAGATGGGTGTGGATGTTTATGAGTACATGTGGGGACCCAGCGAATTCACCGCCACCGGAACCCTTAAGAATTTTGACCGCACCGGTGAAATGACCGGAATAAAAGTTCCAACCCTGTTTACCTGCGGGGAGTTCGACGAGGCGACCCCGGCAACTACCGCCTGGTACCAAAGCCTGCTCCCAGGATCAGAACTAAAAGTATTTCAGGACGCCTCGCACGAGCACCATCTGGAAAAAGAATCCGAATATATCGCCGCAGTCAGGGAGTTTATCGGGAAACAATAATTCCGTATGGCGGAAGATGGATCCGGATCGATTCCAATCTGCTGTCCGCGGGCTCCGCAAAAAGAACCTCGCCCAGGTAACCATTAACTGAATAGTGCGGCTTCTCGAGTTCCTGCAAAGTTCCCGTCAGGTTGATGGCAACCCAGATCCAGTTTTTAAAATCGCCCAGAGTCCTGACAAAAGTAATGACCCCAGGATTATCATTCGGAAGTATCCGGACCTCACCGTGTGCCAGGGCCGGGTATTGTTTCCGCAAGGAAATCAGCGTTTTATAAAAATTCCAGAGGGAATTCGGATCCTTGATTTGCTCTTCCACGCTAATCCCGTCGTTTGCCTTGCCATATCGCTTGTCCCACCAGATTCCTGAATTTTTGTACCAGTGGGCCATACCCGGACCTTCTGTGTTCTTGTACCATTCGAAGGCTTCCCGCCTTGAAATCTGGTCTCCGTCGGTAGGCACCTCATGCTTGATTCCTTTCATCCCGATTTCCTGACCGTAATAGATCAGGGGCGTTCCTTTCAGCAGCAGGTTAAAGGCCGCACCCACCTTTTCCCTGGCCAGATCCCCGTTCATCAGGGAGGCAAAACGATCCACATCGTGATTCTCAATAAAAATCAGCTGGTCCTTGCCGGGGGGAGTCATCAGATACGTGGTATCCAGCTTGTTCTGGATCTGGTTCTTGTCGAGGGAATTGATGGCCATGTACAAGGGAAAGGCAAAAACAAGATCGAGGTCCGCCTTCTTGAAAATCTCCGTCCCATACTCCATCCAGTTGGCCTGCTCCCCGATAATCCGGATATTTGGATTTATTGCCCGGAGTTCATCAAAAAGCGGCTTCCAGAAACCAGCATAAAGATTGGTTAACCTGCCCGTAAAGTCGAGGTCATCCATGATGTGATCGATGCGGAACCCATCCACTCCGTCGTCGAACTTCCCGTCCTTGTTGGGATCCAGAAAGTAGTGGTAGAGATCATAGAAATATTTTTTTACCTCCGGATGATTCAGGTTGGCCATATTGAGACCCCGGGAGGTTCCGTCATAGGATATCACCTTTCCCCAGGGTGTTCCAGCCAGCTGATAATCCGGCTTGCTGGCATACCAATCGGAGCCCTCGGTTACATACTGGGTCTCCATATCGAGGTAAAACCTCATTCCCCGCTTATGGATCTCCCTGAGCAGTTCCGTGAATTCCTTCATGGTGCCGTATTCCGGATCAATCTTCCAATAATCCTTGGCGAAATAATTGTGATAGGATTCAGATTCCATCAGCGGCAGCGTGAGAATCGAGGTAACCCCCAGATCCTGCAGGTAATCGAGCTTCTTTTTCAGTCCGTTAAGATCCCCGATCCGGTCGCCGTTGCTGTCATAAAAGCTTCTCGGCAGCACGTAATAAACCACCTCAGGAGCCGGTTTCTTTGTCTCCGGCTCAAACTCAATCATCTGGGTGACATACTTTTCCTTCGATTCCGGGAACCGAAACTCCCGCTCCTCAATGATCCGGTCGCGGATCACCCGGATCTTTCCCCCGCTGCCGCTCAATCCCTCCACTTTAACCCGATATGTTGCCCCGGCAAGTTCATCGGAAATAATCTTGAAACCGGTGGATGAGTCGCCGGGTGCCGGATGATGAACAACAGGCAGTACCCCGATACCACCGCTGTGATTGACGATCACCCGGATCTTATCATAGAGGGGAGCCATAGGAGTAATGCTTTGCCGGAGTTGTGAGAAATCGCCCGGGATTTTTGCTACAAGTCTTCCGATATCGATGGTACCCCCCTCAATCCGTGTACCGGGAAGCAGCTCAATATCCATTCCTATATATATTCGCGTGGTATCGGCAGCCTGATCTCCGGTTTTACTGCGCACGAAATCCAGCTGAGTCTGGCCGGTTCGCCTCACCTGCGTCATGGAAAAGGAGTGAACCCCGATCCGGATATTCTCAACGGTCACCGAATCCCAATCCATGGGGAACTCCGGATTCAGGTATACATAATTTTTAATCGCATCGGGTTTGAATCCCAGCATCCCGTCGATGGCCGGCTGGATCACCATGGTTTCGCTCCAGCACTGATGGCGGCATACCCCGAAATATTTGTATTGGGTGCCATGGAGCACCTCCTCAATATAGCCCAGCGACCAGTTTTTGTAAATCAGCAGGTTGCTCATCAGTTTAGAGTACCCCTGAGCGGAATTGCCGGCCGCAAAATCTCCGAGGGAAGCCCAGCCGGTAAAGAGCGGCCACACACTTCCTGTATGGTAACCACCCGGCGCGAAGAATTTCGCCTTTTCACTCACGATCCGGGTTCCCCAGTCGGTGGTGAAATTGGGTGACGCGATCCTGTCAACCACGGCCCTTTTCTGTTCCTGGCTCCTGATCTGTCCCCAGTGCAGGGGGATGGCCGTCATCACCGAGGGCTCGGTCATGTAGGTGCCATCCTTGAAAATCCCGTGGTTGAAGAATTTCGTTTCCGGGTTCCAGAATCCGGTGTTCAGTTTATCCAGAACCACTTTCGCCTCATCGGTATATTTTGTTTGCAGTTCTTTAAGCCCGATATTTTCAGCCATATACGCTGCCTGCCCCAGTGCTTCGGCCCAACAGGAGACCATATACTGCGTGGTATGGGTGACATAAAGATCACCGCCCTCTTCCCAGCCGTGTCCCTGCTGGGTGTTCTCGATCAGGTGGTCGCGGTCGGTATCGGTGGAATAACAGAAATCGATGGCCTTTTTAATGAATGGCCACTCCTTGCGGATGAAAGCGGTGTCGCCGGAGTGATGTAAGTATTTGCCAGCCAAAACTATATAAAGAGGTGTGGCATCCGCCGCATCAAAATGTGCGATGCCTGAGGTGGTCAGTTCATGGTAGATTTTTCCTGAAACGTCCTGATACCTGGAAAAAAGCTCCAGGATGGTTTTTACACGTTCAAAATCGCCATAATCGAGAACGGCAAACCCGCTCCAGACGGCATCCCGACCGAAATACCACGCGTAGCCTGGACGGCCGTTGACTTTTTGGGCTCCGTTCCAGCCGTAATCCGTGGTAGCGTATCCCGCAACCAGTGAGCGGCCCACACCGGGGGTATTCACGATAAACCGGTCGCTGCCCACCAGTGCCCACTTATAGCCGGTATTGAAATCGGCATCCGGACCGGTGATGGTCAGTTTTCCATTGAAGAGTGATTTTGCATAATCCACAGCTGCAGCATAAACGGCATCCGGCTTCATCGCCGCCCTGCGGTAGGCTGAAACAGCCTCGGTGACACCGGTAGCCGAGGTCCCCAGCACCACATCGGCCATACTTTCCGGTTCCATGACCGTCTCCAAGGTTAGTGCCACCCTGAGTCCCTGATCCGGAGATCCGGTTTTAGCCGTAACAGGCACATTCATCCCGATGGTCATGGCGAAATCGCCCGATTTATCCCTGACAACCCAGGCGTTCAGCACCTCATTCCAGGAGTAGCGGATTTCGCCGGTAACCTTTTCCGAATAGGGCCACATAAACCGGAGGTTGCTTTTCAAGCTGATTACCAGATCGATCGGCTGGTCCCCGGAATAAGCATAGTGGATCACCGCATTCCCGTCGGTCGGGTGTACGGTGATGATCTCCTTCAGGAGGCTTTCCCCGAATGCGTAGATCCGGGTAAAAGATTCCGGTCTAACCTCGATGGCCGGTTTCAATGTATTCAGCGCGATTTCCTTATCGGGATTATGCATTCTGATTTTAACCTGATAATCGCGCAGAGCCATAACCGGATGCGCCCACACCTCATCGATCCCGCCGGGCTCCTTGCCCAGAATCACCATTCTCTCGCCGGCAATATCCCACATGTTCTTAGGCTGGGCCGTGGCCTTGAGGGTGATCTCACTATCATGCTGCACCCAGGGCTCAGGCTTCCCTAACCACAACTTTATACCTGCTTCTTCTTCCTGATTTCTGCCCTCTGCCCTCTGCCCTCTGCCTTCCTCTTCAGCTACGACAGGCGGTCCATAATCCCAATTCCTCACCTGGCTCACCATCGTCTGGCCGTCCAGGTAATCCAGCACATTCCGGGTAAATTTTTCCAGATGGGAGCTGTTATAATTGGGCATGTCATAATCCAGATAGGCCCCGATGGCCAAAATTTTTCCTTTTCCCAGGGTGTATTCCGTGATCAGTTTATTCTGATCATAGAGGAATATGTATGCCCAGTCAACCGCTACAACCTTTCCGTCGGGAACAGCCTCTCCGAACCATCCTACTCTCCGTACATTGATGTCCTGTTTTGGCGCATAGACATAGGCCCCGCCAAGCATCCCGTCGAAAATCGGGTGACTGCGGAAGGCGTGCAGTCCCAGTTTCCGGCCGTTTCCTTCATCCACCAGTTTCGTATAGGAAACCGTTGGGGCCACCTTCTCCACCCCCAGGTATGGGAGCAATCTGACAGCGTCCATGGTCAGCAGCAGGCTGCCGCCCTGCTCAACATGCCTGCGAAACTTCCCGGCCCACTCCGCTGCCTTTTTATCCAGGTCAACGGTTGAATCCGGCTCGTGATACCAGAGCACTTTGCCATAGGGGGTTGGGGTCCCCGCTTTCGCGGGGATGACAAGTGCATCTGCACCATCCGGGTTCGCCGGGATGACAAGAGCCTGATCTTGAATATCTTGTTTCTTTCTTTCGCCCCCGGGTCGAGCCCGGGGCAGGCTTTTCGCCTTTCGCCTTTCGCCTTGTTTCTCCAGCGCAACCCCCTGCTCCCAATTTACGACATACTGCCACCAATTATTCAGATGCCCGTCCTCCGGATTGATCCCTTCGAAATGCGGAATATGGCTGAACCACCAGCTCATGTACCCTTCGTGTGAACATTGCCACTCGGAACAGTCCACCGTTCGGGTCATATCGGGCTTAATATCAGGATAATAGTTCCATCCATCGGCACATGTGGTAACCGGCGTTTTGTTCACCCAGTCATAATCAAACATGCCGTTGGGGGGAAAATGGATATTCCCGATGTTCGCCAGTCCGGGGTGTGTTTTGTTGAAGCGGGTATATTTCTCCCAGTTGTTGGGGACGGGCTCGTTATAATCCCAGCGGCCGTAAAGGTGCCACATCACGGATTCGAAGCGGTGACCGTAGCTTTCGAGTGCCAGCGACATTTTCCGTTCGTAGTTCAGTCCCATTACCACCAGAAGTTCCTTGTTCGAAGTGGTGGTTGTGGGTTCGGAGTTGAGCCAGAAGCCGGTGGCGCCGCAATAGTTGGATTCCCACATGCCTCCGTAAGGAAACGACCAGACCCACACCTCATTGATCTGATTTTTATCGCGCATTTTGTCGAAGCCGTAGTGCTCCACAAACTCCTTGTAATCGAAATGCGTTCCGGTCTCCTTGAGGGTTTTCCAGTCGGGCTCCATCAGCAGGTTGACCATCTCATCGGTGCCGAGCATCACATTATTATCGTTCCTCCGGGAGAAGAACTTCCCGTCATCGATGATCTTTACCACCTCATACTGTACCACCCCATGGCTGATCTTTTCCAGGGCGGCCTCGTACTCCCGGTTCAGCACCATCGGATCGTTCCACATGAAGGTGCGGCCCGGGGTTTTCACCACCTCATGGAGCCGCTTGCCGCCATATTGAGGCAGCGCCGGATCCTGGATGACGACCGCGACTTTCACCTTGATGGGCTTGGCGGGGGGGAGCTGGGCGAAGGCAGAAGGCAGAGGGCAGAAGGCAGAAATCAGTAAGAAGAAGGAAGGAAGAAGGAACAGGTTTCTGCCAGCCTGTAGCTTCAGAGCCGGAGCGGAGCTGGGACATAAAACCCCGGGCTGAACCCCGGGGTTACTGATGTCTGTCGAAGACGATTTTCTAATCATTCCAGAGAGTTGTTATAATGAATACCTTATAAGACTTTAAAATTTTCACTTTCCTTTCTGCCTTTCTGCCCTCTTGCCCTTCTGCCCTATTTTGTCTCAGTCCCGTTTCGTATCACCTCAGTCGGCGCCAACATTAATCTCAAGATCATATTCCCTGCATTCGCCCGGTTCCAGAAACAGCAGGGTGCCGCTTTCGCGGGCGGGAGCCTGACCCATGGTGGGGTTGGTTCCCGGTTCAAGGCCCGTAACATACTCACCTTTCCCCCAATGCTGCCAGTTGATCAGCCAGGGCAATTGCTCTTTGCGGAATTTCAGGCTGAACCGCACTCCGATATTCTTGTTCAGGATGCCGCATTCGCACCAGCCTTTTTTATCGGGCTTACTATCGATAAAGGCGCACGCTTCGCCGGTTCCGCAGTGCAGGTCGAGCGGAGGCGGACAGGTTTTGAAGGAGCCCCCTTCATGAAAGATCAAATCATCCAGCTCCCCTCCGCGCGAGTCCCACTCTCCATCCCAGAAAATCTCCGAACCTTCGTCAACCAGGGGCCAACCCAGATTCACGTGATATAAAAGCATGTGCGGCGCAGGAATGTTTCCCCGGTTGGTCACCTTGTCGCGGATTCGTATCAGGGATTCTCCCAGCTTGCCGGAAATAGTCCGCTCAAGCTCCAGCTTCAGCCCGAATACCCGTGATTGTCTCATCACTCCCGAAATGCTGAAATCCAGCTTGCCCATTGCAGGATCGGGCTGGTTGATGCTGCGGATCTCGGCCTGGCTATATCCGATCTGCCCGTGAAGTCCGCGATCACCATACTCATCATTCTCCGGACTCCCCATGTGATCCAATCCGCAGGTGGTCACCAGTCCGCCGCCCCAGTGCCGGAGCCAGTCGAGCCCGCTCTGGTAACTTGCAGGCGGGGTTTTGACTCCATGATGGCTGATCCAGGCCAGGCCATGCTGGTTATAAAAGGCTTCGGCAATGTCCATCCCTCTGTCAAGAACCACTTTGAATCGTAATCCCGATCCGGTATTGATCCAGGCAACCCTTACTCCGCGACCTGCACCGTTATCCAGAACAGCGGTTTCAATGCCGCCAACCTGATACGGATGGCTGATTTTATCTTTCCAGTTCATTATTTCTTTTTATAACTGATTAACATTGATTTTGTCGTCTCTTTCAGAATCAGGTCGAGGTTTTCCATCAACTCTTTTCCTGATTTGCTAACCCTGATATTCTCATCCTCGATGAATAACTCATACGTGGCCTGGGGATCTATCCCCCGGAGTTTTACCCCGATTTTTTCGATCGGACAGGCCGGCCGGCGGAAAGCCATGATAATGCCGTCTCCCTCTTTGGGCCTGTTCAGCTGGTAGGCGAGCCAGACTGAGTCGGAGGTAATGTTATCGCCTGAGGTAAGCGGGTAAAAATCGGAATAATAGAAAGGCCTGAGCCGCTTAAAATCGGCGATGTATTTCTGCAGTGCGGGGAGGGAATATCCGCCCCGGTCGAGATCCCATCCGGTTATCATAGCGGTGCTCATGCTGGAGCGGAACGTGTAGGGATTCAGGGTAATATTTCCCGTGCCATGCAAAGGAAGATAGTAACTCAACCCTACCGTATGACACTGATAACCATTGGGTTCTCCATAATTATAATCGGTCCTCCAGAGCGGGGAACTCACCGAGGTGGTTTCCAGGTCGATCCGGCGGCCACCGCTGGCGCAATTATCGATAATAAGATTGGGAAACCGCTTGTGCAGGCCGTTCCAGTAAGCATACAAACCTTCGATGTGCCGGATCTCCGACATGCCCTCGCGGCCCGGCTTGTCGTTATACATCCAGTAAAGCCAGGGATCAAAATTGAAATCCTGGCGATAGTAATCGATCCCCTCTTTTTCAATCATGTCGCCGATATATTTCGTCAGCCATGCGCAGGCTTCCGGATCGCCAAGATTAAAGAGCGCATTGGTCCGGTTCACCCGGTTGTAGGGTTCACGGGTTACTGAGTCGGGAATTCGGATAATATACTTGTCGAGCTCCTTATCCCACTGCGTTCCTTTATACACCCGTTCAGGCTCGAACCAGAGAATAAATTTGGCCCCAACCTCGTGCACCGCATCGGTTACCGGTTTGAGTCCGCGGGGGAAATTCAGCTTGTTGACGGTCCAGTTTCCAACGTTTGACCACCAGGTTCCGCAGCCGGTATACCAGCCGGCATCGATCCAGAGGACCTCGGGAACAATCCCGAACTGCCGGTGCCGGTAAGCCATGGCGATAGCATGGGTTTCCGTGGCGCAGCTGTGTTCGTTGCAGGGTTCCGGACCGTATCCGGCCAGGTTGCTTGCAAAAGGAAGCTCATTGGGCTTCCCGTTGATTTTCCAGGTGTGGTGCGCAAGAATAAACTGGCGGAACTGATTGTGTCCGGTCATAATGTCCTCTCCCTTCCAGAAAAGCATCGCAATCCGGGGAGTGCGAAACTCTTCATCGGGATACAAAAAGAGGTTCATCCGTTCCATGCCCGATTTGAGTGAAACCGACTGATCATCGGTCTTCAGCAAATCCGCGTACCATTTGCCCGTCCAACCCACTGCAGCAATGATTCCCTGATTACCGGGAACCTCGATATTGAAGAACGGGAATGCATTATTTTCCGATGAACGGCCTCCGGGAGGGGTCATATAAAAGCTTTTGCCCGCCGTGAGTTCGTCCTGAAGCATCTCGAAATCATTTCGGGTGGCGCTGCTGCCGCGGGAATGGTGAAGAGTAAAGGTCCCTTTTTGCTCGTACCTGAAAACCTGGTCGATCACTTTCACTTTTTCCAGCTGCCGGGTATTCTTTTTTGAATTATTCTTAAAGTTCAATACCCACTCGATGGCAGGAAAATCCTTAAAACAGGTGACCTTGCAGGTCGCGGTGAGTCCCGTTTGAGGATCCTTGTAGGTAAAAATATATTCCTGAATGGCGGGATCCGCCGGCGGAACCACCGTCTTGCGGAAATCCCACTGCCTGAGAAAGGTTTTAGACTCTTTCCCGTTGTATACAAAAGAGAAGGGGGGAATCCTGCCTTTTGTAAAATTTGTTTCTGCCCACTTGCATGCATCAAAGGCTCCGGCACCCGCACCGGTTTTGTCCCACGCGGCCCCGGGGAGTCTGATGCCGGTGACTGACAGCATCAGCATAAGGAGCAAGGCTGTTTTTTTCATTTGTTTTGACATTGGTTTACCCTGCAATTTACAAGTTCCCCGCCGGGATTCCCAAGCATACAACCGATTGATTTTTTGCTATTTTTGAACCGTCTAAACCAGGGAGGGTACCATAGTGACATCGCTCAAAGGGCGGCTTCGGTCTCCTGTTTTTTCCTTTATTACGGTTCCGATATTTGTGGTCCTGTACACTTTTACTGGTGTTACAGCCCTGATTACCTGGCCGTTTGCTTTTTCAAGACAGAAGCGGACAGTACGTAAAATTATTCGCTTCTGGTCCTTCTCCATTTTCTTTTTAATGGGCAAGCGATTAAAGGTCAAGGGTATTGAAAATATCGAGCCCGGAAAGAAATATATCCTCCTGGCCAACCATGCCAGCCTCTTTGACATCACCGCCATCCTGGCCTTTTATCCGGGGATCTCCTGGTTTGGCCGGGAACACCTTTTACGGGTTCCCGTGTTCGGGCATATCCTGAAAATGATCGATTATATCCCGATGAGCCGGGCCGATGTTAAAAATACGCGGCGCATGCTGGACCAGCTGGTAAAAAAATCCGAAGGACATTCCATCGCGATGTTTCCTGAAGGAACACGGACCCCGTCAGGTGAAATCAGCAATTTCCGGAGGGGTTTTATCCACGTAATACGATCCACCGACCTTGAGGTCCTGCCGGTAACCCTGAACGGATTTCATTCATTAAAGCCAAAAAACAGGTTCTGGATAGATTTCGGATCAAGAATCAACGTAATCATCCATCCGCCCATACCCAACGAATCCCTTAAACAACAAACCGATCTGGAGATCGTCCACACAGTCAGGACCATCATCCAATCGGCTTACCAGCAACAACACAAACATTGATTATGGAACAGCAAAATAAAAAGGAGTGGGCCTTTATTGTTAATCCGATCGCAGGGAACGGATTCGGCCTGAGCTATCTTCCAACCGTGAAGGCCATGATTGAAAAGTACGGGATTCTTGCAGATGTTGTTCTTACCGAGCGTCATGGTCATGCAACCGAACTCGCACAAGCATTTGCTGATCAAGGATATAAATACATTATCGGGGTGGGTGGCGACGGTACCCTGAACGAGATTTCCCGCCCGTTGATCAACAACCTGAATGTCACCGTCGGCATTATTCCGGCGGGTACCGGAAACGATTTTATCCAGATTCTCGGACTTCCCAACCGGTTCACGGAGCAGGACTGGGATACTTTTTTTAAGTTAAATGTAATATTGATGGATGCCGGTTCGGTGAACGGAATGTATTTCATCAACGGCATGGGCCTGGGCTTCGATGCACAGGTTGCTGCTGAAAACTATACGAAACCAGGAGAAACCAAACGCGGAGGAAAAAACAAGTATATCTGGCACATTGTGAAAACCCTTCTGTTTTTCAGGGAGAAACATGTGATCATGAAGTCAAACGGGGAAAGAAAGGAAACCAACTGCTTTATCAATACCATCGCCAACGGGCGGCGATTTGCCGGAAGCTTTTTCCTTACGCCCAAAGCCATAGCCAACGACGGGCTCCTGGATGTTTGCAGCATCAAGAAGCTCAATCTTATCGAGCGGTTCCAGCTGTTATTGATGGTTCCGAAAGGCACCCATATCCACGACCACCGGGTAAACTACTACCAAACGGCACATATCAGCCTTGAATTCACCGAAGAGGTGCCCTTCCATGTCGACGGCGAACTCCATTTTGCAAAGGAATTTGATGTGAAGGTGCTGCCCGGGGCGTTGAGGATGATTTATAACCCGGGGGGACCGCATTACTTTCAGTGACCAGTTACCGGTTGCCAGTTGCCGGTTGCCGGTTGGGCCAGAACTGTCATTCCGGCGAAAGCCGGAATCCCCTGACAAGTGCTCCGGGGCCTGGGATCCTGACTTTCGTCAGGATGACAGTTCCGGCCCAACTGGTAACTGGTAACCGGCAACTGGCAACTTCTCCCAAGAGTCAGATCTCTTCCCCAATACTATACGGCGGCCGGTAATTCCGCGTCAGCATCATATCGGCCTCCGGATCACTGGCAAATTTCTCGTGACTGCCCATGAAGTGAACCTCACGGTTGAGCCGGTAGGATATGTTGGCCAGGTGCGGAAGGGCCGACGACATGAAACCCTCCTGAATATCGCAGTTGAGATCTTCATCTTTCCCTGACCGGATGGAATCCAGAAAGTTGGCATAATGTTCGGATCCTCCGGGGGCTGCCCGGTACGTGGGATCCACCGGCTTCTCGGCGGCAGGCTTGTCGGACCCGGCAAACGAGTCTTTCTCCCTTTTCCTCCAGGCTTTCCAGGTGCTCCCGTTGATTTCCAGATACCCTTCCGTGCCGTAAAAAATATTCCCGATCTTGATATTCAGGTTCCCTTCGCCGTTGGTATAAGCCCCCCGGGTCTCAAACTCGAAAATCTGGCCGTTGGCATATTTAAAGACTGAAGCCTGGGTATCCGGGGTTTCCTGGGAGCACTCGCGTTTGGTAAACCCGTATATCCCCCCGCTGGAGTAAATCGCGACAGGATGCTCATTCTGGCCCAGGCCCCATCGGGCTATATCAAACTGATGCGGGCCCTGGTTTCCGGTGTCTCCGTTGCCTGTATCCCAGTGCCAGTGCCAGTTGTAATGCACGCGTTTTTCATTGTAGGGACGTAGCTGGGCAGGCCCGAGCCACCTGTCGTAATGCAGGGTTGCCGGCGGAGTGCTGTCCCTGGCGATCCCGAAAGAATCCCTGGGCTTCAGACAGAGGCCACGGGCCATGTAAACCTCCCCGATACCGCCCTCCCGCAAAAACCGTAATGCTTCCATTACCTGCGGAATCGACCGGTTCTGGAAACCAACCTGAACCCTTACATTATACTTCCTGGCGGCTTCCACCATTTTGCGGCCTTCAAAAACATTGTGACAGGCAGGCTTTTCAACATATACATGTTTGCCAGCCTGACAGGCCCAGATCGTTCCCAGGGCATGCCAGTGGTTTGGTATGGCCATTGAAACCGCATGTATCTCCTTGTCATCGAACACCTTACGCATGTCCCACTCGGTTGCCGGGCGATATCCGGTCAGTTTTTCAGCATTATCCGCCCGCTCCTTAAAAAACTGCTCATCCGCATCGCACAGGGTTTTAATCCTGACATTCCGGTCGTCCTTCAGGCTGGCATAGGTGTTGATATGCCCTCCACCCTGGCCCCGTATACCGATGATGGCCAAATTGATCCGTTCATTTGATCCGAT
Organism: uncultured Porphyromonadaceae bacterium; assembly: GCA_964512915.1. Taxonomy (GTDB): domain Bacteria; phylum Bacteroidota; class Bacteroidia; order Bacteroidales; family UBA12481; genus UBA12481. The sequence goes on from CAZEKJ010000007.1 coordinate 73,643, forward strand.
AATTGATCCATAGGATTTGGCAGAAAAACCCATGCCTCCGATGGCAATGCCTGCGGTTCCCACCAGGCTCTTTTTGATAAAATCTCTTCGTTCGGTCATAGTAGTTGGTTGCTGGTTACTGGTTGCTGGTTCTGGTTGCCGGTTGCCGGTTACCGGTTACCGGTTACTGGTCACTGGTCACTGGTCACTGGTTTTTCCATTGGTCGTTTAGGGTTAGGAATGCGCGCGGCAGGTCTTCGTTTTTCCAGGAGCCCTCAATGGAGATGCCTCCGTGATAGCGTATTTTCTTCAAGGCCTCAAAGTAAGGACGAAAGTCATCTCCATCCATTCCGGGCGCTGTGCGGGTTCTGAGTTCGGCAATATGGCAATGAACCAGAAGATCACCGGCATCCAAAATGGAGGAGGGCCCTTCATTTTCCCGCATCATGTGAAAAATGTCTGCTAAAACTCTGATATTCTTATCGTTAACTTCTCTTGCGATCGAAGTGGCCTCGGTTACGGTATTGATAAAATTGCATTCCGATTTTTGCAGGCTTTCTATGGCGATGGTCACATGGTATTTCCGCGCAACCGGACCCATTCTTTTCAGCAGGCTTACAAATTGGTTCCGGGCTTCTGACCGGTCGAACTCTTCGGGGATCGAACGGGCTCCCGAACTGCCAAATACGATGATCCGGATCCCGGCCTGTTCCGCCCTCCGGAAGGCCACCTCTGCATAGCTCAGAACCGTATCGTGCCTGGCTTCCGGTCCGGTTACCTTAAGTGTTCCCGGAAGGAATCCGTTGCAGGCAATTACCGGCAGCTTGCAGGTATCAAATTCGGCCATTTTCTTCTGGAACTCTTCATCAGGTTTTCCGGGCATCAGGTCGCGTCCCACACTCCCTTCCAGGTACCGGAAGCCCGCTTGTTTCAGTATAGATGCGTTTGACAGGGAGGTGCAAACGCCGAACTGTGGACCCTGCTCTCGTGCCGATGCTCCGATCCTTGTGGCCGGTTTGCATGCGGGTAACCCGATAAGAACGGCAGCTATCAGGATAAGAAGAGGCCTGTTTTTCATTCCGTTGAGCGGATAAAATCAACCGATTCGTTAAGAATATCCGCAATTCTTCCGAGCCAATCGAGATGCTCGGGCTTCATCAGTACGGATCTGAGGCTGGTAATCGTCTCCCGGTCCTGCTCCATTCCTGCCGTGCTAAGATCGAAGAACCGGCAGGGGAGCTCGGCCAGGGCGAGGTGAAGGTTCCGGCGGCCGGCCTCTTCGAATATTTTTCGTGAGAGTTTGGATGCTTCGGAAACGGATCCCGCCCTCGGAGCCCAGATCACGATATCAAGCTCCGGCGGAAATGCGGTAATATAGCGGGGATTGGATTCCAGATAGTTATAAAATTCAATGGCCGCCTGACGTCCTTTTTCCAGAAGTCTGGCGAATTCACCGTGTCGTACCAGAGGGAGAAGTCGTTGTGTGGCCCAGAGGGCAACGGCTGAGGCTCCGGGACGGCTGCATTCGAGACTGATTTCGCCCAGGTGCATTTCATCGGAACTGAAGTAGGTATAGGGTGAATCGTGCTTATAAAATTTCCCCACGGCGGGGTCGCGGAAAAGCACGCATCCGCATCCGTAAGGCTGCATGCCATGTTTGTGCGGATCCACCACGATGGAGTCAACGGCAGTGAGCTTTTCATAAACTGCACGGGTTGAGGGGACCAGGTTTTCCACCAGGGTGAAATAGCCGCCATAAGCCGTATCGGCATGAATGCGGAACCCATACTTTTCCTGAAGCCTGATAAGCTCAGGAAGAGGATCCGTGGCGCCTGTCGCAGTGGTTCCAATCGTTGCGACCACCGTTCCGACAGGCTCCGAATCCAGTATTTTACGGAGTGCATCCGTGTCCATCCGGCCAAATGAATCGACAGCGACGGAACGGAACGGCAACCCCAGGACCTTGGTTAACCTTTCATGTGTATAGTGGGCCTGTTTTGAGGCCACGATCAGTTTGCCGGGATTCAGCTGGCCGGAGACCCAGAGCGCTTCGAGGTTCGCCATGGTTCCGCCGCCGGTGAGGTGCCCCAGAAACTCCTTCCAGCCAAACATTGCGGCAATCTCAGCCACCGCCTCCTTCTCCATTCGTGAGCTGGCACGCCCGCCGTCGAGGGCATGATTATTCGGGTTGATATAAAGCGAAAGCATATAGGCCAGCCGCGCCATGGGATGCGGCGGTTTCAGCATCTGCCCCGCATACAGCGGATGGAAATAGGGGAAATTATCCTTCATCCTGCCGGCAACCTCCAGCATCACTTCCTCCAGTCGGGCCAGATCAGTGCTTCCCTCTTCAAACGACTCCAGCATCTGAAACCCTGAATTCAGCTCTTTCAGTGCTGTTTCCAGAATTTTCAATGACTTCAGTTCAAGCCCGACTGATATACCTTCTTTCATAATTACTCAATGGTTGCCCTGCAATTTACTACATTTCTTAATTCCCGACTGGTCACTGGTCACTGGTCACTAGTCACTACTCCTCAATCCCACCGCCTTCCCCACCGCCTCACGCCAAATCTCGTAACCTTTCCGGTTCAGGTGAAGCCCGTCATCCAGGAACAGTTCCTGCCTGGGCTTTCCTTCCGCATCAAGCATCAACTTCCATATATTAATGTATCGCACCCCCCGGGTCCGGCGCGCGAATTTCCTCAGGGATTCGTTTAAGGTAAGATAGTCTCCACTGAGGCGCCATCGGGCCAGGCTGGGCTTGGCTGACAGGAACCAGATCCTGGCACCGGGCTGCTTCGAGTGAATCAAGGCGACCAGTTTGCCGGCCTGACTGATGATCGAATCAACACTTGTCCCATATTCGATATCGTTATCCCCCTCATATACAATTACTTTAGCCGGATGATAACGTACAATAAGCAGGTCAGCATAGAATAGAAGGTCACTCATGTGTGACCCTCCGAATCCGGTATTAACCAGGTTAACTCCCGGGAAATCGGTTTTGAGTCCCTCCCACAACCGAATACTTGAACTTCCGGTAAACAGGACCAGCTCACCGGAATCCGATTGGCTGGCATTCTCTGCCTTCAACCGGTCGACCTCGCCCTGAAATCTGGCGGGATCCTGTGCGGCTGACTGCAATATCGCAGCACCCGTTAAAAGAAGGGCAAGGAGGAATGGTTTCATTTTGTGGAATTAAATAGTAACGAGTAAATTTAGCATATGAAAACCATTATTTTCCTATCTGCCCTGGCGCTTTTTTGCTCCTGCAACCAGACTCCAACCACCACGATTTTCGTTGGTTCAGAGGGTAACGATCTTAACACAGGTTCAAAAAATGAGTCCCTTCGAACACTTGAAGCAGCTCAGAAGCTTGTTCGTGAAATGCGGGAAAAAGAACCCGGAAAATCCGTAAAAGTTATCCTCGGAGCAGGTACCTGGCATATTGATAAGCCTCTGTTTTTTGGTTCTTCTGACGGGGGATCCGGAAAGGCAACCGTTACCTGGGAAGGCCAGCCCGATGGCGGGACCGTGATTTCCGGCGGTACGCTGATCGGCGGTTTCAGGGATGAAGGGTATGGGATCTGGTGGGCGCCGGTCGACAGCACCAGAGTTTTTGAACAGCTCTATGTTAATGGAGTCCGCGCTACCCGAGCCCGTTACCCGAATATGGATGATCCCAAGCCGAGAATCTACCTGGATCATTCCTCCTGGATTTACAATCAGGACTCGACGGTAAAAAATATTAAAGTCACGCTGCGCGACAGCACCCTGACGGATCGTCTTTTTCTTGGAAATACCTGCGAGGTGGTCGTCTTCAAGGACTGGACGATATCCCGGTTTCATGTTTCCGGCTTTATATCTGAACCGCCCGCCCTGCTGCTAAAGCCGCCGTTTGCACTGTTTGACGGACCCTACAATTCGATTTTTGCCGGAAATTCAAACCGGTACAGCTGCTATCTCGAAGGGGATCCCACCTTCGTGGACCAACCGGGCGAATGGGCGCTCGATAGGGCTGGCAGCCGGGTGTTTTACAAACCGCTGCCTGGACAGACCCTTGAGAGTGTTACGGTGATTGCGCCCATGGCACAGCAGCTCGTGGTTATGAAAGGAGACGCGGAAAGTCCAATTACGAATTTAGAGTTCCGAAGTATAAGGTTTGAAAATGCCGCATACCTGTTGCCGGAATATAATCACGATGGGATGCAGGCTGCTTTTTATTATCCGGGAAATTCGGAAAAAACGACTGGCCCGGGTCTGATTCCTCCAGCCATCGAGATGGCATGGGCGGAAAATTGCAAGGTTTCGGACTGTACCCTGCGAAACATTGGCGGGAATGGCATTTACCTTCGTGAGGGGTGTCGGAATAACCGGATAAAAAATAGTATTGCCGAAGATATCGGAGGGAACGGGGTCATGATCGGGCTCACGTTTGACCCGAAAGCGGACTCGCCACTCCTGCCTGTCAACAACGTGGTCACCGGATCCACCATCCATAATTGCGGGGTCGGGTTTCACGGCTCGGTCGGGATTTGGCTCGGCTTCTGCGCGGAAAATGAAATATCGGACTGTGAGGTATATGACCTTCCGTACACCGGCATTTCGGTGGGCTGGCAGTGGAATCCGCAACCCACCTCCTCGAAAAACAACCGCATCCTGAATAACCGTATTCATCACGCCATGCAGATGCTTGGCGACGGTGGCGGAATTTATACCCTCGGATTCCAGCCGGGTTCCGTCATATCAGGAAATGAAATTCACGATATCCTGAGGAGCGAACTGAACCATGCCTCAGACAATAACGGGATGTTTATCGATGAAGGCAGCAAGGGGTACCTGATTGAGAACAACACCATACGAAACACGGCACATACCAGCATCCGCGGCCACCGGGCTGCCGGAGTAGAGCTTATCGGAAACACCTTTTATTCCGGCGAACAGGCTGCCATCAGCCACACCCCGCCTTACGAAGCCATGATCTTCGTGAACAAAGACACCACAGTGTCCTGGAAAAACCCCGGATGGCCAGTGGAGTGGGGGTATCCGGAGAAGATTACGGCGTTTACGATGAAAGGGAATACCTTTAAGAAATAAGGCAGAAGGCAGAAGGCAAAAATTAGACTTAAGTCCTTAATCCTTAAGTAAAAAGTTAAGTATGAAGGAGGGCACAAAGCCAACCTTTTTACTTTTCTATCTTATTTCTTTTTACTAATTTCTGCCTTCTGCCTTCTGCCCTATTTCTTAATAATAATCGCTTCCCCGAACCCCAGCGCCTTCAACTGCACCGCCTGCGTAGCAGCGTCTCCCGCAATTACATAGAACATCCGGGTTGGATCGATATATTTCTGAGCCAAAGCCTTGTGCTGATCCACCGTCATGTTCCGGATGGTCTCCTGCTCGCCCTTAACGTAATCAACCGGCAGGTTGTACATGCTGATATCAGCAAGCATGCCGGTTAGCGCACCCAGGGTTTCAAAGTTCTGTGCGTAGGATTTGATCAGGTAGCTTTGGGTCTTGGCCAGTTCTTCCTCCGGAATGCCGTTTCGGTAGTTCTCCATCAGGCTTTTAAAAATCTGCAGAGACTCAAGCGTTGCCGAGGATCGTACCATCGAAGAAGCGGTGAAAGGGCCGGGGATATAGGTTCCGCTGAAGGACGTGCTGGCTCCGTAGGTAAATCCCTTCTGCTCCCGGAGAACCTGATTCACGAGCGAGAGGAAGTTTCCGCCAAGATGGTCATTCATCACAGTAGCCGCAAAGTAGTCGGGGTCGGATTGGGCAAGAGCCAGGCTTCCTATTCGGATCACCGACTGCTTGGCACCGGGGACATCGACCACTATAATCTCCGATTTCTGAAGCGGTTCCGGAACGGGATAAACCGGAAATACCAACTCTTTGGCCGGCCATTTCGAAACCAGACCATTGAGTGATTTAACAACTTTTTCTTTCCCGATCTGTCCGGCAATATGAAAACTGGCAACCGAAGGAGTCAGGTTTGCGGTGTAAAATTCTTGAAGATCCTCCAGTGTGATGGAAGGCACCGACTCCAACGTCCCGTTGCTGCTAACCGCAAAAATATGGCCGCTACCGTATACCTTTTCATTGAAAAGTTCGCTGGCAAGTGCATTGGGGTTAGATTTCTGCCGCTTCAGGTTATTAATGACGCGGCTCTGAGCAAGAGCGAACTCCTCCGCATCCCATCGGGGCTCAAGCAGCATCTCTTCAACCAGCTTGAGGGTAGCATCGAAATTGCGGACAAGGCAGTTGGCACTGACCGAAATCGATGAGGCTCCGCCGTTGATGTTGATCCGGGCGCCGAGTGACTCTATCGCCTCCTCCAGTTCCAGTGGGGTTTTATTCTTGGTTCCCTGGTTCATCAGGGAAGCCATAAGGCTTCCTACGCCGGGTTTCTCAGGTTTATCCAGGTAATGGCCGCCTTTGATCACAATCGAAAATTGCACCAATGGCAGTTCATTATGTTCGATACCCCATACCCCCATACCATTTGAAAGTTTTTCGCTCCATACTGATGGAATCGTTACAACCGGCTCCGGTCCGTCGGCAGGAACTACCGTCCGGTCAAAGCTGGTCGGAGTTTTCACGATAGGTTCATCGGCAGTATCATCGATCTTTACTTCGGTGGCCGTCAGGATATTTTCCTCAATAACTCCTGCCGGCAGCGAGCCGGCAACTGCCAGTTCCGGTTTTCCCTTCGGCACAAAGCTCGTTTCCACAAAAGGTTTCCCCTTGACATAAGTTTCGTATACCCGTATAATGTCAGCCTTGGTTACCCCTTTCATTTTTTCCAGATCGGTTTTGTAATAGTCAGGGGATCCGGCATATTCATTGTATTGAGCCAGCTGAAAAGATTTACCGAGGACACTGGATATCCCGTTATAGAAGCGGGTTTCCAGTCCTGCCTTGATGCGTTCCACATCCGCATCGGTAAACCCTTCGGTTTCAAATAGGGTGAAAGATTCAAAAACCGCAGCTTCCACGTCCTGGAGGGTAACTCCTTCATTTGCCGTAACTGTGACGGTAAAGGAGCCGGCTACTTCCTGGCTGCTGTTATCCGCTCTTGGACCCGAGGCCAGTTTTTTCTCTTTTTCGATCACCTTGTACATCGGGGCTTTCTTTCCCCTCGACAACAATTGAGAGAGGTAATCCAATGCGTAACTGTCGGGATGATATTGCTCTACCGTGGGCCAGGCCATGGTAAGCTGTCCGGCCCGGGCGAAATTATCTTCATGGACCAGCCGCTTGGTTCCGGCCAATACCACCGGCATTGGTTCTGGGTCCTTAATATCAGCACCCTTTTTAATCTCTCCGAAATACTTTTCAATCAGTTGTTTTGCAACAACAGGATCGAAATCCCCGGATAAAACCATGGTGGCATTATTAGGAACGTAGAACTTGTCATGAAAGGCCTTTGCATCCTCCACCGTAGCATTCAACAGGTCAGCCATCTCCCCGATGACGGTCCAGCTATAAGGATGCCCCTTTGGATAAAGGTTTTTTGCCAGCGTCCACTCGGTAAAACCATAGGGTGCATTATCCTCATATTGCCGCTTTTCATTCTGCACCACATTTTGCTGGATATTGAGCGCCTTTTTGTTGATGGCGTTGGTCAGGAAACCCAGTCGGTCAGATTCGAGCCAGAGCACCTTTTCCAGAGCGTTTTTGGAAACCACCTCAAAGTAGGTGGTAGCATCATTACCGGTGCCTGCGTTGGACATCCCGCCTGCATCCTGGATGATCTCGTCGAACTGTCCCAGGGCCACATTCTCCGACCGGGAGAACATGAAATGCTCAAACAGGTGGGCAAAACCCGTCCGGCCTTCCGATTCGCGGCCGGATCCCACATGGAACTGGATGGCATAGGCAACAATCGGATCCGAGTGGTCTTCATGGAGGATCACATCCAGGCCGTTGGCCAGGGTGATTTTTTCATACGGAATGTTGACTTCCGATTTGGGTTTAGTACTGCAACTTACTATAGCCAGCAGCGGAATCAGAAAGAAAATTAGTTTTTTCATGTTGTTGGTTTTTAGGGCAAATGGCAGAAGGCAGAAGGCAGAAATTAGTAAGAAGAAACAAGAAACAGGTAAGAAGGTAGGGCAGAAGTTTTTTGCCCTGTTCCTTTTTACTTTTTACTAATTTCTGCCTTCTGCCCTCTGCCTTCTGCCTTATTTTTTAATGATTAATGGTTCGCCAAACCCCACCGCCTTCAAACCCACCGCCTGCGTTGCCGCATCCCCGGCGATCACATAGTACATGCGATTAGGGTCTATGTATTTTTGAGCCAGGGCTTTATGCTGTTCCAATGTCATATTCCGTATCGTCTCCTGTTCCTTTACGGCATAATCTTTTGAAAGGTTATACATGCTGATTTCTCCCAGCATTCCGGTGAGGGCACCCAATGTTTCATACTTTCTTGCATAGGATTTCAGCAATGAATTCTTCGTAAAATCCAGATCTTCCTGAGAAATGCCCTCCCGGTATTTGCTCATCAGGTCTTTGAAAATCTGAACCGACTCAAGAGTTGCCGAAGAGCGAACGGGAGCTGAAGCCGAAAAGGTACCCGCTGCGATATTTCCGGAGAATCCGCTTCTGGCACCATAGGTGAACCCCTTTTCTTCGCGAAGCACCATGTTGACCCATCCGTTGAAAGATCCGCCCAGTTTATCGTTCATCACGGTTGCTGCAAAATACTCCGGATCCGATTTGGCCGGACCTGCGCAGCCGATCTGAATAATCGATTGCTTGGCGCCCGGGACATCCACAAACCAGATCTGTGATTTTTCCGGAGCTTCAGGCAGAGAATAACCAGAAATCATCACCTCCTTAGACATCCATTTCTGCGAGAGCGTTTGCAGGGAGCTCATGACCTTATCCTTGCCAATATTTCCTGCGATATGGAAGTTGGCTATGTTTGGTGAAAGCGTTTCGGAATAAAAAGTCTTAAGGTCATCAATTGACATGGCTGATACGGTTTCTTCCGTTCCGCTGCCGCTGATGCTGAAAATATGGCCTTCGCCATAAACGAGCTTCTGGAAGGTCTCTCCGGCCAGTGCATTGGGACTTGCCTTCTGGCGCTTAAGATTATTCATTACACGTATCCTGGCCAGTGCAAATTCCTCCTCATCCCAGCGCGGCTCCAGCAGCATCTCTTCAACCAGGGCGAGGGTGGCATCGAAATTACGGACCAGGCAACTCCCGCTGATATTTACCGATGTAGCAGAAGAGCCTACCCGGATATTGGCTCCGAGCATTTCAATCGCCTCTTCGAGTTCCAGCGGGGTTTTGTTCTTTGTACCCTCATTCATCAGTTCTGCCATCAGGGAAGCGACACCGGCCTTGTCCAATTTCTCCATCAGGTGACCGCCCTTGATGGTAATATTGAACTGGACCAGGGGCAGCTCATTATGTTCTATCCCAAAAACACGCATCCCGTTCGCCAGCTCGTCTACCCAGATTACCGGAAGGTTGATGGTGGGATCCGGGCCGTCCTTCGGCATCACCGATCGGTCAAAGGCCGACGGAGTCTTAACTACCGGAGCCTCCTGGTCATTATCTGCAATCTGCACCTCGGTGGCATTCTGAATATCTTCTTCCTGCACGCCTGCATTCATCGATCCTTCAGCCACCAGGTCGGGCTGGCCCTTCGGTACAAAACTGGTTGCCAGATAGGCCTGACCCTTGATGTATTTTTCATAGACACGGATAATATCGGCCTTTGTCACCGACCTGGTGCGCTCAATATCCTTTGCATAAAAATCCGGAGTTCCGGCATACTCATTATATCGGGCCAATTGGAATGACTTGCCAAGAATGCTGCTGATACCGTTGTAGTAACTGGTCTCCATGCCCGCCTTCAGTTTCTCAACATCCTTATCGGTAATCCCTTCCTTCTCAAAACGCGCGAATGCCTCAAAAACGGCTTCTTCTACAGTCTTAAGGCTTACACCCTCGTTGGCCGTCACGGAAACCCTGAAGGTTCCGGTAATCTCCTGACTGCTGTTGCTTGCCCGGGCCCCTGATGTTAGTTTTTTCTCTTTAACCAGCACATTATATAATGGTGCTTTTTTACCCTGCGACAACAATTGTCCGAGATAATCCAGAGCATAGGCGTCCATACTGTATTGCTCAACTGTCGGCCAAACCATGGTCAGCTGGGGAGCTCTCGCAAAATTGTCTTCATGGTACAGCTTTTTTGTTTCGGTCAGCTTAATCGGTACCGGCTTTGGATCCTCCAGGTCAGTACCTTTTTTTATCTCCCCGAAGTACTTTTCAATCAGCTGTTTGGCAGTAGCCGGATCAAAATCTCCGGATAAAACGAGAGTCGCATTGTTGGGCGCATAGAATTTTGCATGAAAAGCCTTTACATCTTCCAGTGTGGCATTAAAAAGGTCTTGCATTTCCCCGATAACGGTCCAGCTATAGGGATGCCCCTGGGGAAACAGGTTTTTCGCGATAACTCCGCCGGTATGTCCGTACGCAGCATTATCGACGCCCTGGCGTTTTTCATTCTGCACCACATTCTGTTGAATCTGGAAAGTCTTCTGGGTGATGGTATTCGTGAGATATCCCATCCGGTCGGATTCGAGCCAGAGAATTTTTTCAAGCGAGTTCTTCGGCACAACCTCATAATACGTAGTTGCATCATTCCCTGTACCGCCGTTCAGGGTACCTCCGGCATCCTGGATAATCTTGAAAAACTGGTCTTCAGGAACGTTTTCCGACCGCTGAAACATGATATGTTCAAAAAGATGTGCAAACCCTGTGCGGCCCACCGATTCACGGTTCGAGCCAACATGGTACTGGATCGCAAGGGCAACGATGGGATCGCTGTGATCCTGGTGCAGGATCACATCAAGCCCATTATCCAGTGTATACTTTTCATAAGGGATGCTCAATTCCGATTTGGGCTCGCACCCAATCAGGAAAAACAAACAGAGGAAAGAAAGACAGGTTAGTTTTTTCATGGCAGGTTGATTTCGTAGGGACGGTTATAACCGTCCTTACAGGTTTGTTTATTTACATAGACGTTCAAAATACAAAACATGCTCGGCAAAATCGGCGAATTCAGGATCCGGATAGGCTGAAAGAAGATCCGGGCATCCCGAAAAAAGCAGTTTGAAATACTCCCGGGCATATTTTCCCCGGGTGATTTCAAGGGTCACGCCGTCCTTAAGAATAAAATAGGCCCTGGCTTCCCCTCCGCTCACTGCAATTCCCCCAACTGAGGTTTCACCGGTTTTTGCCATAGGCTTGTCGTAAACCTTTATCTTATTGTCAAACCCGGGATTCAGCAGTTGCGTAAGGACATATTTGTCCTTACCGGGAATCTGAACCTGTTCGTAATAAGCATACTTCCGCTCCGTGATTTCGTTAAAATCGGCGTTCATCATTTTCTTCAGGTTCGATGTCTTGTCTGCAATCATTTCCAATTTTGCAAGTCCATCGATCTTGACCCTGAGTTTTGCAACCTGTTCAGCTTTGTACCTGACTTTCTCCCCGGTGGCATTGTCTTTGATGGTAAGGCTCATGATGCCGGTGGGACCGAACATCGCCATTTTAATGTCACACGGGATCTCCTTCCCATCGGTTGTGGTTAACAGGGTTTCTCCCGAAATGGAGGTCAGGGGAGTAACAAACCCCTGCGCCAGCAGATTGGCCGTCAGCCCCAGGCTGCAGGCCAGAAGAATTAGGATTGTTTTTTTCATAAAAGTATGTATTAGAGTGATGACGGGCGTCCGCAGGACGCCCTTACTGGTCACTGGTCACTGGTCACTTATCCAACCCGTTGAATTTTCGGATCTGTAAATACATCATTTTCATCCGTACTGCTGGATGAAAACTCAGAGACAATGGCTCCATTGGGACCGGCCTGAAACCAGTGAAGGGTGTTTGGTTTCAGGGTATATTGCTCACCCGGATTCAGCACCACTTCATGCCATACATTCAACCATTGCTTGTACTTCTCCGGAACCCGGGCCTTCGGATTTGATACCGGCTCACCGGGAACGTACAGGTACACCACACCAGACCGGCAGCGGAAGGTCTCCTGCTTCCCGGGATTCGTTTCTGAAACCTTTGGATGCCTGTGCTCGGGGCAGATCTGCCAGGGGAACAGAACCAGTTCCTTGGCGCAGTAGCGGTCATTATTCTCATACTGAACAACTTCAATTCCGATAGTATCCAGGTCATCCAGGCCCAGATCGGCTATCTCAATAGCCTGCTTTTCCTTATCGGTAACAACAATGCCTGCGCGCTGGAGAATTTCTATGGTCTTGCGGCGGGCGGAGGAAATGGTGGCTTCGTTCATATTGTTATGTAATAATAGTTACCAGTTACCAGTGACCAGTGACCGGTAAGAAGTAGTAGATATGCTGATTCTTTTACGAATCAACTGGTCACTGGTCACTGGTAACTGGTCACTAAAATCCAATCGTGTAATGTACTAAAGCCCTCCTTAAAAACCCATGTTCCAAAGGTTAAATTTTGTGAATTTTTTACCCAACTTAAGGGCCTAAACTCTGAAAACATGAACCTTCACTGGATCGACCTCACAGTCGTGCTGGTTTACCTTGTGGGAGTAGCCCTGGTGGGTTTCCTGATCCGCAAGAAAGCCTCATCCGGACTGGATAATTATTATCTGGCCGGCCGGAATTTACCCTGGTGGGTTTTGGGAATTGCCGGATGCTCCAGCTATATCGATATTGGCGGAACCATGGCCCTTGTCGGGGCTCTGTTTTATCTCGGACTCAAGACCGTCTGGATGACCAATATTTTCTGGGGCTGGTTCATGATGGCCGGGTACATGGCGTTTCAGGCAAAATGGATCCGGCGGTCGGGTGTCATGACCTTTGCCGAGTGGAATGAAACACGCTTTGGCAAAGATCGCGACGCTGAAGCCGCCCGGCTGGCATCGGCGATTTTTCTTCTGGTTCTGATGGTCTGTAATCTCATGTTCATGGCCGTCGGCATCGGCAAATTTGCCGAAGATTTCTTTCCACTGGAAAAATGGCAGACTACGCTGATCGTATTCGGGGTAGTCGGGATATATGTTACCCTGGGCGGATTCTTTGGAGTGATCATTACCGATATTTTCCAAACGATCCTGATAGCCGTGGGAGCCATCATCATAACCATAATTGTTTTATCCCAGGGTACCGGGGCCGACCTGGCGGCATCGCAGCCCGACGGATGGAATTCCCTGGCCCTTACCTGGAAGCTCTGGCCGGGCTATCTTGAATCCACACCTGAAGCTTACCAGCATTTCAACCTGTTCGGGCCGCTGATGCTCATCGGTTTTACCTGGATGATTTTCCGGATCCTGGCCGGACCAAACGTGTGGGACTTTCAGTTCTTCCTCACCACCCGCTCCCCCCGCGATGCCGCCATGGCCGCCGGGGTTTGGACCACGTTATATGTTCTCCGGTGGATCATCGCAGTCGCATTCCTTATCATGGGACTCGCCCTTGTGGGAAGCAAAACCGGCTTCGACGGAGAGAAAATGATGCCGATGGTGATCTCACACCTGCCCCGCGGCGTTAGCGGGCTTTTCATGGCGGTACTGCTCGCAGCCCTGATGTCGACGCTTGATGCCATGATCAATGTTACCAGCAGTGTTGTGACCAACGATTTTATGAAGCGGTATTTCTTTAAAAACCTCGCCGAAAAAAAAGTGATCCGGATAGGGCAGATAGCCTCACTCGTGGCCCTCCTGGGAGGTTTCTTCTTCAGTCTGGCCTTTAACAATATCATCTCAGCCTGGGAGACCATGATTTTTGTAGTGGTCACCATGATCCTCGTGCCGGCCACGATGCGCTGGCACTGGTGGCGGTTCAGCGCCAGGGCATTCGTATGGAGCATGGCCTCCACGGCCGCCTTTATCGTGTTGCAGAAAATCTTTTTCAACAGCCTGCCCTCTACGCAGTCGCTCGGCATCAACATCGTCGCCAGCCTTATTATTACCGTCATCGTGGGATTCCTCAACAAGCCCACCGACCGGGAGGTGCTGATCGCCTTTTACTCCCGGATCAAACCCTTTGGATTCTGGCGGCCCATCCGGCTTGAGGCAGTAAAACGCGGGCTGGTTCCTGCCAATAACAAGGAGCCCCGCATGGATATGCTCAACGGACTGATCACCCCCGTGTATCAGTTCCTCATCGCCCTCCTGCCGTTCTACCTGCTGCTCCGGCAATGGCGCAACCTGTGGATTAATATCGGACTGCTGGCTCTTGTGGCCGTAATTCTCTATTTTACCTGGTATAAAAATCTCCCTTCCAGAGATGAAATATAACGTACACCTGATCTGTAATGCCCACCTCGACCCGGTGTGGCAGTGGCGCTGGACCGAAGGATGCTCCGAGGCCCTCATGACTTTCCGCAACGCGGCGGATATCCTGGATGAGTATCCTGAGCTGATTTTCAACCACAACGAGGCTATTCTCTATCAATGGGTTCAGCAGTACGATCCGAAGCTTTTTTCCCGTATACAGAAGCTGGTTTCAAACGGGCGGTGGTTTATTTCCGGGGGCTGGTTTTTACAGCCCGATGTGAATTTGCCCCCGGCCGAAAACCTGATCAGGAACATCCGCATGGGCCGCGAATTCTTTAAGGAACATTTCGGCTCCGAACCCCGCGTGGCCTATAATTTCGACTCCTTCGGTCACCCCGGAACGCTGCCCGGAATTCTTAAAGAATTCGGATATGAGATGTACGTTCACCAGCGGCCTGAGAAGGAATTTCTGAACCTGCCCGACAGCCTGTACCAATGGAAAGGTCTGGATGGCAGCACGGTAGCAGCTTATCGGATTGAAATCGGATTGTATCATAACGAACGGTTCAATATTGAGCAGCGGCTCCGCGAAGGCGCTGACCTGGCCCTGAAACTCGGTCGTGACGTGGCCGTATTCTGGGGCATCGGCGATCATGGAGGAGGAGCCTCCCGGGCCGATATGGACAAAATCAGGAATTATATCCCGACCGATAGCCGCGTCAATTTCCTTCACAGCACCACCGACCGGTTTTATGAAGCCATCCGTCCGCTGGTACCGGAGGCGCCGGTTCACGAAGGAAGCCTCCAGCGGATTTTCACCGGCTGCTACACCTCCCTCGCACGCGTCAAGCGAAAGGCCCTCGAGGCCAGCGGCGCGGCGCTGCAGGCGGAGCGGTTGAAAGACTGTGAGACTGTAAGACTTAGAGACCAAGAGACGGGAGACGGTGGTAGAGACGCATCCATGCGTCTGGAGTCTCATTCAACCAATTCAACCAATTCAACCAATTCAACCAATTCAACCATTTCAACTATTTCCGATATCTGGCGCGACATCCTCTTCAACGACTTCCACGACATCCTGCCGGGTTCCTGCACCGAGCCGGCTGAGCAGGATGCGCTTGAATTGTATGGCCGCGCGATGGAAAATATCAGGCGAATGAACATGGATTCGATTACCCGGATTAACCAATCGGTTCCGGAGCTTCAAGCCTATATCCCGGTAACCGTTTTCCATTCGAACTCCGGACTCACAACCTTCCCCGTTGAATTTGAATGTATGAGCGATTACCGCCCGCTCTGGACCGGCGAATGGGTAGTGAAACTTTATGACCGTGAGGGTAACGAAATCCCATCGCAGGAAGAACAGCCCGAAGCCCTCCTTCCTTTCCACCGCTGGCGCCGGAAAATCAGCTTTTTGGCAAAAAGCCTAAAGGTTGGCGTTCATCATTTTCATGCAAAAGCTCTACCTGTATCTTCAACTTCGGAATTCGGAACTCTCAATTCGAATCTCTCAATTCCGATTTCTTTCCTCGCACTTCACGACACAGCAGATTCCTGGGGCACCGCCACCTGGGCTTGGCGCGATCTTGCCGGTACTTTCGAAACGGTTCCCGGCTCAGAAAAGATTGTTGAGCACGGGCCGGTGCGAACCATCGAACAGGAGATCCGGCAATACGGAGAAAGCAGGGTAATCATTAACCGTATTACCTATGCCGGATGGCCGGTTACAGAATATAAAATCAGGGTCCACTGGAACGAAGAGCAGATGCGGCTCAAGGTCGCAATCCCGATAGGCATGAACGCTCCCCGCCTTACCGCCGAAATCCCCGGCGGCGCCGATGTTTTCCCACCCGACGGGCAGGAGCATGTGCACGGAAGATGGATGATGGTGGAAGACTGTGAGACTTTAAGACCAAGAGACTGTGAGCCTGGAGTCGGGAGTCGGGAGCCAACCCTAAATCGTAATTCATCAATCATAAATCGTCAATTCCTTGTCCACACGGGTCTTCACGGCTTCGATTTCGACGGGAAAGAAATCCGGCTATCGGTGCTGAGGAGCGCAGCCTATTGCCATGAGCAGGGATTCAGCCTGGATTCCGGACTCTACCATAAATACATGGATCTCGGTATTCACGATTTCCGGCTTGCCCTGTGGGAAGATCCGTCCATCGACCCGGGAGCCATCGCCGAATGGCTGATCACGCCGCCGCTGGTTTGGCCGCATCTGCCGGTAGGAGGGGAGTAAAAGGGCACAAGGGCACAAGGGCATAAGGGCACAAGGGCACAAGTAGGGGCGCGTGGCGCGCGCCCGTTCTTTTGCGCGCGCCCGTTCTGCTGCCATTACACGTACATTCATATATTGCGAAACAATTTGACTTACTTTGCAGGTTCAAAAAAAATTTATGCGGTTAAGAAATTATAACCTTGCTATTCTGTTCCTTTTGTTGTCTGGATTTTCACTCAATGCGCAGGTCAAACCCTTTGTGGAGGTTGTCAATACCCGGGTTGAGTATGTGTCAAATCCCATCGGAATTGATGTGCTCAGGCCCCGATTCAGCTGGGAGATAAAGGCTAACGTTAGGAATATCAAGCAAATAGCATACGAAGTTCGGGTTAGTTATACCGATGAGCACCTACGCAACGGAGGTCCGTATCTGTGGTCGAGCGACAAGGTTCAAACCGACTCAAGCAACCAGATTGTTTATGAAGGTCCTCTCCCGAAAGCTTTCGAGCGCCTCTACTGGACCGTCAGGATCTGGGACAACCAGAATCACATCACCGACTGGTCGCCTGTGGGGATATGGGAAACCGGGCCGCTGGGACCGTCGGATTGGAAAGCCCTCTGGGTGGAGGCTGATCAGCCATCCGATGGTAAGGAGAATCCCAGTCCGATGTTCCGCAAATCGTTCAAGCTTAAGAAGGATATAAAATCTGCCCGCCTGTATATTACCGCCCACGGAATTTATCAGGTTGAAATAAACGGGCGGAAACCCAATGACTGGTTGTTTAATCCGGGCTGGACCAGCTACAATAAACATCTTCAGTATCAAACGTATGACCTCACCTCCATGCTTCAGAAAGGCGACAATGCCATTGGGGTGACTGTTGGAAACGGCTGGTACCGGGGAATGTTCCGCTGGGATAATATTCAGAATATGTATGGCAACAAACTGGGCTTGCTCGCCCAGTTGAACATTGAGTACACTGATGGCACCGAGGCTCAGGTTGTCAGTGATAAAAGCTGGAAATGGAGTACCGGTCCCATCCTCATGTCGGAGATCTATCACGGCGAAAAATATGACGCCCGGCTCGAGATTCCCGGCTGGAGCACCGCCAACTTTCAGGATAAAAACTGGAAACCGGTAACCCTCGGAATATACGATAACCGCAACCTTGCAGCGCAGAGCGCCCCACACGTCAGGCCCCTGATTACCCTTACCCCCGTTTCCATTTTCACTGCCCCCAATGGCGATACCCTGGCCGACATGGGCCAGAACATGGTAGGGTGGATCCGGCTGAAGGTTCAGGGCCGTGCCGGTTCGAAGATCACGCTGCGCCATGCGGAAGTGCTCGATAAGGAAGGCAATATGTATTATGACAACCTCCGGACCGCAAAACAGGTCATCGAGTATACACTGAGGGGGGGAGGCACCGAAGAGTATGAGCCTCATTTTACTTTCCAGGGTTTCCGGTATGTTAAAATATCGGGCCTGAAAAAACTCCCGGAAAAGGATCAGATCACCGGAATTGTGATTTATTCCGATATGGACCCCGCCGGTGATTTTGCCTGCTCCGATCCGATGATCAACCAGCTCCAGCATAACATTCAGTGGGGCCTTATCGGCAATTTCCTGGATGTGCCTACCGACTGCCCCCAGCGGGATGAAAGGATGGGCTGGACGGGTGATGCACAGGTATTTGCCCCGACCGCCTGCTTCAACCGCAATGCGGCGACATTTTATACCAAGTGGCTGAAGGATGTGGCGTTCGACCAGTTTCCCGACGGGAGAATCCCGCATGTGGTTCCGGATGTATTGAAATCCGGGGGATCAACCGGATGGGCGGATGCGGCCGTCATCCTGCCTTGGACGCTTTACCGCCAGTACGGCGATAAGCGGATACTGGAACAACAGTATGCCTCGATGAAAGCCTGGATCGACTACATGAAGGCGCAAGCCGGCGAGGGGTATATCTGGACAAAAGGCGGTCATTTCGGTGACTGGCTGGCGTTTGCGAGCACGGCATCTGATTATCCCGGCGCCACAACCGACAAGGATCTTATCGCCACGGCCTATTTTGCCTGGTCAACCCGGCTCTTTATTCAGGCAGCGGAAGTGCTTGGCAAACAGCGCGATGTAACCGCCTATCAGGAGCTTTTCCGCCATGTGCGAGGAGCTTTTCAGCGGGAATACATGACACCCAACGGACGTCTGTCTTCCAACACTCAGACCGCCTATGTCCTGGCACTCGCCGCAGGCATCGTTCCGGAAACGCTCCGCGACAGTGTTGCTGCCCGGCTGGCCGTTGTCGTGAAACGGTTCGGACACATTACCACCGGTTTTCTCGGAACGCCCCTTGTGAACCCGGTTTTATCGGAATTCGGATATGACGATCTGGCCTATAAACTACTGATGCGCAAGGAGTACCCCTCATGGCTCTATCCCGTAACCAAGGGCGCAACCACAATCTGGGAGCGGTGGGACGGAATCCGGCCCGACGGCACCTTCCAGGATGCCGGGATGAACTCTTTTAACCATTATGCATATGGCGCGATAGGAAGCTGGATGTACAGCACGGTTGCAGGACTTCAGATGGATCCCGTCATTCCGGCGTATAAAAAAATCAAAATAAAACCCGCTATCGGCGGAAACCTTACCTTTGCAAGGGCAGAGCATGCTACCATTTACGGCAAGGTTTCAACGGAATGGAGGCTGGATGACAACGTTTTAACCATCAATGCGGTAATTCCGCCAAACACCACCGCTGAAATCCACCTGAAAACCTCTGACGCCCGTAAGATTACAGAAAGCGGCAAGCTTCTTTCGGACTCAAAGGAAATACGGTTCCTCAAGATGGAAAAAGGACATGCCGTTTTTTTGGTGGGTTCCGGAACGTATAACTTTAAAACTGAATAAAAATGGGTATCGGGTTTCGGGTTTCAGGTATCGGGCGCATTTCTGTCATCCCGGTGAAAACCGGGATCCCCTCCACAGGAGCACCGGTCAGGAGATCCCGGCTTACACCGGGATGACAGTGAACCAGTAACCAGTAACCAGCAACAAGAATCGTAAATCGTAAATCGTAAATCGTAAATCGTAAATCGTAAATCCCCCATGCCCCCCTACATAGAGATCAAAAACCTGTCAAAGCACTACGGTGATATCAAGGCCGTCGATGATCTGTCGATGCAGGTAATGCCAGGTGATATTTACGGATTCCTGGGGCCCAACGGCTCCGGAAAGAGCACCACCATCCGGATGCTGCTGTCCCTGATACGGCCTACCTCCGGGCAGATTCTTCTCTTTGGTAAAGACCTGGCCGTGGATCGTTACCAAACGCTCAGCCGGGTTGGAGCGCTGATCGAGAAGCCTGATTTTTACAATTACATGCCTGCCCGCAAGAATCTGGAGATCCTGGGGAAATTATCAAGTGTTCAGAATCTGAAGTTCAGGATCGATGAGGTCCTCGATCTGGTCGGCCTCCTGCCGAGAGCCCACAGCTCGGTCAGAACCTTTTCACTCGGGATGAAACAGCGCCTCGGCATCGCCCAGGCCCTGCTTCATAAACCCGATCTTATCATCCTCGATGAACCCACCAACGGACTCGACCCGCAAGGTCAGAAAGAGATCCGCGACCTGGTTAAAACCCTGAGCCAGGAAAACAATATTACCATCGTCATATCGAGCCATGTTCTCTTCGAGATCGAGCAGATAGCCAACCGGATGGTTATTATCAATAAGGGCAAAGCCCTGGTGGAAGGCAACGTTCATGACCTGATCAACGGCGACGACCGCCAGGTAACCTACGTGGTGGATAATTCCGAAACCGTGCGCCAGATCATTCCCGGAACGATCTGGGAACCGCGTTTCCAGAAAAGCTCCCCGGATCGGGTATGGTTCAAGATCACCAAGGATGAGATTCCTGTGCTTACAACCTTCCTGATCGAAAAAGAAATCAAGATTTTTGCCATTGAACCGGTTCGCTCATTAGAAGATTTTTTCTTACACCTTACTGAAAATGTGGAAATTAATTAATATCGAGCTCTACAAGATATTCAGCAAGCCGCGCACCTACATCGGGTTTGGGGCTATTTTTGTTATTATCAGTGCCATTGAAATCGGAATCAAGATTAAGGGCGACGACATGTTTGCCATGATCCTGGAAAACCTGAGCGACAAGTTCATCTTTGAAGGCAAGCTGATCAATATGTATGGGGTTGGTTACGTGATCCTGAATACTTTATGGATCCATGTCCCGATACTGGTGGCTCTTGTTACGGGTGACCTGCTCGCCGGTGAAGCCAACGCCGGAACTTTCCGGATCATCCTGACCCGCCCGGTCAGCCGCGTTAAGCTCATCATTTCAAAATTCCTGGCAGGCTGGGTTTACACGCTCATGCTGATCATCTTCATGATCTTGCTGAGTGCATTTTGGGGAGCCATACTTTTCGGACCCGGCGATCTGCTGGTGATGACCACCAAGGTCAGCATCATCGGTTCCGATGACCTGATGTGGCGTTTCGCCGCCGCTTATGGTTACGGATTCCTCTGCATGACTACAGTCGCCTCCATGTCCTATCTGCTGTCGGCCATGTCCGATAACTCGATCGGTCCGATTATCGGAACCATCGCCCTGATTATCGGAATAACGGTGATTTCAACGGTAGGTGTAGCACTGCTGGAGCCAGTTCTGCCCTATTTCTTCACCACCTATCTGCAGTCGTGGCAGAAGTTCTTTAATACCGAATTTACTTTCAGTTTGGTCGCCCATGATATACTGATCCAGTTAATTTATATTTTCGCATTCTTTTTCATTACAATCTTCTATTTCAGGAAGAAAGATATTTTGACTTGATATGAGACGCAGGCTGATCATAGGGTTGATTTTGGGTATCGGGTTCGGGGTATCAGGGGTAAGGGGATTTGCCCAGGGGGATGAGGCGCAGGTTTTGCTGAACAACCTGGCAAAGAATTTCGAGAAGCTGGAGCGGTTTTCGGCTGAGGCGGTCATCAAGGTGGATGTGGATTTCATCAAGATCAAGGAGCGGATCATCAAAGTCAGATTTGAAAAGCCCGATAAATTTACCTTCGATTCCGAAGGGCTCACCCTGCTGCCAAAAAACGGATTGCAGCTGGAATACCTCACCCTGATCAGTAAAGGGTACACCTCGATCCTGGCAGGCCAGGAAGACCTGTCCGGCATACAAACCAAGATTGTCAAGGTGATTCCGGAGGTGGAGACCGAAGACATTGTTTTAGCCCAGATGTGGATTGACCCCGTCGCCAACCGCATCGTAAAAATGAAAACCTATACAAAAAAATCAGGTTCCTACCTTATCGAATTCAAATACACCATTCACCCCTTCAATTTACCTGATCAAACGGTGGTTACCTTCGACATCAGCGCCCTTACGCTGCCGGCCAAGGTGATGAGTGAATTCCAGCCCCAGGCCGAGAAGGTAAAAGAGGGGCCGTCCACGGCGAAGGTGATTGTGCAATATCGCAACTACAAGGTAAATTAGTAAGAGGTCGCTGCGCTCCTAAAAGGCTCCCTGCGGTCGCTAAAAGGCCCTTCGGGCTAATAAGTCGCTTCGCTCCTAATAAGCGCTTCGCGCTAACGAACATTAGGCAAAATCTCTATTAGCGCGAAGCGCCTATTAGCCCGAAGGGCCTTTTAGCCGAGCGTTAGCGAGGCCTGTTAATTCTTCATCCTCACCATCATCACCACCGGATTATCATCTTCCTTTAGACTACCAGCCAATTTCATGAACTTTTCATGCAAGCCTGGTTTAATTGCGGAAGAACCGGAAATCGGCTGGTCTTTGGAGTGGGTTATGATATCGAGAGGTGAAAACAGGTTGATAAAAACATCCCCATCTGCCCTGTTCAAAATATTCATCCGGATTGGAAGACCTCCGTCAAGATCATTTCGAACCTCCGCAAACCGGGTTTCATCTGCTGATTCTCTTTCGGGAATCCATCTGCCCTGTGCGTCATTTTTATCATAGATCACAATTCCAAACTTGCCGCGATTTTCAGCCTCGAAGAACAGATATCTGGAAGATTCGGAATTTAATATCAGGCTTCTGTAATCATGTCGTTCATCTGCCCACCGGTCAATGCTGAGCCACACTTCCCGGGGCATTTTACCAAGCCCGGTATTTAAAATCCACTTCGGTTTCCACCCTTGTTCATCAGT
Organism: uncultured Porphyromonadaceae bacterium; assembly: GCA_964512915.1. Classification (GTDB taxonomy): domain Bacteria; phylum Bacteroidota; class Bacteroidia; order Bacteroidales; family UBA12481; genus UBA12481. The sequence goes on from CAZEKJ010000007.1 coordinate 96,330, forward strand.
CAGCTGATATAGGGTATCAAACGGAGCCTCGGCAAATGTCAGGATATTTGATTCTAAGAAGAGGCTCGCCATCATCGAATAGGTATCCCCGCCATCTCGTGGTCTCCCTTGATACAAGGGGATTGTTTTCACTTTTTCACCTATCGGGTTAAGCCATTCGAATCGTGCGCTATCGTTAAGATTTGCGGAATTAGGCAGGAACATCACCCCGATATTTCCGGACTCATCCAGAATCAGCTTTGATCCATTCTGAGCCAAAGGAATTTCCCGGACAAATTCCCCGGTAATCCGGTAGGTAACAAATCGGCTACTATTGCCATTAAGGACATGAATAAAACCACCCTTCTCATCGATCACGAACTGGTTAGAGCTGGAGTATTCCTGAGGCCCCAGCCCGATCCGTCCTATTTTCCTGAGAAACTTACCCTGCCGGTCAAAAAGGTGAATCCCATTTGAGTTGACTGCAATATATTTCTCCTGAACAACAACCTTAATACTTCCCGGATCCCCCAACAGGCATTCAGTTGTTGTTTCCAGTGGGATATATTCAATATCCGTGGCTATTTCCGATAATCTTGTTTCCACCGGCGTGTCCCAGATGCCGGATAGGTCAACTTCTCTGGCTTGGGGTGTTTCCTTTTTTGTTGAGCAACCCATGCAAAGGAGCCCGAGGGTCAAGGCCAGGGCAAAGCTTGCCACTGCCCCCCGGCTGCGCCGGCGTATACTCAAATGTTGCCCCTGCAGGGCACAAGAACAGAACTGTCCCATACTTAATCCCTTTATCCTTGAACCGGCAACTGGTAACCGGCAACCGGTCACTGGTCACTGGTCACTGGTCACTGGTCACTGAAACAGATTCACCAGCCCTCCCGTATGCCAGAACAGCACCTTGTCATCGGGCTTGAAAAATCCCTTGCGGGCATACGCGATGAGGGCTGCTGCTGCTTTTGCTGTGTAGGTCTGATCGAGCAGGATTCCTTCGGTATCGGCAAAAATTTTTTCAGCCTCGAGGGAGGCATCCGAGGGCACTCCGTATCCCGGGCCAACGAAACCGGTTTCAACCCGGATCTCTTCCGGGTCAACCATTGTGTTGACTTTCAGCCGTTTCTGAATGGGGCCGGCTGCTGCCATGATCTCTTCACGGATTTCAGCTACAGAATTATCGGCACTCACTCCGATAATCTTTGCCTTCACGGCGAACAGCCGCTTGCCCAGCTCCAGCCCGGCCTGGGTTCCGCCTGATGAGCTGCTGTGAAAAATATAATCGAAGCTGAAGCCGAGCGCTTTTTCCTGTTGATGGAGCTCTTCCATGGCTTTCACAAATCCCAGCGAGCCGATCTCATCCGAAGCGCCAAGCGGGATCATGTATACTTTTTTTCCTGATTTTTCGAGGTCCTGGCGAACCTGCTCCATCTTTACTGATCGCTCCTCCCGCGATCCGACATAATAGATCTTTACCCCTAACTTTCTGCTAATTAGTAAATTGCCAGTCGGCTTTGCCGGAATTACCCCATTCAGCACCAGCACAACATCAAACCCGAATTTACGTGCGGTTTGCGCCGTGATCCGGGCATGGTTCGAATGAATCCCGCCGCAGGTTATCAGCGTATCCGCGCCCAGCCGCTGCGCCTCCGCATATTCATACTCCAGTTTTCTCACTTTATTCCCCCACACCAGTGACCCGATATAATCATCGTGCTTAACCCAGATTTCCGGCATGCCCGGAACAGCTTGCTGAAGCCGGGTACACCGTTCCACAGGGGTGTTCAGCGGGGCGATGGAAAGGCGGGGAATTTCGGAGAAAATAGTCATTTGATAATGTGCCAATGTGATAATGTGCCAATGTGCCAATGTGATAATGTGCCAATGTGCCAATGTGCCAATTAAAGAAAGCGTTGGTCATCCTAAGTATACCAGCATGAAGGTTCTGGCGCTTAACCGGCAACTGGTAACCGGCAACCGGCAACCAGCAACCAGTGTACGGGCCGGCCTTAGAGCCGGCCCAACCAGCAACTAGTATCCTCCCCTCTGGTTCCTTACAAACCCCTCAATCCACACCTTCGCTTCTTCGAGGCTATCATATACCACCGACACAATCCCCGGTGATCCGGAGATCATTCCTGACAGTATTTTTTCTTCGTGCTTGCGGAAAAGGCAGAGGATCGGCTTGCCCATTGCGACAGCGCGGCCGAGTTCATAACCGACTCCGACGCTTGGGGTTGAGACTTCGGCAATGATGAGATCGGCTGACTGAAGCCAGGTGAGATCCCGTTCATGGATCTGGCAGGGAGGAATCTCCCGTTCATCCACCAGGTCGAGCCGGCCGACGTGCTCGGTCAGGACATTACCAAACCCTTTCAAAAACTCAATAATATCATGGTACAGCTGAGCATCCTGCCGGCCGCCGCGAATGGATCCGCAAAAATAGATCCGGAGTTCCTTATCGTTATTTTCCATACCGGTCAATTTTCGGCATGATCGTCAGGTCAGCCATTTTATACATTTCCTGTATGAACTCATCGTGGAAATTGTAGATCCGCTGCTCAAACGGCATGGTATCCACACGGTCGAACAACAGGCCGGCTGCCTTTTCAATATCCTTCCCGTAAATATGAAAACTGTCGGCCTGCCAGTTGAGCCGGCCCAGCTTCACGGTTTTTCCCGTGCGCTCCGCCACCTTGTCCGCGATCTCCTCGCGGTTAAACTGAGTAAATCCGAACATATTCATGAAATTGGCGCCCCAGGCATCATTGCTCCGGAAGCGGATATTGCAGTTGAGCCAGTAAACGCCCTCCTCATCTTCGAGAATCCGGTACCACAGGGATTGGAGGCAGGGCGGATCATAAACCTGTGCGTCGATATTCGGCATCCAGGTGATCATCTGCGCCTGGCGGGTAAACGGCTGTTTCACCAGTTTCGCAATAACCTGCTCAATCTGGTCCACTGTAAACCCTGCAATAAAAGAGCTCTCCTTATCGGAAAGGTTATGAAGCTCCTTCCACGAACCATAGGCGGCCAGCCGGCCATGATAGGTATATTCCCAGCGGGTATCATCGGGGTCGTTCATGTTCTTAACCCAATGATCCTTGAACCCTTTGAGCTCCAGAACATATTCCCTGAGGTCGTCGATCCCCCCGGGGAAAGCCATATGGATCATCGGATCCGTTTCAGGCTCAAGAATGGTGATGTTCATGGTACTGTCAATACTTAACGGGTCACCCGGCTTGTCATACTGGGTTTTTATCCGGATCCCTTCTTTGTATAGCCCGATCAGTGCCTTTTCATAGGCCTCAGCGAGGGTGCGCTCAGTTACATGCAGAACAGGAATATTCATGGTTATTGGTTTATCGGGTTAAACTTAATGAATCCCCCGATAAGTTTATGTTCGTCGCCAAAAAATGGCTGGTGGTCGATTAGTCAATCGTTTCATTTGCCTTTATTACTGTTTTATTCTACCTTTAGGGTTCACCTAATAATTACAGCTTATGAGACTTTTTACACTAATCCTTTTGGTCATGATTTCCCTTTCTTTTCCAGCTCATGCACAGAAATCGCTGAAAGGAAACGGTCAGGTATTCTTTCAGGAAACATTCGGATGGGGAAACCCGGCCGATCCGAAAGGGTGGACCGCCCCCACCGGATACTATTTGCTTGACCCCACTGACAATGGATACAATTGGCACTGGTATCCGAAAGACAGCCTGAAAGCCCAGTGGGTAAACGAACCCCCGTTTATGTCAACTACCGCGGATAACGGTTCTCTCACGCTGTTTGCCGACAAATACAACGAGTACAAGGACCCGACAATCCCCCTCGACAACAGCATCGGGTTTCCTACCATGGACTGCAGCTCGCATTCCTCGGTGATTGTGCGGTATGAGACCGTATTCATGAACTACTCCTCAGGCTGGCAGATGCTGCTTGAGGTTTCCATCGACAACTGGGTACATTCCGCCCAGTTCGATGTCGGATTCGGCTGCGGTCACAAGGGACGGCCCAATAACACAGCCCCCGGTGTTCCGGCCATTTTCGAAGCCAACATCTCCGACATAGCCGCCGGACAGCCGAATGTCCAGATGCGGTTTACCTGGCGTGGCACCGACGACTATTTCTGGCAGATTGACGACTTTTCGCTGGCCGAAGCATGGGACAATGATCTGCAGATGAGGTATTTCGAAATGGAATGGGTAGATAATGACAACGAAACGATCATGACTCCCTTCTTCATGCTGCCAAAGGCCCAGCTTGCCGGAGGCGCACTCGGCAACTTCAAGTCGGCCGTCCGGAATTTCGGCGAATATGACCAGTCCGATGCGTATCTCGAGGTGGACATCACAAAAAACAACCAGAGTGTTTTCAATGCCAAATCACCGCAAAAATCGATTTACACCCTGATCACCGACACAGTGTCGCTGGCCAGCAATTACACACCGACCGAATTCGGGCATTACAAGGTCTCTTATGCATTCAAGCAGAAAGAAGCAGAAAATACTCCGGAGAACAACCTGGGTTCAGCTTTCTTCAATGTAACCGACAGTGTCTTTTCTCATGCCGATAACTCTTCAGAGGAACCATTTGCCTACGGATTCGAAGCGTATGGCGATGGTCCCAACCTGGGGCACATCATGGGAACGGTCTATCCGATCTATGCCGATTGCGAGGTCAACTCCATCTCAGCCTTTATTGCCGGCGGAAAAGCCGATGATCTCATCGATTTTAAATTCAAATTATATATCGTGCCCACCGAAGGAGAAGACCTCACACCGATTGAACTCCTGATGTCGGAATCCGTTGTGCTCGACTCGTCGATGCTGGGAAAATGGATGACTCTTCCTTTAAGCAAGGATGGTGAATCCGAGTTTCTGAAAGCCGGAGACCGGGTTTGCGCAGCCGTGGAGTATAATAATATGCACACCGACCAGTTCAGCCGCAGATACGATAACCTCAAAATCGGCGCAGATTATAGCTTCAGAACCCGTGATGCCTTTACATGGGTAGGATCGGGAACAAGCATTGATGCCGGGTATGGCTCTAACCGTAACCTGATGATCAGGCTAAATATCAATGACCAAAGCAACCTGATAGACGGCACCAACCCGGCAGCTGCCTTAAGTTCGCTCAGTCAGAATTATCCGAACCCCTTCAATGCTGCTACAGAGATCAACTATACCCTGGCCAACGATTCCGAAGTTGAGATTGTTGTAAGGGATATAACCGGCCGCATAATTATGCATAAGAATGAAGGATTTGTCAGGGCTGGCAAACATACAGTCAGGATTGACGGAAGCCCCCTGGAGGCCGGCATTTATCTTTACTCGCTGCGTGCGGGGAATTTTACGGAAACCAGGCGGATGACGGTGAGCAGGTAGACGGGCGTTACCAGTTGCCAGTTGCCGGTTGCCGGTTGCCGGTTAAAGGTTAAAGGTTTGGGGTTTGGGGTACGAGGTTTGAGGTTTTGGTAAAATTCCTCGAACCCTATACCTAAAACCCCAAACCATTTTTTATATTTACAAGTGTAATTCTAACAATTATTGACTATGAGAAAAACATTTACCCTGCTGCTTGCATTTTGCCTGTTGAGTCCGGTGTTCCTTCAGGCTCAGACGAAACCAGCCGCTTCCGACCTGAAAGGAAACGGACAGGTTTTCTTCCTGGAAACATTCGGATGGGGAAACCCGGCCGACCCAAAGGGCTGGACCGCTCCTGCCGGTTACTATATGCTAGATCCTAAGGATATTGGATACAACTGGCATTGGTGGCCAAATGACAGTGTGGTTTCCACAAGGCTCACCAAAGAACCAGCTATGCGTTCAACCACCGCCGAAAACGGTAGTCTCTGCCTGTTTCTTGACCGCTACAACGAAGGCCTGGATCCACGGATCGACCTCGACAATTCGATTGTTTTCCCGCCGATGGACTGCTCAACCCATGGATCTGTCATTGTCAGCTACGAAACCTGCTTCATGTGCTATAACGACAATACCTACTGGCAGATGCTTCTCGAAGTATCGGTTGACAACTGGGTGCATTCCGCCCAGTATGACGTCAGCTTCGGCGTTAAGCATAAAGGCCGTCCGAATAACACCACCCCCGGAAAACCGGCAATTTTTGAAGCCAACATTTCCGACGTCGCTGCCGGTCAGCCCAACGTCCAGATTAAACTTACCTGGAGACTAACCAGCCTCTATTTCTGGCAGGTTGACGACTTCAAACTGCGCGAAGCCTGGGATAACGACCTGATTATGAAGTTCGCCCAGATGGAATGGATCGATAACGATGATATTTCCCTCATGTCGCCGATCTATATGATCCCGAAAACCCAGCTTGCCGGTGGCGGCGGATATACCAATTTTAAGGGTGCTGCCATCAATTTCGGTGAGTATGATCAGGAAGATGCCTATTATGAAGTGGATATCACCAAGAATAATCAGAGCATCTGGAACAAGACAACGGCCCCGAAAGATATTTATACCCTGATTGTTGATACGACGCTAATCGCTGAAACTTTCACCCCCGTTGACTTCGGTCATTATAAGGTGACCTCGGTCTACAAGCAGAAAGAAGCCGATCAGACCCCGGAGAACAATAAAAATGAAGTTTGGTTCAATGTCACCGACAGCGTTTATTCGCATGCCGACGGAACCGCCGAAGAGGCGTTCAACTGGGGAATCGAAGCCTACGGAACCGACGACTTGCCAAACCTGGGCCACCTGGTTGGGGTCCGATATAAGATTTTCGGCGACTGCGAGGTAAGCTCCATTTCAACTTACATTGCAGGCGGTATTGCAGACGGCCAGATCGACTTCAGCTTCAAGCTGTTCCTGGTTCCCACCGAAGGGGAGGACCTTACCCCGATTGAAATGCTCGGAACCACCAACAAGGTTTACGATTCAACCATGATCGGTACCTGGGTAACAATGGCCCTTGATAAAGACGGCGAATCGGAATTCCTGAAAGCCGGCGATGTGGTCTACGCCTGTATCGAATACAGCAACCAGCATACCGATATCATCTCGAAAAGGTATAACAACCTAAAAATCGGTGCCGACTACAGCTTCATGCTTCTCGACGCAGTCAGCGTAGCCCGTGGCGATGACTATGCCGCATGGAGCACCGGTGGTTATGTAGGGGGACGTAACATTATGGTCCGCCTCAATATTAATGACCACTCCAACCTGATCGACGGCGTTGACGTTAATAAAACACTCAGTACACTCGGGCAGAACTATCCGAACCCGTTCACCGAAAAAACGGATATCGCTTTTGAGCTGGCTGCAGGTAATGAAGTCAGAATGATCGTTCGTGATATCACCGGAAGAATTGTCCTCGACAAAAACGAGGGCTTCATGCCGGCCGGAAAGCATAACCTGTCAATCGACGGCAGCAGCCTCGAGGCCGGAATCTACATGTACACCCTGAGCGCAGGAGCGTTTAGTGAGACTAAGAGGATGACGGTGACAAGATAAGATGCCAGTTGCCGGTTAGACTGGTTGCCGGTTGCCGGTTACCGGTTTCCGGTTAGACGGAAAGAGGCGGGGTTAAGAGCTTTAAAGTTCTTAACCCCGTTTTTTTAAGGGGATTCCGGCTTTCGCCGGAATGACAGCCTCAGGGTACCGGCCGGCCTTTGCGCCGGCCTAACTGGCAACCGGTAACTGGTAACTGGTAACCAGTACAACTTTTCATCCACTCATTTGTATATGTAAAAACATATATATTTACCGCGTTAACCTAACCGGAAGTTTTTACATGATTAATAAAGTGCTAGTTGCTAACCGCGGCGAGATCGCGTTGCGGGTTATGCGGTCGTGCCGGGAGATGGGAATCCTTACGGTTGCTGTCTTCTCTGAGGCCGACAGGACCTCTCAGCATGTGAGATACGCAGATGAGGCGTACCCAATCGGTCCGGCCCCTTCCTCTGAGTCTTACCTGAATATTGAGAAGATTATCAGTACGGCAAAAAAATCCGGCTCCGATGCCATACACCCGGGCTATGGATTTCTCTCGGAGAATGCAAAATTTTCAGCACGCTGCCGGGAAGAGGGAATCATCTTTATCGGGCCTTCTCCTGAGGTGATAAACACCATGGGCGATAAGATTACCGCCCGTGAGACCATGATGAAAACAGGAGTGCCGGTTGTTCCCGGAACCAATGACACACTCGAATCTGATGAACAAGCCTTAGAGGTGATCCATGCCATCGGGTTGCCGGTGATGATCAAAGCCTCTGCCGGCGGAGGCGGCAAAGGAATGCGGCTGGTGCGCGAGGAAAAGGATATCCTTTCGTCCCTGCGCGCAGCCCGGTCAGAAGCCAAAGCCGCCTTCGGCAACGATACCGTCTATGTTGAGAAATTTGTTACCAATCCACATCACATCGAATTCCAGGTTCTTGCAGATAAATATGGTAATGTGATCCATCTGTGTGAGCGCGAATGCTCCGTTCAGCGCCGCCACCAGAAGATCATCGAGGAGACTCCGTCGCCATTGCTGACCCCGGCAATCCGTGAAGAGATGGGAAAACACGCCGTTCAGGCCGCAAAATCGGTTAAATATGAAGGCGCCGGCACCATAGAATTTTTGGTTGATGACCAGCTGAATTACTATTTCCTGGAGATGAACACCCGCCTTCAGGTTGAACATCCTATCACGGAACGCGTGGTGGGAGTCGACCTGGTCAAGGAGCAGATTCTGATTGCCGCCGGCGAAAGGATGAAACTTCGCCAGGAAGATATCGTGCAGCGCGGACATGCCATTGAGTGCCGTATCTACGCGGAGGATCCCGACAACAACTTCATGCCCAGCCCCGGCAGGATCCGGCACCTGACCGAACCCTTCGGCCTCGGGGTGCGGGTTGACGGCTATGTATACGAAGGGTATGAAATCCCGATCTGGTATGACCCGATGATCTCAAAGCTGATCGTTTGGGGAACCACCCGCTATGAAGCCATCCAGCGTATGAAAAGGGCTCTGCATGAGTATAAGATAACCGGCGTTAAAACATCCATTCCATTCCTCCTCAGGATTATGGAACACACGGATTTTGTTCTGGGACAGTATGATACCGGCTTTATCGAGAAAAATTCAGAGCTCCTGTTCCAGCCCCAGGTTTGCAACCTCAGCTGTCAGGATATCTCTATCATGGTTGCCTATATCGACTTCCTCAAACGAAAGGAAAAACAGAAACCATCCGCTGCCCCGGGAGCCGGCCGTTCTGCCTGGAGAACCCAAACCTAAATCGTAAATCATCAATCGTAAATCGTAAATCGTAAATCTTCAATGACAATAGAGTTGCCAAACCAGAACCGTACCGCCGAGGTTGAGATTCTCAGCCAGGAAGGAACCCGGTATTCAATGAAGGTGGATGACAAAATATTTGAGATTGACCTTCATCAGGTTTCACATGGAATCTATTCACTCCTGACGGAAGGAAGTTCCTACAATGTTGAAGCGATCCCTGGTGAAAATCCTAAGAAATATACTGTGAACACCTTTTTCCAGAGTTTCGAACTGGAAATCGTCGATGCGCAGACCCGTTTTCAGCGGTCGCGCAACGGCGCAGCCGGAGCCGATTCGGGCAATGTAATCAAGGTCCCGATGCCGGGCAAGGTGGTTGATGTATTGGTTAAGGAGGGTGAGGAAGTTAAGGCAGGACAAACGCTCGTGATTGTGTCGGCCATGAAAATGGAAAGTGAATACAAGAGCGGCAGGGACGGAAAGGTTTCGAGGTTAATGGTAAAGCCCGGCGACACCGTAGACAGTGATCAGATCATGGTTGTACTTGAATAATTCAGAACATGACATTAAAAGCGAAGTTTGAAAGGCTCGAGAGCCAGTTGCAGGCAGCCGATCTCGGCGGCGGGCAGGATCGTATCGACAAGCAGCACCAGGCAGGAAAGAAAACAGCAAGGGAACGGATTTTCGATCTTATGGACCCGGGCACTTTTGTGGAGATGGACAAGCTGGTGATGCACCAGAACCATGATTTTGGCATGGCGGATAAAAAAATTCCCGGCGATGGGATGGTAACCGGTTACGGCAAGATCGACGGCCGGCTGGTATATGTTTTCGCACAGGATTTCACCGTCTTTGGAGGAACCATGAGCCGGTCGAATGCCGATAAGGTTGTAAAGGTTATGGACCTGGCCATGCGCATGGGCGCACCGGTAATCGGGCTAAACGATTCAGGGGGAGCCCGCATCCAGGAAGGTGTCGAGAGCCTTGCCGGATATGCCGATATTTTCCACCGGAATGTACGGTCATCCGGAGTGATTCCGCAAATTTCAGCGATACTAGGACCCTGCGCCGGCGGAGCCGTCTATTCTCCGGCTCTCACGGATTTTATCCTGATGACGGAAGAATCAAGCTATATGTTCGTTACCGGACCGGATGTCATCAAAACCGTTACGCATGAAGAGGTAACCAAGGAGGAACTTGGCGGCGCCATGACTCATAACGCCAAAAGCGGGGTAGCCCATTTCACGGCCTCCGATGATGAACAGGCCATGATGCTCATACGCGAGCTCATGTCCTACCTGCCATCCAATAATACCGAGGATCCGCCCTACCGCGCTCCGCATGACTCTCCCGACCGCACCGATGAACAACTGCAGGGACTCGTTCCGGATGATCCGAACAAGCCGTATGACATGAAGGAGATCATCACCTCGGTGGTGGACAACCATGAATTTCTTGAGGTTCAGCCTTTCTACGCAAAAAACATGATCATCGGGTTTGCCCGGTTTAACGGTTATCCTGTGGGCATTGTGGCCAACCAGCCAGCCCACCTTGCCGGATGCCTTGATATAAGCTCTTCTGTAAAAGCAGCCCGATTTGTCAGGTTTTGCGATGCCTTCAATTTCCCGATCGTCACCCTTGTGGATGTCCCGGGCTTCCTTCCAGGAACCGGACAGGAACTGGGCGGTATCATTAAACATGGCGCAAAACTGTTGTATGCCTTCTCTGAAGCCACAGTACCCAAGATTACCCTGATTACCCGTAAAGCATACGGCGGTGCGTACGACGTAATGTCGAGCAAGCATATCGGCGCCGATGTCAATTTCGCCTATCCCACAGCTGAAATTGCCGTGATGGGCCCCGACGGGGCGGTGAACATTCTATACCGGAATCTCGATGATGAAGGTCGTGCAAATGCTATCTCGGATTATAAAACCCGCTTCGCCAATCCCTTCCGCGCCGCCGAACTCGGATATGTGGACGAAATCATTTTTCCGCGCGATACCCGCCGTCGCCTCATCCAGGCCCTCGACATGACCCGGAACAAGGCGGTGACCAATCCGAAACGCAAGCACGGGAACATTCCGTTGTGAAAAGAACGTGACGAGTGATGCGTGACGCGGGACACGGTGTCATCCCGGCGAAAGCCGGGATCCCAACCCTCATAGCATTTGGCAGGAGATTCCGGCTTTCGCCGGAATGACAGCCCCTTAGTACGGGCCGGCCTGAGAGCCAGCCCACCAGCTTTTTTTCCACCATTCACGCCATTTCTCCATTTTTTGGACTAAATCCGAAGCCCTGAAACTTTCTATATTACTGTTAATCTGATGTTTAACCGCATTGGCACACGGTTTGACTATCTCTGGCATAATAGTATACCATGAAAACTACAAAAACATATCAGAGGATCCAGCAGGGCAGCCATAACCCGGATAGGATGCAAAGAACTTACTCTGATCCGTTGGAGTGTGTTTTTATGGCTTATACTGTTTACAACTGCTCTCGTCCGCGGGAGCAGTTTATACTGACCAGAGCACCGGGGTTGAAAGACCTTGGGTGACAAAGATAGGCTCTAATCGACGAAGGGCTGTTTTCGGGAAACCGGGGCAGCCTTTTTTCTTTATCAGTCGCACAATGTTACCTTTGCAGTACCAGTCCAACCGTATGGAGGAACAAAATAAAGTCAGCAGGGAGGTAATCGAAGCCACAAGGTTGCTTAAGGAGCATCTTGAAACCATACGTATCAATCTGGATATCCTGGAGGTTCTTAAGCTGCGCGGCCGGATCCGGCTTACCGACAAGCGCTTTATCGAGATTACTGAACTTGACCGGAAGCACAGGCGGACCTTTCAGGAATTTGTTTTAAATGAACTCCCGATGTTTATCGATGGTGATCTGCAGGCGAACCGGAAGGTCCTGAAAAAGTCATTTCTGGTTTGGGCTGCCGACCTGCACATCAGTATGCGTTATCTTGACAAGACCATCAAGGAGTACATGCACGATATCACGGAAAACGACGCCATCGCGAAAAAAACCGTTAAAGAACTGGAAGTAAAGGATAAAAGATTCTGGAAATTTCTCGACCGGGTTCGGACCAAGTCAAAGGTTTTTGAAAGTTTCCAGGAGCCCGAAGATGCCCAGGTCCTACATCAGTCCCCGGATCCGGAAAAAGAGGAATGAAGCCAGCAGCGACATGAAAAACAGGTCGCGCACCCAGTTCCGGTGCAACTCCAGTGCCCAGAAAGTCATCAGGTAGGTAACCGGGCAGAGCATCAGCCAAAAAACCTCCACCGATACGGTTTCAACCAGGACAACCATCAGCAGGGCCAGAAAAAAATGAAAAAAATTAACCAGGAATAGCTGCCGCGACAGCACCTTGGGATTCCGGTATTTGACTGAGGCCGTAATAATCCAGAATAACAGGAGGCCAAACCATACGGCAATGAATGGCTCCAGTGTCAGGAATTCAGGGGGCCAGGTCGTGCGAAACCTGAACCAGGCAAAAAAGGAAGAGATCTGGTAATCCAACTCACCCATTAGAAAAAACACTCCGAGGCACAGCAGAACCGGAAGAATCAGCCCAAGGAGAGCCGTTACCCAATGCCGCCATACAGGACTTACCATCACTGCCAGCCCGATAATAATGACGGGCAGTGTGAAAACCAGCGGCGGATACAGCAGAATCGCCAGGCTCCATGAGAACCCGAGCCCAAAAACCAGCTCGTATTTTGTCTCCTGCTTAAACAGGGCAGCCAGGTTTCCGATGCCCAGCAGGAGTAAAAACCCGGATACAAATGCCGGGTGAAACAGAAAAAGGTGGCCGGATGAGGCTATCAGGAAAAGGAACAGATAACCGATCCCATAGCTTCTCCTGCCCATGAGGAGATTTCGCAAATCCTGCTGAACCAGGACCAGGGCGGTGACGACAGCAAGAACAAGGGTTGGTAGAACCTGCACCCAAAGGGGAAATCTGGCCAGCCCCTGCCACTGCTGATAAATCCAGCCATCCTGGGGCAGATAATAAAACCCGTTCCCGTACAGACTTTCCGGCACCAGTGAAGCCGGCAGGAACCAGACAACGGCGAACAGGAGAATCCCGACGAACGGGATCATCACCTGGGCAGTAAAGCTGGACGACCGGATAAACTGAAACATGGCCCGGGAATTTAAAGGTCAAATCCGATATCACGGCGAAAATAGACGCCGTCAAAGGAGACCCTGGCAGCCGCGTCATAAGACTTTCTAAGGGCCGATTTCCAGTCTGAATGCAGCGAGGTCAGGGCAATCACCCGGCCGCCGGCCGAAACAACCTGTCCATCCCTGAGGCTGGTCCCCGCATGAAAGACGATACTCATTTCAGCCTGATCCAATCCGGAGATTTTTTTTCCTTTCTCATAGCTGCCGGGATACCCACCAGAAACCAGCATTACGGTGGTTGCCGCTTCCGGTTTAACATCCAATTTTTTTGTCCCAAGTTTTCCTTCCTTAACCGCGATCAGCAGCTCCAGAAAATCCGATTCAATCCTCGGAATCACCACCTCCGACTCCGGGTCACCGAGCCGGACATTATATTCTATTACATAGGGTTCCCCATTGACATTCATCAGCCCCAGGAAAATAAACCCCCTGTAAGGGCCGGCTGCATGCCGGCCCCCGGCTGTTTGCCGGGCTCGTAACCCACTCATGGTCGGCTCAATGATCCGGGTTCTCACCTTCTCCATAAACACCTCATCCGCAAAAGGAACCGGTGAAACAGCACCCATCCCGCCGGTATTCAGGCCCGTGTCGCCCTCGCCAATCCTCTTGTAATCCTTCGCTTCCGGTAGCACAACATATGACTTCCCGTCGGTCAGGACAAAAACCGACAACTCAATTCCTTTGAGGTACTCTTCAATCACCACCTTCTTGCCTGCCGCTCCAAACTTACCGGCAAACATCTCCTCCACCTCCCTTACGGCAGCTTCTGCATCGTCCAGAATCACTACCCCCTTGCCGGCAGCCAGGCCGTCCGCTTTTAGCACATAAGGGGGGGCAATGGAAGAGATATATTCCGCAACTCCGTCGGCGCTCGTAAAGGAGCGGTAACCGGCGGTCGGTATTCCATTTTCTGTCATGAATTTCTTCGCAAAGTCCTTGGAGCCTTCCAGCTGTGCGCCGGCAGCATCCGGACCGATCACCCCAACCCATTCCAGGTCATCCTCATTCCTGAAAAAATCCGTAATTCCCTTAACAAGAGGATCCTCCGGACCCACCACAACAAGGCCGATACTCTCCTTCCGTACGAACTGGGCCAAAACCATGAAGTTATCCGCTTCAATGTCCACGTTGGTTCCGCATAGCGCTGTACCTGCATTGCCGGGAGCGATAAAAAGGTTATCAAGGAGGGGACTTTGGGCGATTTTCCAGGCCAGGGCATGTTCCCTGCCACCCGATCCGATGAGTAATACGTTCATATAAATATCCGGTTATAATAAGTACGGGGTCAAAGGTACAAACTTATACCCCTGCCTGCTAAAATGATCAAGCACATGCGGAAGAACAAACCGCAGGTTTTTCTCAGCCTTAATATTATCATGAAAAACCACGATGCTGCCTGGCCGCACCTTGGAAACCACATTGTACAGCACCATTTTCGGCTCCAGCTCCTGGTCATAATCCATGCTCAGGACATCCCACAGAACAATGCGGAACCGAGGAATAAGTATGCGCGCTGCCAGTGGACGGATTCGTCCGTAAGGCGGCCTGAGAAGCCTGGAATCAATTACCTTCCGGGCCCGGTAAACATCCTTAACAAAATCCACTATACTGGTTTTAAAACTGTTAAGGTGTTGTGAGGTATGATTGCCGGTATGGTGCCCCCGGTTAATGATCTCCTGATACAGGCCAGGATGCTTTTTAACATTCTCCCCGACGCAGAAAAAAGTTGCCTTGGCATTGAACCGGTCCAGTTCATCAAGAATCCAGTCGGTCATTCCCGGCATCGGCCCGTCATCGAAGGTGAGGAAAAGGATCTTGTCATCCGTTGGAATGCGCCAGACCATCCTGGATGAGATCTTTCTGACGAGCACCGGCGGCTTGACAAACAGCGATACCTGTATGCGCTTGAGCAGTTTCATTTCTTCAGGATCTGCAGCTCGTCTATCACATCGTTGATCCGAGCGGTTACCACCTGCTGCTCATAAGCCTCAGCCAGCCGGAGCAACTCCGACAGGATTGCCAGGTTACGCTGCGACTCATTCTCCTGCAAGGCACCGAATTTTTCCTCAATACTCATAATGTAGGCCAGGTCCTGCCGTATATCTTCAACATAGCCCATCATGAGGCTATTCCCCTTATCAACTACCCCGGCCTTATAATATATTTCGGCCAGGCCCGGAGTACTTATATCATTCTGGAACTTTTCCGGAGGCAATAACTGGCACACGCGATCCAGTACCAGCAGGGCAGAATCCCGTTTCCCTTCGCTCAGGAGCTGGTCGGCCAAAAGTGCAAACCGCTGCCGAAGCCTGAGAATCAATGTAGTCCGATAGGTGTTGGAGTCAATAAAGACCTCCGGTTTTTCGATATTACCCCACCGGAAAGTATTCATGAGCCTGTCATACAAAATATCAGTATTAATGGTCGCCGTGTATCCCGACTCATCCTCGTTCCGTATCGGAACCAGCCGGTACGCAAAACCCTCCAGCCGAAAATAGGCCTGCAGCCCCAGGATGTTCTCATGATTGATCGAGGTGAAATATATTGGCCTTTCCCAATTGTTGGTGGCAATCAGGTCCAGTATCATCATGTCGCTCTTGTACAGGGAGCTGCGCTTCAGTTCCCATGACATTTCAGGAACAATCAGGCCTGCATCACTTGCCGGAACCGTGCCGGTGGCCAGCACTCTTTCCCGGTTTACAGGAAGTTTGAGCTTCCTCGTCGGTACATAATCAAGCACCGTCCCATCCTGCAGCGGTAACTTGGCCCCCGGATCATCGCTTGCAATGAAATTCACGATTTCACGCAGATCAACGGTATCCTTCATTCTTTCATAAACAACGATATAGTCCCGCTTACCGGGCGCATATTTATCGCGGCTCAGGCTGAAGGGCACGGGTGCCGATTCATACGCCCGCTTCTTCATCTGGTCGATGTACCAGTCGGTCGCCAGATAGGGCAGGCAAATCACCCGCACGTCGCGCCGCACCCCCTCCACTTCCTGTGCATACCATAAAGGAAATGTATCATTATCCCCATTCGTGAACAGGATCGCATTCGGGGCGCATGAATTAAGATAATTGTGCGCAAAATCCCTCGCGATATACCTCCCCGACCGGTCATGATCATCGAAATTCTGGGTTAACACTAGCAGTGGAACTATCAGGCTGATCCAGGGCAGAAAGGCCGAAAGCCTAACTGGCAACCGGTAACCGGCAACCGGCATCCCTGTGCCCTTGTACCCTTGTGCCCTTATGCCCTTAAGCCCCTGCACCCCCAATCCGATCCATATCGCGAACGCATAAAACGACGCCGCATAGGAGTAATCCCGCTCGCGCGGCTGGTTGGGATACTGGTTCAGGTAAACGACAATTGCGATGCCGGTAAAAACGAACAGGGAGAAAACCACCCAAAAGTCTTTCTGATTCCGGCGATACTGCCAGATTCCACCACCCAGGCCCAGCAACAGGGGAAGGAGATAATACTTGTTTCTTGATTTGTGCTCCCGGGCTGCATCGGTTATCTGGTCCTGCGGGCCCAGCCTCCAGGAATCCATAAAACCGATCCCACTGATCCAGTTGCCATTGCGGATTCCGCCCTGCGTTTCAGTGTCGTTTTGCCGGCCTGCAAAGTTCCACATGAAATAGCGGAAATACATATGCCCGAGCTGATAGTTGAAAAAGAACCGCAGATTATCGCTGAAGGTTGGTTTATTAATGGTTACGGGTTTCCCATCAGAACCGGTGGTTTGAACCGGTCGGCCCTTGCCGCCCCACTCTTTATAAATCTGCGCATGTTCGGGACTTCCCTGCCACATCCGGGGGAAAAATGTAGTGAACTTCTTATCATAGACCGGTTTCCAGGAGCGGTCAACAACCTTGTATTTCCCGTCGACTCTGCCATAAATTGGCTTACCCGGTTTCTGGTCGACCCGCGGCGCATTGTAAACAGGCCCGTACAACAGCGGCCGGTCGCCGTACTGTTCCCGGTTAAGGTACGACAGCAGGCTGAATACATTATCGGGCCGGCTCTGGTTCATCGGCGGATCGGCCGATGCCCGGATCAGGATAACGGTATAGGAGGAGTATCCAATCAGTACGAGGGCCAGGGCCAGAAGCAGATGATTCCATCTGACCGATCCCCGCCTCCTGGTCTCCCGCAAGCCGAACACCAATGAGCCAACGAGCAGGAGAACAAACACGATAAGCCCCGCTCCGAAAGGTAATCCGATAAGGTTTATAAAAAAGAGTTCAAACCAGGAGGCAAGCATCACCACCCCCGGTATGAGGCCGTACATCACAAAAGCCAGCAGAAGAAGGGATCCGCCAAAAGCCATGGAAATCCCTTTCCAGTCGGGCTTGGGATTCTTCTTGAAATACCAGATCAGGACGATGGCCGGTATCGCCAGGAGGTTCAGCAGGTGAACCCCGATGGAGAGTCCCATCAGGAATGCGATCAGCAGAATCCAGCGCATCGAGCCGGGCTTTTCGTATTCACGCTCCCAGCGCAGAATGGCCCAGAACACAACAGCCGTAAACAGTGAGCTCAGCGCATAAACCTCACCCTCAACGGCTGAAAACCAGAAGGTATCGGTGAAAGCATAGGTGAGGGAGCCGACAAGCCCCGCGAGGACGGATGCTTGGGGCACAAGGGCACGGGGGCTCAAGGGCTCAAGGTTCTCTCCGAAGCTTCCCTCCCTCGTGCCCTCGTGCCCTTGTGCCCTTGTGCCCTTTTCTGCCAGCATTTTAATCGTCCAATACAGAAACAGCACCGTTAACGCGCTGGCCAGTGCCGACATCAGGTTAACCATCAGGGCAACCTGTTCTGTGCCGGGCGCAAAAAGGGTGAAGAAGCGTGCAATCAGCAGGAAGAGCGGAGCTCCGGGCGGGTGGCCCACTTCCAGTCCATTGGCTGCCGCGATGAATTCGCCGCAGTCCCACCAGGAAACTGAAGGCTCAAGGCTCAAGGCATAAGTAATAAGGGAGGCAAGAAAGACGAAGGCGGAAGGCAGAAGGTTCCTTATAGTGAGTTTCATGGGTAGGGAAACGTTGTGATATCAGGCGAAAATACGGAAAAAGCGTGAAGCGTGAAGCGTGAAGCGTGAGGCGTGAGGCGAAAGAAGTACTGGTTGCCTGATATCGGTTCGAGGCGTGGGGCCCGAGGTTTAGGGTCGCTTTGATGCGACCTCCTACCTCGAACCCCAAATCATCAATCGTCAATCGTCAATCGTCAATCGTCAATCTTCCATCCGTCGTCCGTCATAAATCCCTACCTTTGTTAGGGGTGAAGCCCACACATAACCGAAAAAGTACGACTCATGAATGTTTTGACCCGATCCCTGTGGCTGATTGCCATTGTGCCGGCATTTCTGTCAGGTGCCTCCGCCTTCCCGCAGCAATCAAAATCCTCTAAAACTCTTGCTAAAATAAACATCCAGGCTGCACCTGCGTTGGGAACAGCCGAATCCTATGCCGGCGGTAAAATAACCGGAACCTGGCATTTCAACCGCTTCAATGACGATGAAACCGGAACTTACGGCCATAAAACCGTACATGCCGCCTATGACTCCCTGAACAACCGCGTCTGCATCCTCACCGATGCGCGCCATGTGGCAGCAGCCGATCTAAAGGATTCAGCCTCCCTGGAAATCACCAACCAGCGGGTGGTGGTCAATGGGAACCTCTTCCTCGGGGTGCCCTCACGGTCCGGTAAATTCCGGCTGATCGGCGCCATCCAGCCCGAATGGAATACCGGTTCCATTTATTATTCCGATGATGAAGGCCGCTCCTGGGTTAAAAGTGCCGGCGGCGATCTCTCGAACCAGGAGGTCCGGTGGTCGGGCATCCTCGAAAACCAGGAAAAATCCGTTCTGGTTCTGACAGTCAAAACAGTATCCCGCGTGGGCGGAAAAACGGATATATATACACTGCTCAAATCGGGCGACCAGGGCGAAACCTTTCAGCCCCTGAAAACATGGGAAGAGACCGAAGCCGCTAAAGTACTGGCCTGTAAGCCTTACAATATCAACGAACTGTATTTTATCCGGAAGATCAATAACACCAACCAATGGACTATCCTGAAGTTTAATTTCCAGAGCCGGAATTTTGAACCGGTATCTGTTTACTATACCCCCAAAACCCCGTCCAGCCTGGTTGGCACCCGCGTGCGGGATACCACCTGGCTTTTTGCCGGCGCCAATGGCGGAGGTTTTGTGAGCAGCAGTGCGGGAAAAGCCTGGGAAGCCAGGCCACTCAGGGAACGGATTGCAACGGTGAATCCCCAAAATCCGCTGGAACTGGTAGAATCCTCGGCCAACACCTGGTTCTCAAAGGACGGCGGGAAAAAATGGGACCGCCTTCCCTGGTGGGAGCCTGTTTTCGGATGGGACCTGCAGAACTTCCAGTGGTTCCGAAACCGGGATGACGGTTGGACAGCCGTGCTGAATAACGATTTCGGCGCCCACTTTACAACGAATTTCACCGACAGCCTCTCCTGGAAACATCTGAATACCGATAATTACCACATGCTGATCCATCACGGTACCTATGAGGAGAGCACCGACCTCCTGATCACCGGAAACCAGGACAGGGGCACCATGATCTGGCAGAAAGAAAGGGATGGGTATTACAAGGGCAACACGGTAACCAAGGCCGACGGACTTCGCGTCTGCATCGCAAATCAGGGTAATTCCTACTGGTACATTCACTACTGGAACACCATGTATCACAAAAACTTCCGGAAAGGAGAGAGAGAAAAGACCGACTCCCTGGTGATCGACATTCCCCGCGCCCTCAGGGATACCACCTGGTACACCCCGCCCATGGCCCCATCCTGGAAACCCGGCGAAGATGCCATCTTCCTCTCAGGAAACAACCGACTGATCAAGCTCGCCTACGATCCCTACTACAACAGCATCAGCCGGATGGAGCTGCCCTACGATTTCCGGGATTCAACCCAGGAAGTGCTGGCCGGCCTGGCCACCACCCGCGCCGATGCCAGCCGGATTTACGCCTGCACTAAAAACGGAAGGTTCTATTTTTCGACCGATATTGGAAAAACCTGGAAACCAACCGACTACAAAGGCCCCGTTCCGTTTGTAAAAAACCGGCCCTGGTGGGGTCCGTACGGGTACGCCATAAAAACCGCCCCTGACAATCCCGATATTGTTTTCTGGGCCGGCGAAGGGGACAGCACCAACGCATTCCTGAAATCAGTCGACGGAGGGAAAACCTTCACCCCGGCAACCATGGGACTTCCGGGCTGGAGCAACATACGCGATTTCGCCGTTTCGCCCGGAGGGGAGTATGTGTTCGCCAACAACGGTTATGTATACATCCGTGACGAAGACCGCTGGTATGACATATCGGGTGGCAGCTGCCCCAAAGGCGCCGCCATCACCGGCGTGGAATATCTGGATAAACAAAAAACCGTGCGCTATTTCACTTATGGTTCCGGAGTGGTTGACTTCAAACTTACCTCAATCCAATAATCTTCATCATGAATTCCCGTATTCTCCTTGCTCTTCTGATCCTCCTCCCGTCAATTGCACGGTCACAGGAGCCGGCCAACCGCTGGCAGATCCTGGATAATGGCAGTATTCAGTGGAACATCAGTCCTGATGATCCGCATTTTGATCATATCGAAATGAGCGGCGAGCAGGTATCGCTTTGGGTCCGTTATGAGGTTGATGCCCTCCGGAACCTGCAGCTTCAGCGTACTGTCATTTTTCCGAATTTCCGGCTAAAGCCCAATGATACCCACGGAACCCTCATGCTCACTTTTACCGACAGCGACCTGCCCCGGTTTTTTCTGAACATGACCCCGGTGAAGCCCAGCCTGGTGAACGGCTATGCGAATCCCGGCCTCACCGAAAAGGTGGAGTCGGTTAACCACAGCGGCATCATGCTTATTACCAGCTCATTGGAAAAGTATGACCGGACCCGTGTAACCCAAAGGATACAACTTAAGCGAACCCTGCTGCCTTCTGCCGGTTTGCCGGCCGCTGTGGAAAGGTTTGTGTTTATCAATACCGATATCAAGCCCTGCAGCGTGGCCATGGAGTATAACATGAAGGAGATCCGGATCGACACGCTCCACAGCACGGGCGGCCCCCACTCGGTTTTCGCCTATACCCTCGGGGATGGCGTAAAGACCCTCCAGCCGGGCGATTCATCGGTCTTTTATGTGGTATACCAGGCCGTACGGAATGGCTCTTCCTTGATAAAAATCAATCCCGATGAGGAGATAACCCGGAGGATCAGCCGTGTAAATGCCATAAAGGAGCCGCTGCAGCTGGTCACGCCCGATCCCGTGCTGAATACCGCATTTGCCTTTGCCAAACAGCGCGTGGGTGAAAGTATTTTCAAAACCAAAAACGGCTATATCAATTCCCCTGGCGGATTCCGATATCATGCCGCGATCTGGGCCAACGACCAGGCCGAATATACCGGGCCGTGGTTCGGGTATGCAGGCACGGCGATGGGCGAAGAGGCAGCGCTGACGGCCTACCGCTGGTTCGCAAAATTCATGAATCCCGGATACAAGCCCATCCCGAGCTCGATCATTGCCGAGGGGATTGATTACTGGGACGGCGCCGGCGATCGCGGCGACCAGGCCATGATCGCCTACGGGGCGTCGCGGTTTGCCCTTGCTACAGGTAAAATTGAAATCGCCAGGGAGCTGTGGCCGCTCATAGAATATTGTCTCGAATTCAGCCGAAGGAAAATCAATGCCGATGGGGTGGTTGATTCCGACAGCGACGAGCTGGAGGGGAGATTCCCGGCGGGTACGGCCAACCTCTGCACAAGCAGCCTCTATTACGATGCGTTACTGTCGGCTTCCATGCTGTGCCGCGACCTCGGAATGCCAAAACAGGTGGCCGGCGCTTACCTGAAACAGGCTATCAGTCTGAGAGCCTCGATCGAAAAGTATTTCGGAGCACGCGTGGAAGGGTTCGACACCTACAAATATTATAAGGAGAACGATATCCTTCGTTCCTGGATCTGCATGCCGCTGACGGTCGGAATTTGCGACCGGAAAGCCGGCACCGTGGATGCCCTCTTCTCTCCGCGGCTTTGGACCGTAGACGGACTGGCCACCCAGGCGGGCGACAAAACCTTCTGGGACCGTTCGACGCTCTATGGGCTGCGCGGTGTTTTGGCAGCCGGTGAAACGGCCCGGGGGATCGATTATCTGAAAAAATATTCCGAAAGGAGGCTGCTCGGTGTGCATGTCCCCTACCCGGTAGAGGCATATCCGGAAGGCGACCAGAAACACCTTTCCGGCGAATCGGCCCTTTACTGCAGGGTGATTACGGAAGGCCTTTTCGGTTTACGGCCAGCCGGACTTCGCTCCTTTTCCCTGGCTCCGAAACTACCCGACGGATGGAATGAAATGGAGTTGAAGAACATATCCGCATTTGGAAACACCTTTGATATCGGGGTAAAAAGAGAAGGGAAGAAAACAAAGGTCACACTGATACGGGCAGGAAAGCCTGCAATGGTGAAAAATTGGGACGGGAAAAGTCCGCTGGTCATTCAGCTTTAGTACAAAAATCCGAATAACCAAAGAGGAATCGTTTGGCCACTGCCGGTTTCAATGTCGTCAAGGGCAAGGAATGCATTATGGAGATCCTTGATTTGTTCCCGGGTTTTGGTCCGTCCCCCAACCTCTATGGTCCAGGTTCCATTAATCAAAAAATCGCCCCGGTCCGGATAAGTCACCTGTAACGGATTCGCAACCTGGTTAAGGAAAAAGACTTCACGAATCGTACCGGTATCAGCCTGGTTGGTGAAACACCTAAGGAGATTACTGTTATTCAGGTAGATTTTATCGGGCTTTCGTAAAAGCTGATTTCCTCTGGCCTCACGGCTTAGGATAGTAACCAGCTCAGCCTGATCGAGATAGAAAAGGTAATTCAGCAACGTCCGCTGATCGCTTATGAACAGTTCCTGCCGGACCCGGCTCAAATTCGGGGTGTAGGGTACACTGGTGGCTATGACCGCCAGTAACTTCTTAATTTTTATCAGGGAATCATAACTGATGTCAGTTACTGCAGGGAGATCGTTTTCCACAATCACATTGATCACATTCTTAAGCCGGTCAACATATTGATCAGGTGCTTCCGGATAAAAAGGATAATACCCTGTATTCAGATATTTTTTGAAATGCGGGATGATCCTGATTTTGTCAACAATCATGGAAGCCACATCAGCATGCCGGGTTAAAAGGTCGTCGATGGTCACCGGGGGAAATATGCCGATCTCATAAAAAGCCAGATATTCCCGCAACGAGAGTCCTTTCAGGTTATAGGTTGTCTTCCTTCGGCTGAGATCCCCCTGCCCCTTATACAACCGAAGCAGCGAGGAGCTGGTATAGACAACCTGTAAAGAGGGGTAGTGATCATAGATAGTCTTGATCTCGGATGACCAATCAAAATCGGGATGCTTATTGGGATATTTATGAACTTCGTCGAGAAGTAGAACACGCCCCCCATTGCGCACATACTCCGCAGCCGTATCAATCAGGGAATGGCTGTAAAACCAGGGATCATCGAGGGATACAAAAAGTGCTTGCCCGGGCGCCTTACCGTTTAACTCCTTTGCTCTCTGAAGCAGCAAAGTCGTTTTTCCAACCCCCCTGGATCCTGCAATCTCGACAAGCCGCACGCCCCAATTAATCCCGGAAAACAGGTATCTGGTGAATGCAACAGGAACATTGCGGATCAACCGGTCGCTGGTTTCAAAAAGTTCATTCATATTATTTCTTGTATTCTATTACAAATTTATTAAATATTTTTTGTAATTCATTACACTTTATTTATTCGGAGTTTTAAAATTTTCTGCTCTATTTTAGGGGTATTATTTGACACCGTTTAAATCAGAGACAAATGAATACCGGGTTCTTCTTACGTAAAGCCCTGGCCGCATTTGCCGGGCTGCAGATTGTTGCATTTTTCACCCTTCTCGAGGGCCAATCCATCACCCGAATGGGATCCAATAACTCAAAGTCGTTCGACCAGGGATGGCTTTTCTCCCGATATGGATTGCAGCCTGAGGGCCATTCCGTTCCGGAGCCTGCCGGACTCGAGAAGCCCGACGTGGACGACACGGGCTGGAGGAAGCTCGACCTGCCGCACGACTGGGCCGTGGAGGGGCCTTTCCGGATTGAGCTGAAAGGTGAAACCGGCAAGCTGCCCTACCAGGGAATCGGCTGGTACCGAAAGCACTTCCTGATTCCCGCCGCAGATGCAGGCCGGCAGGTATTCCTTGATTTTGACGGGGCCATGGCTAATGCGAAGATCTGGCTCAACGGCAATTATGTGGGCACCTGGCCTTACGGATACAGCTCCTTCCGGATGGATCTCACCCCCTTCCTGAATTTTGGCGGCAAGAACGTGATTGCCGTCAGGCTTGATACGGAGAAATGGGAGTCGCGCTGGTACCCGGGAGCCGGAATTTACCGGCACACCTGGCTGGTTAAAACCAACCCGGTCCACGTAGCCAAGTGGGGTACCTTCATAACAACCCCCGAAGTAAAGAATGGAACGGCAAAGATCAACATGGATATCAGTGTTGAAAATCAGGGCAGTACCCCGGTGGAAGCAACCGTAAAAACCATCATCCTCGAACTGGATTATCAGAATAAACCCGGCAACCGGGTGGCTGCTTTCGAAGAGAAAACCATCAGGATCGAGCCCGGCTCAAGTTCCGCTGCTTCCACAACAGCCACCCTTCAGCGGCCGAAAATATGGGACATCAACTCCCCGAGCCGCTATGTGGCGCGTACAACCCTGATGGTGGGCGGGAAAGCGACGGAGATATATCATACGCCCTTTGGCATCCGGACCATCGAGTTTACCGCGCGGAAGGGCTTCCTTTTAAACGGGCGGAGGGTAATCATCCAGGGCACCTGCAATCACCACGATCTCGGCGCACTGGGTGCCGCCATCAACACCAGTGCACTTCAGCGGCAGCTTGCACTCCTGAGGGAGATGGGCTGCAATTCGATCCGCACCTCACATAATCCGCCTGCACCTGAACTCCTGGAGCTGGCCGACAAAATGGGATTTCTCGTTTGGGACGAGGCCTTTGATACATGGAAAACAGGAAAGCGGGAGTGGGATTACAACAAGCTTTATGATGAATGGCATGAAAAGGATCTGAGAGCTCTTGTCCGCCGCGACCGCAACCACCCATCGGTGTTCATCTGGTCAATCGGCAATGAGGTGATGGACCAGCGGAACGTGGAGATGACCAAACATCTGGCCGACATTATTCGGAGCGAAGATCCCACCCGTCCCGTTTCCAACGGCTACAACGATCCCGATAACAGTCGCGAAGCCGGATCGCCCCTGGGCATAGATATTATGGGAGTAAATTATTTCTTCGGCCAGCAAGCCCGCTGGGATGCCGACCCCAGATACCAGAACATGCCCACCATCGGAAGTGAAACTTCCTCCTGCGTGAGCACACGGGGAGAGTATTTCTTCGACGGGCTGTACAAGAACTGGCAGATATCCTCCTATGACCTGGCCAAACCCGACTGGGGCTGCACGCCCGATGACCAGTTCAGGGGAAATGCGCAATATCCGCACCTCCTCGGAGAATATGTCTGGACCGGATTTGATTACCTGGGTGAGCCTACCCCGTATAATTCCGACGAGACCAAATCCCCATCACGCAGCAGCTATTTCGGGATCATCGACCTGGCCGGATTTCCAAAAGACCGGTTCTACCTGTACCAGTCGCAATGGAAACCCGATTTCGCCATGGCCCATATCCTTCCGCACTGGAACTGGCCCGAACGTGTGGGGCAGAATGTACCGGTCCATGTTTACACCTCGGGGGATGAAGCTGAACTCTTTGTCAACGGGAAAAGCCAGGGTCGAAAAGCAATGAAACCCGGCAAGGATTTCAGGCTGGTCTGGGACTCCGTCCGCTATGAACCCGGCCAGGTTGAGGTGATTGCATACAAATACGGCAGAAAATGGGCCACTGATCTGGTTAAAACGACGGCGCAGCCTTCGAAGCTGTTTCTCGAGTCCGACCGCCGGGAGCTCGATCCGGAAGGTACTGAACTCGCATTTATCACCGTAAAAGTCCAGGATGCCGAAGGGCTCACCGTACCGCGCTCGCATCCCCTCATCAAGTTTGACGTTCTCGGGCCGGGAGAAATTGTTGCCACCGACAACGGCGATCCTACCAGTTTCGTGCCTTTTAAGAGCCGGGAACGCGAAGCTTTCAACGGAATGGCCCTCGTGATCGTGCGGGCGAAAAAGGGAGCCCAGGGAACCATTGCCATAAAAGCTACCAGCGACGGATTGAAAATGGGAATATATACCTTTGAAATGACTAAACCCATATTAAATGAATAAGAGAACCTTCCTGAAAAGCATGGGGCTCCTGAGCCTCGCAGCCGTTCCTTCCGCCTACGGGCTGGAAAACTGGCTGGCAAAATACGACGATGAACCGGCCTGGAAACTGGCATCCGATGAAACATTCTGGGAAGGAATCCGTAAAGGGTACCGCCTGAAACCTGACTATATCAATCTGGAAAACGGCTATTACTGTTTCATGCCGGAGCAGCTTCTGGAAAAATATTTCAACCTTATCCGCGAGGTTAATTTCCAGGGATCCTACTATATGCGGACCGTTCAGGCCGAAAACAAGAAGAAAATGGCCGCAAAGGTTGCTGAACTGATCGGTGCACCGGCCGAAGAAACTGCCATCACCCGAAATACAACGGAGTCGCTTGACCTGGTGATCGGCGGGATCGACTGGAAACCCGGTGATGAGGCCATCATGATTGAGCAGGATTATGGCGCTATGCTGAACATGTTCAAAATGGTTGCCCAGCGGTACGGAATGGTCAACAAAATCCTTTCCCTTCCCCTGCACCCTAAGTCCGATGAGGAAATTGTCGACTTCTATGCCAAGGCTATCACGGATAAGACAAAGCTTTTAATGATCTGCCACATGATCAACATCACCGGCCAGATCCTGCCCGTGCGAAAGATTTGCGACATGGCCCACAGCAAAGGCGTCCCGGTAATGGTGGACGGAGCGCATGCCGTGGCGCACATTAAGTTTTCCATGCCCGATCTGCATTGTGACTATTACGGCGCCAGCCTGCATAAATGGCTTAGCACGCCGCTGGGCGCAGGATTGCTCTGGGTGAAAAAGGAGAATATCGGAAAAGTATGGCCCCTGCTGGGGCCCGGAAACCTTGCGGCAGAGGATATCTCCCGGCTCAACCACATCGGGACCCACCCGGCTGCAACTGATCTTTGCGTATCAGATGCCATCGATTTTTACCTGATGATCGGCCCCGAAAGGAAGGAAGAACGCCTCCGGTTCCTGCAGCACTACTGGTCGGACAAAGTGCGCAACCTCCCCAATATCGTAATGAATACTCCCGCGGATCCATCGCGTTCCTGCGGGATCGCCAACGTGGGCATCAAAGGGATGAAACCCGCCGACATGGCCGATACCCTGATGAAGAAATACAAGATCTTCACGGTTCCGATCGATGGACAGAGCGTCCACGGCTGCCGGATTACCCCGAATATCTATACCACTCCGGCGGAGCTGGATGTGTTTGTGGCAGCATTGAAGGAAATGGGGGCTTAGGGGCACAAGGGCATAGGGGCACAAGGGCATAAGGGCATAAGGGCATAGGGGCATTGGGGTGCTTTTACCCCGCGTTATCGTAAGCTTTGCGGATCCAGCCCAAAACCTCGGGAGTAAGGTCGGATTCTCCGGCAAGGTTGATTCTGTGCGAACACATGGCATTGGCAGTTTGAATCTCCTCGAGCACACCCGACCCGGGATGGCCTTTCAGGTTAATCCCGATCTCAAAACGCGTTTTGGTGGCCGGCTGAAGAATCGTGAACTGTTTTTTTCTTCTCAGGCTTACATAAGCGTTTTTCGGAGCAATCTCAACATCACCGCCAAAACTCAGAATTTCCTTCATCAATTTTTCATACAGGGGTCGGAAATGCTCCTTCCCTTTGTACTGGGTTTCAATAAGATCGTTGACATCCGGAGCAGATCCTGCATCGGAACCCTTTGATTTGTGTGCAACCAGATTGGCAAAACCGTAGGTAAAATCATACTCTTCCTTAAGGTATGCAATGATTTCTCCGTGCCTGGCAAAATTCTTTGCCCTGACAATCTCTATCCACTGCTCCAGCGATTTACCTGTGTTCTTCAACAGGTTTTGCATCATGGTAATTTCTGCCTGGTCCATAACAGCATTTATTTTAGATATATACAAATCTCTGAAATTTTTGTTTTTGCGCTGGCAATATCGCGCCAGGTTTTTCGGGTAACGATTTTCTATCTTTAACCCATGAACGATAGCATAAAGCAGGTTTTTGCGCCCGGTTGTGCCCTCATGCTGTACAAGCCGCACCTGGCCAAAAAACTGAACCGGATCCTGAATGAAAACATCGGGTCCATGAACCTGCTGGATACCTGTTGCAAGCACGACCCCGGATTTGACGAGGTAACAGAAGTCATCAATGTTTGTCCGGGTTGCGACAAGCGGTTTGAGAATGATTATCAGAATTCGACTACGATTTCATTATGGGAGATTTTAGCCGAATCTGATTTTTTCCCTTTTCCTGATTATGGCGGCCGGGTCATGTCGGTCCTCGATGCCTGCCCCACCCGTGAAAAGCCTGAGGTACATCTGGCTATTCGCTCCTTGTTAAATAAAATGAACATTCAGGTATCGGAGCCAATCAAAACCGGTACGCGCGCAACCTGCTGCGGCGACAGTTTCTATGGTGTGATCCCGGTAGAACAAGTTAAAGAGCAAATGCGTAAGCGGGCCGGAGAGATGCCGGCCGAGGAGGTGGCCGTCTACTGCATCTCCTGCATTAAATCCATGCATATCGGAGGAAAAAAACCGAGGTACCTGATCGACCTGCTGTTCGGTGAAGAGACTGCTCCCGGAATCTTTGAACCTGATGAGTGGCACCAACATCTGGATGAATATATTGAAAAGCATTGACGTGAAGCGTGAAGCGTGAAGCGTGAACCGTGAAGCGTGAAGCGGAGCACTTGTCATCCCCGCGAAAGCGGGGACCCCATCCCTAAACCAGAAAAGCTTAAAAATGAAAAACCTGTTTATCCTGCTCCTGGCCCTCGGGATGCTGCCCGCGTGCCTCCAGACGAAAAAAAGCCGTCCGGTTCAGCTGAGTTGCGAATACCTGACTAATCCGATGGGCATAGATGTGCCCGCGCCGCGCTTTCGCTGGCAGATAGCAGACGTCCGTCCCGGTGCAGTCCAAACCGGTTACCGCATCCGTATCGGAACCGATTCGGCGCTGATAGCCCGGGGACATGGAGATTTCTGGGATACCGGGATCGTTGCAAGCGACTGCAACCTGGTCTCGTATGCCGGAAAAACCGGGCTAACCCCTTTTACCCGGTACTTCTGGACCATCCAGGTATGGGACCAGCGGGGCAAAAAGAGCAGGATCTCAACGGTTGCCAGCTTCGAAAGCGGCATGATCCGGCAAGATAACTGGAACGGATCCTGGATCACCGACTCACACGATCAGGATTTCAAGCCGGCCCCCTATTTCCGGAAGGAATTCACCCCATCCGGTAAGATCAGGAGTGCCCGCGCCTATATCACCGCAGCCGGCCTGTTCGAATTATCCATCAACGGGCAAACGGTGGGCGACCACCGGCTCGATCCGCTCTATACCCGGTTCGACAAACGAAACCTATACATCACACAGGACGTCACCTCCCTGATTCAATCCGGTGCCAATGCCATCGGGGTTATCCTCGGCAACGGCTGGTACAATCATCAGTCCACGGCCGTCTGGGATTTTCACAAGGCGCATTGGAGAAACCGCCCCCGATTCCTGATGAACCTGCGGATCACCTACGAGGATGGCCGCACCGAGACCATCGCCACGGGTGCCGACTGGAAAACCGCCACGGGAGCCCTGATTTTTAACAGCATCTATACCGCTGAACATTACGATGCCCGGCTCGAGCAAAAAGGCTGGAACTTACCCGGGTTCACTGAATCCGGCTGGAATCCGGCTACCCCCGTGGCAGCTCCTTCGGAAAACATTGTTTCGCAGGCCGTTCAACCGATCCGCAATGTTGAGACCCTACCCGCATCCAGTGTCACAAAGCTGGATGAACTGACCTGGATGTTCAACCTGGGCCGGAACATCGCCGGAGTCAGCAGCATCCGCGTCAGCGGTCCGGCCGGTACGGAAATCCGGCTGAAACATTCAGAACAAATACTCCCCGATGGCCGCGCCGATCTATCCAATATCGACGTCCATTACCGGCCCACCGACGAGACCGATCCTTTTCAGACCGATATTTTCATCCTGAGCGGCCGCGGAGAGGAGACCTTCATGCCCCGTTTTAACTACAAGGGATTTCAATATGTGGAGGTCACCACAACCATTCCGCTCACCCTCACACGCGAAAGCCTGATCGGATATTTCATGCACAGCGATGTCCCTCCGGTTGGAACGATCAGCAGTTCCAATCCCCTGACCGACAAAATCTGGGCAGCCACTAATGCTTCCTACCTCTCCAACCTTTACGGATATCCCACCGACTGCCCGCAAAGGGAGAAGAACGGATGGACCGGTGACGCGCAGATTGCCATTGAAACCGGCCTTTTTAATTATGATGCCATCACCGTTTATGAAAAATGGCTGGCCGATCATCAGGACGAACAGCAGCCCAACGGCGTGCTGCCTGCCATCATTCCTACCGCCGGGTGGGGCTATAGTTGGGCCAACGGTCCCGACTGGACCAGCACCATCGCTATTATTCCGTGGAATGTATACCTGTTTTACGGTGATATCCGCCTGCTTGAGCGTTGCTACGATAACATTAAACTTTACGTGGATCACATTACCGAAATCAGTCCCTCCGGCCTCACCGACTGGGGACTGGGCGACTGGATCCCGGTAAAATCCGTGACCCCCAAAGAGTTCACCTCCTCGCTTTATTATTACACCGATGCCCTGATTCTTTCGAAGGCGGCCCGGCTGCTCGGCAAAAATCAGGATTATGAAAAATACCTGGCACTCTCGCAAAAGATCGCCGGTGCCATCAATGCCAGATACCTGAACCGGGAAACCGGAATCTATGGGAGCGGATTCCAGACCGAGCTGAGTGCGGCTCTCTTCTGGGGCATTGTGCCCGGCGAATTGAAGAAAATAGTTGCTAAAAATCTGCATGACAGAGTATTAGCCGACACCAGCCACCTGGATGTGGGCCTCCTGGGAACCAAGACGATCCTCAATGCACTGAGTGACAACGGGTATGCCGACCTGGCCTGGACTCTGGCCTCTAATGATACCTATCCATCCTGGGGCTTCTGGATCAAAAACGGCGCCACCACCCTTCAGGAGAACTGGCCCATGAAAACGAGCTATGATATCTCACGGAACCATATCATGTTCGGCGAGATCGGCGCCTGGTTTTTCAAGGCTCCGGGAGGCATCAGGCCCGATCCGGAACAGCCCGGCTTTAAGAATGTCATACTGGAACCTCACTTCGTGAAAGGCCTGGATCATTTCGAAGCCCGCCACACCGGACCTTTCGGCGAGATTGTATCGGCATGGAAAAGGGAGGGAAACCAGGTAGTATACACTGCTGTAATACCGCCCAACAGCACCGCCACACTGCGGCTTGAGGATGGCAGGATTATGAATTTGAAGGCTGGGGAATTTGAGATGGTGGTTGAATAGTTGCCGGTTAAAGTAGGTTGCCGGTTGCCGGTTACCAGTTGCCGGTTAAAGTAGGTTGCCGGTTGCCGGTTACCAGTTGCCGGTTAAACGCCAGAACCTTCATGCTGGTGTACTTAGGATGACCAACGCTTTCTTTAATTGGCACATTGGCACATTATCACATTGGCACATTATCAAATTGGCACATTATCAAATTAGCACATCACCTTCTTACCTCAGCAATTAATCCATCCAAAAACCGGTGAGTCTCTTCCTTCACCACCCGCCGTGCGGGCTCAGCATCAAACCATTCGATGGTTCGCCTGATCCCTTCGGCGAAGGGGATTTTAGCCTGATAGTCGGGCACCAGGCGCTTGATTTTCGTGTTGTCGAACAGGGCTGAGTGGGATTTGTCGCCCAACAGGGTGCCGCGTACCGAAGGGTATCCGTTTTTATCGGCATAATCCGCAATGAAGTTCGATGAAATATGCACCAGTTCAGCCTCCTTGCCGGTAGCGGCCAGGGCCACTGCCTGATAGATCTGGTTCCAGGTGAGGGCTTCATCGGAAGTGATGTGAAAGGCTTCACCGATCGCCCTGAAATTATTCATCAGTCCAAAAAAGCCCACGGCAAAATCATCGGCATGCGTCATGGTCCAGAGGGAGGTTCCGTCGCCATGAACCACCACCGGCATTCCCCGGCGCATGCGGTCGATCACGGTGAACTCCTCCCACCCGCCAAGCGAAACCGGAATCACGGAATAATAGGTGTGCGATGGCCGTATGATCGTAATGGGAAACCCGCGCTCGCGGTATAATTTCACCAGCAGGTCCTCGCAGGCGATCTTGTCGCGGGAATATTGCCACACCGGGTTGCGCAGCGGGGTGGACTCGGAGATGACAGGGTTAACGGGAGGTTTCTGGTACGCCGAAGCCGAGCTGATGAAAATATACTGGATGGTGTGGCCCTCGAATAGCTCAACATCCCGAAGAATATCCTCCGGAGTGTAAGCAATCCAGTTGACCACAACATCCCAGGAATGACCGGCCAGCGCCTGCCTCACCTGTTCCGGACGGGTCAGATCAGCCGTCAGGCTTTTAACTCCTGGAACCGGCTGCCGCATGCCCCGGTTCAAATGGTATAAATCAACGCCCCTGGCAACCGCCAGCTTGCTGACCGGGGTGCTGATGTTCCCGGTTCCGCCGATGAATAGTGCTTTCATAGCACGAAGATAGGTAATTGTACCCGTAGGGGCGCTCTGCGGGCGCCCGTGTTGTTGCCGGTTGCCGGTTGCCGGTTGCCGGTTGCCGGTTGCCGGTTGCCGGTTAGGCCGGCACTGAGGCCGGGTCGTACTAAGGGGCTGTCATTCCGGCGAAAGCCGGAATCTCCTGCCAAATGCTATGAGGGTTGGGATCCCGGCTTTCGCCGGGATGACACCGCGTCACGAAATCTTCAGCGCCTTCGGGTACAGAATGTTATTCTCCAGATGTACATGTACATGCAGATCATCCTCGAACTGTTCCAGAAGCCTGAAAGTTACCTTGTATGTATTGCATCCGTCATCCGGCACGAGATATCCGCCGGTAATCACATTGATTTTGTCCATTAATCCGCCGGCCACTTCATGTTCGCCAGACATCCTGGAAATTTCCGATTTTATGATTGCAGAGGCCCCCGGATCTCCTCCGGCAATCGCCTTCCGGATCGCCGGGAAAAGAACCTCCTCCTCCTTGGCCAGGTGCTGAAGAAGTTCCTGGTTTATCTTGGAGAACAAACCCGCAACCTCAACCAGCTCCGGATGATGCTCTCCGTGCACCGATGCAATCTTACCCGTATAGAAAACCAGCTCCGGCAAGTTCTTGAGCACGAATTTATGGTGCGTGTTCATGATGTAATCGCAGAGGAAGCCAAGGTCCCACTCCTTGAAATTCTGAGCCTGATTGACCTGTGTATCTGCCAGGCCAAGGATCTCCGACTCCAGTTTTCCCTGATCAATTCCTTTAAGCCGGCAGGTCTCATCCAAACTCCGGTTCCCGCCACAGCAGAAATCAATTCCCGCTTTTTTAAAAACTTCAGCGGCACGAAAATCATCGGCAACGATGCTGCCAACTGTTTTCGCACCCAGATTAGTGTCACTCATGGCAATTGCTTTTATTTTGCCACTAAAATACACAAAGTTTTTATATAAGGATAGATTTATCTTTAATTAAGAGACCCGATCACGCCACCCATCAGAATAAGGGCGCATTCAGGTTTCGAAAACCACTGAAATCGGATATCTTTACCCTAACTAAAACTTCAGATCAACATGAGAATCCTTCTGACTACCCTGGTTGTTCTGGCCCTTGTCTTGCCTTGCGGCTGCAACAAATCAGATGAAGAAACCCTTGATTGGAACAAGCAGATCGCAATTGCCTATGTCCACTCCTATGCCACGGCAATCGGGGAAGCAGTCCTGGATATGCCAGACGAAGCTGCCAGGATCGATTATATCCGCAGAGCCATCGACCCGATCCGTTTTTATCCCGACAGTTCCGGATACTTCTATGTATACACCTTTGACTGCGTAAATATTGCACATGCCCGTCAGAAGGATCTGCAGGGGCAGAATCTCTATGATTATACCGACTCGCGCGGCAAGTTCGTGATCCGGGAACTCTCCGCCATGGCACAAACCGGCGGCGGATATGTTGAGTTTTACTGGATCAAGCCCGGAGATACCGGCGAGAAAAAGAAACTCGGGTACGTTGAGTCCATCCCGAACACCGATTATTTTATCGGGAGCGGAGTGTATTTGGAGTAGGGGGCATAAGGGCACAAGGGCACAGGGGCACAAGGGCACAAGGGCACAGGGGGTAGGAACTTTAAACTTGAATTTGTAATTTGACCCTTTTACTTTAATAGGCAACCAGTACGGGCCGGCCTTGGCGCCGGCCCAACAAGCAACCAGTAACCAGAAACCAGCATGCATCTCCTCATCACCTATTCTTCCCGAAACGGAGCTACCGCCGGAGTTGGCGAAGCGATCGGCAGGACTTTGATTCAAAACGGCTTCACGGTAGAGATATTACCAATGAATAAGGTTAACGACCTCTACAATTATGATGGATTTATCCTGGGTAGCGCAATCCAGTCGGCAAAATGGCTACCGGAGTCCGCAGGTTTCATTCTGAAAAACCGGGCTATTCTGGTAACCAGGCCTGTTGCGCTTTTCTCCGTTTGCATGACACTGACCATGCCGAAGGGTGAGAACTACAGGCAACAGATTAAGGGTTGGGTTCAACCCATTTCCAGCCTGGTGAATCCGGTAACCGAGGAGATCTTTGCCGGCAGTCTAAGCCTGAAAAAAATCCCCGGCTTCAGCCAGCGGCTGAAATTCCGGATCAGCGTGATGCTCGGCGTCTGGAAAGAAGGCGACCATCGAGACTGGGAAAAAATAGAGGATTGGGCCGATGATGTTTCACGATTATTTAAACTAAATGTATGAAAATTTCAGTCATCAGTCGTCGGTCATCAGTCATCCTTCTCGCTTTAGCATCCTTTATTTCAGGCTTCTCCCAGGAGTGGCCCGTCCTGAAACACTACGACCAGAATCACCTGCTCAACATTGCCCTTCCCCTCGGCGGCATCGGCACGGGAACGGTCTCGCTTGGAGGCCGCGGAGAGCTTCGCGCCTGGGAGATCATGAACAAGCCCGGCAAGAAATACAGTACCGTAACCATCGGAAATAATGCTCCATTCTTCGCAATTTATGTGAAGCCCGATGGCAAAGAACCTTTGACAAAAGCCCTGATCGGGCCGCTGCATGCCAGTGAATATCAGCATTATGAGGGAAGGCCTGTCAACCACCACGGCATGCCCCGGTTCTCCTCCGCCTCCTTCGATGCCGCTTACCCCTTTGGGCAGGTCAACCTGAGCGACGACCTGCTTCCCGTATCGGTAAAAATCAGGGGGTTCAATCCCCTCATTCCGGGAAATAGCGATGCCAGCAGTATCCCGATCGCTATCCTGACCTATGAAGTAACCAACAACACCGATGCCCCGATGGAAGTCTCGGTATGCGGCACCATGCGGAATTTTATCGGCCAGGATGGAAGCAAATACTACCGCGACTGGAAAGGGGATTTCATTCCTACCGGCGCCAGCAAAAACATCAATGCATTCAGGGAATCTGAGGCCATCAGGGGTATCTATATGACCAGCAACGGCGTGGAAACCACCGATGCAGCCTGGGGAACCATTGCACTCACCACTCCGGATAAGGGAATCGTAACCTGGCGGCGTTCCTCCACACCCAACGACTGGGAGAATGCGACACTCGACTTCTGGGATGACTTCAGCGCCGACGGACTCCTGACCGACAAGAAGGAGCTGGCCGATGACAATCCCATGGCCTCACTTTCCGTTAAGAAAAGCATTCCGGCCAGATCCACTGAAAGCTTTGTATTTTATATCACCTGGCACTTCCCCAACCGTCCCGACTGGAACGGTGCCTGGGACCCCTCCGTAAAGGGAAAAATCATCGGGAATTATTATACAACCCGATATTCCGATGCCTGGGATGTGATCCTGAAAGAAGCTCCTCAATTATCAGAATATGAACGAATAACCAGGAGTTTTGTGGATGCTTTTCTGTCTGCAAGCATTCCGGACGTCGTCAAGGAGGCTGCGCTCTTTAACCTCTCAACACTCCGGTCCCAGACTGTTTTTCGTATCCCCGACGGGCACCTGATGGGATGGGAGGGAGTCATGGATGATTTTGGCTCGTGCTACGGGAGCTGCACGCATGTTTGGAATTATGAGACCGCCACCTCCTTCCTGTTCGGTGATCTGGCCCGGACCATGCGTGATGTGGAGTTTACCTATGGAACCAAGGAGAATGGCAAAATGATGAACCGGGTAAGTCTCCCGCTGGAATCAAACCTTACAATTGACCATGTGGCCGCTGCCGACGGCCAGATGGGAACCATCATGCGGTTTTACCGCGACTGGATGCTCTGCGGCGATATGGAATTCCTGAAGACATACTGGCCGAAAGTTAAGGCGGCCATGTCCTACGCCTGGATTGAACGGGGCTGGGATGGAAACCAGGACGGCGTGCAGGAAGGAGAACAGCATAACACCATGGATGTCAACTACTACGGTCCGAATCCACAGATGCAGTTCTGGTATTTCGGAGCGCTAAAGGCTTGTTCCAAAATGGCTGCGGCCATGAATGATAAGGATTTCGCGGCCAGGTGTGACCGGATATTTGCAAATGGCAGCAAATGGGTCGATCAGAACCTGTTCAACGGCGAGTATTATGAACACAAAATAACGGATCCAAAAACATTCCAATTTCTCGACATGACCGATCCGGAGGTAAATATTCCACGCTATCAGCTGGGCTCCGGCTGCCTGGTCGACCAGCTCGCAGGCCAGTATATGGCACACGTCTGCGGTCTGGGGTACCTCGCAGATCAGGGTAACGTAAAAAAAGCCCTGTCCACCGTGTACAAGTACAACTTCGTGGAGCGGTTCGACAACATTTTCAACAACATGCGCTCCTATGTGATGGACAAGGAATCCGGACTGATCATGGCCAGCTGGCCCAAAGGCCGGCTCAAGGTTCCCTTCCCCTACTTTGCCGAATCCATGTCGGGCTTTGAATATGCCGCCGCCATCGGGATGCTTTACGAAGGGCAGACTGAAGCCGGACTCAGGTGTATCCAAAGCATCCGCGACCGGTTCGACGGTGAAAAGCGCAATCCCTTTGATGAACCCGAATGCGGCCACAACTATGCCCGCGCCATGGCCAGCTGGTCGGCTCCGATGGCCATCAGCGGGTTTCATTATTCCGCACCTGAAAAATCCATGAGCTTTAACTCAAATCCCGGTACCTATTTCTGGAGCAACGGCTCGGCATGGGGAACCTGCCGGATTGATGGAAGAAAGGCTACACTGGAGGTACTCTATGGAAGTATTGAACTCAAGTCATTTACAATCAATGGTTTGGGTACGGTAAATAGCAGCGCTGTTTTGATATCGGAAGGGAATCAATATAATTTTGAGATTAAACCTAAACAGTTATGAAAACAATAAACACTTACTCCTGGAAACCCGGCTCCCTGAAGCTTCTTTTCATCCTGTTAATCCTGCCATTGACTCTAAATCAGTGCAAAAAGGATAAGCTGCCCGCCAATGGGGATCCGGAGAAGTTCACCTACTTCACCGAAGAGTATGCACCCTGGAACTATTCGGAGAACGGCCAGCTGCAAGGCGTTTCGGTCGATCTGCTGGAGGGGATTTTTACCGGGCTGGGTCTACCGATCGACCGGTCAGCGATCGAAATATCAGATTGGGTACCCGCCTATGAGGCTGCCCTGAAGGAGTCGAACCACATGCTGTTCACTATGGCAAAAACACCCGAAAGGAAGGATCTTTTCAAATGGGTAGGCCCCATTGCCCCCCATACGGAGATCGTGTTTCCGCTTGCCGGATCGGGAAACAAAATCGACGAGTTGACCGATCTCAATAACTTTTATACCGGGGTGGTTGAGGATTATCCAAGCCTCGATCTGCTGATGGACAGAGGGGTTCTGCGAGCAAACATTATCATATACAAGAACCTGAGCGAACTTTATGAGGCCCTGGCGGTTAACCGGGAGATTCAGTTTATGGCCACCTCGGTGGCAAATCACAACCTGCTGATCCAGGCACTGGGATATACCTCCGAAGATTTTGGAACCCCCTTCACCTTCTATTCGACCGAGCTTTATTATGCCTTCAACATTGAAACGGCTGATGCGATGATTGCCGACTTTCAGGAACAGCTGGATCTTCTTAAGACGGAGAAAGCAGCCGATGGCAGCAGCGAGTATGAAAAAATCATGAACCGGTACATGATTATACAGCACGATGAGGACGGAATCAGCGAGGAGATGGTCATAAACCTGGTTGACTTGACCGCGGCGGATCTGGAATCCGATGCGCCCGGAACCATCACCAGAATAAATCAGGGTGCGGCTCCGTATAAAGATCCGGCTAATCCCGCCCTCTATTCTTTTGTTTATGACACAAACGTGGTAATGGTTGCACATGCCACAAACCTGAGCCTCGTTGGGGCCTCCTTTGCAGGTAAGCCTGATGCCGCCGGAAAAAAATTCCGGGATGAAATCGTCGCGGGTGCCCTCGAGCACGGAACCGGATGGGAAGATTACATCTACACGAAGCCCGATCAGAGCGGACTCTACCACAAAACCACCTACTATAAGCTTGCCACGGGTAGTGATTCGAAGAAATACGTGGTCTGCGCCGGAAGATTCAAATGAACATTCTCC
The DNA here is from genome assembly GCA_964512915.1 of uncultured Porphyromonadaceae bacterium. Taxonomy (GTDB): domain Bacteria; phylum Bacteroidota; class Bacteroidia; order Bacteroidales; family UBA12481; genus UBA12481. Next base: position 135,801 of record CAZEKJ010000007.1, read on the forward strand.
TGGTATATCCGCAAATGCCGGATACATTCTATGCGATGAAGCATTTTTTGTACGCCACCGGCAAAAAGTCAGCCTATCCGCCTCTCGGATTATTAACCATTGCGTCATTGTTACCACCCGATTGGGGTAAAAAACTGGTCGATCTGAATACAACATCCCTGAAAAAAAAGGATTTGGTCTGGGCCGATTTTGTTTTCATCTCTGCCATGAATGTCCAGGAAGATTCTGTCAGGCAGATTGTTAGCCAGTGCATTCAGGCCGGAGTCAGAACCGTTGCAGGCGGCTCCCTCTTTACCAATGAGCATGAGCGCTTCCCCGAAATCGACCATTTTATACTCAATGAAGCCGAGCTAACCCTGCCATTGTTTGTAGAAGATGTGAAGCGCGGAACCTTACATCACCTGTATAAATCAGGGGAATTTGCTAACCTTGCCCATTCCCCCTTGCCCGATTATAAGCTCGTCAAAGCGAAGGATTACCTCTATTCTATCCTGCAATATTCGCGGGGATGCCCCTATCAATGCGACTTTTGCGATGTTACTGCATTATTGGGGAGGCGAATACGCACCAAAACCCCGGATCAGGTCATTAAGGAGTTGGATTTAATCAATCAAAACAGCTGCACCAGGCTGGTCCTTTTCGCGGATGATAATCTGATCGGGAACAAGAAAAAACTCAAGGAGGAGTTGCTGCCCGCCATTATTGAATGGAGAAAAAAGAACAGCCCCTCCTTTCTTTTTGCAACTCAGCTGAGTATTGACCTGGCCGATGACGATCTTTTAATATCCCTCATGATTGATGCGGGTTTCAGGCAGATTTTTATCGGGATTGAAACCCCTGACGAAGGAAGCCTCTCCGGATCGGGTAAAAAACAGAACCTGAAGCGGAACCAGCTCGACGACATCCGGAAACTCCAGAAAGCGGGCTTTTTCATTGCCGGCGGGTTCATTGTCGGTTTTGACCAGGACACCCCGGACATCTTTCAAAGGCAGACTGATTTCATACAGAAGAGCGGTATCCCACTGCCTATCGTCAACATTCTCAAAGCACCTCCCGGTACGGAATTGTATCAGAGAATGAAACAACAAGACCGCCTGAGCAAGCAGTTTGCCTTCGCAGAAGGGGATACCAATATTATCCCGCTTATGGGCGAAGAAACGCTCAGGATTGGTTTTATGAACCTGATCACCGGCATCTACGAGCCAGAGAAATCCTACGAAAGGCTGGTCACCTTTTTCAGCATATACCGCCCCCCTGTATCACGCATTAAAGTTCCCGTGCGGTATGGAGTAACGGATGTTGCCATGGCAGTAAGGATTCTCTATGTTGTTGGCATTCAATATCGTCACCGTAAATATTTCTGGAAATTAATCCGATGGGCTCTCAGGAATAACCGGAACTATCTTGATGTAGCCGTATTATACGGTATCATGATCTATCAGATGCACCAGACTTTTCTGATTATTAAACAAAACTACAAGTGATGTTTTTAAAGTATATTCTGATTATCACCATACTGGCAATCGGAAAACTCCCCGCCCAAAATATTTCCTCTTCCTCCAGCCTGATAATCCTCGGCACCGTTCAGGATGCCGGTTCCCCTCATCCCGGCTGCAAAAAGGATTGCTGCAGGGATCTCTTCCTGCATCCCGATCCGGGCAGGAAGGTCACCTCGCTGGGGCTCATTGACCCGGTTTCTCAGAAGAAATTTCTGATCGAGGCCACGCCCGATATGCCTTTCCAGATGAAAAACTTGTTGAAGCATTCGCCCTTTGGGGGTTCTGAAGCTCCTGATGGAATCGTGGTTACCCATGCCCACATCGGTCATTATACCGGCCTGATGTACCTCGGCCGGGAAGCCATGAATACCCGGAAGGTGCCGGTTTACGCCATGCCCCGGATGCAGGAGTTCCTGGAAAACAACGGTCCGTGGAGCCAGTTGGTAAAGCTCGAAAACATTGCAATCCGGCAGTTGGCCGACAAACAGACTGTGGTGCTGACGCCCAACCTGAAGGTGACGCCGTTCCTCGTACCCCATCGGGATGAATACTCAGAAACCATTGGAATGATCATCGAAGGACCATCTAAAAAGGTCCTGTTCATTCCCGATATTGACAAGTGGGATAAATGGGAAACCGATATCATTCAGGCAATTGCGGGGGTTGATTATGCTTTAATCGACGGAACCTTTTACGATGCCGCCGAGATCAGCGGACGGAATATTGCAGAGATACCGCATCCGTTCATCATCGAGAGCATGGAACGGTTCAGGAACCTTTCAGAAAAAGAACGGAACAAAATATGGTTCATCCACCTGAACCACACCAACCCGGCCCTGAATCCTAAAAGCCCTCAGACAAAAACGATTCTGAAAAACGGCTTTCACGTGGCACGGATGAATACTATTTTTTATTTATGAGACGATTGAATTTCAGTCTTGTGCTATCGATTCTTTGGTTTTCAGCCATTCAGGCCCAGCACCCCCCGTGGCAGCTGGTTTATACCTCCGGTTTTCACCTTGACACGAATCTGGCCCGCAGGGATTCCGTTTTAGTGGTCCAAACCGATTTTGAGTTCGAAGATTATCGTCATTATTATTTTATTTCTGAAAACCTCGGCCGAACCTGGCGAACCGTAAGAGCATCTTCCCATGAGAGGATTCTAAATGGATTTATTGGAAACTACCTCTACAGTGCAATGAACGACACACCTGTCTCAACACAGGATGCATACTTGAGTGTTTCCGCCGATTTGGGGGTAACCTGGTTTTCTGGCGGAACCGGGAGTTTTTCGGGGCATATCAAACATTTGCAGGAACTATCCGATGGCAGCTGGATGATGACCGGATCCGGAATATTTCACCGCTCAACCGACCACGGGAGGACCTGGACCCCAATTCAGGTGCCGGAGGAAACTTTTGTCCTGGATAAATTCAGTGAATCGCATGATTCGATATGGACCATTACTCTGGGAAACATTGAAGGCCATGATCTCACCGATGGTCCGGCAGGACTTCGCATATACCGCTCGGCTGATAAAGGCAAAACATGGGAAAAGCTCTATACCGGTGACAGAGAATGGTACAGAATCCAAACCGTACTGAAAGAAGACAGAATCCTGATGTTTAAAAAGAGGACTGATACTCTCCTGGTAAGCCGGGATACAGGTTCCACCTGGAAAACCATCACCCCCTTCCCGGGCTACTTTATCTGGTCAGTTAATGAGGTTGCTGACGGAACCCTGGTCGGAACCGTGGGGAATCGTTATGATTACCTGACCTGTTACCGGTACCAGTCAGAAGACTCAGGCAATTCCTGGGAGATTGAAAACCTCGGAATAAAAAGGATCGTCTACGATGACGGCAAGGAACAATATGCCATAGACGGCATCAACCTTTGGTATCGTGGGCCCAGGATCTATCCGCCAACAGACAGGCCCACCTACCAGTTGTTCTCGGTTAATCCAAACCCGGCAAATGATAAGGTATCCGTCAGGGTTTATGAACCCATAACATGGCCGCTTGAGATTACCTGTCTGGAGCCCACCGGCAGAATCATCATTTCAAAGACTGCCCATAATACCGATGACCTTACTCTGGATGTTTCCAATCTGAGAAATGGCATGTACTATATCCGGATAACTGACGGAATCATTGCAGGCCAAAGCACTTTTATGATTTTCCAGCACGCTTCCTACTAAACTGGGAAGAGTATCTTTACTGGCAAACCGATGACAAAAAAATGATCCGGATTAACTTTAAATGAACCATAAAGCACATGTCATCCCCGCTTTCCGGGGGATGACAACGCCCTGCCCAAACCCCAAACCTTAAACCCTGAACCCATGAGAACCTTACCATTAGCAATTGCCGTCCTCCTGCTCACCGCCTGTGCCCCGAAGCACCTGCCTGAGCCCGACCCGATCAAAGCCTACAACCTCGATTTCAACTGGGGCGAAGGGGGTCCGAATGCCTTCGCGGCACCCGGCCAGTGGGCCGATGCCAACCCTGTTGAGCATATCAAGTGGTATAAAGAACTGGGCGTGAATGCGATCCAGACGTTCTGCGTATCCTGCAACGGATATGCATGGTATAAAAACGGGGTAATACCCGCGCAGCCGGGGCTGAAATATGATTTCCTGCCCGAGATGGTAAAACTGGCGCACAAGGAAAAAATCCAGGTCTACGGGTATTACTGCATCGGGTCGAACACGCGCTGGGGGCTCGAAAATCCGGAGTACAGTTACGGAATCCCGGCCGACCGGCACATTCCCTTTACGCAGAAATACCTGGATTATCTCGATGTTGCCATCCGCGAGGCGATCAGTAAATCGGGCATCGACGGATTCATGATTGATTGGTTTTATCAGCCTAACCGCGCATCCAACGGCGGCGAGTGGCTGGAGAGCGAAAAGGTACGGTATCAGGAATTGATGGGAAAACCCTTTCCGGGCAAGGACAGTTTATCGGAGACGGATTACACCGCATACAGCCGTCTGGCCATCGAGAAAACCTGGGAGGTGATCCATCGGGCAGCCAAGGAAACTGACCCTGACTGCAAGCTCTGGCTTACCTGTTTCGATATCACCCATCCGCATATCGTCAACTCAAAAATGTTCCAGGAGATCGATTGGCTGATGAACGAAGGGGGCGACCTGAAAAAGATCGAGGAGATCCGGAGCCAGGTGGGTCCGCAAACACGGCTGATCACCTGCCTGGCCAACTGGAACGGTCAGGATGCCAAAACTGTGGTGATCGATGCCATGAAATCCGGGGTTGGACTCTATGGTTTTGCCAAGCCCAATGCCAACTCCCTGCTGCCTTCGGCCGACTTTTACCTTTCAACCCCTATAGACAGCCTGAAGGGGGATAACCGGAACATTGCCACCTTCGCCCGGGTATATAACAACCTCACTTTGGATTACCTGAAATGAACAAACTCATTATTGCCTTTCTCGTGACGCATTTTCCATATCTTTCGCTCTGACAAAGAACAGGAACCACACATGGAAGATACCTCCGCCCAAACTATCCTGGAAACTCTTAACAGCCAGCGCGTTTTTTTTGCTACAAATCAAACAAAAGATCTGAAATATAGGCTTGATCAGCTCCGAAAATTCAAGGCTGCTGTCAAAAAATTTGAAAAGCCGATCACCGTAGCCCTATGGAAGGATCTTCATAAATCCGCGGAGGAGGCTTACCTGACCGAAATCAGCATGGTTATGCAGGACCTCGATAACCATATCCGGCATTTGAAACGGTGGGCAAAGCCAAAAAGGGTTCCCACACCCTTCCATCTGCTGCCATCCAGAAGCCGGATTTATTATGAGCCCCTGGGGGTTGCCCTCGTTCTGGCAGCCTGGAATTATCCCTTTCAGCTCCTCATGAACCCGCTCATCGGTGCCATCTCATCGGGCTGCTGCGCAATGCTTAAGCCATCACCCTATACACCCCATGTGGCGGGGGTGATGGAGGAAATGATCCGCGATACCTTTCGGCCCGATTATGTTTCACTGGTCCAGGGAAGCCGCAAGGTCAACGCCATACTCTTAGAACAGCGCTTTGATTTTATCTTTTACACAGGCAGCCCCGCCGTGGGGAAAGTGGTGATGCGCGCCGCAGCGGAAAGCCTCACCCCGCTAGTCCTGGAACTGGGCGGGAAAAGTCCCTGCATTGTGGACCAGGAAGCCAACCTGGACATTGCAGCAAAAAAAATTGCCTGGGGAAAAACCATTAACGCCGGACAAACCTGTATCGCTCCTGATTACCTGTTTGTTCACCGGTCAGTCAAGGAGGAGCTCCTCCGGAAAATCATTGCACATTTTGAGCGGACCTACGGCCAGGATGTCCATAAAAGTCCCTGGTACCCCCGGATCGTCAGTCATTCCGCCCTGGAACGACTCCAGAAACTGCTACTTCACGGCACGATCATCTATGGAGGCCGGGTAGAACACGCCGACCGCTACATGGCACCCACCCTTATAGATGATATTCAGCCCGATTTTCCGATCATGCAGGAAGAGATCTTCGGACCGATTTTGCCGGTCCTGACATTCGATAGTATCGAAGAAGTATACGCCTATGTCAATTCAAGGGAGAAACCACTGGCACTATATTATTTCGGAAATCCAACCAGGGGAAGGGAGGTCCTGGCTCACACAACCTCCGGCGGAGGATGCATCAATGATGTTCTGCTCCATATTGCCAACCATCATCTGCCTTACGGAGGCGTAGGCAACAGCGGCCTCGGGCACTACCACGGTCACCACAGTTTCCTGGCATTCAGCAATTCCCGCTCGTACGTCCTGAGCCCCACCTGGTTCGACCTGCCAGTTAAATACGTGCCATTCAAAGGATTCCGATGGGTAAAGAAAATCATTTAATCACCTACTCACCATGCAGACAGCGCCAAAAAATATCGATGAATATATCCTTGGATTCCCCCCGGAAATCCAAAGAATCCTGGAGGAAATCCGGGCAACCATCCGGGCTGCAGCACCCCAGGCAACCGAAGCCATCAGCTACCAGATGCCAACCTTTAAACTGAATGGGAACCTGGTTCACTTCGCGGCTTTTAAGAACCATATCGGGTTCTATCCCGTGCCCTCCGGAATAGAGGCCTTCAAAGAGGAACTCTCACAATTCAAGGGAGCCAAAGGCTCCGTCCAGTTTCCCCTCACTAAGCCGATGCCCCTCGATCTCATCAGCCGAATCGTGAAATTCAGAGTCAACGAGAATATGGCAAAATTCACTCTTAAACCACAATAGGCACAATAGAACACAGTAGAGACGGATATATCCGTCTTATCAATATTAAATCTATTGTGACCTATTGTGCCTAATGTGGTTAAAAAAATGAATGATGATACAATTACCTGATTATACCGCCCAAAAAGTTTCGGAATCCCTCACAATCGACGGAGACCTCTCAAAAGAGATCTGGCAGAATGCCCGCTGGAGCAAGCGTTTCGCCGACATGGTCTCAGGGGTTCCCGGCATGTTCAACACGCAGGCCGCCATCCTCTGGAACGATACGCATCTCTATATTGCCTTTAAAGCAGAGGAACCGTTTCTCGAGGCTCACCTCACCGAACGCGACAGCATCATCTTTCTCGAAAGCGACCTCGAGGTATTTATCGATGGAGGTGATTGCTACTACGAACTTGAGGTGAATGCCGCCAACACGATATATGAAGTGTTTTTCATCTGGAAAGATGCATATATAAAAGGAAGCCGGTTCGATATCCCGATGTTCGACGTTCATCAGCCGGATGCCTACACCTTTGGCGGCGATTACGACCGCAGCGGAGCCACATTCTGGAAAGGAACCAACCCCCGGGGAATACGCTGGGCCTTTACCCGGTTCGATATGCCCGGACTGGAAACGGCCGTCCATCTCGACGGAACCCTCAATGACAACAGCGACGTGGACAAAGGCTGGAGCCTTGAAATCGCCATCCCCTGGAGCAGCCTGGAACTCCTGGCTAATGGCCGCTCCCTGCCCCCGCAGCCCGGGGATATCTGGACAATGTTCCTCGGCAGGTTCCAGAAACTTAACGCCGGAGGCAATGAGATCCAGCCCCATCCGGCCATGGTTCTCAACAGCCACGGCATCTACGACACCCATATGCCCGATAAATGGAGCCGGATTGAATTTGTCAGGTAATCAGCATGGCACCGGATAAAGTTTACCGTGAGGACGAAATATTTTCGAAGGAGGACTTTTCCATTAAGTCTCTCCCACTCGGCGAGTATGAAAATTGCACCTTCAACGACTGCATTTTTGCAAATGGCGACCTGTCTGGCATCCAGTTCACCGGGTGTACCTTCTGTGGCTGCGACCTCACTCTGGCCCAACTCTCCAAAACATCTTTCCGTACCTGCAAATTTAAAACCTGCAAGCTTCTTGGGCTTCATTTTGAACAGTGCCACCCCCTGCTTTTCAGCGTGGATTTCGAGGCGTGCATCCTCGACCTCTCCTGTTTCTTTAAGATGAAACTTAAGAAAACCCGGTTCAGAAACTCCAACCTCCGCGAGGTGGATTTCACCGAAGCGGACCTTACCGAAGCCGTTTTTGACCGGTGCGACCTCGCCCTGGCTGCTTTCGACCGGACCATCCTGGAAAAAGCAGATTTCCGCGAAGCCTTCAACTATTCCATCGACCCCGAAAACAACCGGATCAGAAAGGCGAAGTTCTCACTGGCAGGAATTCCCGGATTAATGGGGAAATATGATATCGTTATCGATTGATGACCACACGCATGATGCACGCTGCACGGCCACCGGCCGGCTGAACAATTTTTCGCAATACCTGTTATATCATCTGAACTAAAACAAATCCATGAAAATTATACTGTTCCTTTTGATCAGCCTGATTTCTATAGGAGGCTTTGCCCAGACTCAGCAGGACCTGAATAAAGAAGCCCATGATTCCTATCTGAAAGCCGATAAGGAATTGAACCAGGTTTATCAGAAACTGCAGACGATTTACAAGGAAGATACCGCCTTCATTAAAAACCTGAAAGCCTCCCAGCGGATTTGGATCACCTTCCGCGATGCGGAACTGAAAATGAAATACCCCGACCGCGAGCCGGGATATTACGGTAGCATCCATCCTTTATGTCAGGCGAGTTACCTCGAGTATCTCACCCGGGAGAGGAGCCGGACATTGCAATTATGGGTTGATGGCATGACCGAAGAGGACGAATGCGGCGGGAGCGTCAGGGCTGCTGAACCAGGTTCCCAGGGAGAGGACCGCGAACCGGGCCACGCTGAAAACCGTGAATTCGGCAGAATAATCCGGATTGAGGACGGCGCATACCCTATGTTTGTGGTTACTGTTGAATTCCCCGAACGGCATTATCAAGTTGATTTTGACCTGAATGCCGAAACCATTGGGCTGGATGCAGCAAAATTGAATGCGCTCAGGGGGAAATATGCCGTGATTTATTATCTGAGCGAACTCGAAAACAATATGTTCGACATCCATTACAAAGGAAAATCACTTCTCGGGGAATACGCTCCGGAGAAAGATCAGTCCTGGAAGGTTCTCACCGGAAAACTGGGACGATGTACCACGGCAACGGCCGGTGACCTGCCAGACCTGGTTACGGTTACCGACAAGGAAGGAATGGAGGTTGCCTTTGACTATTTCATTACCCCTGAGATGGTAGCCGTCAACGGTAAAGAGGTGACTGTTTATTACGATTCAAGCGGCGTTCAGAAAATAACCTACCTTCGGGCCGTCAAAGAGTAAATCAACGGCATTACCAAAAAAATGATCTGGACCAAACGCAGTTTCCAATATTCAATAATCCTTTTACTTGCGTTGGTTTGGGGCAGTTCATTTATCCTGATGAAAATCGGGCTTAAAAGCTTTTCCAGTAGTCAGGCCGCAGCTATCCGGATTCTTCTGGCATCCCTTTTCCTTTTTCCTCTCGCTCTGAAAAACCTGAAGTATCTGAAGCGAAAGGACATTAAAAGTCTGCTGGTGGCTGGGTTTATCGGAAGTTTCATACCCGCGTTTCTTTTTACCAAGGCCCAAACAAGAGTCGACAGCGCGGTGGCCGGCATGCTCAACTCGCTGACCCCGGTTTTCACGCTGGTCGTGGGGATGCTGTTCTTTAAAACTAAAACCGGGTGGAAACAGGTGCTGGGACTTTTACTGGGCCTCTCAGGTGCAGTATGGCTGATTTCGCTCGGGGAGGGGGTGTCCCTCCGCAGCATCAATACCTATGCCCTTTTCATTGTTCTTGCCACTCTGATGTATGGTGCCAATGTCAACGTAATCAAATCTACACTCACCCATCTTACCGGCGTTCAGATTACCTCCCTGTCTTTTATGTTTCTGTGGCCGTTTGCCCTGATTTATCTGCTGACCACAGACTTTCAGCCCGTACTTGACAGCCCGGGCTGGCCCATGCACCTGCTGGCCCTTGCAACATTAGCCATCGTGGGTACCGCTCTGGCCATGCTGCTGATGAACAGCCTGATACGCTACACTTCGGCCGTATTCACTTCATCGGTAACCTACATAATCCCCGTTTTTGCCATCGGCTGGGGAATCCTCGACGGCGAAAAGATCACCCTGCTGCATGTGGGTAGCATGGTGCTCATCCTCCTGGGAGTTTACCTGATCAACATCCGCCCATCCGTTAACCCATCCCCGCCAACCGTAAATCGGACCGGTTCCTGATGATTTGACGCGCTACCTTTAGCGCATAAACCCATCAAACCCGTATTCCAATGAAAATTCTTTTATGCAAACGGTCTGGCTTTTTGCTGATAGCCCTGTCATTTCTATTGTTTACCAGTCTTAGTGCTCAGAATTGCCAGTACTTTGGCCAGTCAGTACCGGGAACTACACCTGTGAGGTTCGGAACCCCGGCATTCCTGTCTACGCCCGAATGGTTCTGGCACGGGGTTCCGGCCTTTTCGCCCGACGGAACCGAGGTATTCTTTGTAAAATACTTAAGGAACGCTCACCGGACACAAATCTGGTATTCCACCTGCAACAACGGAACCTGGACTGCTCCCCAGCTGGCGCCATTTTCGGGCGGCACCTACTCCGATAACAATCCCAAATTCTTCGGAAGCAAGGACATCCTCTATTTTCAGTCGGAACGGCCTGCCTCCGCCATTTACAAGGTGACCAGAACTGTAGGGTTATGGTCGGCGCCCACTGTGGTAAACCTCCCCATACCGGCAGGCAAGGGGCTTGGCAAGCAGTTCTCAATGGCAAAAAACGGAAATATCTATGCAGAACTGGATAATGCCCAGGGGACGGACCTGGATATTTACTGCTGGCAGAGCATTGATGGAGTCCAGTACAGAAACGCCACACGGCAAACCGTACTTTGCTCCTCTCTGCATGATGGATTTCCAACCATCGATGTAAACGAGCAATTTATTGTTTACGGATCAAACCGGGGCGGCGGACAGGGACACTTCGACCTATTCCTGAGCTATAAAAACCCCGATGGCACCTGGAGCCAGCCGGAAAATTTAGGCGCCGGTTTCAATTCCGGGACGGAGGAGGCATGGAGTACCTTTTCAACGGACGGCCTCTGGTTCTTTTACACCACCGACCGGCCGGGCGACCTCGGATTCAATCCCTATTGGGTGGATGCATCGGTTATTTATGACCGGATCCCTAAAAGACCCTACCTGGGCCAGGTCCCTCCCGGACTTACTCCGGAGAAGTTTGCACCGGAGATCGTTTCCTCATCCGGCCTGCGCGAATATTCCCTCACGCTTTCTTCCGACAGTTCTGAGCTATACTTTTACAGGTTCGGCGAAAGCACACCCTCAAAGGTCTACTGCTCGCGGTTTGAACAGGGATCCTGGTCGGCTCCTGCGGAATTCGTGCCATCCGCGGCACATCCGGCAGCCGAGCCCTGCATAACCCCGGATGGCCGGCGGCTCTATTTCATGTGGAACATGGGATCCGACATTCATCCCTACTACATGGTTGAGCGGGGACGAACCGGATGGTCAGAGCCCATTCTGGCCGGCGACGGCATGTATATGACCGCCGATCAGACAGGTCAGCTGTATACAACCGATATGTCCGCAAGGGTCACCACCGGCCGCACTTACCTGGCTGCAATCGAGACTACCCGGGGCGTTTTCACCCGAATGAACAGGCTCAATATCCAGCCCAATTACGGATCACAGGCTCACCCCTGCATTGCACCCGATGGCAGCTACATCCTGTTTGATATTGACGGGGGCTCCCACCTCTTTGTTAGCTTTAAGAAAAGCGACGGAACCTGGGACACCGGTATAGACCTTACCAACCATGGATTCAGCCATGATGCCGGAGGAGCTTATATTTCGCCGGATGGGAAATATCTGTTTTTCCACCAGAACGGGGATATCTGGTGGGTGGATATACAGGTTATAGAATCCCTGAATCCCTTTACAGGCGGAACGTCCGCAGGATTAAACCCCGGCTTCGAGCTCTATCAGAACAGTCCGAATCCGTGTAATACCCAGACCCTGTTCTCCTTCTCCCTCAATACCCCGCAGACCATCAGCCTCGATCTTTTCAGCAATACAGGCACCAAAATCGCCAGCCTCATAAAAAACCTTCACTACCCAAGCGGAAAACACGAAATCGCCTGCAGCCTGCCCAACCTCAAACCCGGAATCTACACATACTCCATCTCCCTCGCCACCGGGCAATCCCTCTCCAAAAAACTTATGGTAGCAAGATAAAAGGGAGGTTGCTTGTTGCTGGTTGCTGGATGCTGGTTCGTGCTGATGTTTCGGAGGAGCTTTATCAGTTGGGGGTGGGACAAAAGGCAAAGGGCAGAGGGCAGAAGGCAAAAATTAGTAAAAAGGCAAAAAAAGTATAAAGTTGTAACCGCTACATTATTAATTAAATACAGCATCAACTTCATTATTATTTCCTAATCCTTAAAACTAATTTCTGCCTTCTGCCCTCTGCCCTTTGCCTTTTGCCCCAGCCCCCAACTGATAGGGCCCTGATGTTTCTTTGTCTGTCAACTAACTATCAATTCCACCACTGGTAACATTCTTTGCTGCAACGCCAATCCTTATTGCGATCAAATATTTCCTGCGTCTTATTTATAACGAAACTAAAAATCCATGAGAAAACCTTTCCGTCAGCAGATCCCTGCATTGGCTGTTTCCTTCTTCCTGCTGATTGTTATATCAGGCATTTCTGCTGCACAAGTTACTGATAAACTGTACCTTCCAAAAGAAATTCAGAAATCATTCAGCCAGGAAACCCGCAATCCGGATGGCAAGCCTGGCAAAAACTATTTCCAGAACCGGGCCAGTTATGTCATCAAATCCGATTTTAATCCCGATACTAAAATCCTGTCGGGATCTGAAACCATTACCTATGATAACAACAGCCCCGATTCTCTCGGTCAGCTCTGTTTCAACCTGTATCAGAATATGTACAAGAAAGGTAACACCCGGGATTCGGATATCGATCCGGTCAATATACATGACGGGGTTGAAATCCTGAGTGTCAGGGTTGACGGCGCAGTAATACCGCCCGGAAGCTACCGGTTCTTTTCAACGATTTTCACCTTTCCGCTTAAAACGAAAATCGCCCCGCACAGCAAGGTCAATATCGAGATAGAGTGGAAAGAGAAGATGCCCGAAACGGTTGTTAAGCGTCAGGGTACTTACAAAGGGAGCAACTTCTTTATTGCCTATTGGTATCCGAAACTCTGCGTATACGATGATATTCAAGGCTGGAACACGGCCGGGTATACCGGTCAGGCGGAGTTTTACAGTGATTTTGCCGATTACAGGGTTGAGATCACCGTTCCGGCACCCTATACACTCTGGTCATCGGCTACCCTCCTGAACGGAGCAGAGATCTATCAGGATAAATACCTGAAAAGAATCCGGACGGCTGCGCAGTCTGATTCCGTTATCCACATACTTTCCCAGGCCGATCGGGAGGCAGGGGACATTCTGGTGCCTTCGCCAAAACACACCTGGAAATACCAGCTGATCAACCAGATGGATTTTGCCTTCTGCCTGAGCAACAGCTACCTGTGGGATGCAACAAGCACGATGGAGGGCAACCGACGAGTCCTGATTCATTCGGTATACAGTCCGGCCTCTGCTAATTGCGGCAAGATTCCCGACTACATACGCAAGGCCATTGCGTATTATTCAGGGAAGGTACCGGCATTGCCTTACCCCGGGAACGAGATCACCGTTTTCGAGGGAGGGCCGGGCGGCATGGAGTTTCCCGGGATCATCAACCAGCAGAACTATAAGGAGCCGATGGAATCCATGATGGTGACCGTTCATGAACTCGGACACGCCTATCTGCCTTTCTATGCCGGAATCAATGAACAGAAATATGGATGGATGGATGAAGGGATCTTCACCCTGCTGGGGTTTCTGGCCTTTTGCGACCAGGCAGGCGACAAGGATCTCAATTTCCTTCAGATGCTGCCGGCAAAATACAGCGAGGATGCCGGAGGACAATCCGTAGATGTTCCGATGATGCTGATGTCGTACAAACTTGGCGACTTCACTTATGGGTTCACCACTTATGTCAAGCCGACAGCCGCTTTCATGGTGCTTTATGATTATCTCGGCAATGAAAAATTCACGGCCGCCCTGCGTGAATTCATGGTACGCTGGAAAGGACTCCATCCCACTCCCTACGATCTCTTCAACACCTTTAACGCCACAGCCGGTGAGGACCTGTCCTGGTTCTGGAAGCCCTGGTTTTTTGAATTCGGATATGCCGATCTGGCAATAGGCAAGGTCGGGAAATCAGCCAACGGACAGACCGTCGAAATACTCAACAAGGGCGGCTACCCCTTGCCCGTCAACCTGACCATCAAATATTCCGATGGCACCGAAAAGATCTTCACCGAAAAAATGGACTGCTGGAAATCTGGCGTCTCTTCGCTGACAATCAACGTGCTGTCAGGTGAAATCCGCGAGATCCTCCTCAACCCCAGGCTGGTGCCGGAGGCGGAGTACGACGGTAACCGGTGGGTGCAGTGAAACAGCGAAGCGGTTACCGGTTGCCGGTTACCAGTTAGCTCGGAGCGTTGTCATCCCCGCGAAAGCGGGGACCGCGTCCAGACTCCAGACTCTTTGAACAATAAAACCGGACAGTTGTCTAAATTGATAACTAATTAAAAAACCATGGCACAAGTTTGTACATACCTTAATTTTCGTCGTGAAACTGAAACGGCATTCAATTTCTACAAATCCGTCTTTGGCGGCCAGTTTAGTGGATACGGAATCATGCGTTTCCGTGATATTCCGCCAAGCGAAGGCAATCCGCCAATTTCTGATGAAGATTCAAATCTGATTATGCATATGGAACTGCCTATCCTTGGGGGACATCTCCTCATGGGATCTGATATGCCGGAATCAATGCAATATCCACTGCACCCGGGGAATAATGTCACGATTATGCTCGTCCCGGATACACGGGAAGAAACCCAAAAACTGTTCAGTGCCCTGTCCTCCGGCGGATCCGTTACACAGGAACTTCAGGACATGTTCTGGGGCGACTATTACGGAAGTTGCACAGACAAGTTTGGTATTAACTGGATGTTTAACTGTTCAGAGAAAAAATCCTGAAACATGAACCGGGTAACGATCACACTGCGCACTACCGTCAACGCTCCGGTTGAAACCGTCTGGAAATGCTGGACCTCCCCTGAACATATTACCCGTTGGAATGCGGCTTCCGATGATTGGCATACACCTCATGCCACCAACGATTTGAGAGCCGGTGGAAAATTCAACTCCAGGATGGAAGCCAAAGACGGCTCGGTGGGGTTTGATTTTTGGGGCATTTATGACGAGGTGGTCCTCAATGAAAAACTTGAATCCACCCTGGGCGACGGAAGGAAAATGACGGTTACTTTTACCCCTGTGGGAAACAAAACCGAGGTGGTTGAGTCCTTTGAAACAGAAGACCAGAATTCGCATGAACTCCAGCGTGCCGGCTGGCAGGCGATCCTCGATAACTTCGTAAAATACACAGAAGCACTGGTTTAGTTACCGGTTGCCGGTTACCAGTTGCCAGTTAAGCCAGTCCGAATCATTTGTACAGATTCCGCCGTCTCTTGGTCTCTCGGTCTCTCGGTCTCTTGGTCTCTCGGTCTCTCGGTCTCTTGGTCTCTCGGTCTCTCGGTCTCTT
>CAZEKJ010000007.1:151565-156878 GCA_964512915.1 uncultured Porphyromonadaceae bacterium
GGTCTCTCGGTCTCTCGGTCTTACAGTCTCTTGGTCTCTAAGTCTTAAAGTCTTACAGTCTCTCAGTCTTTCTTTCTACCTTCGTTCCCATGAACGAAAAAGAGACTCTTAGCTGGCTGCTGGGCGGCGACGTTTCACTCCAGTTCCAGGTCCACCGCGATCTTCTGGATACGGCCCGGCCTGATCTTCAGAAGCGTATTGCAACTGAAGGCTGGGGAGCGCAGTTCCTTTCAAAACAAAGACCCGACGGCCACTGGGGCATGAAGTTTTATCAGCCTAAGTGGATTTCCACCCACTATACCCTGCAGGATTTACGCAACCTTTGCATATCTCCGGATATTGAGCCCATCCGGGAAATTATCGATCGTATTGTTACCCGCGAACGGGCGAAGGACGGAGGAATCAATCCTGTTGGAAGCGTGGATAAAAGCGACGTATGCATAAACGGCATGTTTCTGCATTATGCGTGCTATTTCGGGATCGAAGCTTTAAAACTGGAACCGGTGGTTGATTTCATCCTTTCCCAAAAGATGCCAGACGGGGGCTTCAATTGCCGGTCCAACCGGTCGGGCGCCGTCCACAGTTCCCTCCACACCACAATCTCGGTGCTCGAAGGAATTGAGGAATATGAACGCAACGGGTACCCTTACCGTCTCGATGAATTGCGGGCAGCCCGGCAATCTTCTGTTGAATTCATCCTCAGGCACAAGCTCTTTCTCTCCGAACGAACCGGGGAGGTCATCCACAAGGATTTCCTTCGCATGGCCTACCCTTTTCGCTGGAGGTATGATTTTTTGCGGGCCCTCGATTATTTCCAGTCGGCCCGGATTCCGCATGATCCCCGGATGGATCCCGCCATTGAACTCTTGCTGGACAAACAAAATAAGGACGGCACCTGGAACGTACCGGCCAGAATCCCCGGTCAGGTCCATTTCGATATGGAAACCGCCGGAAAGCCGAGCCGGTGGAATACGCTCCGTGCTCTGAGGGTACTAAGGAGGTATCGTGACGCGTGACGCGGGACGCGAAAGAGTGACCCGTAGGGGCGCATGGCGCGCGCCCGCCTAACCAGCAACCAGTAACCAGTAACAAGTAACAAAATGAACCACAAACTCCGCACCCTCATCATCGTTCTTGCCTCATTCATCAGTCTCTGGATCCTGGCATGCGTGCTTTTCCAGATTGCCCGGCCCCAAACCCGGTGGAACTGGGATAAGGTCAACTCCGATAATCTGTCCTTTCCGAAAGACTTCCGCTGGGGCGTGGCTACCGCCGCCCACCAGGTGGAAGGGTACAATACCAATAACCAATGGTACCTATGGGAGCAGACGGTTGACTCAACCGGAACGCCGGTGGTTGCCGGCGGCCAGAAATCGGGCCGTGCCTGTGATCACTGGAATCTATACCCCTATGATATCCGGCTTATGAAAGAGCTGGGGTTGAATTCCTACCGTTTCTCCGTTGAGTGGAGCCGAATTGAACCATGGGAAGGGGTTTTCGACACGCTTGCCATCCAGCATTACAGGGATGTTTGTGATTCCCTGATTGCCAGCGGGATCGAGCCGATGGTTACGCTTCACCACTTCACCAATCCGATATGGTTTGAAAAGAAGGGAGCCTTCGAGAAGAGCGGGAATGTTAAGGAGTTTGTGAGGTATAGTGAGGTAGTTTATCTGGCTTTGAAAGACAGGGTAAAATTATGGTGTACGATTAATGAGCCGGCTGTTTATGTGGTGGAGGGGTATTTCCAGGGAGCGATGCCCCCCGGGAAAAAGGATCCGAAACTGGCCGCAGTGGTGCTCCGGAACATTCTTGAGGCTCATGTTCAGGCCTATCGCAGAATTAAAAGTTTGCCCGGTGGACAGGAGGCTCAGGTAGGTTTGGTAAAAAACATGACACAGATGGATCCCTACCGGAAATGGAATCCCTTCGACTGGACCCTGGCCAACCTGATCGATGATGTATTCAACACCACTACCCTTGATTTTATCCGCACGGGTAAGTTCCGCTTCTTCATGCCCACCATGGCCAACCTTAGGGATTCCAATCCGGATGCTAAAGGATCCACGGATTTCATCGGGCTTAATTATTATTCGCATTACAATTACAAATTTTCCACGGATCTTGATAAGGCCTTCGAAGCCAGGCTGTTACCCGGAGAAGTAAAAACCGATATGGACTATTCCATGTACCCGGAAGGATTATACAGGGCCATAAAAACCATTTCGGAATTGGGCGTACCGATCTACATCACCGAGAACGGAATCGCCGATGCAAAGGACGACCGCCGCGAGCTTTTCATCCGCCGGTATCTATATTCGGTCTCCCGCGCCATTGAAGAAGGGTACGATATCCGGGGTTATTACTACTGGACCCTGGTCGATAATTTTGAGTGGTCGCTGGGATGGGATATGCAATTTGGCTTGTACTCGATGGATCGCGTCACACTCATGCGGCAGCTCAAGCCAGGTGCACGGGCGTATCAGGAGATAATAGGCTCCGCTGCGCTCCGCTAAGAGGTCGCTTTGCTCCCAAAAGGTCGCTGCGCTCCTAAAAGGGGCTTCGCCCTAAAAGGCATTTGCCATCGGGGTTTGTTAGGGCGAAGCCCCTTTTAGGAGCGCAGCGACCTTTTAGCGAGGCATAGCCGAGCCTATTAACCCGAAGTGCCTGTTAACACGATATTAACCCTTCATTAACGCGCTGCCCATCAGCTCCTGCGTAACTTTCGGCAGAATTTAAAAATCAGAATAAAAATGAAATCAAAAGTATTTGTACCGATTCTTCTTTTAGTTTTTCTGGCCGGTTCTTCCGCAGCCATGGCGCAGGAAATAAATCAGAAGAAAATTGACCGGCTGGAGCGGAAAATCGAGAAGCAGCAAAAGAAATTGCAGGAACTGACCGGTCATGAGTTCAGTGATGTCACGGTTATCGGTCGCCCGATCGACCGCGCAGAGATTGAGAAAATCCGCAAGGCCGCTCTTGAGCACGCCGACAGGGCGCGTAATGAATACCGCGTTCAGTCTGATGTTCAGCGGGAAGTTATGGAAGCCCAGCGCGAGGCCATGCAGGAACAGCGCGAGGCGATGAGGGAACAAAAGATGAAGGTGGAATTACACATGAAAGAGATTCAGGAAGGAAATTTCGAAAAGCTGGCCGAAATTAGGGAACTCAACCTGGATAAACTGCAGGACCTGAAAAAGATGGAAATTGAGCTTCACAAGGATGAGAACGGCAAGAAATCCAACTATTATTACAAAACTCCGGGCTTCGAATGGAAAAGCGGCGAACCGATGGTGGTGACTGCTCCAAATATCAAAATCGACAGTCCGAATTTTAAAGGTGGAGTTTATACCGTTTTCGGCGGACAGGATGCACTGGAGATCGAGAAAAAACTGACTGGAGAAACGATCACAGCCGATTTTCCCTATGAAGTGAAAGAGGAAGCATCAGGGGTTTCACTGAGCGTCAGCGGTTCAATTGATGAAGGTCAGGTTAAGATCACCATCAAGAAGCCCGACGGATCCCTCTTCAACGAATATACCCTGTCGCCGCTCGCCAATGTAAGCTGGAACCAGTCGCTGAATTTTGAGGGTGACGAAGAATCGGCTTCAAAAGGAAAATGGACCATAACGGTTGCTGCTGAAAAAGCAAAGGGAACCTATAAAGTTCAGATGAGAGGCCGGTAAAAGGTCGCTGCGCTCCAAATTGACTCGCTTACGCTCGCTAATTGGCTCCCTTCGGTCGCTAATTGGTTCGCTAACGCTCACTAATTAGGCTCTGGCCCAATTAGCGCGCAGCGCCAATTAGCGAGGCGTTAGCCGAGCCAATTAGCGAGCGTAAGCGAGTCAATTAAAAGTGTACAGTAAATCCGCCAGACAGTTGCAGACTGCTGAAATTCAACTTATGCATGGTCACATAAATTGGCCCATACACAGATTCGGGGACGATGGTCCTGTTTTCAAAATGCACCGGCTGAATCCAGAATCCCTGTGCTCCGAAAGTCAGTGATAATCCCGGAATCAGGAAATACTCCGCCTTGAGCCTCAGAAATGCACCCGGTTTCCAGATGTGGACCTGTGTAAGCTTGTCGGCATGCAGGGTGTAATCGAGGGTACTCCACTGATAATAGAAATGTTCATAGATATCAGAGAGTACCGGGCCGGCCTGGATGGACCCCTGAAACCGGTGCGACAGGAAGCGGTCGGCCGGCTGAAACAGGTACCCGCCAAACAGGCCGAAAATCGTCTGCTTGAAAATGTGGTTGAAATCATAGCTTACACCATACTCCGGTAAATACTTGCTGAAATAGGAATAGGAGATATCCCCGGGCACCAGATTGAAAAGGGCGCCGGCCTGAAAGCGGTTTCCAATACGCCGGGTAATATCAGCCTGAAGGAAAATGCGGGTCTCGAAGTATTGGGTAGGCGGCCCCAGCATCGGTTCCATAAACCAGTTTTGCAATTTCTTCCGCACATCGCTGGTGAGGAGGCCGGTCTGGACCGACAGGCTCCAGGGGTTTACCGGAAAAGCATTTTGAAGTTTTTTAGAGGATGGAATTTGTTTTTCAAAACCGATAATGTCCGTTGCCGGAGATTGTTTTGAAAAGGATCCTTCCGGCGGAGAGCCCGGAAGCAGTGCACTTTTTTCAAGAAGCGCCAGCTGTCGGGTTCCCAAAGGTGAGGTCAGGATTTCGATATTCTCCCTGCGGCTGGCTTTCTGAATGGCACTCCCGATCCAGCCGCCGGAGCCAGCGGTTACTGTCCCAAAAACAACTGCGGGAATTATGCTCCAACCCTGGGCCAGGATCAGTCCGGTAACCACACCCGGAACAGCTCCGGAAAGGGCCCCGATGATCAGCCCCTGGTAGGGATGTCCGCCGCGGACCAGACGGATGGATTTGATCTCCTCAACCCTGATTTTCCGGAATCCGGATGGATCGGCCGGGAAAACCGGAATGGCTTTGTTCAGCTGAAGCGTGATCTCCGATTCGGTTGACAGGGTAAGCTGCCCGGAAACCGTACTTCCATCTTTCAATTCAACTGTTGCCCAGCTCATGTAGGATTCCCAGCGTTTTCCCATCCGCTCCCAGGTTTCATAGGAGATACCGGTTGGGATTTGCTGGGAAAAGGCGGGGAGGCTGGTCATGAAAGTCATGGCCAGAGCTAAAAGTAACTGTCTGTATATCATCGTCATATATGTCGCTATATCGTGCCTGTAAGGGCGTCCTGCGGACGCCCATATACGGGCGTCCGCAGGACGCCCCTACGGGCACACGGTCACAAAATCGTCAATCGTCAATCGTCAATCGTCAAT
>CAZEKJ010000008.1:0-151193 GCA_964512915.1 uncultured Porphyromonadaceae bacterium
CGCAAAACTTCCCTGATTCCAAACACGGGGGTTTTTAATAAAATCTTCAACATCAATAACTCCCGGCTGGTCTTCCTGAAGATCAACCGCTACATCACCCAGGTGGAAGATTTCGAGATTCAGGCGCTGCTTGGAGCAGCCCTCTTCGCCAAAGTCAAATCGGAAATGGCCAAAAGCCACCCAGATGAAAAAATCACCAGGCTGATTCCATACATCCAAAAACCATTGGTACACCTCTCCATTGCCAGGGCAGGATTTCACTTAGGGATTAACGTCACCGATAAAGGCCTCTTTTTTGAATCCCAAAACGCCACGCAGCAGAACTCATACGTCACCACCCCACTCTCGGATCAGCAATATTTTGCCTTGGCCCGGACATCGGAAAATGTCGGATTGGCCTATATGGACCGATTGACCGGATTCCTTTCGGCCCATGCATCGGATTACCCGGAATATGTTCTTCCCGTGGGATCACCACTCGTTCGAAACAACCGGGGTAAAACCTCCTTTTGGGTATGACCGCAATCGAAATTCAATACCGGCCAATTGGCTGGCTGAACATTTCGCGAAAGATCAGGACCACCCATCCGGATTCCTGGGAGGAATTGACCCCAGCGCAGTTCATATCGGCAGCCTGCGTTTTCAAGGAAACCATATCGGATGATAAACTGATCGCCTCGATGCTGGGGCTCCGGAAAAGGATTATCCGGAAGCTATCGCCTTATCAAAAGTTCAGCCTGATTGAACTCCTGAAGTTCCTGGAAACCTACAAGCCTTATTACGAATTCATCATTCCGGAGATTGCCGGACTTCGCCGGCCGCAACCCCGGCTGAAAGATGAAACATTCGGCTGCTTCATTTTCGCTGAAACCTACTTTGAACGGTACGCTTCGACCAGTGAACCCGAATACCTCTCCAAATTTATCGCCTGCTTTTACCGGGAAGCCCTGTTCAAGGAATCCGATATCGCTATTCGGGCCAAAATCATTGCCGACCAGCCACTGATCCTGCAGGAAGCCATATTCATTAACTATATCCTGATCCGGGAATGGTACACCGAGGAATACCCACTCGTATTTAAGCCGGCCGAGGATCAATCCCGGAAAGAACGGTCAACCTGGCTGGACGTGTATGATGCTGTTGTCGGGGATGATATCGTCCAGCAGGAGCGGTACGCCAATCTCCCGATATCAACCGTCCTCCGGTACCTGAACAAACGAATCCAATCCAACAAAAATGAAAGCAAAGTTCGCTGACCTGGTCAGCTATTTCGAAAACCTTGCCGCTTCGCATACCTCGCTCAGGCACACCCCGGAGGAGAAGCATTTCTTTCGCTTCGAGCTCGAGGAAATGCTGACCGGGATGCGATCCGGGGTAAACTACCCGGCCATCATCCTGGAGGGATATGATTTCAATTTTGTGGATGGGGATTCCGATAACGTTCATAAACGGATCAATTGCGGATTCATGGTGATCGGAAAAGTTTCCGACAAGGGGGATTATGATGCCATTCATACCCTCTGGGATACCTTGGAAGAGATCGGAGATGAGATCATCATCCGGATCCTGCATGATAAACGCCTCAAGAAAACCGATTGCCTGGCATATTTCCATACCCGGAATGTGACAGGGGCACCTCTCACAGATATCAACCTCATTCATTACGGGTTCCGTTATGAATTTCAGTTAACCTGGCCACTATCCAACGACATAGATCCGGAGGTATGGCAGGATGCTTGATACCGCACAAACCGAGGAATTCAATAAGAACGTCGTCCAGTGGGGATTCCGGACGAGGAGTTTGCTCAAAAACAGCATTGCCTCCCTGTCGATGAAGGGTAAGGGCGATCTGATGCGCCAGCTTCAGATGAAAACCAAGAAAGACTTCGGGGAAATCGACCGGGTGATTTTCAATTTTCCCCGGCATGGCGCCTTTTTCCATAAAGGTGTGGGCCGTGGGCACATTATTGTTGCCGGCAGGGTTATCCGTGGCCAGCGAAACAACACCTCCAAGCATGGCAAGAATACTGAGGAAAATATCACCCGGCACCTGAATACCGATCCGATCCGGCGACACCCGAAAGCCTGGTTCACCCCTGTTTTTGAACAGGAGATACCCAAACTGGCCGATATCATTACCCGGTTGAAAGCCGATTCGATACTCGAAGAAAACACCTTTAAGCTTCGTTCCTGATGGCAAGAGAATACACCCGGGAGATTTACCTGTATATCAATGGCAAGCAGGTAAACAACGATATCAAAAGCATCCGTGCCGAAATGACCCAGCTGGTGAACCAACAGGCAAAAATGATCATTGGATCAAAAGAGTATGTCGAGGCTGCCAAGAAAATCAAGGCACTCAAAGCGGTGCTCAATGAGCATGCCGCCTCCTTGAAGGAAGTCGACCGCTCCTGGGGAGCAGCCATGAACCGGATCGGTGACCAGTTCAACCGGTTCCAGACCCTGGGCATGGCCGTGATCGGCGCAACCGTGGGGATCATTGCCGGATTCATGAAAACAGCTGAAGCGGCCAACCTGTTCGAAGAAAGGCTGGATAACCTCTCCGCATTGACCGGTTTAAACGGGAAAGAACTCGAGTGGCTGGGGGTGAAAGCAAAGGAAACCTCCATCTCCATTACTGAATCCGGAGTCCGGATTAAGCAATCGGCTACTGATATTTTGGATGCCTACACCAAAATGGGATCCCAACGTCCGGAACTATTGAAAGACAAGGAAGCCCTGGCCTCGGTAACCGAGGCTGCGATCATTCTCTCGGAAGCCGGCAAGATGGAACTCGAACCGGCTACCGCAGCCCTGGCCACCACCATGAACCAGTTCAATCTCGAGGCCCGGGATGCTAATCGGATCATCAACACCATTGCCGCCGGCTCCAAAGTCGGTGCCGGAGAAATCCCTTACCTGACGGAGGTCATTGAAAAATCAGGTACAACGGCCAACCTGATGGGCATATCCATTGAACAGATGGTAGGGACCGTGGAAGCCATCGCTCCCAAGTTTGCGGAAGCCCGCCGGGCAGGAACCGCACTCGACCGGGTCCTCCTTAAAATGCGGGAGCAAGGCATCGGGGTAAATGACGGAGTATTTGACCTCAACCGTGGGATTGATGAACTGAGGATGCGGTTCGCCAAAGGAGAATCCGCCACCGATCTTTTCGGGGTGGAACAGGCCAAGATGGGAGAGATTCTGGTGATGAACCAGGGTGACATGAACAAATACTCTCGAGCTGTTACCGATACCTCGATAGCCTTTGAACAGGCAGGGAAAAACACCAACAACAATGCTGCTGCCCTGGCCCAAGCCAAGAATAAGGTTAACCTGATGTATATCGAAATCGGGGAAAAGCTGGCTCCGGCGGTAATTCATTCAACGAACGCCTTCAACTACTTTCTAAAGGCATTGATGGCACTCCCACAATTCATCTCTCAGAACAAGATCCTATTGACCGCTTTGGTCGGAGCAATCCTGGCGTACAATGGTGCCTTGATTAAAAGCATCGGCGCCTCTATCCTGGATACGGCAACCCGCATCAAGGCAGCCATTGTACTGAAAGCATCAACCGCCTCCCAGGCACTTCAGGCAGAAATGACGATGGTTCAGGCAACACAGACCAAGGCTCTTACCATGTGGCAGCGTGCTGCCGTAACCGTCCAATGGGCGCTCAATGCCGCCATGGCGGCCAACCCGGTGGGTATGGTCATCGCCGGGATCACCGCTCTGGTGGTGGCCCTGATGTACTTCAGCAAAAACTCCAGGGAGAATCTGGAACTGGAAAATACCAAGAAGGTTTTAACCCAGGATCTTACGAAAGCCCATCAATCGCTCAAAACAACTTATGAAGAAATCGGAACCGAGATCGGAAACCTGAACAAACTAAGCGTTCAGGAAAAGACCGATTTGGATGATAAAATCAGCAAAACCATTACCCTTGCAGAGGCCGAGCTCGATCTTCTGACAGCCCGCCGCGGAGAGGCAAAGGCATCGAGTTCAAAAGTCACAGCCGGCCAGTTCATCGGCAGCCTGTTCAATCCGGATAAACTGAAAGAAAAAGCAAGGGAAAACGGCCTGAAAGCGGTTGCACCCTTAGATGAACTGATCCAGGCGCAAAGTGACCGCATTAAATCCCTGAGGGCGCAGAAAACCGAACTCGAAGACATCCTGCAGGCCGAAAGTCAGGGAGACTCCATCGGAACCGGCACCACGGTTGAGTTGGAATCCAAATTGGAGCGGTATACCACTGCCCTCAAAAATGTGACCCGTGGCAGTGAGAATTATATCCGGATCCAGAATAAAATCAAACAGGTTGAATCTGAACTGGCAAAAGAACGTGGAGCCAGCGAATCCGCTGATAAAAAGTTTGATCGGGAGAAGGCCCTTGCCGACATCACGAAAACCCACGAAGAGCAGCTGCTACTGATTAAAACACAGTACGCGCAAGGGATCGCGGATAAAGAAACCTATTCCAACGACCTGACCCAAGCGGATATCCGATACCAGATGGAATCCATCGTCCGGCTTCAAAAGCACGGTCAGTCCACCATTGCCGAGGAACAAAAAATTCAGGATCTCCTCATCGGAATCCGTGAGAACTGCGACAAGGAAGCAGAGGATGCTGCCAAGGCCCATGAAAAGTCCATGGAAATGTGGGACGAGGAGTATGAAAAGTTCCTGAAGGATCTCGAGGAAAACCCCGATTTGACAGAGGATCAAAAGAAAAGGGTTTTGGAATACCAGTACTGGTGGGATACCAACGCCCAGGGTCAGCGGGAAAAGCTCCAGATGGAACTGGATGCAAACTTAATCTCCCAAACTGAGTATTACGACAAAATCAAGGTATTGGATAAAGATGCCGCTGAAAAGAAACTCCAACACCTCGAACAATGGGCAGGTGCAGCCACCTCCCTTGCTGAAACTGTTGGCCAGTTTATGCAATCCCAAAAGGACCGCGAACTGGCAGCCGCCGGCAAGGATGACAAAAAGAAGGAGGCCATCGAACGAAAATATGCCAAACGGCAGAAAACCATAGCCACTGCTCAGGCGCTGATTGAAGGAGCCCTCGAGATCGCCAGAATTAACTCCAATGCCGGGGTGAATGCCGACTTAACGCAAACACTCAGAGTCATCCTGACCGGTTTAGCCGTGGCCCGAACAGCCGGTACTATCGCTGTGATCCAATCCCAGCAATTTGCCTCTGGCCGGTACCCGGTGATGGGTGTCGATGATAAACAGATTTACCAGGCATCGCTCCTTGGAAAAGTTCGTACTGGAATTTATAACAAGCCGACACTTGGGCTGTTCTCGGAGAAGGAACCGGAGATCGTTATCGATGGACCCACCACCCGGAACATCAAGGCGAATTTTCCACAGATCCTGAGTGCGATTCAAGCGGCCAGGGTGCCGCAGTATGCCGGAGGGTTGTATCCCGAACTGGGAACCGGTCAGCAGGCTTTGCCGGCGGAGCTTAAGGATCTGCTCATTGCGAATTACCAGATGATGCAGGAGGTAAGGGATGCGCACAAGAGGCCAGCGCTGGTGAGTTTTCAGTCGCTGCGGGACAGGCAGGGAGAATATGATGCGATAAAAGCCAAATGCACAATCTGATGAACCTAAGGATAGTTGAAATTAAATTCGCCTACCATACCAGCTTTTTGCCATTTGGATCAGATTCGCAGATTCAAAGAGATCTTGGACCAAAATCAAACTTGATTATTTACAAGAACTTTGTTCTGTAATAGGTATTTACTAATTTTGACTCTTAAACAACAAAAGTCAATTTTCATGGCTGAGATAGATGTAAAGAGTACAATTGTAGATTCTGCGACAAAGTTTTTTTCAAAATACGGTTTCCACAAAACCACTATGGACGAAATTGCAAAGAATATTCATAAAGCGAAAGGGGTTTTGTATTACTACTTTAAAAGCAAAGAAGAGCTTTTTAACGCAGTGCTGAAACAAGAATTAGATCAAGTTAAAAATGAATTACGTAAAATTCCTGTTAGTGATAATGATTCGTTGGTTATGCTGAAAAGCTACTTCCTTACAAGACTAAAATTATTACATAAGGCCTTAAATTACCAGGAAACGCTCAAAGGAGACTTCTTTGAAAAGTATATTTTCGTCAAAGATGTTCGTGATGATTTTGTAAAATTTGAGCGTGCGCAATTGACTTTAATCCTGGGAAAAGGCAAAAACGAGGGTTACATTGATGTCAAGGACATTAAGTCCACTGTGAATATTCTGCTGATGGTAGTTTCAGGTATCGAGATTCCCTTATACTTACAAGACAAGTATATTGAGTATGAAACCACTATCGAAGAGCTATCCGTACTGATAGTTAATAGTTTACGAAAACAAAAGAACTGAGATATTTTTTTTCACCTTATTTGACTTAAAAACTTGTTTAGTCAGTTAATAAGCTTTATCCTTGCATTGACTTTAAAACGATTTTGTTCAATAATTCATACTTATCTTATAGATATAGAGAAATTTCATGGAACTATGGTCAGACCTGGGAAAACACTCAGAGGTCTAACCTCCGCCAGATAATTTTGGGTTATACACATGATGCAACAGCTACGATTTCATTTTATTGGTCTGTTATTTCTAATTCAAGCAAATTCTGGTCCATTGGCCGGCCAATCCTGGGATTTAGTCAAGGACCGGGATGGCATAAGAATATACGGGCGCCAAGAGGTCGATAAATCCCTGAATGCTTTCAAAGCGACTGCTACCATCCGGGCACCGGCTGAAAAGGTCTTCCGACTGATCGAAGACGTGTATCATACCGATTGGTGGGGTCCCAACTTTAGCCAGATCAAGGTGCTGACTTATGAAAAAAATCGGCGGGCACGATACTACATGATGTATGATGCCCCCTGGCCGGTTGCAAATCGTGATCTCTGTGTGGACGTCACCGTAACCATTGACCCGTTAAAGAAAATTTTCAAGGTTAATTCGGTTACGTTAAACGGTGTCATTCCTCAACGTGAGGATGCGGTTCGCATCAAGGATTACAAGCAATCCTGGACTGTCTCGTCCTCAGGGGTAAATCTGGCTCAGGTCGTTCTTGAAGGATATGTGGATCCAGCAGGGAGTATTCCTGAATGGTTATCTAACATGCTCATCATCGAATCACCCTTCTACGCCATTAGCGAGATCAGGCGGCGAGTGGAAAACAAATGAGTTAATTGAGATAAAATTGATATGAAGAGAGTAACAATAACTAATTTTGACTCATAAACTAAATAAGTCAATTCTTATGACAGAGCTAGATGTTAAAAGTACAATCGTAGTTTCAGCAACTAAGTTTTTTTCAAAATTCGGTTTCCACAAAACCACAATGGACGAAATTGCCAAGCACATTCATAAGGCGAAAGGTGTTCTATATTACTATTTTAAAAGTAAAGAGGAGCTTTTTAACGAAGTGCTAAGACAAGAGTTAGATGAGGTAAAAATTGAGTTGTGGAAAATCTCCGCAAGCGATAATGATTCATTGGTGATGTTGAAAAATTATTTCCTTACCAGATTAAAGCTGTTACACAAAGCGGTAAATTATCAGGAAACCCTCAAAGGAGATTTTTTCGAGAATTACATTTTCGTTAAAGAAGTCAGGGATGATTTTATAAAATTTGAGCGTAATCGGTTAACCGTGATTTTGGAGAAAGGTAAAAATGAAGGTTACCTTGACGTCACAGACATAGAGTCTACCGTGAATATCTTGTTGATGGTGGTATCAGGTATCGAAATTCCTTTGTACCTGCAAGATAAGTACAGTGAATATGAGAACACCATCGAAGAGTTATCCATGCTGATAGTAAACAGTTTAAGGAAGCAAAAACAATGAGCTATTTTTTTCACTTATATTTGACTTTAAAACTTGTTTAGTCAGTTTTTAAGTCATATCCTTGCACTGACTTTAAAACTTGTTTGGTCAATTTATAAATTCCTGATATGAAGAGATTAGCACTAAAAATCATAAAGCTAAAGTGGATCATTATTGTAAGCGTTTTGGCTTTGACAGTTTTCTTTGGTTATCAAGCCAAATTTTTAACCATTAACTCGGATATCCTAAGTTCATTACCTGACAATGACCCGGCGGCATCCTTGTATAAAAAAATCGGCACCCAATTTGGCGGAAATGACATGGGGATGATTGTCCTGGAAACGGATAATATTTATAAAACAGAAGTTCTACAGCATGTCAAGCAAATTACAGACAGCCTGAAAATCACTAATGGCGTATCAACTGTAACGAGCCTAACCAATATTCTTGATATTAAAAGTACAGAAGAGGGTATTGAAATTGGGAAATTGGTGGATGAGCAGAATCTACCCGACAACCAATCGCAATTAGATAGCCTGAAAAACACCATCGTATCTAAAGAGATGTATAAGGGGGCAATAGTATCTGAAGATGGTACTGCCACCGTGGTTCTGTTTACGTTTCTTCATGATGCTGATAAGATAGCGGTTGCTAAACAGATCAAGGATATGATTGTATCAATGGATTTGCCCGAAACCCTATATTTTGGGGGATTGCCGCTGATGATGAATGATATTACTGCATTAATAACATCAGATATTGTATGGCTTTTACCCATCGTATTCTTAATTATTGCGCTCGTATTATTAATTAGTTTCAGGTCTATCCGAGGAGTTATATTACCACTGCTAGTAGCAGGGATTGCCGTTATATGGACCATAGGAATCATGGTAATTACCGGATTTGAGCTGACAATTATCTCCAATATAATTCCTGTGGTCTTACTTGCAGTCGGTAGTGCCTATACAATACATGTCCTAAACAGTATCAATCTCAGTAGGTCGAAAAATAGAAGCAGAGCCTTAATTGAAGCCTTAGCCTATGTAATTATACCGGTTTTATTAGCAGCTATTACAACAGCGATTGGGTTCATCTCCTTTGTTTTTGGGGCTTATCTAACCATGATTCGCGACTTTGGAATTTTCACGGCTGTTGGGACTTTAATCGCACTGCTACTATCCATTTTTTTTATTCCTGCTCTTATTTCTGCTCTATCTGTACAGAAAAAGAAAACTACCGTTGACCAAAAAGAAAGGAGAAACATCCTCTCTCATGTCTTGCTTCAACCATTAGTGAACCTGCTGTTCAAACACCCTAAATATATCTTGGCCACCTGGGGCCTTCTAATAATGTTAAGTATAGGAGGTGCTTTTCTGATAAAGACTAGTGTAAACATGTCCGATTATTTTAAAAAAGATAATCCAACTAGGGTTTCAGAGGATTTGATGCAGAAAAAATTCGGCGGTTCATTACCCGTTTTTGTGGCATTTGAAGGCGATATGCAAAGCCCGGATGTTCTAAAGATGATGGTTAAGACTAGTCATTTCATGAAAGAGGACCCGAATATTACCAACACTCAGTCAGTTGCTGACCTTGTGGAGCAAATGAACGAGGCAATGGGAGAAGGAAAGTCGATTCCAAATGATAAGGCCAAAATTGAACAACTCTGGTTCCTCCTGGATGGACAGGATGTTATGCCACAACTTGTTTCGGAGGAATTGGACAAGGGAATTATCCAGTCAAAATTTGCTTCGGTCGACAGTAAAGCCATTGAAGCTTTTACCATAAAAATGGACAAATTCATTCAGCAGAATTCAACTAAGGATTGCAAAATTGAGCTGACAGGTATGCCTTCCGTTTATGTTAAACTGAATAATAGCCTAGTTTTGAGCCAGTTCAGCAGCTTGCTACTTGCTATAGTAATGGTTCTATTAATTGTTGGAATATTATTACGTTCATTTTCGAAAGGTGTTTATGCGACCATACCGATCATCGCAACTATAATTATTTTGTTCGGTTTCATGGGGATGACCGGCATACCCCTTGATATAGCCACGGTACTCGTAGGAAGCATAGCCCTTGGGATAGGTATCGATTATTCGATTCATGTAATATCCGGGTTTAATACCCATTTGAAAGAATCTGGTGATGCGGAAAAAGCCATAGAAAAAACTATAATGTCTAGCGGGAAGGCTGTTGTTATAAATGTGGCATCTGTCGCAGCCGGGTTTTTAGTTCTGCTCTTTTCACAAATAGTTCCATTACAAAATTTCGGGTTGCTGGTTGCCATAAGCATGTTTGGTTCAGGTCTTGGTGCTTTAACCTTACTGCCGGTAATATTGATTTTAGCAAACAGGAAAAGTAAAATAATTGCCAACTAATTTATTCATAAATAACAAATTGATAAATGAAAACAAAAATTGAAAAAGCAATCCTGACCGCAATTATATTGACAGGAAGCATTTTATCGGTCAATGCTCAGGAAGCGAGCAGCATTTTAAAAAAAATGGATGATGTTATGTATTCCCCAAAAGATTTAACCGGGAGAAACAAAATCGTTCTGATTGATAAAACTGGCAAACAAGAAACCCGCGAAGCGACGCTTCAGCAAAAAGGGACTGACAAACGTATTTTTCGGTTTACATCACCTTCATCTCAGGTCGGCATCTCAGTCTTATCCCTGCCAGGTGACGTAATGTATCTATACCTACCAGCATTTGGAAAAGAAAGAAGAATCGCAACCAGCGCGAAAAATCAAAATTTCGCAGGCACTGATTTTTCATATGATGATATGGAGTCCAAGCCGTATTCCGAGAAATATATACCCAAGCTAATAAGCACTGAAGCAAGTGTTTTTGTATTAGAACTTGTCCCAAAGGGTCAGTCAGATTATTCCAGATTAATTGTAAATATTAATAAAATTAATTATTACCCCGAATTAATGGAGTATTACGATAAGGGAAATACAAAAATTAAAGAAGCTAAATACATTTTTAAAAAAATTGGCAATTACTGGAATGCAGAAGAAATCGAAATGGCAGACCTTAAGAAAAATCATAAAACAAAAATGCAAATGTCGGATGTAAAATATGATTCGGGACTAACCGACGATGATTTTACGGTGCGAAAGTTGAAACAATAGTTATTTTGGAGGTACCTGCAAGAATAATTTCTGACAAGAGAAATTTATTGAAATTAATGACATATTGAGATCCTCTACATGCCATCCATCAATTATAGAACAAAACTTTAAGAGATTAAAATTGAATCAGTTCAAAGTTTACTTCCCTTAATAATCCAAAAAACCAACATAGGATAAAAAATGAAACAATCTGTTGCTCTTGTATTATCCAGCGGCGGCTCGAAGGGACTTGCACATATAGGTGCGATTAACGCATTGGAAAAGCAAGGTCTTGAAATATCCTCGATCGCGGGTTCCTCTATTGGATCAGTAATCGGTGGGTTCTATGCAATGGGAAAGTTACCGGAATTTTCTGATTGGGTAAAAGGTCTAAACCGCAAAGCTGTTTGGGATTATATGGATTTTACTGTTTCGAACAATGGCCTGTTAAAGGGAGAAAAGGTTCTTGACATGTTAAGATCTTTTCTACCTGACACAATGATTGAACAAATGAACATTCCTTTCGTTGCCGTTGCAACTGATATTCTAAATGAAAAAGAGGTGTTATTCAAAACGGGTAGCTTTTATGAGGCAATCAGGGCATCGATTGCAATTCCAGCAGTTTTAACACCGGTTTGCTATCAGGATACAATTCTCGTTGACGGTGGTGTCTTGAATCCGATCCCGATCGAACACGTAGCTCGCCGCGAAAAAGATCTTTTAGTCGTTGTAAATCTATATAGTACAACTATCGGGGAATCAGCCGGGAAGCATACATCTGACATTGGTCAAAGGTCACCGTTATATAATCGGTCATTGAGAAGCATAACCAAACTAATTAATTCGGGAGATCATCGAGGCATTGGATATGTATCCCTTCTAAAAAACTCGATGAATGCCATGATCCACCAAATCGCACTGCTAAATATTGAAAAATATAATCCTGATATTTTAATAAATATCCCGCATGATTATGCAAGAACATTCGACTTTCATAAAGCCGAAGAACTGATAAAACTAGGCGAGTTAATCGCGAATGATGCGATTTCAAATTTTTATGGAAATAGGTAATGAGAATTTCTGCAATAATGTGCGCCTATAATGAGGAAAGTACCATCAAAGAAGTTGTACTTTCTTTATCGGAGACCAGAATATTTGATGAAATTATCGTTGTCAACGATGGTTCCACTGATAAAACCAAACAGGTTATTGCCGAATGCAAAAAATCATTCAATTTCCTGGACATTCATCTACCAAAGAATATGGGTAAAGGTTTTGCAATGGCCACAGGTATAGAAAATTCTACAGGTGATATAATAGTATTCTTAGATGCCGATTTGTCCAATCTCACTGAAGAACATTTAGCCCAATTAATAACACCTGTATTAAACAATGAGGCCGATATGGTTTTGGGGCAACCTACCAACACAGCCATCCAATCCAATATCAACCCCTTTAAATTTTTCGCTGGCCAAAGAGCTTTGCTTAAGTTTGACATTTTGCCGATTCTGGATAAAATGAAAGAATCCAGATTTGGGGTAGAAACACTAATAAATATTTATTATAAATCGAAAAGCAAGAAAATCATTTTAGTTGATTTAGTTGGATTAATTCACCCTATAAAATACCAGAAAACAACATTTCTAAAAGCGACTAAACAATTTTTGTTCGAAGCAAAGGAGATAATCTCTACTCTAATTATCAACTATCAGATTTTGAAACATCTATTTTAAAGTATGTCAAACAGTTAAAATAAATGAACTTAAGTACGCTTAAAAAAGTAACACCCTCAAATCCTTAACACATGAAACGACTTAAACTATTTACCATGGGCCTCTTGCTTACTTTAGCTTCAGGCATTGCATCCGCTCAGGAAGAAACCAACCTGAAAATTTCTGGCGAGCTTTTAACAGACGAACGCTTACTTCTAAAAAACAAAAACGATTGGGCTTGGAATGAAAATCGTTTGACTTTAAAACTCAATAAAAATATTACAGACAATTCAAAATTCTACAGCGAAATTTGGCTTCGAAATATTGGGCTACCCAATATTTCGAAATCGAGTGATTTATATAACAAAGGAATTGTTGACCCTTTTAATCTGGAAATCAGGGAAGCCTATCTTCAGCTGAATGGATTTCTAACCAAAAATTTAGATGTGACGATTGGGCGTCAACGCATTGTTTGGGGAACAGCCGATAAGCTAAACCCGACTGACAACCTCAATCCTTTAGATTTGGAGGATATTCTTGATTTTGGTCGGCGTCGCGGTTCGGACGCTATCAATCTGAACTTTTATTTTAACAACAATTTCTCACTGCAAGGAGTATATATTCCATTCTTCCAAGCAGCTAACATGCCTTTAGGCATTTTTTCCAGTGCATTAAATCCCACGATGGAGTTGCCACAAGGCATGGTATTAATGGGTTATAATGACACCTTGCTTAAGCCAAGGTATAACCTGAGCGAAAGTTCAACCGCCGGCCTGAAATTTAAAGGTTTTGCTCAAGGAATAGATTTTTCCGTCAGCTATGTCTGGGGCCACGAAGGACTGCCATTCGATACAAGAAATACTTTCATCCCGGTAGATGCACAAGGGGGTACGGTAATAAATTCTCAACTTTCGTTTTCAAGAAGCCATATCATTGGAGCTGACCTGTCAACCAGTATAGCCGGCGTTGGATTTTGGGCAGAGGCTGCAGCATTTATAACACCAAAAGACGTGATCATGACGAATGATCTATCTGCCTTTTATCCTTTGTCCCCTGTACCGGTTACAGTAGATTCATTGATCCTGGACAAGACAAAACCATACGCAAAATTTGTTGTTGGAGCTGATTACAATTTCTCCGATGGTTCCTATTTGAACATCCAATATATGCATGGTTTTATTCACGAAAGGGGGAGTCAAAACCTGAACGACTATTTCTTCTTGAGATTAGAAAAGAAGTTTTTCAATGAAAAGCTAAGAATTGCACCGATCGGTGGTGGTTTCATTGTGACAGAGTGGAAAAAAATAAAAGACAATTATGCCCTCGTTTACATGCCTGAAATTGGATATAAAGCCAACGACAATGCTGAAATAAGCCTGGCAACTGTAATCTTTGGGGGTAAAGGAGGTAATTTGTTCGCCAACCTGAAAGACTATAACATGTTAATGCTCAAATTGAAATACAGCTTTTAATAGTCCTTGATTAGTACTGAATCCTAATCCAAAAGTGTTCCAATTTACCTCATTTAAAAATTAGAGATATAGTAATTTGTAGCAGGGTGGATAAACAAGAAGCGTTTAGAGTTCAAAATTCCATTTTGAGCGGGCTCGAAAAAAAGGTTCTGGTGTGGCTTTCACTCCGGCTACCGCGATGGCTAACTTCAGACCACCTGACGGGTATCGGTCTCTTAGGTGCCTTTATTGCCGGCGGTGGATATGTACTATCGAATTGGGGAAGGGAATTTCTGTGGCTTTCTTCGTTTGGATTTGTCGTTAATTGGTTTGGCGACAGCCTGGATGGGACGCTTGCCCGGGTTAGAAATAAACAGCGGCCCACCTATGGTTTTTACCTTGATCATAACATAGATGCCATAACTGCATTGATTATTACAGTTGGTGCCGGAATTTCTCCGTTTGTTTCATTCTCAGTGGCCATGCTCATACTGGTGGGCTATTACTTATTATCAATTTTTACTTACATCAACACTTACCTGAAAGGAACCTTCAAAATTTCCTATTTTAACTTGGGCCCTACAGAGTTTCGAATTATCATTATTATGTTAAATGCTCTGTTTGTCATTCTTCCTATGAAGAATCCTCCAGTAGTTGTACTGGAAATTACCATAAAGCTTTTTGACCTTTTTGCTCTAGGGGTGGCTTTAGTGCTCTTGATGGTTTACTTCTTTTATTTCTTCACAGAAAAGAAAAAGTATGAAAAGGAAGACCCGCCACTGTTTTAGCAAAATGAATTATGTCTGTAATGTGATAAATGAAATCAACTCGTTAACTTGCAAATAATGGGAAGCAGATGGTATTGTATGTAGCATAATAAACAATTCAGTTATGAGCACTCATGATAAAAACGCTATTCAATTCCCAGAGTTATCTGGAGAGAAAGGTTGGACAGAAATTAAGATTCCTGATTCATACGGTAATGGGAGGGCCTTTATCACAGGAGATTATAGTAGTGACCGTATAAAGGTAAAGTACTTTATAAAAGATGATGACCAGTCATTCATCGGACGCGTTTGGTTTGGACCTTCGACAGAGGGACCTACCGGTTTTGTACATGGTGGCAGTATGGCAGCAGTTCTTGATGAGGCCATGGGAGCAGCTTCCTGGATTCTCGGATGTACGGCTGTTGCAGCCAAGATTACCGTGCGTTACCGGAACTTGCTTCCTCTTAATACAGTCACCACAGTAGTGGCAAAAACCATTTTTGTTAAAGGGAAAACGATATTAACAACAGGGAAGATTTATGATCAAGCCGGGACTTTATATACAGAATCCGAAGGCCTATTCATGAAAATTCCACCAGACAGATTTACGGAAATGAAAAAGCAAAGTGACGCCTTCCAAAGCTTTTTGCATGCTAAAAAAGATCGTGATTGATTTAACAGGCCAGTGATCTTTGTCATTGCAAGTCTATGAAACTGAGAAAATTCAATAAAACCCTCGCTGCAGGTATCCGGGTCAATTGGAACCAGAATGCCTATAGGGATTACCAGGGTGGCACCTATTTATACAAGGACGTTGCCGAGATGATCATAAAATTCCAGATGCTTCTAGACAAGCACGCAATCGGAATAGGCTCCAGAATCGCGATCCTGGGAAGAAATGCCCGTAATCGGGTCGTCAAATATTTGGCGACTGTCCTCAATGGACAGGTGGTAGTGCCGATATTACCCGATTTTCTAATGAAGATATTCAGAATATTCTGGAACAATTCGGAATCCGTAATGTTATTCGTTTCCAAAGAGTATTTTCCCGGAATTGACGCCAGAAAGTTGCCTAATCTAAAGGCAGTATTCAGTTTGCAGGATTTTAGCCTAATATATTGCACCCTGGATGGATTAAATGAAGATGTTACGCTTATCCAGGAAACCTTTGATTCACGCTTTCCAAACACTCTGTTACTATATGAAAACCTACCAAGCCGATAACGAATTATCAGAAATACTACTAAAGCAAGGGTTTCTAGAGACAACCTCACCAAGAGACAGTCTAAAAGCCAAGAGGAGCTTTAAGCTTTCTAAATTATCTGGAAAGAAAATTTATTTTGACGGTACCATTATGGAAGTTTTCAAGGATTTTCATATACATGATTATAGTTTTCGGATCACAGAGCAGGGGCTTAAATCTTTGCTTCTATTCTTTAAATTGTCAAATCAAGACTTTAAAGAAATTAACAAGGATGGAGAATTCGATTTCGAAAAGTCCTTTATGCATCTGGAGTTGTTAAGAAATGAACTTAACGTCTTAGTGGAACTAAATAAGACGACTCGTAGGAGGAAGAAACTTGAAAGAATTTTGAATTTATTTGATTCAATCGAGTTATAATCAGTCATAACTTAAGATTACATATCCCGACTAACATTTGACTTTATATAGAGTTACTAGTTGTCCTTTTTCGCATGTCCTGGCGTTGGTACTTTTGACCAAACAGCGATATAAATGGACAATTCCGAACAACTACTAACTCTTGCCGGTGCCTTAATCTTTATTCTTCTTGGGATTGTCGGATTCTGGATCCAGAAGTGGATCAAGTCAACTGACGCTCTTACCGAAGCCATTTCGGACCTAAGGGTGGAAATCGCAACCAACCAGGTAACAGTAGAATCTCTCAAACAACACTGCGCCAACCGTTGTACTATGATTGATGCGCAGATCAGTGTCCACACGAAGTCCATTCAGGAGAATTCGCTCGATATCGCCCTCCTGAAACAATCCCTGCATTATGAAAGTGAGTAAGGATTTCTCCCTGGCTGAATTCGTGCCACCGGCTATCTATGAGCATTTCGTGGACAAATCGATTTGGTTCATCGATCCGAAAATTGTGCAAATGGCGCAGTTTATCCGGGATCGGTTCGGAAAGCCGATCACCATAAACAATTACCTCACAGGTGGTTCATATCAGTACTCCGCATTCCGTGATAGTGACTGCACCATCGGGGCAACAAATTCCCAGCATCGCCATGGTCGGGCTATTGACTTTCGCATCCAGGGCATGCCGCCGATGGAAATCCGGGCAGATATCATCAAGAATTTTGAACTGTACCGGGCATCAGGCCTGACAACGATTGAAGGGGGAACACCAACCTGGACGCACATAGATTGCCGGTTCACCAATCAGGATACTTTGTTAATCGTACCCTATAAATAAATATTTAGAGACAATGAAAGAAGGAATTGAGAACATTAAGAATTGCGTGGGTTTTGTCCTGGACATTACCGAAGACGTTCAGTCGGCCATGAGTGATGGGAAATTCAGTGTGAAGGATACCGTCCTTTTCATCGGAGATATCCCGCAGGTCCCGAAGGTGATCCGGTCAGCAGCCAAATTTTGGGATGAATTCCAGGATCTTGACGAAACCGAGCAAGCAGAAATTGTTGCATTCGTTATCGAGCGCCTGAATTGCAATACCGCAAAGGCCAAAGCGATCATCGTCCAAAGTTTCAAAACGGCCATGTCGATCAATGATGTGGCAAGGGATGGTATCGCACTAGCCAGGATCATCAAAGCAGCTTAACCATGTGGAAGTTATTGCGATACTTCCCCATTTTCCTGAAATACCTCGTTAACGTAGGTCCACTGATTTACGAGACTGCCAAATGGGGTTTTAAAATCGTTCGGGAATTCAAGACAAAAAAAGAGGCTAAACCCCCATTGGAACCGCCGGTCGAGTATCCGGTAACGAAGCCGGACCTTGACCCGGGTTAATTTACTTCCCTACTCATAAGTTACCCAGGAGCCGTGACCAGCCGAAACGGGTTGCGGCTCTTTTAACTGTCCTTTTATTCTGACTGTTTCTGACCTAGAATTGTTCTATAAAACACCCTGATGCTGACTGTTCTCAAATCACCGCCACTTGTTGCCCTGACTGGAAACCCGGTCCGGTTTTGCTTGCAATCGGACAACTTTCTGGAACAGCTTGGCGAAAATGTGGTGTTTAGCCTGGTATTCACTCAATACGGCTCCGGGTTTGAGGATGATTGGATAGAGTTTCGTTGGAATGGAAACGTGGTTCGGTTTATCTGTAAGCCGGTACCGGATGACTCCGGCAATCAGGTTTTTGACAACTCCGGAAACACATCAACCGAGGATTGGTTCGAAAAGCTGGCCAGGTCCATTTCCCTGAATTACTACATCGCCAATGATTTTACGGTTACCACGGAAAACCTTACCCTTCTGCTAACAGCCAAAGAATTTGGTGATCAGTACGCAATCCAGTGGGAATGCGGTTGGACCGCCTGGGAAAGGCTACCGGTTGGGCAAATCAGTGGACGGAACCAGACGTACCGGCTTTTCTACAAAATCGGGATGCAGGTTTTACTTGCATCTGGGGATACTTGGGTTAAAATAGGGGAAGACCTTCACCCGGTCAATGAAATCGGTGTCACCACTTTTGATATTCACAAACTCTTTGATGATCAGGTATACCCCCTATTTCAGTTCCCGGAACCGACTTCACCCCTGATGCTGGCCCGGCCAAAAGCATGCCGGGAATACCGGGTCCGGTATTTCGAGCAATACGGTGGGGAACTCACTTCCCGGGCCATGACCGAATCCAATTCATTTTTTGTTTTATCTGCTGCCATATCTGGCCTGCAGGAAGCGGTGTACAATCACGGCAACACCTCATTCTGGGCAAAGCTCCAATACAATAACTATTTTCTGACCTGGCAGCCGCTTGAAAAGCTGGTTACCCGGGATCAGACCGAAAAACTTTTTTTCTTGCTGCAGGAGCCGGTTTCCCGCTTGATCCTGCGGATTTCCTATCGCTTTAAAGATGGAACCGGAAGTTCCTCTTATCCGATATTTTCCATTGATGATCCGACCGTTAAAACGGTTTACGAATTAACCTGCACCCCATCGGTCATGCAGGTTCCGGGATGGGAAACAGACCTGCTGGATTTTTACCAGGTATGGATGGAGGATGAACACATGGAGCGGCTTAGCGAAATCCGGACATTCCGGTTTGATTATGGATTCCATGAGAATAAACGGGTGTTCTTCTTTCAGAACTCCCTTGGCGGCTATGATACCATCCGGTTCATCGGTGACCAGGAAGATTCCCTGGAATATGACCGGGTTTTATATAACTCGGTCCTGGGATCTGATTTCACGGAAATGAATCACCACCTTTCACAATTATCAGCCACCGAAACCCGCAAGTTTAAGGCCAACACCGGATGGATCACCCCGGAAGCATCGGCCTGGATACGGGATTTTTTCCTTTCGAAAAACGTCTACCGGATCACCGGCGGCAAACTGGTTCCGGTTATCATTACCACCAGCCAGGTTGCTCACCGCAAGGACAAAGAGGAATTGTTCTCCATCGATTTTGAATATACCCAATCATTTTCCAATGAAAACTACTCACGGGAAATTGTCGCTGCCGACCTCAATGATGATTTTAACGGTGATTTCGTCAATCAGTAGCCATGGCCATATTCTCGATACTGACCCTTAAGAACCGGATTACCGAACGCATCCACGCCAATCGTGCCCGTGTTATAACAGGAGTAGATCTCCAGGAGATATTGCATGACATTATTGATTCCCTGATCGGCGCCGGCGGAGAGGTGGTTCCCGGAACAGATTCCATTTCGCAAATATCTGAATATGGCCTGATCGGAGCCGTTAACGGGGTGAATAAGCAATTTGCGACCTCCCATGTCTTTATCAATTTAACCCCAAAGGTATATTTGAACGGTGTACGCCAATACCGGGGTGAGGACTACACCGAACAGGATGATAATCAGATTTACTTCACCACGGCACCATTCACTGGTGACAAGATCAT
Source organism: uncultured Porphyromonadaceae bacterium (assembly GCA_964512915.1). GTDB lineage: Bacteria > Bacteroidota > Bacteroidia > Bacteroidales > UBA12481 > UBA12481. The sequence goes on from CAZEKJ010000008.1 coordinate 19,980, forward strand.
TGTTGACTATTCTTACTTAACCTCCTAATTCAATAGCTATTATGGCAACAACATTAATTCGTAAAGAGCAACTCGTTAACCTGGCCATTGTCAATGCTGACGTTGCCGCCGGGGCGGCAATTGCAACTTCGAAGCTGGCCGATGCCGCCAACTTCATCCTCCGGACGGGAGCCGTGGCATTCACGGCTGATCAGTCCATGGGGAATTATAAACTGACCAACCTGGCAGCCCCAGTCTCGGCCAACGATGCAGCCCGCTTGATTGATATTCAGAATGCATCGGCCGGTATCTCTGCCAAAGATGCCGTCCGGGTGGCAACCACCGCGAACATAACACTTTCGGGTGCCCAAACAATTGATGGCATTTCGGTCATTGCGGGTGATCGGGTGCTGGTAAAGGCTCAGACAACCGGTGGAGAAAACGGAATCTATGTGGCAGCCGCCGGTGCCTGGACCCGCTCAGCTGATGCCAACACCGCACTCCTTATGAAATCCGGATCATTCGTATTTGTGTGCGAAGGAACCACCAATGCTGACAGCGGCTGGATCTTGTCCACCGACGGTGCCATTACCCTGGGCACGACCACCCTCACCTTTGTCCAGTTCTCAGGCGCTGGTACTATTACAGCCGGTGCCGGCTTAACCAAGACCGGAAGTACTCTGGATGTAGGAACCGCTGCAGCAACACGCATTGTGGTAAATGCCGATAACATCGATCTGTATGCCATCGCAACCGGTGCAGCACTGGGTGCATCCGGAGCAAACATTCCGAGCTTCACTTTTGATAATTGGGGCCGTGTGACGGTTGGGGCTAACCGGGTTTTAACCTGTGCCGATATCAGCGCTCAACCTTCGAACGCCGTATTGACTTCATTGTCCGGAGCTGGCGTAGGGATTATCGTTCAGACCGCAGTTGGAACCATCACCCCAAGAACATTGACCGGAACGGCCGGCCAAATCGCCGTTACCAATGGTGATGGTGTGGCCGGAAATCCGACGATTGCGCTGGCCAGTGGGATTTGTACCATAGGAACCTATACTTCTGTCACGGTTGACACCTATGGTCGAGTAACCGCCGGTACGAATCCGACAGTCTATTCAGCATCCAATTTCGTTACCGGTGAGACACCGGGAGGTTTGGTCAACGGTGCCAACACCACCTATACCCTGGCAAATACTCCGGTAGCCGGATCTCAGGAGGTTTACCTGAACGGAATTCTTTTGGATCCCGGTGCTGGTAATGATTATACCATTTCAGGCCTTACCATCACCATGCTGGTAACCCCTCAGACAAACGACAAGGTTCGTGCATCTTACAGAAAGTAAAATTCAATGGGCATTACTAATATTCGGGGAACACAGGTAACAGACGGAAGCATCGGCCGGGCTGATCTTAATACAGCCACATCAGGCTCAGCGATACTGACCAAATTGGTTGTTGTGGCGTCAACCGGAATTCTGATCAATGCTTCATCCGGAGCAGATGCGGGAACCGGCGATGTATCACTGAAGGTCGATGATACTTACCTGGATATCCTATACCCCCGATTATCCACCAGCCGTGCCCAGAACTCATTCCTGGCAGCACCTTCCGCATCGGCGGGAGGTGCCAGCTTCAGGTCAATAACGGTAAACGATGTTCCAACTCTCAACCAGAACACAACTGGCAATGCCGCTACCGCAACAACTTTTCAAACGGCCAGAACTATAAATGGTGTAAGCTTTAATGGTTCTGCCAACATCACGGTAACGGCTGATGCCAATACGCTATCGGGTACTGTATTAAAATCCACCGTGGTAAGTTCCTCCTTAACTTCAGTGGGAACATTAGCGACACTTAATGTCTCTGGTTCGATTTATTCTGCTGGTTATTCAACACTTGCTGCATATCAAGGGATCAGTTTTGTTGGTGGAACATACACATCCACGATTTATTCGGATGGAGCAAACCTGGTCATTGCCAATGATGGAATGATTTATCTCCAATCCGTTACCGGCGGTGTGCTGTACGCCAAAGGTCAAAAATTGGCCTCAGATACCTGGTTCGAGATGATGTTTAACGGTTCCACCCGGGCAAAAACAGTATCCGGGGGATTCTCTGTTACCGGTTGCGGTTATTTTTCAAACAGCATCGAGGTTACGGGAGATGTAAAAGCCACCGGCGATGGTTACTTTTTTAATTCCGTTTCTGACATGCGATTGAAGAAGGACTTCGAACGCATGACCCCGGATTACGGAATCGGTATTGTTCGTAAGACAAACCCCTATTGGTTCACCTGGCTAACTGGTAAAAAAGAAGGTCAGCGGGATTTTGGATTCGGAGCGCAGGAGATGGAAATGATCCTGCCGGAAATGGTCATGCACCGGCCAGATGGATCCCTTGGACTTTACTACGAGCATTACACCGCCATTCTCGCTTCTGCCGTTCAGTATTTGGATTCCAGGGTGGCCGATTTGACCCACGAATTGGAGAGACTGAAAAATGGCAAATAACCCATTGCAGAGAACCGGCCTATTGAAGGTCAGCGACATCATGAAGGAGAAGGAATGGTTAGGCACCGAGAATAAATCCCTGACCAACCTGGTTGAAGGGAGTGACCGACTGGCTCCCTATGTGGTTATAAACTCGCTCAATCCACTTAATATCCGAACCCGGATCACCACCAAACCCTATCGGATCTCTTCCTGGTACGATTATAACCATGCCTTGACAGAAGGGTCCACTGAATTAAACGGAACGATAGTCGGGGGAACAATGAAGTCCATGACGAAAGGATCCAGCGAATCCGGCGCAGGATTGGGCCTTTATAACAACCACCAGAAAACCCTGACCAATCACTTGCTGAATTGCACCGCCGGCAATGCAACCGCAAAATCAGCCGGTAATGATACTTTTCTGGATGTCTGGACCCGGTTTGAAGTGACCAATGCGGTCACCGGTGGAAGGGGGAATTATTATGTGGACAATTCCAGGGCGTACCTTCAGATTGATCTTTCATCGATTTCATCGATGCGGGTAATTTCCAAGGCCGAAATTCTATTGACCTGTGTGAGCAATACTTATACCCCTTGCCGCGTGGTATTGGTTAAGTATGAAGGGGGAACCAACTTTGTCGATTACTCCTTCTACCCCTACTCACAGGCTATTTCCGAGCCGGTTCTATTCGCAACTGGAGAACAGACATTTACTCTCAATTCAGCCGGCGTAGCTTACTTGAATGAAAAGTTCGCAAGTGGTGACAAATACATCAGGGTCGGCCTGATCACCTATGAGTATGATTTTTTACAACTTCCGTTTATCGGAGATAATTTGGTTCAGGGTGCCGATTCAGCATTCACTTCGCAAGGTCATTGGCAATTGAATAACAGCCAGACAGTAACCTTCACCACTGAAATTGTTGGAACACGAACCCTGCCGGTCATGAAAGTGTTCCCAGGGACATCCGAGCGGATAACCCTGATCCTGGCCGGATCAAACTATTCTCCGGCCATCTCCGGGGGAACTTATTACTTCCTGAATTGGTATTACCGCTTTGGCCAGTACCCTGCCAATTTTGATAAGGTGGATTTCGGGGCGTATACCCGATCTTATATTTCGGGCAATGAATTGCCTGTCTCATTTCTCCATCCGGACAATCCAACCGGTATGTCACCCGAATGGCAGAACGGTTATGCATTTACATCTGTCGCCGCTGGTGGTGACCTCTTGATCAATGTCGGTGGCTATACTTATCCGGAAGATTCCGTTAACGAGTTTGCCGTGGCGGCGCTCAGAATAGTGAATCCAATATTCTTGAAAATGCTCGGTGGGAAATACAACACTCCGAAGCTCAAATATTATTATGACGGGTATTCTGGAGGTGTCACCACCGGATCTGTTTCCGGTGTAACCGCAAATCAGGCTACCCTGACTGCCACGGTGACTACAGATGGTCGGACCAATATAATAACCAGTGGACTCTGCTGGAACACAACCGGATCTCCAACCACAGCGAATTCCAAAACCACTGATGGAGCAACATCCGTGACGGGATTCTCAAGTACGGCAACTGGCCTAACCTCAGGGGTAACTTATTATATACGACCTTATGTTACCACGGAAGCAGGAACTTATTACGGCGCTCAAACTTCTTTCTCAACCAATGGTTTACCAACAGCCCAAATCTCGATATCGATAGCCGTAACTTCAACCAGTGCTACTTTTCGGGGTTCGGTAAGCTTGGATGGCGTTCTGACTATAAGAGATTTCGGGTTTGTTTTTAAAGCAGGGGGTCTGCCGTCGATTGCGGATAATAAAAACTCGGTTACTTACCTCGGGGTTAATACTACCCATTCGAAATCAATAACCGGCCTTACTCCAAATACAACCTATTACGTTAAAACATTTGCCTCCAATTCTCTGGGAACGACACTCTGTGTCAGCTACGACCAATTCACCACATTGACCGCGTTGGCAACAGTTACTTGGAATTCCTGCTCCAATTATGATCCCCAGGCTACTTATGTTGACCTAACCGGAACCGCTTCAGCTGACGGTGGAAGTTCGATTACTGACCGGGGATTTGTTTATAAAGCCAACGCAAATCCTGGTTTAACCGACAATAAGGTTTCAGCGAATTCACCAACCGGGACCGGCACATTCACCAAGACAATTTCAGGGCTTTCTCCAAACACCACCTATTATTATGGAGTCTATGCAACGAATGCCAACGGAACACAATTGTCACCGACTTTTGGTTCATTCGTTACGCCGATTGGATTACCAATTTGCAACAATACGGATGCAGCAACATCCATCACCAACAGTACCGCAACCTCAGGAGGTTATATTTCCTATGACAACACGCTGGCAATTACCCAGCGGGGGATTTGTTGGGCAACAACTCCGAATCCCACAACGGCAAACTCTAAGGCCACTTCCGGTACCGGAACAGGGTCATTTTCGGTAGGCATGACCGGCCTCTCTGCTGGTACCACTTATTATGTCCGGCTCTATGCAATAAATTCTGCCGGCACAGCTTATGCCAGTCAGATTTCCTTTACTACTCTCTCCATTACGGTACCAACTGTTTCGTCAACCTCTTCGGTAACAAGTATCACAATGACTACCGGAGCATCCGGGGGAAACGTGAGTTCCGATGGCGGTGCAACGGTCACAGAGCGTGGAATTTGTTGGAATACCGGCGGTACACCAACAACAGCCAACAGCAAGGCAACGGCAACCGGCACCACAGGAGCCTTTACGGCAAATTTATCTGGACTTTCAGCCGGAACGACGTATTATGTCCGGGCCTATGCAGTCAACTCTCAAGGGACCGCATATGCTACACAGGTTTCCTTTACGACCAGTTCGGCATCTCTGGCAACCGTTACAACTACCTCACCTGCCACTGGAATTAGTTCATCGGGTGCGTGGACCTATGGTAATGTTAGCGCGGATGGTGGTGGGACCGTAACCGGGAAGGGAGTTTGTTATAATACAAGCGGATCACCGACCACGGCCAATAATTCGGTTGGCTCTGGAAGTGGCACCGGGTCAATCTCAAGTTATCTCTCCGGTTTATCAGGATCAACAACCTATTATTTCCGGGCATATGCAATTAACTCTGCCGGAACCGCCTATGGATCTCAGGTTTCATTCACCACCAACGCCACTGTATATCTTCCAACAGTATCAACAACTTCACCGGCAACAAACATTGGAGGCGGCAGCGCAACGGTTTCAGGAAACGTCAGTTCTGATGGTGGTGCTTCAGTGACTGAGAAGGGAATCTGTTACAGCACTTCTTCAACTCCAACCACCTCTAACTCAAAAGTTACCTCCGGTACTGGTACCGGTGCAATTTCATGTTCCTTAACAGGGTTATCCTCCGGCACCACTTACCATTCCAGGGCTTATGCGATTAATAGCGAAGGTACCGCTTATGGATCGGAAGTTGATTTCACAACCTCATCAGCTACTGCGCCATCGGTAACGACTGGTTACATTACACCCTGGAGTCCTTCCGTTCATCGAACATCCCCATCTAAGAACGACCTTGGCGTAACCGGTAATGAGGTGACCTCTGACGGTGGTTCTACGATCACAGAAAGAGGTGTTTGTTACAGCATATCCAATTCGACACCGACCACTGCCGATGTAAAAGCAACAGCCTCCGGCACAACAGGCGTTTATGATACCCTCGCTCTGACAAGCTTCCGTGACAATTTCACTGTTTATTACCGTGCATATGCAATAAATGCATACGGAACCTCCTACGGAGTCACAAGGTCAGTCTATTTAGACCCCATAGGATTCTGGGAAATGTAAAACTCACGACATGTTTAAAACTATAGAATTAAACCGCAAGCAATTATTGGAAACCTTCTTTTCCATGACCGCCATCAGAAAGGCTATCTCACCGGATACTCAAAATGAGATCAACCTCAATTTTGAGACTTCAAGAAATGCTCTGGAAACCATTGATGCGAATATCCGGGCAATGGAGGAGAATCCGGAAATATTAAGACCAACCATATTGGAGCTGGTTTTATATGAGATCGACCTGGGCACGCTCCCGGAAACGGTCAGCCAGGAGATCAAGGATTTGATTCCAGACTTCCTGCTCAACCAAAATTGAAATAATGGACATTATCAATCGTCACGTTCGAAATCAAAATTTATAAAACACTATGAGAACAATCACAAACAGAGAACTGCCAATCATCCGGGATCTATTGACCCGGTTAAACGGTGTGCCCAACATCAGCCTGGCTTATGCTTCGGCTAAGACAATCGTTAAAATCAACAACGAGCTTCGCGATCTTGATTTGATACAGAAGCCGGATGAGGATTTCAATGCTTTTAACCTGGTCCTCGAGGACGTCAAGAAAAAATGGGCCCGGAAACGATTGAACGGCCAGCCGGCGACCAAGATTGACCGGGTTGGGAACCAATCCCTCGAAGTTTATGATATCCCGACTGAAGACATGAAATCCTACCAGGATGAAGCCGAAGGACTGGAACTGGAATATCATGAAGTCATCGAAAAGCAGAAGGTGAAGGAACTCAATTTCCGGAACATCCAGGATGAACCTTCGAAAGCTGAATTCCACCGCGTCGACATCAAGGATGTCAAGCCACTTCTGGAAAAGAACGAGGCAGGAACGTGCAAATTGACCGGCGGCCAATTCACAGCCATGGCTTTCTTGCTTAAATCCCCCAAAATCAAGATGGAAATGGTTCCCTCGGACATTTCCCAGGCGGACATGATGGCGCTGGTGGAGTACTTCGAGCTTTAAACGATAACACTGATTTAGGTGATACAGCTCATTATCAATAACGAACCGGTCGACCTGAACGAGGATTCCTCGATTAATATCACCGAGGAATCTCCGGTTTTTGAGAAGGATAGCATCCCCGGGGGATTCTCATTCCCGTTTGAGCTGCCGGCATCGCCAAGAAACAACAGGATATTAAGCCACCCTGGCCGGATCCAGTCTGCCGTTCAGGGTGGTTTCAATTTACCGTTCCAGTTGTACCTGGATGGAAGGCTGATCGGTACCGGCACGGCGACTATTCAAAAGGCAACTTCGCTTTCATATAGCGCATTCCTTCAGGTTGGAACCGGGGATTTTGCCGGGAAAACTGCCGGAAAGAAACTCTCGGATGTTGATTTTGGCGGAGAGAGAACCTGGGAATTCAAACCGGAATACATTTATCCGGAGGATGATTTCGCGCTCTTTCCGATTTACAATGAGAACTTTATGGATGATACCCAGTACAAGGATGCCTGGAAAACCAACCTGTACCGATTGAATTCTCATGAACAAGGCTCTTGGTTCACCGGAGTCAATTCCGTCATGGCGATTTCTCCATTCCCCTACCTCGGATACGTGGTTAACCGGATATTTAATCAATTCGGGTTTGTGCTGAAGGAAAACATTCTAACCACGGATCCCGACCTTAAACAGCTGGTCATTTACAACAATCACGATTCAGCTAACCTCGTTAGTGTTACCCGACCGGTTACCAAAACCATATTTGGAAAGCGCAACGATGGCTCCTGGGGCTATATTCAACGCACAGTTATCGTGACCACCATCACCCGGGAATTCAATACGTGGAACCTGAAGGATTTTCTGCCGGATATCATGATCAAAGATTTTATCCTTGCCATCCGGACCCTTTTTAATCTTGCCATTACCATTGATAACCAGGGCTTCGCCTCGATTGTCAAGCGGCAGGACCTGGTAACCTCAGGGAAATCGGTTCCCCTTAGCCCAAAAGCAATGGGTAAGCCGCTTGTCACCATCTCGGAGAATGCCGCGGGAGTCAAACTGCATTGGGAGCATGAACAGAATGATTTACTCTTCAGTGAAGGATTTAAGGATATTTACGAGGATCCGAAATTGCTCCGGGCACCAGTGGAAACGATCGATGAATTGGCCCTGATCAGTGCAACCATCAATGAAATCCGGTTGGTAACGAGCTACGGCTTATACTACCAATATTCGGGGGAAGAAGTTGACGGTGTTACAGAATATTCCTGGAAGGTTTTTTCGAATGACTTTCAGGATTTTATCATTGGCGATAAACCGGAAGAATATACCGCCCTGGCATCTACTTTGCCGATGATCCATTACCAGCGTTCGATTGGTGGACCAATAATAAGGTGCCCGCAGGCAGCCCAACTTTCCAGTTCAATCATTCGCAGTACGTCTTTGCCCTGCAGCCTAAGGTTTTTGTTCTATCGTGGGATGGTTGAGGATTCAACCGGGATAACCTATCCCTATGGTTCATCCGATACATTCGATTCAGCAGGAGAAATACTGCCGGATGCATCACTTAGTCTGAAATGGCAGGGTGATACAGGCCTGTATAACCAGCTTTGGAAAGACTACCTGACCTGGTGGAATAGGCGAAAGGTCGTAACCTGGACGATTGCAGACCCTTCAAAGCTGGATTTCTTTACGGTTTACGAGATTGACAATAATCATTACATCCTGAAAAACAGAAGCATATCACTTCAATATCAGGGAGTTCAACCAGGCGATTGCGAGTTCTACGTCGTTTAAACGTCGTTTGAAAATCGATACTAATACTCATCCTGAAACTGCATAGCTTTTGTCACATCGGCAGTATCGATATGCAAATAGCGCAGCACATCCTCGATTTTTGACTGCCCCATCAATTTCTGAAGGGTTACCACATCACCCGGGTTATTCCTTAAAAAGATGGTAGCAAAGGTGTGCCGTGAGGAATGCCAGTTTAGAGACTTCTTCAACTTACAATGCTTGGTCGCAATCAACTTGATGAATTCCCGCATGTTAACCTCAGAAATGCAGTTAAACACCAGGCCGTCCATATGAATATCCCCTTCATCCTTGATCAGCTGAAGTGCAAACTTCATTAAAGGTATCTTGACCGTTTTTCCGGTAGTATGGGCTGACTTTTTGGGAACCAATATCAGAATGTCCTTGAAAATCTGATCCATCTTAATTCTCCTCAAATCCGACATCCGTATGCCTGTATTACAACAGAACAGGTACCACCGTAGCACAGCCTGGAGGCTTGAAGAAAGGGTGCCCTTGCGGTATAAATCAACCATAGACCGGTATTCCTGATCAGTCAAAAACTCTGTTTTGCAGGCAACTACCTTAACCGGATTCTTTACGCCGCTCTTATTTTCCAGCAAGCCGGCCTCAATAGCCCGGTTTACGTAAGCCTTGATAGTCTTAATGTTACCATGTACACTATTCTGTTTATTGCCCAATGTAACGCCCAGGTACTTCGCATACCGGGTAATAAACTCATCACTCACTTCATCTGAAAGAATTGGGTTCTTAAAAGCTTTCAATTTGCTTAGAACCCCGGCATGATGGTTTGCCGTGCTTTGCACAATATCTACTCCTATTCGCTCCTTTATAGCCCGATCCATGAAGTCGATGAAATCGAAACCATACGATGGCTTCGAGTATTCGAATTGAAGTAATTCAAGGGTCAGTGGGATGTCCTTTAATCTCAGTCGGACCATGATTTCAGTAATCTTGCCCTCCAACCTTGCCAGCTCGAGATTATGCGCTCCACACTCCTTACAGGTCCTTTTTACCAGTCCCTTATCATTATCCCATTGATTGGGCTTAATGAAAACGCCGGTCTGGAATTGCACCCGCTTGCCCGACAGATGAACGAATAGGAAAACCTGGTTGGTTCCTTCCTTATTCAACTTCTTAGGGTCGTATCTACGGAGTACGTTGGGCACTGGATTGGTCGGATTGGAGGTTGATAAGAGGATCTTTTTGGTGAAGACCGCCCTCCTATCCTCTTGAGTATCCACCTGACTATTCGCAGGCAGAATTTCAAACGATGTTTGAACGATGTTTGCGCGATGTTTTGCGCTTTTTGTGTTTTTTTCGCTTTTTTGCTCTTGCCTGATTATCAGGTCTTTGGAATTTTTTTGATCGTTACTTTTACTCGGTTTGTGATCCCGGCGGGATTCGAACCCACGACCCGCAGCTTAGAAGGCTGCTGCTCTATCCAGCTGAGCTACGAGACCAATTTGGACTGCAAATGTATGAGAAAAAGGTGAAATAGACAAAAGAGATCCGTGATCAAAGGCTTCTCAGAAAAGCCCGCATGGCACCAAATCCTTTTCGCACCATGTCTCCCCATCTTCGGTTGCCCGAGAGATAATCGAGGTTGCCACGGACGGCCCAATACAGAATCAGAGGATGATAAAACACTGGTTCGAGTATGGCTGTGAAAACTAATAAAAATACATCCCTTCGTCGTTCGTATTTATGATAAGTCAGTTCTTCAAACAGGATCGCCCATACCGAGAAGCCGACTGCAAAACTGTAAACCAGTGCAAACATGATTCCAAAAAACTCCCAGTTTGGCTGTCCGAACATGATAATCAAAAGAAAATACAGAATTCCAACCACTTCAATAACGTGTACAAACCACTCGAAAAAGAACCAGTATGGGTAGCCTAATAGTCCGAATCTTCCATATTTTCTATTGAAAAAAATTGTTCTATGGACATTCAGTGTATCAATCATACCGCGGGTCCATCGGTTTCTCTGGCGCCCTAGCATCACTGTATCTTCCGGAACTTCTGTCCAGCAAAGCGGATCTGGAACGTAAGCGATTTCATAAGGTTCATTCCTTTCAACCATATAACGGCGCATCCTGACAACAATCTCCATGTCTTCCCCTACGGTCTTGCTGAAATATCCCCCGCAGGCAATAACAATTTCCCGTTCAAAGAGTCCCAATGCACCGGAAATCAGCAAAAGTCCGTCAAGTCTCGACCAGGCCATTCGTCCCATCAGGAAGGAACGTGTATATTCCAGAACCTGAACCCTTGGCAGAAACTTCTTGGGCAAGTTGATCCGGGAAACCTGGCCGCTTTCAACGATACAATCGTTGACAACCCGAATAACACCACCTGTGGCAATAACACGCTTTTCCCTTTGCTGCAGGAATGGTTTCACCATTTTGAGCAGAGCATCGGATTCAATAATCGAATCTACATCAATAGCCACAAACAATTTTCCTTTAGCCAGGTTTATTCCGGCATTGAGTGAATCTGCCTTGCCACCGTTGTTCTTATCGATGACCAGCAAGTTGGAAAAAGACTTGTTAGTGGATTTATAAATCCCGCGAATATCCTGAGTTGGAATCTTGTATTCAAAAAAGTAACTAACCAATTCAAGGTCATACTCTTTTATTACTTTCTCAAGTGTATCATCCTTGCTGCCGTCGTTAATCACGATAACTTCAAAGTCGCTATAGTAAAGGGAAACCAGAGCACGAACATTCTCAATAATCGTTTTTCCCTCATTATAAGCCGGCGCCAGGATAGAAATGGACGGAACAAAAGGACAGGTTAGGATTGAATTATAGTCTACAAAACTATTCATTCTCAAATACCGGCGGAGATTAACAGCCGAAATAATTGCGAGTGACAGATAAGCGACAATGATACTAAGAGTAATGCCCAGTATCAGATATTGGAAGATAACCAGGAGTGCATTAAAGACTCCCATGGCTAGCGGTGAATTTTGTTGTCAAGGATATGTCTGGCAACAGCTTGAAGGTCTTCATCAGACCGTTTGAGGATGGTTTCGATTCCTTTAACACCGAAAGACTCAATTCTGGCCAGAGCATCCGCAGCTTCCAGCCTCAATTCACTACTGGGTTCAAGAACACCCCTGAGGAAGTCAACGTTGCTCTCGTCTGGCATTTTACCAATTGCCCGTAGAATCTGGAGCCGGCCTGGCTGTGACTCGTAGCCAAATCTCTCCTGAAGCAGTGATAGGGCCTGAGGATTTCCCAAATCCCCAAGGGTCATGAAAGTTTCTTCCCGTATTTCATAGTTGTCATGCTTCAGAAAAGGTATCAGAAGGGCAAAAGCGTTTTCCTGTTTGAAAGCACGTATCATCCTGATTGCAAAAACAACTATGGTTTCATTCCGGGAGGAAAGCCAAAAGCTGAATTCAGGTACTGCGATCTGATAACGCTGAATCATTTCATAAACATGGAGCTGCTCCCAGGAAGTAAACGGTTGTTCCAGCTTATTCAGGAATGAGAATGGTTCCTCAAAATTCAAACGGACCATAGCCAGCTGGGCTTCCATTCGGAGGATGTCATTAGATGAATTTAGACATAGCTCAATCTGGTCATTAACTGATTGAATATTCATCTGGGCCAATTCCCGAAATCCTTTTGCCCGCACGTGCCATTGCGGACTTTTCGTTTTTTGCACCGATTCATTGTCAAGTCCGAGGTCCAGATAAAGTTCCCTCAGTTTATTTGAAATCTCACCGGAAAGGTTTGCATACAACTGCATGATTTCATCAATGAGGATCTGCTTTTTCCTCTGTGAATCAGCCTCTCTGAGGTTCTCAGGCTGACCGGTACCTTCATCAAAGAGATATTCCGTAATCGAATCCTGGTACTCTTCCCTAAGCTTCTGTTTTTGACGGCCAAGTTTCTGGCGTCTGGTTCTGAGAATCAAGGTTATAATTAATACAATAACCATGACTAAAATAAATCCAATCGTGGCGAAAACGGCAGTGTTGATACTAGTATAAAGTGGCCTTGTTTGTTTGCTCGCCAATTGTCTGTTTATCTCGATAATCTGGTCCTTAGGGTAGTTTTTGTCAGGGTCCAGAAGCGTGGCCTCGCGGTAGTATTTTATGGCAAGGGTTAGGTTCTGCAGCTGGTTATAAGCATTATCTGCCTCTTTAATCTTCAAATTGTAGAGCTCTTTAAGATCCCCCTTTGGAATGTTTGGCCTTGTCGTATCAAATTCCGGTGGTAATGTATCTGCCGGAGCCTTAATTGTGTCTGCCGAAGTTCTGGCTGCTTCTGCCCCTACCTGAGTTTCCTGAACTTCCTGCGGTTCCTTTTTGACAAGTGTTTTTTCTTCGTAAGAAGTTACGAAAACGGGAAAGTTCAATTGCGGAATGCGCTTGGCAGCTTCATCGGCACTTACAAATCGCCCGATTACATACTTATACCATCCATCCTTTTGAAAATATCTTACCTCCTCCGTTAGCTTAAATTTTGAAACAAAGGTCTTTGGATCAATAAAAATCCTTGAGGCGGCTAATTGCAGCGCAAATATTTTTTCGGTTATATATTCTTCTGCTGTTGAAGGTTGGATTGTTTGTCTTGAAGGACTGCTGCTGACTTTTTCGGTCGCTTTTGACGGGACATCCCCAGGTAATCCTTGTAGGGCAGATCCAGGTATTCTTACGACAAAAGCCCCTCGTACCGGAACATTGACCAGGTTCTTCTGCGCCTCCTCAAAGGTTGCATAATTCCCAACGCAATATTTATACCGATTATTTAATAAATGTACTGTAACTAATTCATTAACAGAAAGTTCTTTTTGAATCTGTTCAGGAGGGATCTGCCTCACAGATGAGGCTACCTGAATTTTGTAAACGGTTGAATTTGTTTGACAAAGGCTTTGTTGATAGCCGACCGATAATGACAGAAAAATAACCAGAATGTAAATTGCTATATTGTACCGGCTTTTCATCATGCTACTGGAGCCTTTTAAAATGCAAAATAACCCTTCTTTTTCCCATTCCGGTCTGTATCCTGTTAAAACTAATCAACAAATTCTCAATGTTTTCAACTCATGGGATCAAGAGTTGATCTCAATCAACACAAACTTAAACAAAAACTTTAATAAAACAGGGTCGTTTTCGCCGATATTTCTTTGATGGTTTACTATTTAGGCTTATTTTTATTTTTTGAATGAAAAAAAAATGTACAGGGCTTTTACTTTGCTAACGCATATTCTGTTGTTCCTGATGTCCTCCAGCCTATTTGCTCAGGATCTTCTAAACTATAGGAAAACAGATGCGAAGAGTGGAAAAAGTTATAATGACATCGACACATATGTTTTGGAGCAGGGTTACAAACACAAAACCATAAAGGTTCCTCCATCGCAGGTTACAATTTTCCCCGGAATCTCAGGCCCCAACGTTAATAGTCTGATCCCGGCAAAAAAAACAACATCCTGGAAGAAGTATCAGAACGGCAGTCCAAACCGCTTGTGCATTTATCTGCGGGATACAAACTCAATGTGGCTTGGATTGGTGCACGGGCTGGAAGGAATTTGCATTCCTTTCAGGATCACAACGGATATTCGTGAAGCCACCAGGCATAATGTTGTGATGATCTACCCGACCCTGACAAGCCGAAACATGGATTTAAACACATTTCTGAGCCTCAGGGAATTTACAATGTCGGGTGGCACCCTAATTGCTTTCGACGCTGCTTCGGAATCCCTTGGTACCCTGTTTGGGTTTAAAACCTTTAGCTATAGCAGTAAGCGTGACAGAATAATTCTGGAAACCGGAGTGTCCGATTTAGTATCATTTGCGGTTGATCCGCTGGAAAAAGAGATTCGCATTGGTAATTTAACCTCTACTCCTGACGCTTTCCAATCCTGCGGTTACTCCGGACTTGAGTATCAGCCACTGGCCCTTTTTAATGACGGGACTGCAGCTATAACCAGAAAAATATACAACCATGGTGCGGCTTATTGTTTTGGCCTAGACCTGGGATTATTTACCGTTATCGCACAAAACAACCTCGATGCTAATTTCCAAAATACCTATGTCAATGGTTTCGAACCAACTCTCGATGTATTATACCTCATCATTAAGAATATTTACCTCGAAAATGCTGAGATACCTGTTTATCCAGGCTCTGTTCCATCTGGGAAAAAAGTATCGGTTTTGATAACCCATGACGTAGATACAAAGGATGCCATGAAAAACTCACTCCTATATGGAGAGTTGGAGCGCAGGAACGGCATCAAGGCTACCTATTATCTTCAAACCAAATATATTCGGGACGGACAGGATGAAAGTTTCTTCGACTATGAGAACATCCCCTACATGGCTGCTCTGAAGCGCATGGGCGCAGAGATTGGTAGTCACTCCGTTTCCCATACCCCATTTTTCCGGTATATTCCGCTAGGAGCCGGCAATGAAAAATATCCTGATTATCAGCCCTATTACGTAACAAATTTCTCAACCTTTAACGAGACCCTTCTGGGAGAATTTCAGGTCAGTAAATATCTTCTGGACTACTTTTTTAATCAAAACACGATCTCCTTCAGATCAGGCTACCTTGGGCAGTCAATTCGGATGTATCCGGCATTGATTGCCACCGGTTACTCCTATTCCTCCTGCATTACAGCAAATGACGTATTGACACACATGCCTTTCAGAGCTTTCTACGACGATCTTTTCGACAGTGAAATTGAAGTCTACGAGTTTCCTATCACCATTGAAGATGAAGTTCTGCCTCCGATGAATGAGCGGTTAAGCTCAGCTATTTTTTTAACCGATAAGATCGCCCGCTATGGAGGTATGGTTAATATCCTGATTCATCCTAATGAAACAGTTATAAAGTACGAGTTCCAGAAAGGGTATATAGAGCATTATAAAGACATCGCCTGGTTTGGCACTCAAAGTGAATATGGAAACTGGTGGGTTGCCAGGGCGAAAATGCAGATCGATGCAGTAAAAACAGGAAATAATACCGTTGTCACCCTATATTGTCTGCATCCGATTTTTGACCTCCCGCTGATGGTTCCGACTGAATTTCATCTGGTTGGCTCAACTCCGGCTGGTATAGACTATCAAATTATACCAGGAGGCCTTCTGTTCAGTAAACTTGAAGGGCAAGTGCAATTGCATTTCGAGAATGATTAATCCTTGAAAAGATAAATCAGAGCCAGGTTTAAAATCGGACTAGTTCTAAAAAAGGACTGCCTGTACTCCTCTCTTGAATACCCTGCGTAAATTCTTCCAATCCAGCGCTCCGATAATCGGTACCTGGCTGCAACAATAATATTGAGCGAAGAAAGCATTTGGCTGGGATTATAATTCGGATCATTCAGATAATACAGGGGATTATCGGGGAACATACCGGTACCCAAGGAAACCTGAATCCAATCTTCAGGGGTAAAGAAGTATTTCCTTATGGACACCTGATAACCCTGTGACAATTTTTGGTTAATCGGAGACAATATCAGGTTAAAACTCCCCATAAAAGATTTATAGTACTTTGCTATGCCAGCGTTGAACATGATGACATTGGAAGTGTCTGCTGCATTTCTGAATCGCATATAGTTGATACCGCCCGACAACTCCCATCCAGCCCCAAGTTCGTTATAAATGTTTGCTCCGAATCTTTGGCGTGCAAAAATTGCACTTGGTGAAAGTCCCACGTTCAAATGGAAATATCGCTTTTGCTTGGGAAAAATCGGATAAATATCAAATTCAAACTGAAGTCCGGCATCCTGCATAAACTTTGCCGTATCGTTCCCGATGAAACCAGTATTGATCGTGCCGATCATGGATGCGGCTTTAGTGCTCTTGTAATATTTCAGGCTGAACATGTTCCAATTCTGGACCACGGGAAGCTTATATTGGCTATGTGTATATTCAGCGGATACGCCGTTGATGTGCAATGGCCCCTTAGCTGAATAAAAGGCCCGTAAATATTCTTTATTTCCCGGATTAGCAGCCAGGAGGGCACCAAAGGTTTCTGAAGCCTTGGTGATTTCCCCCGATCTTTGATAAAGAACACCTTTTTTAAAGGTCAGATCCGGATCGCCGGGATAAATCTTCAATCCGTAGGTCACCCATGTCTCTGCATTGTCGTAATTCTCTGCCCACATCTCTACATCAATCAATGAATTGATGATATCCTTACTGTCGAATGCTACTTTCAGCAGTGGCTCAAGAACAGCCACTGCCTCAGCATATCTCTGTTCCCAACCCAAAATGTTACCCAGAAGAAGCTTGGCAGAAAAATTATCCGGCTGGATCCTGAGAACATCCATGCAAATGTCCTTGGCTTTGGCAAAATCCCCATCCTGGGCTATTCTGGAGGCTTCTGCAACCAATGTATCAAGAGGTACTGGAGCTAGCAGGGTATCCAACTCAAACAGCTTCCTTTTGGATTCTGTTTCCATCTTGCCGGCAAGTGTCATTAATCGGTTGTATGCCTGTGTGAAACGGATATTGTCGGGATGAGCTGTAAGGTAGCTGAACAATGTTCTCTTTGCTTCATAAAGGTTTCCTGCAGCCTCGTAAACTTCTGCCTTCTTGATCAGAATATCCTCATCATGCGGATAAAAATTTAGGCCCAGGTTGCAATATCTGATTGCGGAAGTATAATTTTCTGACCACTTCTCCACGTCGATCCATCCTAGAATCCCATCACGATAGCCTGTCAACTCAACCTGAAGTTTTTCGAGCTCACTCTTTGCATCGTTAAAATTATTTTCCCATGCATAAGTCTGGGCGATCAAAACTCGCGCAGGCTTATAATCCGGCCGATAAAACAAGATTTCCTGGCATTGCTTCCTCGCCTCATCATACTGATGATTTGCCGCAAAATTTACTCCTCGTTGAAAAACATCATCTATTTTGGCGATGTCAAAAGGCCCTGTGATTCCGGGTACAATCTTCCCTTCATTTGAAAGGGGAATAGCATTCCGCATGCTATAATACAACTCTTTTGCATCTGTATTATCAGGATCGGCTTCCAGTAGAACCATCAAGCCTTTCTTTGCCTCCAGAAATTTACCTGAAAGCTGGCAGGCACGCGCATATGCAAGGATAATTTCAGGATCATCGGGATGGAATTCCAGTGCGGTCTCTGCTATTACGATTCCAGACTCCGGTTTGCTTTCATCGATATTTAGCTTGATTAAAGCAAGAAAGGCTGACTTGTCATTATTCTTATAGTCAAATATCTTTAGCAGCTCTTCCCTGGCCTCTTTGTAATATCCCTGCCACGAAAAAACATTGCTCAAAATCAGACGGGCATCAATGTTGTCCGGTTTGTCCCGGAGAATGCGATTACACACCATCCGGGCGTCGTCGTATTGTCTGGATCGGGCAAGATCCTGGGCAACGCGAACCGCCTTATCATAATCGAATTTTACCGAATCTGTTTGAGAAACAGCATTATTGCTGCAAACAAGAACCAGTATTACAAAGAAGAGTATCGGACGGATCTGGCACATGAATCAACGTCTCGCAACAAGTTTTTTAACTCTTATCGATAGCTCATTAGGACTAAAGGGCTTTGTTAAGTAATCATCCGCTCCCAGTTCAAACGCTTGTAGAACTGTATCTTCATTACCAACTTTTGAAAGTACGATAATTGGGATTTTCAGCTGATACTGAACGCGGATTGAGTTGATTAGTTCCAAACCACTCATATATGGCATCAGTAAATCAGTAATGATAAGGTTGATGCCTGCACCTTGAACTTTCAGAACCTCAATTGCCTTAACCCCATCGGTAACAGCAATAACCTCATGACCATCCATTTTGATTCGGTGTTCAATGGTTCTAAGCATCATGAAGTCATCTTCGCAAATCAGTACCTTAGCCATTGTATAACTATTAAATTACTAACTAAAATCAGACACTAATTCAGCCAGCGCCATTCGGACATGCTGCTCGAACCCACTATACAAATCAGGTATCCGGTCTACTTCAATGACTTTTTCTGACAATCGCTCAAGTTCATTTGCCACAGGAATAATCTCAATGATCCCCATCATGTTAAGGTTTGGCGTGAATTTATGAACTTCATCCCGGAACTTCTTCCATTCTTCCCCCGTTAAAAAACCAGTCAGGTGAGCCAGAACATCAGGAGTGTTAGTAATGAAATGCCTGATCATTTCGATTTTAAATGATTCATCCCCCCCAGACAATTCATCAAGATAGTCCAGATTGTAATTCCTTGCAGGTTTCATCGCAGTAGGGTTTCAACAAATGTAATAAAAAAATGGTTGATCAGGTTTTCGGGATTCATCTGCAAATAAAGATTTTACCGACCTGGCTGCTGGACTTCCGGAAAATGCAAATAAAGTAAACCCCATCCTCAGGCCCCGATGAAGAGGCGAAACTCCAGTTGATCGGTCGATACGAAGTATTTTCCATTTCCGTTCCATGCCAGATCTTGATCGTTTTCCCAAAAATATCCTTGATCTCAATTCGGTCAACCGGTTCCTGATTCCCCTGAATCTCAATCCATAATTGGTCAGTGGCAGGATTGGGATATATCCTGACCCCTGTCAGGTTCATGTCATAATCATTCAGGCCGGAAATTCCCGTATTCGAATATCCAGGTGTCGCTGAAAAAAACCTGATCCATGAAGTATCTGCATCCTTCTGCCGGCCAAAGGAAAGGTCACTTGAGAGAATGGGATAGGTAACAGAATCCAGAATGACCGTAGCCCCATCAACAATCTGGGTTAACCCGACAAACTCACCCGCTCCTGCAAACTGGAAATTGGTATGCCTTACCCCGGCGCTTGTCTTTAGAGTAGGATAGAAAAGCATGAAACCCTTCGATGAAATCGTGGTGGAGTCAGGCTGATTCTCAGGAATTTTCCATTTTAGAAGATCATCCTTCGCGTCGGTCAGATACAGGCCGCCCAAGTCAATCCCTTCAGAACCGGAATTAAAAATCTCCAGCCAATCATCATATTCACCCAGGTTATTCTTGACGGTATTCGTATTCCGGGCCATTACCTCGTTAATATATAATCCTGACAATCGGCCTCGCGGAGGTTTATTTGGCATGCCAGGTGTTGGCTTTGAAAAACGGATCAGGAGGGATTGTCCGTCATAGGCCCGTCCAAACGATTCATCGGCAGAGATAGACAAATAATTCAGGGTATCGATCCATATCGATGAATTCCCTTTTAATTCAGACAGTCCCGTGAATGATCCTGCACCCGGGAGCATGAAATTGGCATGCCGGAATCCTTTTTGGGGCTGTTCATCAAGCCAGAAAACGAAGAATCCCCCAGGGGGAATCAAAGTTGAATTTAAGTCCGTTGCAGCTATCTTAAAGTGTTTTGGCTCAGTCTTGGAATCCGTAAGATAAAGTCCGTTAAGGTCGACAAAATGATCCGAACCATTATACAATTCAAGCCAATCCGAAAACAGACCCCCTTCATCAGGATAAGAGCTCGTATTTCTGGCAAGTACCTCATTAATAAATACTTTCTCGACAGGGGCTGTTTTATTAGCAACACCCGGTGTGCCGCCAACATAAAAACTGGTCCTCCATGAATCCGATAAGGCATTGTTCAGTTTAAGGTCGGAAAGTTCAAGACTTGAACTGTATTTAAGAGGCCATTGAGACCAAGGCGAACCCGAACTGTATGTTACCTGATCGGAAATAAGACCGAGAGGATCATACAAGGATACTGTCCCATCCGTGTTGGGCAGATCCCCGGATGACCACTGAAATACCTTAAACCCTTTCCCAGAGTAATCTGACGCCATCTTTGTAACAAGAAAATACTCTCCGGGCTGAATGACAAAAGTTTGTTCAAAAACATAATTCACCGCTCCTTCAATACGAAACCCTTTCAAATCAACCGGTTCCGGACTGGCATTAACAACCTCAAAAAACTCCCCTAACCCATTCATTTTCGGATTATAGTGTATCTCTGAAATTATGAGCACTCCCGAGGAAGCATGGTCGAACCAGAATGCCCCCATATCTGGTCGGGTTCCATCAGGATCCAAACCGGAATCAGGGTCACCAGCATTAATGGCCGGCGAGGAGGATTTTAATGTGAAATCACCAATTCCAGGATTTGTGAATCCAGCTGATCCTGACTTATTTCCGGTTCCGGCCAGTACAGTTTGGTCTGATAAGCAATAACTGGTTGTCAATTCATTATCGGTCTCTTTACTTAAATCAGCTACCGTTGATTCTGAAAGAATCGAATTTGAAACAATAACGTGGCCATGGCCAATTGTTGGTGCGGTCGAATAGGAGCGAAGCGCAGTTGCGTTTTTGTAGAAAGTGCAATGATCAATATAGGCATAGCCTGCCTGGCGGGCAGCAACACCTTCATCACAACTCTCCAAAACTAGGCGTTCAAGGTAAACCTTGTTCTGCTCCACACTGATTGCCTTATCCCCCGTTTTATAGAAATGGGTATCGGTGACAATGGCACCTGATTTATTCAACAGATCTATACCATCATCAGTGGTTAATCCAATTAATGAGTTGGAAATCACGGCCGCTTCACCATAATTGACCGATTTGCCATCAAGATATAACCCGTCATGCTCCTTTGTTTCAGTAAGTGTTTGTGATTCATTGGGTATATAAAAGACATAAGATTTATCCATTTCAATTCGCCCGTTATAGGCTTCAATTCCTGCATCGCACCGACTGATCAGGGACCCGCTGATTCTTATGGTACCCCCCGAAGAATAAACCGCTTTACCGATATTGTCGATGAAAAAACAATGATTAAGGTCTACCGGGCCCCCTGTGGTCGTAATAATGGCCTGAGTTTCCGAATGGCCTGTTGCCCTTCCGGAATCCGCACCTCCATTAATAAAGAAAGTATAACCGATTGTGGATTTTTCAGCATATTGACCAAAAACCAACCCGCCCCAGGGCTCTGCCCATGTCCTCGAAGTAAACAGTACCGGATTATCTGCCGTGCCCAGAATTTCCAGGCTGCCGTTGATTTCGATACGGGCATCACGGCCCATCAGGATCCGGGTTCCAGGCATGATGACCAGCTTTCTCCCAACAGGTATCTCGATGCTGCTATAGATCCAATAATCGTGCTCACTGGTCCATACTTCATCAAAGCGTCGGTTATTATTCTGTGCAACCAGATGACGTCCGGAACTGATCTGTATGCCCAATGTATCCGTCCATTGCGGAACCGATAACTTTATCCTGGATCCGGCCGTTTCGATTTTTGTGGTGATACTGCCTGCACCCTTCACGAGACTGATATTTGAGGATCTAAGTGTGCCATTCTCAATTGTAAGATTAAGGGCACCTGAGATTGTCCTCGGGACAAGCCCATCAAGAGTATCAACCATAACGACAATCGGGAGCCTTTCGCCAACCTGCATAACCCTTGGGGCAATGAGGTGTTTTGCACCTGAAGTATTTGGTGCCCCGGGACTGCCATAGTGGTAATTCTTATAGGCCCCTGATCCATTTGGGTAGCGTCCTTTGGATCCGGGATACTCTGAAAATTGGATAGAAACCTGATCTACGGTGATATTTTGAGTACCCACTCGTCTGGTGAGCAAGATATTGCGGGTCGCCGGTGTAACCGCAAATCCAATGATGGATGGATCGCTATTGGCAATCCCTGAAAAATGAAATAGTAAACAACCTCCTGCTGGTATCTGTGTTAAGGCTGGTTTGTCAGAAGGAATCCTCCACTTCAGGAGATTCGCTGATTCGTCTGACCAATAGAGTCCACCTACATTAACAGGCAGATTGCCGGAGTTATACAATTCAATCCATTGATCAGCCAATGCCTCTGGTGGGGAACTCGAAGCACCGGAAAGGATTTGGTATTCATTTATCCGGACATTATTATAATCCGGCGGATTATTGGGTAATCCGGGAGTTCCCCCGAAAACATAACTGGATGACCAATTTCCTACAATGGAATTATCAATATAGGGATCATTTAATGACAGAGAATAACCTAGACCATCGGCCAATGGGGACCAGGGTAAGGCATCGGTATACGATACTTCATCCAGCAGGACACCTGCACCTGAGACAAGCTTTATATTTCCTGAACTATTTGGCAATGCCCCTGGCTTCCAGGAAAAAACCTGGCATCCGGTTTGACCGTATGTAAACCGGTCAGAAGCAATAAGGAGAATCTCGCCGGGTTTGGCCTCGCTTCCGGCAGGAAAGGTGAATTCAACGGCCCCGGCTAACCTGATATCCCTTAGGTCCATCACATGACCCGAAATATTAATCAGCTCTATGAATTCAAAAAATATTTCTGCCCCCTGAGACTCTGCAGGATGATAGTAGATCTCGTTGATCTTCAGACTCTCAGCAGTACCATGACCATATGCATAAGCGCCAAGGTCGGGCAACGATCCATCAGGATCCAGTCCGGTTATTGCATTCCCTTTGTTGATGGACTTCGACCCGGAAACGAGCGAAAAATCAAATTTATCGGGATCCTTCAACCCCGGATTGCCAAAAAGGTTGAAATCACCAAGCAAGTCAGTATCCGAATCAGAAATACAATGATTAAAGTAAAAAGAAGGAAGCGAATCATTCGAATACTTATTATTATGCTTAGATAGGATACAGTTGGTCAATTCACCCGAGGCCGAGTAACTGTATGACGGTTTTGCTGTTCTGTAGAATGTGCTGTTGGTTACATTCAGATAGGATTCAAAACTTGACTGAACCCCACCGGTCATCAAGGCAAAAACAGACCGGTCAATATAAACCTGTGATCGATATCCTGCCGATAAACCCTTTTCATAAATTCCCCAAAAAAGAGAATTTCTGATTATTACACTGGCTGTCAGCATATCGATGCCGTCATCCTCAGTTCTGTAAAAAACACAGTTGTCAATTATGTGAGGTCTGTTAACATCATTATACTCCCAAAAATATATTGCATCATTGTCATCATCAAGCAAAGACCAGTCGTTATCAGGAATCTCCTGAAACCATGTGTTGTAGAATTCACCATGTGAGAAGCGTAGTTCAGCACCCTGATCGGTGCGGGCAAAGAATGAATTTGTCACCCTCAGTTCAGAATAATCGGTATAAATCCCTTTTCCCATGTAATCCGTCAGGAAAAGGTTATCAAATTCAATATTGGCGTGATCGCCAAACATAAAAGGCTGTGAGTACGAATGTCCTCGTAATTTTGCATTGTCCCCTCCCCCCTTTCCTGTCATGACCCATGAAAAGCTGGAAAGGGAGTCAACGTCACGAATCTCAAGACCGCCCCAGTAGGTTGACCTGATTGCCGGGATCATAACAACCGGATTGTCCAGTGTTCCAGTTACTTCTAATCTTCCCTTTGAACTGATTCCCCTTTTCTCATCAAAAATTAGCCGCGTTCCCGGGAGAATTTTGAGATTGCCTGTTGCAGTAACCTCAATATTGGATTTTACAACATAATCTGCATCAGGGCCAATCACCGTAGGTTTGGTTATGGGTCCTGTGAGAGTGATAACAGGTATAGATTTTGAAACTTCAACATATCTCTTGTAAGGATATCCGAGCAAGGATACTTCAAAGTCCTTATCAGCCGTGAATCTGGCCATTACCGAGCCCATTCCGTTATGAATCCTGACGGTATCGGGATCAACCGTGCCGTGTGAGACCACAATGCGGAAATTCCCGTTTATTCTCCTGTCCGTTTCTCCTGTTGCATTTCTTAACCTGACAACAAGTGGAACTTCATCTCCGGGCTTAATTCTTGAAGCCACAAGAATGGTGTTGTCAACCTGGCGATTGGCTTTTCCCGGCGAAGCAACCGCAAGCGTAGTGAAGGTACCTGTTCCTGTTGGCAGTCTTCCAAAAGTAGTACCCTTCCCGAGCACGGTATAATCCACGCGGTCAATAATTTCAATTCTGTCTCCCGCCATCGCAGCAATAACAACCGAGCCCGATTCTCCTTTTAACTTAAACGGAACCTGCAGCGGCCCAATTTCCGGAGTGTTTTCAGCAATAAATACTTTATGTCCATGGGGAGGAATGACCGTCAGTGAATCAAATCCGACGGGAATTTTGTATTTGATCGGATTATACGGATCATTACTAAGGTAATATCCGGCCAGATCAATTGCTTGATTGCCAATATTTGTGACCTCAAACCAGTTATAATCACCGAGGTAACCTGAATTTGAAGGGATTCCGGATATTTCATTTATACGAAGGTTCCGGTATAGGGCAACAGGATTCATCGTCCCGGGAGATCCTGTTGAATAAGCGGATTTTTTCCAACTGGTGCCCAGATTATTGTCGCTTCCCGTATCCAATAATTCTATGGAATGCCCTGATCCAGGGATACCCAAAGGCCAGGGATCACTGCTTGAGTAAGATACTTTGTCAATAAGATTCCCGCCTCCGTCCCGCAGTACAATTTCTTCTCCTTCATTAGCAAGGTCTCCGCTCTGCCATTCAAAAGCCGCCCCTTCCAGATAGGAATAGAGGTTCTTATTCCTGGTTACCAGCATGTATTGTCCCGGCTCGATATAGGTATTAGAAGGGAACGTAAAGTTTATACCTTCAAACCTGTATCCGGAAATTAAAATCCTTTTACTGCTGGTATTGGAAATCTCGATAAACTCAGAATCATCCCCGAGGGTCGATGGAGGGGCATAATTGATTTCTGTAATAACTAAGGGGCTTTCCCTCTTGGTCTGAAAAACGGCTGTCAGGTTAAAATTCTGGTTAACAGTAATAGTCTTGGACGGAACAGCTTCTGTGGTGCTAATGTTAGCCAGCAGAGCCAGATCAAACCTAAGGTCCACAGAATTTAACATGGACTGATGTATTTCGACTGCAAGAACATTAGTACCCTCGACAAGCAGGTCGGAGCTGATCGAAAAAGTATGCACGTTAGCCTCAACTCCCGAAGAAATGTCTGTTGATGCCAGTGTTGTATAGGTAAAACTTCCCTGGGGCATGTTGGATCTCACAACCTCAGTGCCATTCAGATAGACAACAGCACCATCATCACGAACAAGCTGAATAGTCAATCCGGTATACTGCGCTATATTTGAAAGAGTTATACTTCTCCGGAAATAAGAGGTCACATATTTATTGGAGCTGGCAGGACCAAACCCTATAGTCGTATTAATTCCTGATGTTTCCCCATATCCAAATACTCCATTGCCGGATTTCCATGAAGAATCATCGAAAGATACGGCACGCCAGGAAGTACCCTGATCGGTACCGTCATCAAGGTATTTCCAGGCAGATCTCATGGGACTAATTGTAGTTGATGTATTTCCAAGGCCCTGCCAGCCGGAAAAAGAGTAGCCCGCTTTCGGTAGGGCAGTAAGGCTTAATACACTGCCAGTATAAAAGCTACCGGAAAAAGCATTTGTTGTCAGTAAATTACCATTCAGCGATATGTTGCCTCCGTCAGCTGGAGCAATAGAAAGGTTGACCGTCTGCTTTGCACTGACTCCAAAATAGGACCTGATGTAACTATCTTGTACAGAGGGTCTGTTCCTGGCAAAACTCCTCATGACTTCGACTCTTTGTTCCCATTCGGCTTTGCTCGCAAAAACACCGGTCATGGTACTTGCCCATTTATCAGCATGCCGCTGGATATAGGGCTCAATAACAGCAGCGAGACTGTCTATGTATTGGAGCGACCGATCCTTGGTGAACACCGTCTGCGAAAGAAAATCCAGTCTTGTTCGAAACTTTGATTTGAAATCCGGGTTCTTGACCAGAGCTTTAACCAACGGCTCATTTGAAGTTATTTCACTGAGGTTATTTCGATCGATAAACTGATAACCATAGTCCAGGTCCCATACTACTGTTTTAAATCGCGTATCGCCAGCTTTGGGTCTCCATAGCTTGCAGTTATGCCGCCAACTTTGGTTTGCTACCAATATCTGGATACAGTAGAAGTCTATGAAATCATCCATATCCAGCAGTGTCTCAGCCGTTGCGTAGTTTGCTGCATTGCTCATGTCGTTTTTCGTGATGAAATTCCACATAGCCCAGAACGCCCCGGAATCGCCACTCTTAACATCAATCAGAGGAGGATTATAATCATTATCCACATAAACCATGTCCATCTGATTGGGATCTATGGATTTATGCGTAGCCAAATGGCCAGGATTAATCTTGTCCCTGATATTATGAATCCCCATGAAAATTCCATTGATGAAAACAATCGAGGGCCGATAATCCTGATGGATCAGGTCAACATGATCCTGATAAAGCGTTTGCAGGCATCCATCCCTGAACATGGTATTTCGCCAGTCATCTGAGGAGCTCCTCAGAACGAAAGATTGATAATGCGTGAAAGGAGTGTTTGGAAATAGCGGATAGTTCAGGCCGTCAACACCATTGGTTGGCCTGATAAATACCCCGAAAGATTTTTGCGGGAACCGAACAGCGCTTCTTCCGAAAAGCCTGAGATCAACATTTGAAAGAAAACCACGCGTACCGTCCGGCTCAAAAAATTCAAAAGTGGCCGGTCTCTCCCATTCTCTTCTCAGGTCAAGTTTATCATCAAGGTATATCCCGATGTTTGGATCTTTCAGATAATCCGGTTCTATTCCGATTGAAATTACGGCAATATTAATATCCTCATTGATAAAATAGGTATTCGTTATGACCGTGCTGGGTAAATACCCAACACGGAATGCCCTGGCCTTTAACACCGTATTGGAGCTTACTGTTAGAGCAGTGGTATACCGGTTTGAATTTGGAACCGGATCAGAACCGTCACTGGTATAGCGAATGGTGGCATCAGGGTCGGAACAGGATAGTTCAACTGTTACAGAGGCGGAGAAAAAACCTGCATTCTTAGAGAAAACAGGTGCGGGAATGGCTTGGAAATTAGTGACGCCTCCCTCATTTTTAGCATTGGGTGTGCTTGACCAAAAGTAGCCCCGCTCTGAACTGCCATCGGTCAATAAACCATAGGACATATCAGGAGATAACGACGGATAGGTAATCGAATCCGTTAGAACACCAGCCGGGTTAAAGATTCCTATGCGCTCGCCGCTTTTGGATAGTTGAAAGTTTGTGTGCAAACCGGTATTCTGCCCATCTGTATAAAGGGTCAGATACCCTGACGGAGGCACAATGGTTCCTGAAGGAAATGCCCATTTATTGTAAGTATCCAGGTCATCGGTGAGGTAGAAGCCCGACAATTCAAAAGGCTCGTTACCACCGTTATAAAGTTCGATCCAATCAACAAACTGGTTAAAATCCGGATCCAGATGCGCTGCAGCATTACTGGCCATCACCTCATTTATTTTTAGTGGCACCAGCGATTTTTCCGATGCAATTAGTTCCATATCAAAGCCGAGGTCACTGCTTCCGGCAGCCTGTTGGTGAATCTCAACAGCAATGAGGTTCTTTCCCGTTACGAGTTTGTCAGCGGCTATTGTAAAGGGGAAATAGGTCAGCTCATCCACATCGCCGACACCTTCTACTGCAAGTGTTGAAAAGCTAGAGGTTTCAGGCATGTTTGACCGGACCACCTCCGTACCGTTTAGGTATACAACAGCACCGTCATCACGTAATAATCTAACCAATAGTGACTTATATTTCGCAGGATCAACAACTTCAAACTGGGTTCGAAATAGATACGTTATATACTTGTTGGCGGCATCTGGTCCGTAACTCAACACTGTTTTTTCATTGCCTTCCCCATAACCGAATTTTCCCGCACCGGTCTTCCAATTTATGTCATTAAAAGTGATCCTGTTCCAGAGGGTTCCCGGATTTGTACCGTCATCAAGATAACTCCAGGTCGATTCAACAGGAATAAGGACTGTATTCTGCGAAAAAATGCAGGTGCCAATCGAAACAAAAAAAAGTAAGAGCATCCCGATCTTCCTGAATCTGGAAAAGCACGCTCGATTTAATACTTTTTTATGCTCAACTGACATACTGTCAACGTATTAAAATTGTCTTATAGGTATCAACCGTGTAAGGAGTTATCATTGAAATAAGGTATATTCCGGGAGGCACATTCCTGCCTTCAGAATTTTGGCCGGTCCACTCCAGCCGGTAAATCCCTGACCGATAAGTACGGTTGGTCACAAGGTAAACAGGGTTACCGCTTATATCTCTAATGAGTATTTGGACCGGCAACTCCTCTTTTAGAGAAAACCTAATATAGGTATGATCGGTGAATGGGTTCGGAAATGAAGGATATAGTTTGACAATGTCCTCAGTGGTTTCACCATCCTCCCTGTTTGCGGCTCCAGGCGAAGGATTGACAGTGAAACTTTTCCATTGGTTATTTCCGTCGGGGTACCGACCGAATGAGATATCTGATTGCAACAATGGAAAATGGAGGGTATCAACCCAGGTAAAGCCTGTTGAGGTCTTGATTGAAAGTCCAACTAATTCGCCTGTTCCGGTGAGTTTAAATCCAAGGTGATCCGGACCCAGAGTTTGCCTCTCGTCTGCAAATAAGACAAGGTATCCCTTTGGAGGAACTGTTGTGACCAGAGGGTTGTTACCCGGGATGAGCCACTTTCCGGGATTATCGATATTATCTGTTATATACATCCCGCCCAGATTAACGCTCACATTCCCCGGGTTGTAAATCTCAATCCAATCAGAATTAGATCCAAGGCGATCCGGATAATAGTTAAGATTGACGGGCATCACCTCATTAATTGAAAGATCCGGAATATCCCCGGTGAAACTGAAGTGGCCGACTATGGACGATTTCCACTCGAATTTCTGGGATATTTCTCCTTCAGTATACAGCTGACTTCCTGAGTTCTCAGTCCCAACAGTGCCGGTTAGGGTTAGGTCAAATATTAAGTCGGAACTTGTGGGACTAGCCTGATGAACTTCCACTGCAATGACATTATCCCCGGATCGAAGGGCAGAGGTCGGAATGTCGAACTGGAAATAGGTGGTTTCGTCTTCGTTATCGGCTCCGGAAGATGCCCAGGTTCCAAAGTCAGACACTGCAGGCATGTTTGAACGAACAACCTCGGTACCATTCAGGTAGACAATAGCACCATCATCACGAAGCAACCCAATTGTTAATTTTGACCATTGAGATGCTGATTTTAACCGAAAGGTTTTTCGAAAAAGGGAACTGATGTACTTGTTTTGAGCATCAGGGCCATAGGATATAGTGGTGCAGGCATTTTCATCATTGTATCCAAGCCAGGCGCAACCTTCAGGCCAGTTTTCAGTAAATGTCACATCTTTCCAGGCCGACCCCGGATATATGCCGGTATCAAGATATTTCCAGTTGCTCAATGGAGGAATCAGCTTCACAGCCTCGCCGCTGGACAGTATATTCGTTTTCACTTCCCAATTGTCAAATTTATACCGTGGATTCGCATATCCCTGGATAGACAATGTTTGATTGGAAAAATAGGTAGCAGTGACTTTGTTTGATACGGTCATGGAATTATCAACCAGGAGCTGACCTGCTTGGGGGGGATCAACAGAAAAGGAGACTTCCACCGGATCTGCCAGGTCAAAGTAGGACTGCAAAAATCCAAGAACAAAGTTTTTTCGCTGTCTGGCAAAATTCCTCAGGTAATCAACGTTTTCAACCCATTTAGAATAACTCTCAAGGGCAGGAGTCTCAATATAGCCTATGACCGGATCCATAAATGTCCAGCCATGATAGTTTTTCCATCTCGAAATATGCCGAGCCATTTCAGGTGCGATTTTCGACTGCAGACTGTCAATAATGTGCAGCATTCGGTCAGAAGCGAAGGTGGTGTTGAGGTGACTCTGGAAAGTCTTCAGGAACAAATCCCTGAATTCAGGATTGGACATCATGATCCGGAAAAAATCGGTCGATCCCGGATATTCCGGAGGTTCTTTGAGGGTAGCCCATTCGAGCGTGTTGTGCCACACATAATTGAACGCCAGGTCTAGATCAAAAATGATCCACCTCCAAACCCCGTTATCAATCCGGGGTCGCCAATACTTGATATTCCCGGCAGGCCAGTCAATATTTGCAAAAAAGATCTGGGCAACATTGTAATTAATATACTCCTGTAAATCGATACGATCCTTAACCCATGCATAATTATCGGCCTTGGTCATGTCGTTGCTTTTTATAAAAGACAGGAGCTCAGTATAATTCTTGGAATCCCCTTCTTTAACCATCATGGCAACCTGTGAAATTAAGTCGAGGTTGGCTTTATCAAAACCATGATTTTCCTCAATATAATCATCTCCGATAAATTCCCGAACGTTATGTATGCCCCAGTAATCTCCGTTAAGAAAAACAACCGATGGACGGTAAGCCTGATAGTCGATGTCCATTTGCCCGGCAATGATCGTTTGGGACATGCCATCTTTCATCATCGAAAATGCCCAATCGTTTCCTGAGGTTCTGAGCTTAATGTCATTAAATGTTTTTATTGCCTTATCCTTGAAAAACCTGTAGTCAAACTTGGGTTCACCGTAAGCGCGTCGTGCAATAAGCCGTAGGGACTTCTGACTGGCCGTTCGGGACAATGCACCGGAAATCTTTAAACCGGATACCTGCGCAATTTTCACAGACCGGTCCTGTTCAAAAAACTCCACAAATGCTTCCTTTTCCCAATCCTGCCAAAAATTGCCATTTCCCCAACCCCAAACATAGTTTTTACCGGGAACATAAATCCCTGTATCCTCATCCCATAGGTTTTCCGGATTGGTAGTAATTGAAAAAACAGGGAGTGTTGTAGGTTCATTGATAAAGTATGTCTGTGTCACGATGGGAGACCCGGATGCTTCATCCTTATAAACCCGGGCGCGGATTACTGTCGTTTCCTTGATCTCCAGGGGAATAGTATAGCGGTCAGAACCCGTGTTAGGGTCCGAGCCGTCCCTTGTATACCGGATAACACCTGATCCGCCCGGGATGGATAGAGCAACCGAAACCGGGCCTCCGTAGAATCCGCGTTCAATGGAAAAGGTGGGTGGCGGACTTATCAGATTCCCGGTCTGTCCGTTATTAGTCTGTCCGGGTGTTGGTTGCAGGAAGAAAACCCACTCATCTGAACCGTCAGTAAGCCTGCCATATGATACATTAGAAACTTGCGATGCGAACCTTACCGAATCCATAACAATCCCCATTGATGAGGTTATGGAAATATACTCACCGGCCATGTTCAACCTGAAGTTAGTGTGTACGGTTGAATTCTTATTATCAGCCCAAACGAGAAGGAAACCACCAGCAGAAATCTGTGTATCGACAGAAAATGCCCATTTAAACAAGTTTGCTGGGTCATCGGAAAGAAATAAGCCATTAAGGCTTATTGCCTGATTACTTGAATTATACAGCTCGATCCAGTCACCATACTCGTTGAAATCCGGATCTTGTATTCCAGCATCATTATCGGAACAAAACTCATTAATTTTTATCTGAGCTTGTGCGGAAGTAGCCAAAGACAACATAAACAGCAACCCCACAATCCAGGTTCCGGATGAGGATTTCCAGAAAGAAAACAAAGGCAGACGTTTCATGAAATCTTTCTCCTAATTCTAGCCAAAGGCTTACTAATCGCAAATATCATGCAAATTAGTAAAACGCTGAAAATAACGAAATGTTAAGTGGCTAAGACTGGAGCTGTGGCAAGGGAATATAAGCAACTCTCCGGATAATGATTTCCGCTTCTCTCCGATTATTGGGAGGTAATCCATTAAACAGCCACAAATTAATCCGGATTTCGGCATTTCTTATCCGGGGTCCCTTTGCACAGTTATATAACCAGCTGTTTATGGAACCTCCCGGGAAGGACTTTTCGGGATGTCCGTGGTAACTCTCAAAGAAGACAAAATCTCTTCCGGTAGTAAACTCATGGGTACTGTAATCACCTTTAAGTTCAACCTGGAAACGATGAATATTCTTGCTACGGGTATAAGGTTGCACAACAAATTGTGTGTTGATATTATCCGGATTACCCCAGCGGCTCAGTTCAATATCAACCTCCTGATGATGAAAACGGGGATGCGTATTCCAGGTAAATAGTCCGGCTACCACATTTGGGTCTAACTTGTCAGCTCTTGAAGCCAGTTGAAATGTGAACTTTCCATCAGAAAATTTCCTTTGGGAAATGATCTCTGCACAATACCAGTGTCCGTTCTTTTCCTTGATTTTCATGTGCAGGAATCCTTGTGAATCGACCCAAACCTGATCCGTCCCCGAACCAAAGAAATTCGGCCCCGGACCAACAACCGATGATGACTCCTTGACGAACCAGGT
The DNA here is from genome assembly GCA_964512915.1 of uncultured Porphyromonadaceae bacterium. GTDB lineage: Bacteria > Bacteroidota > Bacteroidia > Bacteroidales > UBA12481 > UBA12481. The sequence continues at coordinate 53,239 of CAZEKJ010000008.1, forward strand.
TAGACCAGAGAATTGAATGGTCCTCAATTGCCTTAATGGTGGTTGATAAGTTGCACAGGACGGGAGTAACAGCAAAATGAGAATCAAAACAGTTTTAATTTTTGCCAACCCGATAATTTCCCTGTACATTCCTGGTTTTTGATTCATTTCAAGGTGCTGTAATAGTCATTCATTATTCTCTTCATCATCGGGCGGTAGAGCCTGTAGAAAAATTTAAAGCGTTGTGACAAGTCCTCATCATGAAAGGCAAAAGGAATCAAACCCGAACCAGCGAAATAGGCGGACCTTGTTTTAATCGGGTTGTCGCTGAAATCTGCCCCGAAATAATAATATGGAGAAGGTCCGGTTGATTCCATCACGGCTGGAAACTCAGCAGGTATTTTAAACAGTTTTAGTATAGAATCACCCTTTTCATTGGGCTCGATCCGGAATGTTGAAACAATGGTGTTGCTGTCGTTGGATGGAAGAGATATATCAAACCAGAAAGGATAATGCACTTTATCGATGATTTTGAACTTCTTTTGACCATATTCTCCCGTGTAGATATAAGGGATGATGACGTTGAGATGAGTTGAATCCTCAAGAATCTCAATCCAGTCATCTTCTCGTGCAAACACGATCCCACCTTTGGTGAATGGCCATACTCCCCCGTGCTGCTTCAGGTAATTCGTGTAAACCCACATCGGAAGTTCTTCATTTTCCACCGGGTCCAGCGGATCAAAATAGCGACCAACCCAGCCTGTCCATTTTGCATTGATCACCTTACCCGCTTCATAACGGATGAACCTGTCAGTCGGATGGTGATAATAATTAAATTCCGTTAGAATCAGCTTTTGCTGGGCCTTCATTCGCTGTAAGAGGTAAAGCTCCTTTTTTGACATGCCTCCATAAATCACCTGAGAACGCTCCTTCCAAAGCAGGGTATCTCTGAACCATTCATTAACATAAATACCGTACATATCTGTATAATAGACCATATCCAGTTCATTGGAAAGTGAATCGATCTCAGGATATGAAAGGTTAGCCTTGGAAATTTTATTAAAACTGGCAACGCCAGTGGACTTGATCGTTGAGGAATCAATTGTGGCTGAAACGATGCTATCAAGATCAAAAACATTATAATCCCCGCCACGTTCCACCGGAAAAAATCCCCAGTAGTCTTTCTTTATCTTGTACATTTTCCGGTTGGTCTGGGCAAATTTATGGTGTGTAAGAATCCAGTTGAATGATCTGTGCTCAGGACCAAAAGTCTCCGGTACAGTTTTGTCCAATATGAAAATATTGATCGGCCTGACGGGCCGGATAGTCCATGCCAGAAAACTCCATAACGGGATCAGGAGAACGGCGACTATCAGTAATCTTATTGTACGTGGTGACATTTGGCTGATTATTAAATAAAACAGACCTCGAGCTGACGGTCAAGTAAAAATAATTATTTAGCAGACACCAAAAAAATAGCCGGGCGTTTGTTTAGGTCAGGAACTTTCTGTGACCACTCCCAAACCTGGGCTGTTCGAATAAACTCAGCAGTGGATGTCAGGTCCGCTGAAACAGACAACCAGGAGTCCGGAGATAATGTTTGGATCAGGTCGGAGAGCAACTGCCTGTTCCGGTAGGGAGCCTCAATAAAGATCTGTGTTTCCTTGTGCAATCTGGATCTCTGCTCAATCTCCCTTATTTTTTTTATTCGTTCGGGTGGTTTCACGGGAAGATAGCCAAGGAATGCAAAACTTTGTCCGTTCAATCCGGATGCCATCAGCGCCAGAATCACTGAGCTGGGACCGGTAAGGGGTTTTACCAGGATTCCCGATTGATGGGCCAGCCGGACAATCTCGGCGCCGGGGTCTGCCACGCCCGGGCAACCTGATTCAGAAAGGACTCCCCCATCGGCCCCCTCAAGGATAGGTTTTAACAAGGGAGCCAGTTCTGGTTCACGGGTATGCTCGTTAAGCATACCCCACTCAATTTCATCCAAAACCTCTTTTAATCCGGCCCGAACAAGGAAGCGGCGGGCGCTCTTTTCGTTTTCAATAATGAAGTACCTGATTTTGCGCACCTGTTCGAGCACGCTTTGAGATAACACATTACCCGGATTTCCATCATCCAGAACATTGGGTATGAGCCAGAGAGTCCCTTTCATCCTTCAAATGTATAAAAAACCCTATGATTGCTATCTTTGCGAATTACTATTAAACATGACTTCCCAACCTTCCATTACCCTGCTTGGCACTGGTACTTCACTGGGTGTTCCGATCATCGGCTGCCAGTGCAAAGTTTGTACCTCATCTGACACACGGGATAACCGGTTGAGGTCCTCAGCCCTTGTCAAATGGAACGGACTGACCCTGCTTATTGATGCCGGCCCAGATTTCCGGCAGCAGATGCTGCGGGCAAACATCACCAATCTTGACTCCATCCTTCTGACCCATGAACATAAGGACCATGTTTCTGGATTAGATGATATTCGGGCGCTTAATTTTCTTCATAAAAGACCAATTGACATCTATTCTGAAAAGAGAGTCCAGGAATCAATCCGTAAAGATTTTGCATACGTATTTGCGCTTATACAGTATCCGGGAATTCCTCAAATGAATCTTCATACAATTGATATTGACAATTTTAACATTGGAAACAACATAATAGTTCCAATACGCGCATACCATTACAAATTACCCATCCTCGGTTTTCGCTTTGGTGATATAACCTATATAACCGATGCAAACACCATACCTGAACAGGAAATAGAGAAAATGAAGGGATCCAGTACCCTAATAATCAATGCACTAAGGTGGGATGCCCACATGTCGCACTTCAGCATTAAGGAAGCTATTGAGCTTATTAAGAAAATCTCACCAAAAAAGGCTTACCTGACCCATCTTTCCCATCAGGCAGGCCTTCATGCTGACTTACTTAAAAGATTGCCCGACGGAATTGAGCCGGGCTATGATGGTTTGACAGTCTTAGGTTAATTGACCTCTATCAGCTCTACATCAAACACAAGCGGAGAATATCCCGGAATCCCTGAATTTCCATAGGGTCCATATGCAAGAGCAGAAGGAATAAGGAGAATAGCCTTTCCACCCTCCTTCATATAGGCGATTCCTTCGTCCCAGCCTTTTATAACCTTTCCCGATCCCAGGGTAAATGTGTAGATTCCTGAATCGAAAATAGTTCCATCGGTGAATGTGCCCTTATATTTAACTTTAACCAGATCTCCATTATCCGCATCGGCACCAGTCCCCCGCTTTGTCTCAATGTAGTAGAGTCCACTCGCAGCCGGGCTTTCTGTATACCCGTGATCTTCGAGATACTTTGTCATGGCCAGTTTTTCCTTTTCGATCGGATCATCCTTGGTACATCCGTACTGGCATAGAATCAGGCCCAGACTGAGAAGAAATGGAAAGTATATACTTTTCATGCGTTAGTTATCTTATTTCCAACAATTCAACATCAAAAACAAGGGTAGAATATGGCAGGATCAGGTTAGAATATCCGTCCTTGCCATAGGCTAAATCAGAGGGAATGATGAATCTCGCCTGTCCTCCCTCCTTCATTAAAAGGAATCCCTCTTCCCAGCCTTTGATTACCTGGCCCTGGCCCAGAACGAAGTTAAAAGGCTTACTGCGCTGCACCGACGAATCAAAAATTTTACCGTCAATGGTTTTTCCCGTATAATGGACTACCAGGGTCTTGCCATTTTCAGCCTTCCTGCCATTGCCCTGTTTTATCTCCACATAGTAAAGACCTGATTCGGAAGGCGTTACGGTTGTGTTGGTCAGTTGAATAAAGTCCCTGAGCAGTCCCATCTCCTGTTCACGATCGGTATGATAAATGCTGGCTTTTTCCTCCTCCAACTCCTGAGAAGTTAAAATGTTCTTAAGTTTTAAATAGATAAAAACGGGATCACCCTGCTGAAACTCGACTGGCAAATCCCTTTTTTTATGCTTTTCGAAAAAGCTGGCAGCGTCCAGCTTAAAGCAGACACTGTCCCCAACCTGAATCAGGGATAGGGCTGTATAAAAGTCCCCCTTATACATGGGCTTGCCAAGCTGCATCCGGTAAAAGGCTGATTGGTCCACAACCCTTCCGTCTGCAGTCGATATTTTCATGGAAACTACGAGTATATCACCGGCGGATGGTGTAACGCCCTCCGGGTTCATGGTAAAAAAACGATAGGAGATTCCAGATGGATGCTTCTGAAACCCTTTGTCTGACTGATTACAGGAATGAAATGCCAGGAAAATGAAAATGATTGCAATCCAGTTGGACCGTTTCATATTTATAGATTTTCGACAAATATAGTATTGTCAACTGTTTCCCATCCTTGCAACCGATCGGATTTTTATAAGATAAAGGAGTATTGCCCTCGGTGGGATTTTATCACCATCGCCAACTATTCCAAATCCCAGATGAGGAGGGAGAATAAGCCTGGCACTGTCGCCCTGGTGCAACAGTTGAACTGCCTCATGGAGTCCGGATTCGGCCTCTGATTTCTCGACCCGGAAAACCTTAGGTCCCGATTTCACTGAAGAGTAGCATGGGGTTCCATCAAGCAGGGTTACCGAATAATCTAGGATAACCTCATCTCCAATTGTGATATCGGTGTTTTTTCCGGCATTGATCTGCGCGCTATTTATGATCTCGTAGAAAAGGCCTGTTCCTGTTTCACTGAGATTCCAGCCCCTCCGTTCAGCTTCAGATCGGATAATAGTTGCATCCTGACGAACAAGATACTGGTTAACCTTATACAATTGCTCTTGTTTACTTATCTTTTCATGGTTTTGAGACTCAGGAATTTGCCGCTTATACTTGCAACCTGAGAAGAAAAGTGCAAACAGGATTATGAAGGCAAACCCAACTGATCGCATGGCTATTCAGGATTTCGAATCCGTTAGCAATCCCTGATATATTTTCACGGCATCTTCAAAATGCTTTAAGGCTTGTTCCATATTACCAAAAAATCGTCCGCCGGAAGCATTCAGGTGTCCTCCTCCATTAAAAAAACGGCTGGCAAACTCATTGGCCGGGAAATTGCCTCTGGAACGCAATGACAGTTTTATGTGATCTTCCTGTTCTGTGAATAATACAGAAAAGATAACGACCCCGATTGAGAGCGGGTAATTCACAAAACCCTCTGTATCACCTTTTTTGTGGTTGAATTGCAGAAGTTCAGCCCTGTTCAGGGCAATATATGCCGCGCCTGTTCCAGGGATGATTTTCATTTTTTGCTCGAGGCTATAACCCAGCAAGCGCATCCTGTCGGAAGAAAACTGGTTATAAACCTCCTCATAAATACGGTCCTTATTCCCTCCAAGCCTCATGAGGCCGGCAACTGTCTCAAAGATCTCCGGATAGGAGCAGCTGACCCTAAACCCGACCGTATCTGTCATTATTCCTGCCAACAGACAAGTTGCCGCATCTGGCGAAATCGCAGCCTCCATGTTAAGCGAAACAGCCGTCAGGTATATTAATTCCGCCGTAGATCCCCTTGTTGGATCAATACAGCTCATGTCAGTAAATTTTTGCTGAGGGGGATGATGGTCAATTAAAAGGGTCGGACTTGTCCCAGCCTTGAAAAGGCCCTCCAAATCACCAAGCCTGTCGGGGGAATTGAAATCGACACATATAATCATATCAGCATTGTGAAAGGCTTCCTTAGCTGCTTTCCTTCCTTTTTTCCGCTCGAAGATTATCAGATCATTATGGCCCGGCAACCACTTTAAGAAACCAGGGGCAGCATCAGGAACCGCAGCAGTGACCGTATGCCCCATCGCTGAAAGTATGTGCTTAAAACCTAATGCCGACCCCACTGCATCTCCATCGGGATTCTTGTGACTAAGAATTAGCAGGTTGCGAGGCTCTGACAGAAATTTATTTAACTCTTCTACTATATTTTCCACAATTGGGCAAAAGCTTACTTGATTTTTTATCAGCCAAAGATAGCAATGTCAAAACACCCAATCAGGTAAATCACTACTTTTATGAAATAAGTAAAAAACCATGTCTGGAAATATAACTTTTACAATCATTAAGCCGGGAGCCGTTGCACACGAGCATATCGGAGATATTCTTAAGATGATTTCAGAAGCCGGGTTCTGGACTGCGGCAATGAAATACGTTAAGCTGAGTCCCAGTCAGGCCTCATATTTCTACGATGTTCACCAGGGAAAACCATTCTTTGATGGTTTGGTGGAATTCATGACATCCGGTCCCATTGTTGTTGCCATTCTCGAGCGTGAGAATGCAGTTGAGGCTTACCGGAAGTTAATCGGCAATACCGATCCTGCAAAAGCTGAACCCGGAACCATCCGGAAAATGTTTGCCGAATCTATACAACGCAATGCTGTCCACGGGTCAGACTCAGATCAAAATGCCCGAAAAGAGGCTGATTTTTTCTTTTCAAAGAGTGAGCGCTTTGACCGGCACGGCAACTTTCTGGAACTGGTCCCGTAAAGAGGTCTGCCCATTTCATCGGATAATGATCTCATCAATAATCTGATATCCGGCTCTTCGATTGATCTCCAGCATCAATCCGTCCCGGATCAGGTTTAATTCATTTTTTACAACGGATGAACGGATTGTAACAAACAACTTGCGGTCCCGGATGTAAACCGATTGGGTTGTCCGTGCAACTAGTTTACCGACAATATCATCCCATTGGGCAACAATTTCACGTTCCTTTAGCCTTTTCTGCAAACCTGAATCCTTCAGGAATTCTTCGATTATGTCACTAAGACTGCGGGTAGTTGTCCTGCGGATTACCATTATTCCTGAAGTTTAAGAGAACCCGGAGAAACCGTGAACAATTTGAAATCGACCGGTATCGACGAAAGAATGCTGTTCAAATGCTGCTGGTCTTTATCTGTAATAAATATCTGGCCAAAATGGTCGGCGGCTACGAGCCGGATGATTTGGGTAACCCGCTCAGAATCGAGCTTATCAAAAACGTCATCCAATAGTATTATTGGTCTTACTCCGGCAACCCGCTTTAGAAAATCATATTGGGCCATCTTCAATGATACGAGATACGTTTTTTGCTGCCCCTGAGAGCCCTGACTTTTAATCGGATATCCAGCCAGCTGGAGGATAAGGTCATCACGGTGAATCCCAGCTGAAGTGAACTGAAGGATTCTGTCGCGATTTCTGTTCTCTCGCAAGAGGCTTAGTGTATCTCCCCCATCCAGCTGTGAAAGGTACTCAAGCCCGACGCTTTCATTTCCGCACGAAATGGTGCTGTAATAATTCTGGAAAACAGGCATCAGGTTTGTGACAAAATCTTTTCGCCGGTCATGTATCCGGTTACCGGTTTCTGCCATCTTCTCATCCCACATGACAAGAAGGTCATCATCAAAAAACTGATTCCGGCTAAAATCCTTCAGCACACGGTTTCGGTGGGTTAAAGCCTTGTTATATTGGATGAGATCCTCAAGGTACTGTCGGTCGTACTGTGAGATAACGCTGTTCATATACCGCCGGCGCTCTTCACTACCGTCCATAATCAGACTTCCGTCGGCTGGAGAAACCATAACTAAAGGAATCAGCCCGATGTGGTCAGCAAGCCTTGGATACTCCTTGTCGTTTCGACGGATTTTTTTCTTTTGGTCGGGTTTAAATGCACATTGAATTCGCTCAGTTCTATCATCAAAAATAAATTCACCCTCGATGAGAAAAAAATCCTCCGCATGCTTAATGATATCACTATCCTGGGAATTGAAATAGGACTTGCAAAATGCCAGGTAATAAATCGAATCAAATAGATTAGTCTTTCCAACACCGTTGTTGCCAATAAAGCAGTTCAATTTAGGGGAAAACTCAAGCGCAAGTTCACCATAGGTTTTGAAATTGGACAGACTAAGTTTCCGCAGGTGCATCAGTATTCTATTTGGCCTCAAAAATAGTAATAGTCAGGGTGGGAAAATGCCCTTCTTATATTTTTACCGGGGCTATTTCAAATCAGGGATAATTGTTCTAAATTTGCATGTTTTTTATTTGAAAATCATATGGCGAGCAAAGCAAAAGGCAAACAGGAAGATAATCTTGAAGTAGTTGAGCATGCACTTAGCAGCACCGAACACTTTATCGAACAAAATCAAAAGAATATAACAATCGCACTGATTGTTATCGTCGCAGTTGTTGGAATCTTTCTGGGTTATAAAAGATTTATTGCCAGTCCGAAAGAGAAGGATGCAAAGAATGAGATTTTTGCAGCTGAGCAATATTTTGAAAAAGATTCTTTCAACCTCGCTCTTAACGGAGACGGGAATAATCTTGGATTTCTTGATGTAATTGACAAATACAAGTCGACTAAACCAGGGAAACTGGCAAGGTATTATGCGGGTATCTCCTATTTGAAACTGGGTAAGTTTCAGGAGGCAATCGATGAACTCAAGAAATTCACACTGAAGGATAAGCTGGTGAAGCCAATGGCCATTGGTGCTATTGGTGATGCCTATGTTGAGCTTGGGAACAATAAGGAAGGGATAAGCTATTATACCAAGGCTGCCAGGGAAAACTCAAATTCCTTTACTACGCCGATATTCCTTATGAAGGCTGCGGAGCTTCTTGAAGAGGGTAAAGAATACAGCAAGGCAATCAGCTTTTATGAAGAGATTCAGAAAGAGTATCCTGAGTCAGCGGAAGGACGAAAGATTGAGAAGTATATAGCAAGAGCTCAGGCTGGACTGAAAAACTAATTTATTTTCATACTCACAGCCGGGCTTGCCCGGCTTTTTTTTTCACCTATGGCAACTCATCTAAAGAACCTTTCCAACTATGAAACTGATGATATTCCCAGTGGCAAGGGTCTGTCTGTCGGTATTGTCGTATCGGAATGGAACCAGCAGGTAACCTATGCCCTGTCTTCCGCCGCTGAGTCAACCCTATTGCAGCATGGTGTACAAGTTGGAAATATTTTCGTGCACCACGTTCCGGGAAGTTTTGAACTACCGATGGGTGCTCAATTCCTGATTGATTCTTTACATCCTGATGCTGTTATCCTTTTGGGATGCGTTATCCAGGGAGAAACCCGCCACTTCGAATTCATCTGCCAGGCAGTGGCGCAGGGTTGCATGGACCTGGGGCTGAAATACAACGTGCCTGTAGTTTTTGGGGTTCTGACAACCAACACCTTGGAACAGGCGCTCGATCGCGCCGGGGGAAAACATGGCAACAAGGGGATTGAAGCTGCCGTTACAGCTCTTCAAATGATAGCACTTAAAAACGGACTTCGCCCCTGATTCTGCCCGACAGGTTTATCGCTTGGTCTGAACTCCCCTCTCCTTTGCCATTTGCTCCAGACGTTCCTGAAACTTGGACTTCTTAACGGGTTTTTTCTGATTCTCCTTCAGCTTGTTCAGAATCTTTTCCTCATTAATAGTACGGCGAATCACAATTTGTTGCAGGTAAGATATAACGTTTGAGAAGAAATAGTAAAGGCTGAGGCCTGAAGCATAACTATTGAACCATACCAGCATCATAACCGGCATCAGGTACATCATTAATTTCATCCCTGGGACCGGTTGAGCGGTACTTGTCTGATCCATGCTCATCTTCGTCGTTACAAGCATGGAAATGGCCATAAGGAGTGTAAACAGGCTTATATGGTCTCCGTATGCAGGTATCGTAAATGGAAGGTTAAGTATTGAATCATAGGACGAGAGGTCGTTAGCCCACAGGAATTTTTGCTGTCTTAATTCAATGGAAGACGGGAAGAACCGGAAAAGCGCCAGCCATATTGGCATCTGTAAAAGGGCTGGCAGGCATCCTCCCAAAGGGTTAACCCCGGCCTTCTTATACAGCGCCATGGTAGCCTGCTGCTTTTCCATGGCTTTATCCGGTGAACTAAACTTTTTGGTCAGTTCATCTATCTGCGGCTTAAGTACCTTCATTTTAGCCGCTGAAACCGATGATTTATAGCTTAACGGAAAAACCAAAAGCTTAAAAAACACAGTTAACAGGATAATGATAATCCCATAATTGGCGATTCCGCCTTCTAAATAATGGAAGATGTTAATAACAAACCACTTGTTTATCCAAGCTATAAAATTCCAACCCAAATCGACCAAGCTGGTCAACTCGTGCCCTTCTTCTTGTAAAATTTTGTAATGATTTGGTATAAAATAGAATGCAAAGGGAATTTCCTGAACGCTCTTGCTGTCAAAGGGAATGGCTATTTCAGCCGTGCAGGTTTTGAGTTTCCGGGATTGTTCCGTTTTGTCCGTTGTATTGATCCGGGCACTGCTCATCGGGGTTCCTGCCATCAAAACAGTCGAGAAAAACTGTTGTTTAAAGGCAATCCATTCAATCTTTGTCGTCAGATCCTCGCTACCGGCTTTACGCGGTTGAAGCTTGCCAACTTCATCCTCAAAAAACTTATAATAGATTGAAGAGTAGTCTTTCTCGAATTTCCATCCCTTTTCCTGCTGGCGAAGATCGGAGGACCAGTCAAGATAAATCATATTGGTGTTGGCACCGATTATTTGCTCCATGCCATGCATCCGGATGGAGAAGTTAACCTTATAGGAATCCGGCTCTACGGAATACACATAGTCCATATAGCTATCCGGCCCGGCATTCATCCGCAGGATGACGGTTTTGGCCTGTTCATCATCGGTAACAAGCCTCTCCTCACTCTGGGGAATGAAATAGAGGTCCTGAGTGGCAATCTGACGGTTTTGGGAGAAAAAATTCAGGTTAAAACGGGATGAATCACCGTCAAAAAGAAGTAAGGGTTCACCCCGGCTTGTTTTATACTCCTTGAGTTCGGCCGAGTAGGGACGGCCACCTTTCGTAGAAAGCTTAACTCTTAGTTTCTTGTTTTCCAGATAAATGAACTCTTCCTGTCCCACTGCGGCTTCGGCAAAACTTCCAAGTTCATTAACCCTCTGCTGTTGCAAAGCTTCGGGTGTAAGAATTCCCGGGTCCTGCCTGACTGTGTCATAAGAGGCCTTGAGGCGCTGGGCTTCAATGCTATTTTGTATTTCAACCTTTGCTATAGAATCCCTTTGCCGGTTTGCCCGTTCGATATCCTCCTTTGACGGCCGAGTAAAAATGCTGTATACGATGAGCAGCAAACCCATTAACAGTAAGCCAATCAGTGACCTTTTATCCATTTCCAGAATTTATAATGATTACCCTAAAATTGAGCGGGCTAAAATACAGAATTATTCCAAGGCAGCCTTAACGAAGTTGACAAAAAGAGGATGAGGCTGCATTACTGTGCTTTTATATTCGGGATGGAATTGAACTCCGACAAACCATTTATGGGATGGAATTTCCATAATCTCTACGAGGTTGGTGTCTGGATTAATCCCAGACGGAACCATGCCGGCACTTTTAAACACATCCAGGTAGGCGTTGTTAAATTCAAAACGGTGCCGATGTCTTTCACTTACACACTCTTTCTTGTATATTCTGGCTGCCCGGGAACCCTTGGTTATGTTGCAGGTATATGCCCCGAGCCTCATGGTACCACCCTTATCAATAATATCTTTCTGGTCCTCCATTAGGTCAATTACCGGATCCGGGGTTTTGCTGTCCATCTCTGTAGAATGTGCTTTAGCAAGTCCCAGAACATTTCTGGCAAACTCAATTACTGCACATTGCATTCCCAAACAAACCCCAAGGAAAGGGATATTATTTTCCCGTGCGAAACGTACTGCATTGATTTTCCCTTCAATTCCACGATGACCGAATCCGGGGGCAACTAATAATCCCTTGAGATCGCCAAGCTTCTGCCTGACATCCCCTTCTTCAAGTGATTCAGAATGAATCCATTGAAGATCCACTTTGCAGTTATTGACGGCTCCGGCATGAATAAAGGATTCCGATATCGATTTATAAGCATCATGCAGTTCAACATACTTGCCAATCAGTCCGATCTTTACTGTTTGGGCCGGATTCTTAACAGATTTTACAAAGTCCCGCCAAGGTTCAATGTCTATCGTATCAAGAATTGGCAATTTAAATTTCTCCAGGATTATTTGATCGAGGCCTTCCTTTTGCATAAGTAAGGGGACCTCATAAATGGTGTTCACATCGCGGCTTTCAATAACCGCTTTTTCGTCTACATTACAAAAAAGGGCCACCTTTTTCTTGATTTCCCGATTCAATGGCCTTTCGGTTCTTAATACCAAAACATCAGCCTGAACACCCTCCTCCTGGAGCATTTTAACCGAGTGTTGCGTGGGTTTTGTTTTCAGCTCACCTGAGGCACTAAGATAGGGAACGAGAGTTAAGTGGACTACCAAAACCCGATCGCCCATTTCCCACTTGAGCTGACGAACCGATTCGATGTAGGGCAACGACTCGATATCACCTACAGTTCCGCCAATCTCCGTAATCACAATATCAAATTTGCCTTTGGAACCGAGAATTTTAATGCGCCTTTTGATCTCATCCGTGATATGAGGGATGATCTGAACTGTTTTGCCCAGATAATCTCCCTTGCGCTCCTTGTTGATGACTGACTGATAAACCCGTCCGGTTGTTACATTGTTTGACTGGGAGGTTGGAACATTCAGAAATCTTTCATAATGTCCAAGATCCAGGTCAGTTTCAGCCCCGTCATCCGTCACATAGCACTCGCCATGCTCATAAGGATTCAAAGTCCCCGGGTCAATATTAATATAGGGATCCAGTTTCTGAATAGTTACCGAAAAGCCCCGCGCCTGGAGAAGCTTTGCAAGGGAACTGGAAATAATCCCCTTCCCCAATGATGATGTTACACCACCGGTTACAAAAATGTACTTTGTCTGTTTAGCAGCCATTATGGTTAAAACGTCCAGTTTAAGCCAAGTGAAGGCATAAAGGGAAGCTGGTCAACCCTCTCATACCGGATCCTGTCAAAATAGAAGATGTTGTTACGGTCGTAAACGTTAGTTATGCTGAGGGTGATCTCCAACTCAGTGTCACCACCTGTAGGAATCATCTTTTTCAGGTTAACATCCAATCGATGGTAGTAAGGTAATCTACCCTGGTTAAGCGGTCCGTAAACGATTCCCAATTCACCGTTAACCCTGGTGTAGTCAGTATTGATTCCATCATGGAACGGAATCTTCTCGTAGAACCCTTGAGTCTGGGTAAAAGGAAAACCGGAACCCAGGTTCCACCGGGTGCTGAACTCCCAGGTTAGGTCTTTCCCAAAGGTATAGGAGCCAACGAGGTTGACATTGTGCCTTCGATCGAAGTGCGGTGGATATTTTATAACCCCGTCATACCGGGTAACCCAGCCCAGGGAATAGGTAGCCCACAAATAAACGCGTTTGTAGTCATACTTCAGCAAAAAGTCGATACCATATGCTTTTCCGGTTTCGATAATGAAGTCTTTCCTCAGGTATTCGGGTTTGTCCTGATTTTCACCTGTATCATCATACAATTTATTTCTGTTGATGTTTGTCAGCTGTGTATTGTCCTTAATATAGGTCTCAACGTTAAGATTCAAGCGGTTGGTTAGGTCAAACTCGAACCCCAGAATAGCATGATTTGACTTTTGCAGCTTGGTGTTGATCAATTTACCATCAAACTCTTTTTGCAGGTTTTCAGGGCCTGAGAGGAATCCGTAAAACAGGTTAACAACGTCACGGTCAGAGTTGGCTGCTATCAGGTTCTGGGAATACATACCAGCTGCCAGCTTTATCCTGAAATTATCGCTGAGATTATACTTGAAACCCAGACGGGGCTCCGGTGAAGCCTCGCTCAGGGATGCGTAATAGTGCAAACGAAAACTTGGTTCAATCAAAAACTTACCAAGTGACATTTTATATTTCACAAATGCGGCTAGTTCAGTAGTAAACTGTTGCTGGGTAATCTTCCTTCCAACCGAATTAAAATAGTTGAAATTGGTATTAAACCCAAGTGTTTCAATACCGTATTCCAGTTGGTCCTTTCCGAAAAAATAGACAAACTCAAGGCCGACGTTAAAACCGTCAATAGAGCTTTCCCTGGGCTGCTGCTCTGCTTCATTCATCTGAATCAGGTACCTTGAATAAGCAATATTGGCCTTGATCAGGGCGGGGTAATCGCCTGGGATCAGGACAACATTGGACCCCACGCCGAAGGTATTCCAGCCGATATCGGTTATATTCCGGTAAGTTACATGGTCCATAAAATTGAATCCGAAGAAGTTAACCTTACTTCCGTTCTTAGCATTGATGGACACTTTCCCGTATAAATCAGTAAAATTGAAAGGCAACCCCGATGTATCGATATATGAATAAAAGATTTTTGATGACTGTTCCAGAAACGAGTGTTTGGCGGTCAGGACAAATGAAACGGATCCGTCGTCTTCGGTTTTGGCTTTTTTTATTGGTCCTTCCAGAAGGGCTTTTGCCATAAAGGTACTGGCGGAAAACTTACCGGATAGCCTGTTCTTGTTTCCGTCGCGGGTGGTTATGTCCATGATGGAAGAGATTCTGCCGCCGTAGTTTGCGCCGAAACCGCCGGTGTATACATCCGCCATCTTAATAATGTCGGTATCAAATACAGAAAAAAGCCCAATGGAGTGAAAGGGATTGTAAACGATCATTCCGTCGAGGAGAACCTTATTCTGGATGGGTGCCCCACCCCTGATGTACAGCTGCCCCCCCTGGTCACCGGTAAAAACAACCCCTGGCAGCACCTGGAGATACTGAGCCAGGTCCGGCTCACTGCCGATTGTCGGTATCCTCTCCATCTGCTTCGGGGTCACTTTAACCACCGAAGTCTGAACCTGGGTCTTACTCTGCTGACGCTCCCCGGAAACCACTACTTCTCCGATCTGTTCAACCTGTTCTTCAATGTAAAGCTTGTCATTGATGACCTTATCGGCCTCAATCACGATATCTGTTACGAGCTTCTTGTAGCTGACCGCCCGTGCAACCAACTGGTATTTGCCGGGTGGAACCCTGTTGATATTATAAAAACCATTTATATCCGAAGCGGAACCCATTGTTGTGCCTTCGAGGTAAACGTTGCAGCCGATTACGGGTTCTCCGGTTTTCTTATCGTAAACAACTCCACGGATGGTTCCGGTTTGCGCAAATCCGGATAGGCCAGACATTAATCCCCACAAAGAGATGACAAGAAGAAATCTTAAAGCTTTCATGGTTAAATTTTGAGATTTAGGATTCAAAACGGTCCAACATGTCAATTTTGTCCTTTAAAAGCTGAACCTTCTCCTTGGCCTGGAGGATTTTGCTTTCAACTTCCCGGATAAGGGATTCTGATTTCTGTGACTTGGCAAAGAAGCCGATATTATTCTCCCAGAGAACGATATCGCCTTCCATTTGCTTCAGTTTATTCACCAGTTTTTCTCTTTCGGACGAAATCCGGTTTCTATTTTTGGGGGATTGAACAAAGTTATCAACTTTTTGCTTATAGCGGATAATTTCTTTTTGAGGTTCATCAACTTCGAGTTGATTGAAAAGCTTGTGAAGGCCTTCCCTGAAATCACGCTGGACCTCATCCTTCTTATCCAGCGGGACATGCCCTATTGAGGTGAACTCTTTCTGAATATCCTTTAAAATGCCAAGATCATGTGAGTGATCATCAGTCAGACTGAAATTCCTGACTTTCTCGACAAGTTCCTGCTTCCTCCTTAGGTTTTCAACCTGTTCAGTATCCTGGGAACTAAAGAACTCCGATTTTCTCTTGAAGAAAGCATCACATGCGGCACGGAACCGGTTCCAGAGCGCATCAGAATATTTGCGAGGGATAGGACCAACCTCTTTCCACTTTTTCTGAATTATAACCAGTTCATCAGCCGTTTTTCGCCATTCCGTACTGTTCATCAGGGATTCCGCCTGAACACAGAGGTCTGTCTTTAATTGCAGGTTCTCATGCTGATCATCGCGATGCCGGGAAAAGTACTCCCTTTTGCGATTGAAAAACTCATCGCAACCAGCTCTGAACCTGTCGTATATCTTATTGTTATCTCTGCGCGGAGCGAAACCGATGCTCCGCCACATCCGTTGAAGATTAACAACCTCCTGAGACAATTCGTTCCAATCTTTTGGATTGGTTACCTCTTTCTTAAGAATTTCGTCGATCTGATCACAAAGGTGGTTCTTGGCATCCAGGTTTTTCTTCTGCTCATCCTTTAGATTAAGATAGTAATCCTGATGCTTTTTATTAATCTGATTGGTAGCTTCACGGAACCTCTCCCATATTTCATCCTTTTTCTCAAGAGGTACAGGACCAATCTCACGCCATAGAGTATGCATCTTCTGGAGCTCGCCGAAAGCCTTGATCACTGAAGGTTCAAGCAACAACTCCTCTGCACTTTCACAAATCTGAATTTTTTGTTCAAGGTTCTTTCTCAGGTCGAGGTCCCTGAGTTCCTTGTTTATTTTGATATAATCATAAAACAACTCAACATGATGGTGGTAATTCTCCCAAAGGCTGTGCAAATCGGTCTGTGGAACCGGTCCGATTTCCCTCCACTGGTGCTGGAGTTCCCTAAATTCATTAAAGGTGCGGTTGAGTGATTCCTGAGTATTGAGAAGATGTTTAATCTGATCAATTATATGAAGTTTCTTCCTCAGGTTAATGTCCTTCTCCTCTTCCAGAACCTTCGAAAACTCACTCCTTCTAACCCTGAATTGTTCATAAAGAATTTTAAATTCATCCTCAAGAGGATCTGGCGCAGGTTTGAACTCTTCCTCTGCTCCGCCGTCGCTTAAAAATTTTTTCAGTTTCTCATCGGACTCCTGATTAAGCTTGCGGTAGAAAGTGGAACGGATATTCTCAACATCGCGGGAGATTTCCTGAATGGTTCGTTGACTAAGAAGCAACCCCAATGCATCTAACAAAGCCTGGCGGGTATACCCGGAATAATCCACATGGATCGGAGGCATGTGAGTAATGACTTTCTCCGATGATTCTTCCATTTCTGGCTCAGCCAGGTCCAGTTCCGGCGTTTCCGGAATTTCCCTTTCTGGTTGGGTCTCTTCCGGTTCAATGGCATCGGTTTCCGCCGATTCCATTTCAACCAATTCGGCATCCGGTTCATGTACTTTCTCCACGCTGGGTTCAGCCGCCTCTGCTTCTGCAACTTCAGGCTCAGCCAATTCTGCTTCAGGGAGTTCAACTTTTGGTTCCTGCTCAGGAACCGCTTCAACCGGACTTGGGATTATTACAGTTTCAGATTCCTGGTTTTCTAAAGTTGCCTCGGTTGGCAACTGCTCATCGTTGGGCTCGTCTCTCTCAGTCATTTTTCGCGTTTTAAATCTAACAATACCTCAGGAAACCTGAGTTGTTCATTCGAACAGAAACCGGGCTCATGCCCAGATGCACACAAGTTGACAAAAATACCGAAATTTTAATAAAAAAAGCCATCTCTGCACAGAGATGGCTCTCACTTATAAACCAATACTGATTAAGCAATCTCGATTAGTCGTGCAGGCTGAGTTTTGGCTTCTTCCCTCTTGGGTATTTCAATGATCAAAATACCGCTTTCATAGCGTGCAGCGACATGGTCCGAATCCACCCACCTCGACAAGCGAAAGCTCCTGGTAAAGGGATTGATCGAGAATTCCTGCCTGGCATAACGCTCGTTTTTGGTTTCATCGGATACGGCAGCAGCATAGGAAACTGTAAGCAGCTGATCTTCAACGCTTATATTAAAATCCTTTTTGTCCAAACCCGGCACCGAAAACTCAATTCTGAATGTCTCCGGAGTTTCGATAATGTTGGCCGGAGGTGCCTGCCGATTAACTACAGAACCTTCACGAACGTTCCAGAAAGCATTAAACAAATCGTTAACGTCCCTGTATGCAGGTCTTTGCTGCATGCAGTCCCTGTTGTTTACTCTTACTAGTGTCATGGTAATTATCTCCTTTTTTTAATAATTTCTTTCGTTTTAACATCCTTTCAAACCTCATACCACCGCAAATGTATGCCATTTTGACATCAACATTTTAGCCCTATATGTCTATTTGTCATCTTTCTGTATCTGATGGATGCAGGAACAGCGCTATATTTGCAGATAAAAAAACCCTGAAATGCGGATAGACATTATAACAGCAGTTCCGGAGCTGCTAACAGGTCCCTTCGACCACTCCATCATTAAACGTGCCCGTCAGAAAGGGATTGTTGATATCCGGGTACACAACCTCAGGGATTATGCAACGGATAAGCATAAAAGTATTGACGACTATCCTTTCAGCGGTGGCGGGGGAATGGTGATGACCATAGAACCGATAGATCGCGCCTTGTCAGCCTTACGATCGGAATTATCTTATGATGAAGTAATTTATACCTCTCCTGACGGAGAATTGTTTTCTCAAAAACTGGCCAACCGTATGTCATGCCTCACCAGTATAATCATACTTTGCGGTCATTACAAAGGGATCGACCAGCGGGTTCGTGATCACTTCATTACCAGGGAGATTTCCATCGGCGATTATGTCCTGACGGGAGGTGAACTGGCAGCTGCCGTTATGGTTGATGCCATCGTCCGCCTGATTCCCGGAGCCATGTCGGATGAGGAATCTGCCCTTACCGATTCCTTTCAGGATGACCTGCTTGCCCCTCCACTTTACACCCGGCCTGCCGAATACAAAGGTTGGCATGTTCCTGACATTCTTCTGTCGGGTAACGACCAGGAGATTGAAAACTGGAAACTGGAAGAATCAATTAAGCGTACAAGAAAGTTACGGCCCGACCTTTTAAAAGATTAATTTCTTCCGCACAGTGAGGAGAAGGAACAGTTTCTGCAAATAGCCTCATTCACAGTCTGACAAAAAGGTAGATCCGCATTAAAAAGGTCGCTGAACAAATGGCTCATATGAGCGTTGAATTCTTCGCGTATCAGGTTAAAATCCAAAGGCATCTTATCAAACCTGATTCGGGTATCAGGATCCCCGGCCCGTAACCTGATAAAACGGAACAATGACGGCTGAATGGTTCCTGAAAAATCCACTGACCTGAGGAATAGCTCCGAATAGAGAAGTACCTGAAAAATCTCCTTGCGCCTTTGTGCCTTAGCTCCATTAAACAAATCTTCAACAGCGGAAAAGCTTAATTCACAACTGCCTGTCTTGTAGTCGATGATCCTGACCTCACTTCCCACTCTATCGATTCTGTCGATTACAGCTTTAATATTAACATCGAACACTTCTCCATTTATTTGTTGAGGCAAGCTCATTTCAACCAGCTTTTCAATTCCAATAATCTTATCCGGAGCATTCAGACTATCGTTCCGCAAGGTTTCTATAATAAACTCCCTGGCCACGATCAGAGCCAGCTGATCCTTACCCGGATCCTCTATAAACCCCTGTTTTTGAAGTAAATCAACATAAACCTCCTGAAGAAGGGCATCAACCTGTTGAGTATTACCCAGGAGCACCTGGAACCACCTGGAATCCGGAGCCGACAAACTGTCTGCAAAAGGTTTATAGAGCTGCTCGAGGGCCCGGTGCAGAAGCTGACCGAATCCCTTTGGCTCTGACGGAGTACCGGAATCATCAGGCTCCCGCCAATTATAAATGTACTTGAACGCAAACCTGAGACTGCAATCCATGTAATCATTAAGAGCGCTGGCTGATAATTTTTTACCTGAACCGGCCCTCAAATATTTCATCAGTTCAACCAGTACAACTCCCGATTTATCTATGCTGATGGGTGTTTTGCGGGTTGCTATTACAGCTGCTTTTTCCTGAAGCAACTGAACCGGAATTGCAGAATCGAACTCTAACTGGCTGATATATCTGCTTTTTTCACCTGAACGGATAACCTCGTCCATTTGTCCGGTAGTATAAAACAACGTTACAGTGCCAGCCCGCTGAATCAGCCTGTAAAAATAGTAGGCATACATGGCATCACGGTTTTCTGCAGTCGGCAATCCGAAATACCTGCGCAGGGAGTAAGGAATCAATGATCCGGGCAAGCCTTTCGAGGGCCAGATCCCTTCGTTAAACGAAAGGATATAGATTCTTTCGAAATCTAAAAGTCGGGTTTCAAGTATTCCGGAGACCTGGTTAATTGCCTGATGATTGGATTTAAGTGTGATTCGCGAGCTCCGGAAGAACCGGTCCAATAATTTTCTGAGGGCCATTGAATTGATATCCAACCCTGTTGTCAGTTTCATGACTTTAATACGGTCGATTTGTCCCGAGATTAATTTCAGGGCGGCTTTCTCAATTGGCTCAAGAACACTCAATTGGTCATTCAACTTTTCAACCAGGCAAGTTATCCGGTCACTTGGCATTACCTGGGTATCGAATAAACCTGAATACCCAGGGCCAGAAAGCCCAATCAACTTAATCCATGGATGGCTTGAAAAATCGGATATCAGTTTTCGGTCCAGCGCAGTTGAGAACCCAAAATCAGCTACTCCTTCAGCCAATGCTAAATAGCTTCTGAAAAAGGAGGCAGCCTGGGTTATTGCCAATGGAAAGCCCGAAGTAAAATTCACCTCCCCGGAAGCAGGATTCCAGGCGCTTATCAGGTCGGGCAGAAGAGATTCGTCAGATAGTACGATCAGGGTTGGTACCCCCACTGAATTCCCAAGATCCGACACCAGGGTCTGGATCTGACCCGTTGCAGATGTCAGAGGCATTATTCGGAGACGGCTGGAATCCTCGCCACAATCAGAGTAAAAGTCAGGCCTTACCTCAGAAAAAGGTTTAAAAGAAGGAGGCGGACTGAATTGATCCAGGTATTTACTGATAAAACGCCCGGCTTCATGATGCTGGCCCAGGTAAAAAGGATGATAATCCCAATAAAAAAGAGCCTTTCCACAATTCTTTAGCACTGTGAAAATCAATTCTTCTGATTTGGTCAGGATATTGAAGCCAACAAAAACGGATGTCCCTTTAAACTCTCCGCTGGCTTGTTCCCTCAAAACCCAATCAGAAACCTTCCGATAACACATTCCGGAAGTACCCATTCCTAACGCACTTAAATCGTAATGAAACTCCGAATAGATCTGAAGCAGGTTGTCCCAAATGGAGAGCCATTGCTTCTGGTGGTCTGAAGGTTCCCTACCGAAGGAGCTCCAAAAGGTTCGGATCCTTTCCCGAAGATCCTCATCTTCAGCAATACTGTAGAACTCATCAATATTCTTCAACTCTTTAAGTGCATGGAAAACCAGTTCAGGTTTTACCAGATACTTGTCAACGTCATCAAAGTCGGTCAGGAGGATATCACCAAAATCAATAAAGGAAGCAAAACTCTCCGTCTGCGAAAGTTGTTTGCTGACCACTTTATAAAGACATGCAAGTTGCGTTAAGGGGTCGGCCTCGCTGATCCGGGAATGGGAAATAATCCAATCATCTATGCTGGAAATTGCAGGCGCCCAGATTGGCTTTTCTGTTAATTTTAAAAGTTCATTGCGAAACAAACCCCCAGCCCTCCGGTTTGGGAAAACGATTGTATAATCCTGAAAATTACCCTGGGTAATCCGGAAAAGGTCTTCAGCAACAAGTGATAGAAAAGATTTCAATTTTCAGTTCCGATAGAAACAAATTTAGTCTTTTTGGCCAATCCCGAAACTTATGGACAGGTTGAGTTGTTCAATTTTCTATCTTTATCCAAACCTAGCATATTCGTATGGACAAGCATGATTACCTGAGTCAGGCGGAACCGGGAATGATCGAACAGATTTACCAGGATTACCTTAAGGATCCATATTCTGTTGAACCGGGCTGGAGGAAATTTTTTGAAGGCTTTGAATTTGCACGACTCAGCAGCACTGCGCCGGGCCAGCAGACTGAAAGCGTGGATGAGGAATTCAAGGTGATTGATCTTATCGACTGGTACAGGAAACGGGGGCATCTTTTTACCAGGACCAACCCGGTAAGGGAAAGGAGGAAGTACTACCCCACCCTGGATATTGATAACTTCGGATTATCGGCGAATGATCTGCCAACGCTGTTTCAGGCCGGCAAGCAGATCGGATTAGGTCAGACTTCACTGAAAAATATTGTCGACCATCTGCAAGAAACCTATTGCCAAAGCGTTGGAGCAGAGTTTATGTTTATCCGGAATCCGGTCATACTGGAATGGCTTTATAAAAAAATGGAATCTTCCAGGAACCGGGCCACCTTCAGTCCTGAGGAGAAGATTCATATTTTTGAGCACCTGGCCATGGCAGTCGGGTTTGAAAAATATATTCACAAAAAATTTGTCGGACAGAAGCGATTTTCACTCGAAGGGATAGAAGCCCTGATACCCGCACTCGACTGGGTCATTGAAACCGGTGCCGGGATGGGAATCAAGGAATTCGTTATCGGTATGGCACACCGAGGCCGGCTGAATGTACTGGCAAACATACTTAAGAAGCCCTATTCCGATATTTTCCGTGAGTATAAAGCAACCGATTACGAAGAGGGGGTAGAGTTAGGCGATGTTAAATATCACCTTGGATACGACCGGCAAATCTGTACGGATACCGGCCAGGAAATTCGGTTGGAACTGCTGCCAAATCCGAGCCATCTTGAAACGGTGGGTCCGGTTGCCGGGGGTTTGTCCAGGGCACGTATAGACAGGATTTTCAATGGCGACGGAACCCGGCTGGCTCCGATTTTGATTCACGGTGATGCCGCCGTTGCCGCGCAAGGAGTCGTTTATGAGGTCATCCAAATGTCTCAGCTACCAGGCTACAAAACCGGCGGCACGATCCATGTCGTTCTGAATAATCAGGTGGGTTTTACAACCAACTATCTTGATGGCAGGTCCAGCACTTACTGCACCGATGTGGCAAAAGTGGTAAAGGCTCCGATTTTCCATGTTAACGGCGATGATGTGGAAGCTCTCATTTATACCATTCGTCTGGCTATAGAATTCAGGCAGGAGTTCGGTCAGGATGTTTTTATCGATATCCTGGGTTACCGGAAATATGGCCATAACGAAGGCGACGAGCCCCGTTTTACCCAGCCGCTTCTTTATCAGGCTATCGAAAAACATCCTGATGTGCGGCAGATTTATGGTGAAAGACTAACCTCTGAGGGGGTGCTCCCTGCAAGCAAACGGGACGAAATCATTCAGCGGTTTGAGAAATTGCTGGATGAAGCCTATAATGTGGCAGCTGCAACTGAAAAAATCAGGATAAGGCCATTCCTGCTGGATGATTGGAAAGGGTTTCACCACCCGGGGGCTGAGGAATTCTTTAAGCCGGTTAAGACTCATTTGACGGGTAAGAAAATCAGGGAGTTAGCAGTAAAAATCAACCACCTGCCTGAAGGGTTGAACTTTTTTCAGAAAGTACATAAGATCGTTGAAGCCAGAGTTAAAGCAGTTGCCGATAACCAGCTCGATTGGGCTATGGGTGAGCTGCTTGCCTATGCATCACTCCTTGAAGAGGGGTATCCGGTCCGGCTTTCGGGCCAGGACAGCGAACGGGGAACTTTTGCCCACCGGCATGCCGCGCTGGTTCAGGAAGATACGGGCGAGAAATATTATCCGCTTAAAAACCTCTCGGAGAAGCAGGCAACCTTTGAAGTATACAATTCACTCCTTTCTGAATATGGAGTGCTCGGATTTGAATATGGTTACGCACTGGCGTATCCGGAAAGCCTGACCATATGGGAAGCTCAGTTTGGCGACTTTTCGAACACCGCACAGGTAATCATTGACCAGTACATCAGTTCGGCTGAAGAAAAATGGGGCCTTCAGAACGGACTTGTCATGCTGCTTCCGCATGGGTTTGAAGGACAGGGTCCAGAGCACTCTTCGGCCAGGATCGAGAGATACCTGAGTCTGGCAGCCCACCATAACATGAGTATTGTGAATCCAACGACTCCGGCAAACCTTTTTCATCTCCTGAGAAGACAGGTACTGCGGGATTACCGGGTACCCCTGATTGTTTTCACCCCTAAGAGCCTGCTCCGGCATCCTGAATGCACCTCACGAATTGAGGATTTCTCCACCGGCGGATTCAGGGAAATCATAGACGATCCCGACACAGACCCGGCTGAAGTAAAAAGAATTGTTTTCTGCTGGGGTAAGATATATTACGACCTGATTAAACCCAAGCGGGAATGGAAAGCCCGGGATATCGCTCTGGTCAGGATTGAGCAGATGCACCCGTTCCCACATGAGCATATGCGAAAGATTATCAGTAAATACCCGAACGCAGTTCTGCATATATGGGTTCAGGAAGAGCCTGAAAACATGGGAGCCTGGAGGTTCCTCCAGAATGAGGTTAAATACATTAATTGGATACCGGTTTGCCGCAAACCGAGTGCATCTCCGGCAACCGGGCTGAACCGAATCCACCAGATTACACAGCAGGAACTGGTGGATAAAGTATTCCGCAAATGCACCTGTGCTCTTAAGAATACCTATTGCGGGCTGCAATGTGTTGAGGGTAAATCGAGAATAGACATTTTAAAAGAATTTGAATACTTATGATCGAAATAAAGGTTCCTTCGCCCGGAGAATCGATTTCTGAAGTTGAGATCGGCAGCTGGATGGTCGAAAATGGCGCATGGGTGGAAAAAGACCAGGAAATCGTTTCACTGGAAAGTGAAAAGGCAAGCCTGATGGTTAATTCACCGGAGGCAGGAGTGATTCAGATTTCCGTTCCGAACGGCACCAGAATCACTGTAGGAAGTACAATTGCAACCCTGGATACCGCAGGAAAACCTGCAATTAAAAGTGCAAGGGCTCCAGAACTTCCTAAACCGGCTGCTGAAACAGCAGCTGTACAAGTTGTTGAACCCGTTGCCGCCACTATTGCTGATCCGATAAGAATCACCCCTGTGGCAAGGGAAATCATGCAGGAGAATCACCTCTCAACCATGGACGTTCTCAACGGGTTGCGACGAATATCCAAGAATGACGTACTTAAGGTTCTCGCTTCCTCCCCTTCTACTGATGCGGAGGCCCCCCTGGTTTCTGAACGGACCCTTGACCGGAAGCCCATGAGCCTGCTGAGAAAAAAACTAAGCGAGCGGTTGGTTGCAGTAAAAAACCAGACAGCCATGCTTACAACTTTCAATGAAGTTGACATGGGGGCAGTTATGGATTTACGCAATCGTTATAAAAAGGAATTTGAAGATAAGCATCAGGTAAAACTTGGGTTTATGTCCTTTTTTACGCTGGCGGCAACCAGGGCCCTTAAGGCATTCCCTCAGGTCAACTCCCAGATTGACGGGGATGACATTGTCGGGTTTAATTACACCGACATTGGCATTGCGGTGCAGACTCCTAAAGGATTGATGGTTCCTGTGCTGCGGCAAACGGATTCGCTAACACTGTCAGAAATTGAGAGCGGGATTGCCTTACTGGCAAAAAAGGCAAGGGACAACCGCATTTCGATAGAGGACCTTCAGGGCGGAACATTCAGCATAACTAATGGCGGCGTTTTTGGATCTCTGTTATCCACTCCCATTCTGAATCCCCCGCAATCGGCGATCCTCGGAATGCACAATATTGTGGAACGGCCGGTTGCACTTCATGGACAGGTAGTTATACGGCCGATGATGTATCTTGCCTTATCCTACGATCACCGGATTATCGATGGAAAAGATTCTGTTGGGTTCCTGAAGGCTGTCAAGGAGATGATCGAGAACCCGGTTATGCTTCTGGACCCGTCGGGAATGGCAGAAAAAAGTCTTCTGGGGATTTGACCTCAACAAGTTCAGGAGGATCAAGATATAACAGGAATCCCCGGACATTGGCATACCCCATTCTTTCGAGGGTTTTACTGTAACCTTCCAGTTGCCGTCTGTGTGATGGTTCTGCAAGTCCAGTTTTGTAATCAAGGACTACGGTTTCATTACCCCGGATCATAACCCTGTCAGGCCTGCGCTCGCCTGCACCCGGCACCAGAATGACCGGCTCGTTTCTTATTTCCCATGTTCCGCCAAACCAATCGCGGATCTCGGGCATATCAAGAATCGGATTGAGACTTTTCCTCACTTTCGACAAATCCGCGGGAAGGATCTCTCCACCGGCCAATAGCCTGCTGACGGCCGCCTCAATATCATCAATACGATTGACCGACTCAAGAATCCGATGGATCATCCTGCCGTACCTTACCGTAGTGAAATCATCTTCCTCTGCCGTGGCTATTTCTGCTTTTTGGCGAAAAACCGAGAATCCGGGTACTGCAATACCGGTAAATCCAGGTTCCAAAACCGAATCCGGGTTTCTGAAATCCGGATCACCAACCCGGTAAATTTCCTGCCCGGGCTGCATTTCAAGGCTTGAACAAACCGCATCCGCTACTGTTTTCTGAGTGGCACCGTAGGGGCAGAAGGCAATAAGAATATCTGTGGCACGGGTAAAAGCAACATAGAGGAGATTCAGGTTATCCAGGGCGGCTTCACTCTTCTCAGTAAGATAATTCTCGGCAAAGCAAGTCTTTTCCAGTGAAGATGAATACCTTACAGGGATCATGCTGACGGCACTGAATGGAGTACCGGCTGTTGGCGCCCAGATCCAGGGACCACGCTGGGCACTATGATCAAAAGACCAGTTGCAAAAGGGGATTATGACCACCGGGCTGGACAATCCCTTGGCTTTGTGAATGGTCATGATTCTCATTGCTGCTGCCTGGTTTTCTGTTACCAGCATTTTTTTTGACCCGGTAACCTCCCACCAATCGAGAAATCCCCCAACATGACCTGCGGAGCCTGCGCAATAAGCCTTAACCTGATCCCGGAATTGAAACAAATACTGCAATTCATCCAGCTCTTTATCCAACCGGAATGCCGGCACAACCTGATCAAGTACTGACAGGGGATCACAATCTGCCAGACTATCCAGTCTTCCAGCCAATTCTGCTCTGGCTTTCCCCTCATTATCAGGCGGCGGAATTTCACCGGGGTACTGACATCGTTGAAGATCCCAGTTCAGAAGATCAAGATAATATTCAGATTTGGTATTTATGTACCTGTACATCAATAGTATAATCTGAACCACTCCTGATGCTTCGATACGAAAGACATCCGCTGAAACAAATGACCAGGGTTCCATTTCCGAACCGGGATTCTTACTCCTGTATCGGGTAAGAATTTCACTGATCAGGTCGGCATCCCGGTTCATTCGGACCAGGAACAGGATATCCTCCTGCCGGTAACCCTTATTTTGAAGCAAATCCTCAACAATCAGGGGCAGGCGTTCCTGTATCTGTTCCCGCCAGGGTTTCTCCGTGATCTTTGCATTTATGAGGTGCATTTCAACCAGGCCTGTGAGATCTGCCTTTACCCCTTCCTCCTGATTTGCATCGAGATATACTTCAGAGATGTTGCTTAAAGCAGAAAAGAGATGATTATTAAACCCGATAATGGATTTCCGGCTTCGCTGGTTTTTGGTCAGTGGGGTTATTGATGTACCAAAGCGCTTCATTTCCTCAGCTGCCTTATGATGTATCAGTTTCCAGTTGCTGTTCCGCCATCGGTAGAGCGATTGCTTGGCATCCCCCACCACCATGCTCAAGCCACCCTCAGCGAGGCTGTTTTCTATCAGGGGGCTGAAGTTTTTCCACTGTAGATCTGATGTATCCTGAAACTCGTCAATCAAATAGTTTTTGAAATAGATCCCGGTCTTTTCAAAAATGAAGGGCGACGGATTATCCCTGATGATGGTCTGAATCATCGGCTGAGTCAGGGTGAGCAAAATCTGATTCCGGTTCTTTGAATCCTCTCTGAGGTAACGGATCAGGTACGATGAAAACCACAGGGCGAAAAGGTTCCGGTTAACCGCTTTCGCGGAGAGATAATCGGTATGATTCCGGGTAAAGTGGTCGAGGGCTTCATGCATAAGCCGGTTTAATCCCGGATAAACATTGGCTTCAAGATCCGCCTTGCGAGGATTATTCTTCACGATCCATTTTGACGGATCGTCCAGACAATTCGTTGCCCTGCTATTCGGTTCCTTGTCGGGTTCAAGTTTATACAGGAATCCTGCCGGGCCTGAGGTTCCGTATTGGAAATCACCCGGAGTGCAGCCGGTGCGGTTCAGATGCTCCCGGGTCCTTTGCCTGATGGAGTCTGCGGTTTCACGAAATTGACGCATGATCAGGCGCGCCTGATTTTTAACCCTGCGTATTTTGTCCTCAGTAAGTGCCTCAGAATTATCGGCAAGAATCAGGGTGAGTATCTCTTCCTTAAGGAGTTCAAATCCAGTACTAATCAGCTCCTTTTCCAGCTTTTGCCATTTCTCCCCCTCCTCCATCCTTTCGGTAATCCAATCTGTGAGCCATTCCTTGAGCGGAGGATCAGTCAGAACACGCTTAAACACATCCCGCGCAAAATCCCCAAGAACTTTCTGGTTGTCCAATTCCAGTTGGAAAGTAGGTGCAAGTCCGGATTCCCTTGCAAAATTTCTGAGGATTCCCTGGAAAAACCGATCGATGGTCTCGACGGAAATACGGGAATAGTCATGCAGCATCATGGTTTTTATACGCGAGGCACTTTTGCTGACCCATTCCTGATCCTTACCGAGTTTGTTGCACAATAGCGGGAGGTAATAGGAGCGTGACGGATCTTTATGAAGCTGGTCAAGTTCGCTGAGTATCCGTCCTTTCATTTCTCCGGCAGCCTTATTCGTAAAGGTTACTGCAAGGATTGACCTGAAATTGGCAGGATTCTCAAAAACCTTAAGCAGGTATTGGAGAACCAGCTCAAAAGTTTTGCCTGATCCGGCTGATGCCCGGTAAATCAAAAAGTTTGACAAAGGGATCTGTTTTGATCGGGGAATTTACAAAATCCCCGACTATTTCCGGGTCAGGAATTCCGGCTTATCGGGATTGAAGCTCAGTTCACTTGACGCCTTTTGTACTGATTCCGTCCTGCCTGCCTCGTACCAAAGGCTTCCTGCATGATCCCAGGTCTGGATTTTTCCTGTGGAGGCCAGGTCAAGGATCCAAGGCATAAAACCAAAGACAGTCTCACCAGGAAACATTTTCAGTAACTGTGGCGACATGACGTATACTCCACTGAAAGCTGTATATGCCAGTCCTTTTACGGAATCACGTGTAATAATTCTGACATTCCGCTCTGCATATTCCCAGCCACACAGAATACCGTTTCTGTCAACCAGAAGGTGACGGGTTGTAGGCCGGTCCATTACTGCTAAAGTGGCCAGGGATCCTGATTTGTTATGGTGGGTGATTAAATCCTGATAATTCATGTTCGTCAGGATATCAACATTGTGGACAAGAAAACACTCCTCATTTTCAAAACAGCCGGCTGCCTTTTTGATGGCGCCACCGGTGTCGAGAAGGAGTTCCGATTCATCGGAAAAACTGATATCCAGTCCGAAGGATTGCTTTGCCCGGATAAAATCACGTATCTGGTCGGGAAAATGGTGGGTGTTGATTACCATGCTCCGAATACCGGCACCAGACAATTGCCTGATGACAATTTCAAGCATGCAGTATCCGCCTATTTCGACCAGTGCTTTAGGAATAGTATCTGTTAACGGTTTCAGGCGAGTTCCGGTTCCGGCAGCCAGGATCAATGCTTTCATTATCAGGTATGATTCTTGTGAATTTCCGAAATGGCTCTTTTCATTCCCGGGCAATGCGGAAGATCGCAAAGCACTTTCCAGAGTTCAGGAACATTGCACTCCAGACGAAAAGCTCCGGTGACCTGTGCAAGGTTATTCATGGCGGGAGGAATGCTGAGCAGGAAGGATTTCTTTTTTTCAATCAATCCTCTGAAGCCAAAAGCACCCAGGGCCTGCATCTTGCGAATCAGAATAAATCCAGGGTAGAACCGGTCCAGCATACCGGACCACTCATCCCGGTAGGACGCCAGTTTGTCTCGATACTGTCCGTACATGAGTGAGCGTTCATCTGCCGAAAAGCCAGCTTTGGCGTCATAGAGTAAGGAAGCCAGATCATACGCTGGGAATCCCATCCTTCCACCCTGAAAGTCTATGAATCCGGGATGCCCGTTGCGGAGCATGATATTCCTCGATTGGAAATCCCGGTAAAGAAAGAAGTCCTGCGAGGCGAGGCAGAGAAAGTCGGAAAAGGTGTGAAAATCGTCTTCGAGTGCTTGTTCGTCAAATGGGATTTTAACCAGTTTCAGGAAGTTATACTTGAAATAGTTCAGATCCCACAGCATGGATTGCTTATCGAACGACTTCCTTGGATAAGCCAGGGAATAATCCAGCCCCTGGTGACCTTCAACCTGAATTTTTGGAAGCCATTCAATGATGCGGCTTAAAATCTCTCCTCGTTTGTTCCGGTCATCAGCTGCAGTCGATTGAAGCAAAGCGAACAGGTCGGTGCTGCCGAAATCTTCCTGAAGGTACATTTCCCGATTTTCGGAAATGGCAAAAATCTCAGGCATTGGCAATCCCTTTTGTCTGAAATGCCTTGCAAAACCGATAAAAGCTTCATTCTCCCTCAGATCGGAGTAGAATACTGCAATGGCATTCTTTGTATCCCCCGCCAATCGGGCATACAATCTATAGGATCCGGATTCGGGTATTGTGGAAATGGCCCGGACGGATTCGCCGGACCATTTCTCAAATAAACGGACAAATTCTTCTTGTACGTAACCGTCAATCTCCATGGCTATTTGGCAACACTAACGGCTCGCGTTTCCCTGATTACAGTTATTTTCACCTGTCCGGGATAGGTCATTTCATCCTGAATTTTCTTAGCGATATCATAGGAGAGTGTTTCTGCCTCCTTGTCGCTGACCTTATCGCTGCCAACAATTACGCGCAATTCACGTCCGGCTTGTATAGCATAAGTTTTCACAACCCCCGGATAGCTTAAGGCCATATCTTCCAGTTCTTTCAGTCGCTTGATATAGGATTCAACAGCTTCCCTCCGGGCACCCGGACGGGCACCTGATATGGCATCGCATACCTGAACGATCGGAGCCAGAAGAGTTGTCATTTCCACCTCTTCATGGTGGGAACCGATAGCATTGCAGACTTCTGGTTTTTCCTTCAGTCTTTCAGCGATTTTCATCCCCAGCACTGCATGTGGCAATTCAGGTTCCTCCTCAGCTACTTTACCAATATCATGCAACAGACCGGCCCTTTTCGCGGCCTTGGCGTTGAGTCCGAGCTCAGCGGCCATGATGGAACAGAGGTTAGCAACTTCTCTGGAATGCTGCAAAAGGTTCTGGCCGTATGAAGAGCGGTACTTCATTTTTCCAACCAGCCGGATCAGTTCCGGGTGAAGGTTATGTATTCCCAGATCGATGCAGGTCCGTTTTCCGGCTTCCATCACCTCTTCCTCCACCTGTTTTTCCACTTTTTTAACAACCTCTTCAATTCTGGCGGGATGGATCCTGCCGTCGGTCACCAGCTGGTGCAGTGAAAGCCTGGCAATCTCCCGGCGGACCGGGTCAAAAGCGGACAGGATGATGGCTTCCGGGGTATCGTCCACGATAATCTCTACACCGGTAGCGGCTTCAAGGGCACGGATGTTCCGGCCTTCCCGGCCGATAATGCGGCCTTTTATGTCATCATTGTCAATATTGAAAATCGTAACGGAATTTTCAATTGCTTCCTCAGTAGCCACTCTCTGGATCGTATTGATTACAATCTTCTTGGCTTCCTTGGTAGCTGACATTTTCGCTTCGTCAATGATTTCCGATATATAACTCATTGCTTCGGACTTAGCATCCGCTTTCAGTGACTCGACGATCTGCGACTTGGCCTCTTCCGCCGACAGACCCGAAATTGCTTCGAGTTTATCAACAGCCAGCTTATTGGTTTTATCCAGCTCTTCATGCCGCTTGTTAACTAGTTCGAGCTGCTGGTTAAGGTTTGCTTTCACCACATCGAGCTCTTTACTTTTTCGCTGTATTTCCTCTATCTTCTGTGATATTGTCGCTTCCCGCTGATTGATCCGGTTTTCAGCCATCAGAACTTTGCTGTTCTTTTCATTGATCAAACGCTCATGCTCTGCTTTCAACTGGATGAACTTCTCCTTTGCCTGAAGAATCTTATCTTTTTTGATCATTTCGGCTTCAGCTTCAGCATCCGTAATGATATTCTTGGATTTGGTAAGGAGCATCTTGCGGCCGACAAAAAACGCGGCTGTACCTCCCGTAAGGAAGGCCAGGACTCCAATAATAAAATTTATCATAAATTACTCATTTTTAAGTGATTATATATAATCTGACATGATCTGCATGACATAAAAAACCCGTATTAATACCTTAAAGCAAGGAAAAACCCCAGTTATAAATGGATGGAGCGGCCAGTTTCTTCGGACTTCCAACGGCTTCATGAGAAGCTCTCCCGATAAATCGGGATAACCAAGGCCTGTCCTAGGATACTATGAGCTTTGCTCCAATGTTAATCTTGTTGAGTTTTTACAGTGCTTAAGGATTAATACGGGCAATATTTTTATTCAAAGAACGCCTAGTTTTTTTGTATAAACTCTTCGAGTTCCTGTGAAATCTCCTCGACCGCTGCAGTCAGGGGGGCTTCACTGGTTTGTTCCTCTAATTCAATCAACTTTAAAACGAACTGAAAAGCTGCCATTGCCAGAAAGTCCTGTCCATCCTTGTCCTTGTAACGCTGTTGGTACTGACTCACCTTTTCATTTATGATCATGGCTGCTTTTCGAAGTTTCTCCTCCTCGTTCCGGTCGATGATCAGGGGATAGAAGCGACCTGCAATCTGAAGTTTGATATGGAAGCTGCTATCCACTTTTTATTCTATCTATTTAAAAGAGCTATACATTCATCTATTTCCCGCACAATCCTTTTAATCTGGGCTTTAGCTGTTTCACGGTCCTCATTTGGTACGAGAACCGATTGAGCCAGCCTGGCCGTTGTATATTGCTGTTCGAGACTGCTAATTTCCTTTTTTTGTTTTTCTACTAAAGTTATTAATTCATTTTTTTCAAGGATCAGACTTTCGTTTTCTTTCTTCAGTGCCAGGAATTTTGCCATCAGCAAACGTGCTTTATATTTTAATTGGCTGATGATCTCTTCCTGCTCAATCGTCATGATCCATTTTTAATACAAATATAGCAAACGGATAGCTCAATTCAAAATATCTATGGAATTTGAACCTGATGATTATCTTTGAAGCCAATGAAACGAAGAGCATTGTTTTTACTGGCTTTCTTGGTATCCGGAGTCCTTTTACCGGGTCATTCCGCCTTCTGTCAGAACCCGGTAGGTCCTGAGTCGGGAAGCATTATCCTGCCCGTATCCATTCCTGTTTTTCTGGCGGGTAACTTTGCTGAACCCAGGGCGAATCATTTTCATTCGGGTATCGATATCAAGACCAACGGGTCTACCGGCATCCCGGTACTCTCGGTTGCAGACGGAACGATTTCCCGGATCAAGGTTGAACCTGGCGGTTATGGCAACGCGCTCTATGTGGTGCACCCCAATGGATACACTTCGGTTTATGGTCATCTGCAGAATTTCAGCCGCGAGATTGAGGAATATGTAAGAGCTGAGCAATACAGACGAGAGTCCTTCCCGGTTGACCTGTTTCCGGAATCCTCAAGGTTTCCGGTCAAGAAGGGCCAGGTTATTGCTCTTTCAGGAAATTCAGGGAGTTCAGAGGGACCTCACCTGCATTTTGAATTACGTGAAACCTCCTCGGAAAACACAGTTAATCCCTTGGTTAAAACGTATCAACTTACCGACAGGACCAAGCCGATTATTGACAAACTGTATGTTTTCTCCCTCTCCGGCCGTCAGGAATGGATCAAGCCCGTTGTGGTTCCTTTGGCCCAGAGCGGTGGCATTTATAAGGCTTCCTCAGCTTCTCCGGTACCCCTGGATCAGGTTAGCGGGTTTGGACTTGAAACCTGGGATCTCCTTGACGGATCCATGAACAAGTGCGGTGTATACAGGATTCAGGCATTTTTGGATGAGGTGCTATTCTTTGATTATGTAGCGGATGAATTTGCATTCGCAGAGACCCGGTTCATGAACAGTTTCATGGACTTCCGGATCTTTTCTTCGCTCAGGCGGCCGGTTTTACGGCTCTATATTGAGCCGAACAACCATTTGAGCATGTTTAGTTTTTCCCGCAACCGTGGCCGGATCGAGATAAAGGACAATAATACCCACACTCTTAAAATCCTGATAGATGACGCTGCAGGAAACCGCTCAGAGGCAGTGGTGCCTGTTAAACTGGACCCGGTAAAGTTTGTCCGTGACCCTGATTTTCTGCCGGTTTATAATGCTTATTTCAGTTACAATGAGTCCAACAAATACTCATCAGAAGGGATCGAGATAACGGTACCGCCAGGCAGTCTTTATGATGACATCTACTTTCAGTACGAAGTAAGGCCTGCAAGGCCCGGTTGCTTTTCGCTGACCCACTATGTTCACAAATCAGATGTTCCGCTCCAGCAGTATTACCGGCTGGCCATTGAGGCCACCGGATTGCCGGATCATCTCAGAAATAAGGCCACTATTGCCCAGTTTGTTGGAAACGGACGGTATGTTTCCGTGGGCGGAACCTGGGAAGGTAACCGGCTGGTGTCCAGAACACGTAATTTCGGTGTCTTTTGCATCCGGACCGATACCATCAGCCCCGTGATCAAACCCTTGAATTTTACCAAACCTGATGAATTAAAAACCGCCAACAGCATCCGATTCAGTATCCGTGATGAATTTCCGGGCATCCAGTCTTATCGGGCCGAAATAGACGGAAAATGGGCTCTCCTCGAGTATGATTCAAAAAACAACCTGTTTGAATATAAAATTGACACCCGGCGCATAGGTTCAGGCAAAGAGCATACCTTGGTAGTGCGGGTTTCGGATCAGCTTAATAACAAGGCCACTTATACAACCAGATTTTATCGCTAATCACAAAAAATGAGCATATCCATGAAAAAACTGACCATTCTTCTCTATGTCATTCTGCTCGGTGCTTATGCGCCGGTGTGGGCTTGCACCAATTTCCTCGTAACCAGGGGGGCCTCTGCTGATGGATCAACGATGATCACCTACGCAGCAGACTCGCACGTTCTTTATGGCGAACTATATCACCGTCCGGCGGCTGACTGGCCTGCAGGAACGCTGGCGGAAGTGAGGGAATGGGATACAGGCAAGTACCTTGGGAAAATTCCACAGGTTGCACATACCTTCTCGGTAATCGGAAACATGAATGAGTATCAGGTCGCGATTGGCGAAACCACCTATGGAGGCAGGGCGGAATTACAAAACCCTGATGGGATCATGGATTATGGCAGCCTGATTTATATGACTTTACAGAGGGCTAAGAGTGCCCGTGAAGCCATTCAGATCATGGTGGATTTATGTGAAAAGTTTGGCTATTATTCATCCGGGGAATCCCTTTCGATCTCAGATCCCAATGAAGTATGGATTTTTGAGATCATCGGTAAGGGACCGGGCAAAAAAGGGATCCTGTATGTGGGACGGAAAGTACCTGATGGGTATATCTGCGCTCATGCCAACCAGGCGAGAATCACCACGTTCCCGCTTAAGGATCCTGAAAATTGCCTGTTCAGCAAGGATGTAATAACCTTTGCCCGCGAAAAAGGCTGGTTCAACGGTAAGGATGAAGAGTTTTCCTTCCGTGATACCTATGCACCGCTGGAGTTCGGAAGCCTCAGGGGTTGCGAGGCCAGGGTATGGTCATTCTTCAACCATGTTGCCAAAGGCATGGAACAGTACATTGATTACGCAATGGGTTATGACGCCCGAAATCCCATGCCCCTGTGGATCAAGCCAGACCATAAGCTTACAGCACAGGAACTGATGGCCTATATGGGGGACCATTACGAGGGAACACCCATGGACATGACCCAGGACTTAGGCGCCGGAGCCTTTGAATGCCCTTACCGCTGGAGACCCATGCATTTTACGGTGGATGGTCAGGATTATTTAAATGAAAGGGCCATTGCCACACAGCAAACCGGGTTTTCCTTTGTTACTCAGTCCCGCTCCTGGTTGCCGGATGCCATCGGAGGAATTCTCTGGTTTGGAGTGGATGATGCAGCCACCACACAATATGTTCCTATGTATTGCGGTATCCTCGACGTACCAGAGACATTTGCCGAAGGGAACGGAGATCTTCTAAAATACTCACCAACATCGGCTTTCTGGATCTTTAACCAGGTCTCAAACCAGTGTTACCTTCGCTATAATTACATGGCTAAGGATGTAAAAAAAGTTCAGAAAGAACTCACGGATAAATTTGCAGCTTATATACCGGCAATAGATGAAGCAGCCAAAATACTACTGGCAAAGGATGAAAAAACGGGAAGAGAATTCCTGACCGACTTTTCATGCCGGATGGGAGATTATACCTTCAATCGCTGGAAAGAATTATCGGAATATCTCCTGGTCAAGTATATCGATGGAAATATTAAAAAAGAGAAAGACGGGAAGTTTCTCGACAATGGAACCGGAGTTGCCGTGGGTCCGGACCAGCCCGGATACTCAGAAGCCTGGAAAAAAATGGTCAGGGATGATGCCGGTGCTAAGCTTAAGGTGGTGGAAATGAAGAAATGAGAAAGACGGCAGACGGACGACCGCAGACCGCAGAAACGCAAGCAACTATTTTAAATAAGTGCTTGTTAATTCATGAAATAAATGCTAATATTGCAGCCAATTTTGTAATAACCCATAAGAATTAGCGAAATGAACTTAGTAAAAGTTGCAGAGCAGGCATTTGCGGTTCAGCAGGAATATCCGGAATTCAAAGCTGGCGATACCATTACCGTACATTATAAAATCAAAGAAGGCGACAAGGAGAGGATTCAGATGTTTCGCGGTGTGGTCATTCAGCGTCGTGGAGAAGGAACCACAACAACTTTTACCGTTCGGAAAATTTCGGGTGGTATAGGTGTTGAGAGGATTTTCCCGGTTTTCTCACCTTTCATCGACAAGATTGAACTGAACAAGCGCGGAAGCGTTCGCAGGGCGCGCATCTACTATCTTCGCGGACTAACCGGGAAGAAAGCCAGAATCAAGGAAAAAAGGTTTTAATCCTTTGATACTATACAAAAAACCCGCCCGAAAGGCGGGTTTTTTTATTCCGATATCTTAACATAAACCTGGGATGACTCCTGGCGCACCACGATTATTTTAGAGCCTTTGGGTATCCATGATACATCAGCAACCGCATCATAAATCCTGCCATTGATCATCACCTTTCCGGCAGGCCTCAGGATTGAATAGGCCTCGCCGGTACAGCCGGCCAGGTTCAGCATTTCCTCTGAAACGGCCACAAAGCCTTCTGACTTTTGCTGGGTTCTCTGCAGGGATAGAAACCGGAAGGGACTATTGGTAAACATTTTACTGCTTATCCAGACCGAACCCACAAAAGATGTAATCACCGACAGGATAACCAGCGTAAAGGCCTGAAAAATATCGGAAGCCTGTACGCCAGAAAAATCGAGCTTTACATTTTGAATCAGGCTGAGTGATAGCCCAACCACCATTAGAACAATTCCACTGATCCCGGCGACGCCAAATCCAGGAATGACAAATATTTCAACCAGTAATAATGCGAGTCCTGCAATAAACAGAAGGATTTCCCAATGTTCTGCCAATCCGTCCAGGTAGAGTGGTGCAAAATAAAAAAGAGCCCCTATAACCGCGACCAGCAGCGGGAATCCTATTCCGGGAGACTGAAGCTCAAAATAGATGCCTCCAATGATCATGAGTATCAGGATACCCTGAACAGCAGGGCTTAATAAGAAGCTGATAAAACGTTCGAGAGCTGTAAGTTTATGCTCCTTGAGTTCATAGCGGGTAATTCCCTGTTTTTCAAGGAGATTCTCGATCGAGTTTGCCTCCCCCTCACAAATATTCCATTTAATGGCTTCCTGGGTAGTCAAAGTAAGGACCTTCCCGGTATCTATCAGCCCGGCGATGTAAACCGACGGATCAACCATGGCTTCGGCGATTTTCGGATCTCTTCTCCAGGTATAGGTGGTATCCTTTCCTCTAATCAGGGTATCCTTCCCGTGTGCCTCTGCCGTCGAACGCATGGTCGATCTCATATAGGACTGATACTTATCCGGGACCACTTCCCCTGTCTGATTCACAACGGTTGCTGCGCCGATATTGGCTCCGGGGCGCATGAATATGCTGTCGCATGCGAGGGAGATCAGTGATCCGGCCGAAGCTGCATTATTATCAATAAAAACCCATACAGGTTTTGGATAATAGAGGATTTTGGTCCGGATTGAATCAGCCATATCAACCAACCCGCCATAGGTATTCATGCGAATAATAACCAGGTCAGCTTTCCACTCCTCGGATGCCTCGAAAGCATCCTTGGTGATCCTCCATAGTCCTTTGTCGACCTGACGGTCCATTTCAAAAAGGAAAATCCGGGGATTTTCCGGAATAGAACCTCCCCGATCCTGGCTAGTCAAATTGCTGCCATGAAGAATGCAAATAAGAAAAATTGAAATCCAGGGTGCAAGACCTTTTCTGATCATTTTGGGACCATGTTAATTTATACAAAGTTAAAAAAGCCCTTGTGGTTTTTTTTATATTTTTGGACGCGAATTAGAAATCTGAAAAATGAAAAAGAAAGGCACAATTGCAATTTTAACCGGCGGGGGTGATGTTCCCGGACTCAATCCGGCAATCCGGGCGGTAACTATCAGAGCATTACGGGAAGGATATGAAGTTATCGGTTTGAGACGAGGATGGGCGGGTATTACCGAGATGGTTAGAGATAAAAAATTTGATAACAGCAACAATTTCATTCATTTAAGCGAAGAAGTGGTAAACCGTGCCGGAAGAACCGGTGGAACATTTCTTCACAGTTCCAGGACAAGGCCCAGCCATATGCCTAAAAGTGCGGTTCCGGAACAGTACAGAGACACCTATACTGCTGAAATCAATGACCTTACCCCTGAGATCATCAAAAACCTTGAGTGGCTTGGAGTTGAATATCTGATCCCGATAGGTGGTGACGATACACTGAGCTATGGTGTGAGACTGTACAGCGAAGGAATGAAAGTAGTGGCCATCCCGAAAACCATGGATAACGATGTACCCGGGACTGATTATTGCATTGGGTTTTCAACCTGTGTCAGCCGCACGATTCACCTTGTTAACACATTAAGAACCAGCGCAGGATCACATGAAAGAATTCTGGTAATCGAGGTTTTCGGCAGGTATGCAGGATTTACCGCGATGCTGCCGACCATGGCCGGAGCTGCCCACCGTTGTGCTATTCCTGAGCATAAATTCAACATCGACCGTCTCACCGAACTGCTCGTTCAGGACAGGAATCATAACCCGTCCAAGTATTCCATTTGCCTGATTTCCGAGGGTGCAACCTTTGATGGGATTGAAAACATGAGCCTGCTGGATTCTGAAAAGGATATGTTTGGTCACGCAAAACTGGGTGGAATCGGCTTGACCGTTGGCAACCTGATTAAGGAACGGACTGCAAAATACAACAATGGCCAGAAAATCAACGTTATAAATCAGAACCTGGGCTATCTGGTACGTGGCGGTGATCCGGATGCACTAGACTCAATTGTTCCGATGGCATTTGGGAACCTTGCACTCGACCTCATCCTTAAGGGGATTCACGGCCGCCTGGTAATCCTGAAGAACGGCCGGTACGACAATGCTCCGCTTGATGTTGTAACTGCAACCAAGAAATTCGTTGATATTGATAAACACTACAATATCGATCGCCTCCGTCCTAAGTACAACGCTTTTGATTTTAAGCCGCTGCTGATTATGACGGGAGATTGAGGAAGTTAAGAGAGTTAAGAAAGTTAAGGGAGGGCTGGGTTCAGTCCTCCTTTTTGTTTATTAATTCCAGGAAGCAGTTCATGCCGATGCGTTTGCCTTCTGTAAACGGATATGAGATATTACGGCTGAGGTAGTCAAGCAGGTCCGCTTCGGTGAGGCCTGATTTCCGGCTGTAATCCCTTGCTACATCCGGGATAGATTCAATTCCAAACTTTTGCGCCTGATCAAGCCTGGTTATTATATCCCCAGGAAGTGGCTGCCGGGATGCCCAGGCGGCGAAAACGAAAGGAAGACCGGTCATTCGGATCCATTCCTCAGCCAGATCATATTTATAACCGTACCGGCCTTCTATGGTAAAAACCTTATCTCCGATGCAAACACCGGCTTCATCACCACGGATCGAATCCAGCTCAAACCCATCCTCTGCAGGAAGGAATTGCCAGTTGACCCTCCACTGGTACCTTGCTAAAACCCTGATAAGCTGAATGCTGGTCCGTGAATGAGGATCCAGCCAAACCTTTCTGATCCGGTCAATCGGAACCTCAGAAAACAGACATACCGTCCTGACAGGTCCTTCTACCCCGATACAATAGTTACCGATCCAGTCCACAGCGCCGGGTATGGGGAAAGCTCCTACAGGAACCAGGGCTAAGTCAGCTTCCCCACGTGCCAGTTTTGAAGCGCCAACAGCCGGAATATCGAGGCTTATCTGGCAATCATCCAAATATCCTGAGTGGAGAATTCCATGAACCAAAGGTGCTGAGTTCAAATAACTGACAACGGAGATTCGCATTGAATAACAATATCTGAAAGGAAAGCTAAGTTAGTGATTTCAGGCTTATGTAAGGCCAATTTGCTACCTTTGCACCTTAAACTTAAACAGAATGAATCTCACCGAACTAACTGCTATTTCCCCGGTCGATGGCCGTTACCGGAACAAAACCCAGGAACTTGCCAACTACTTTTCTGAGTGGGCACTGATTAAGTACCGGCTCCAGGTTGAGGTAGAGTATTTCATTCTTCTCTGTGAACTTCCCCTGCCCCAGCTAAAAGAATTTCCCCGTCACCAATATTCAGCGATCCGTGCTTTATATGATAGTTTCGGCCCCGAGAACGGAATTCGGGTTAAAGAGATTGAAAGTATTACCAATCATGACGTAAAAGCAGTTGAATACTATCTAAAACAGCAGTTCGAAAGATTGGGGCTGGACAGTTTCAAAGAATTCATTCATTTCGGGTTAACCTCTCAGGACATCAATAATACAGCTGTCCCGCTATCATTAAAGGAGGCGCTGGAACAGGTATACATGCCCGTTCTGACTAAGCTGAACAGCCGCCTGAAAGAACTATCGGAAGACTGGTACGAAATTCCAATGCTTGCCAGAACCCACGGACAACCCGCCTCCCCTACCCGCCTGGGCAAAGAGATTCTGGTCTTTGTTGAGCGGCTGGAGAAACAGATTGAGACTCTGAATCACTTACCTTACCCGGCCAAGTTCGGAGGTGCCACCGGGAATTTCAATGCACATGCGATTGCCTATCCCGATGTAAACTGGGTAGAGTTCAGCAATCATCTTGTAAATGATATTCTCAGGCTCGATCGTTCACAGGTGACCACGCAGATTGAGCATTATGATAACCTGGCTGCCATTTTCGACTGTCTGCGCAGGATTAATGTCATTTTGATAGATTTATGCAAAGACGTATGGTCCTATATATCCATGAACTATTTCGGGCAGAAAATCCGCAAGGGCGAGGTTGGGTCATCAACCATGCCTCACAAGGTCAACCCCATCGACTTTGAGAATGCCGAAGGCAATTTCGGTATGGCCAATGCCATGCTGGGATATTTTAGCGAGAAGCTCCCGATTTCGCGGCTGCAGCGTGACCTGACCGACTCAACCGTGCTCAGAAACGTTGGTGTACCATTGGCTCACGGACTGCTTGCTTTCCGATCCCTTCAAAAAGGGCTCGACAAGCTTCTCCTCAATGAAGTTGCGATCAATGCGGATCTGAACGATAACTGGGCGGTTGTTTCAGAGGCGATACAGACCATTTTACGACGGGAAAATTATCCGAATCCTTATGAAGCTTTAAAAGAGCTGACCCGGACCCATCAAAAAATCCGGCAGGAAGATATCCTGATATTTATCGACAAACTTACTATTAGTGAAGAGGTTAAGTGCGAACTACGGAAAATCACTCCGTGGAATTATCTGGGTATTAAACATCTCAGGCAATAAATAACCCACTACCCTGCGTTTATAAGTGTTTAGGGAATCCCATTGATGAAAGCTTTTTTCACGATCCTCCGAGATTATGTCTTCCCTTACCGGGCGTATGCAACCCTCAATATTCTCTTCAATATCCTTGGAGTATTATTTAGCCTGCTGAGTCTGATTATGATCGGCCCATTCCTGAGGGTTCTGTTTGACCTGCATGAAACTGCAGCCACCCAGGTTCCGTTGGAGTTATCCCGCCAGTCAGTAGAACAAAATTTCAACTATTTTCTTGGACATCTGATTGAACAGCAAGGCAAACCGGCGGCATTGCTGTTTGTCAGCGGACTGGCTGTATTACTTTTCTTTTTGAAAACATCCAACATATATCTGGCAAACTACTTTATGGCTCCGATCCGGAACGGAGTTACCCGTGATATCCGGAACAAGATTTACAGGCGAATCCTTGATCTCCCCCTGGCCTACCATACCCACGAAAGGAAAGGAGATATCATGGCACGCCTTACGCAGGACGTGCAGGAGATTGAGTGGTCTGTGATGGCATCCCTTGAAAAGTTTTTCCGCGATCCCCTGAACATCATCATCTTCCTGGCCGGGATGATATTCATGAGCCCCAGCCTGACTCTTATTGTACTGATTCTTCTGCCGGTCAGTGGAGTCCTTATCGGAACCATGGGCAAGAACCTCAGGAAAACTTCGGCTAAGAGCCAGAAGCAGATGGGGGTGCTGATGTCAACTCTTGATGAATCCCTCTCGAGTCTCAGAATTATCAAGGCGTTTAATGCCGGAAACTGGTCGGAAAAACGATTTAAAAATGAAAACCAGGCATTTACAAGAATCATGAATTCGATTACGCGACGCCGCGACCTTGCTTCGCCTCTCTCCGAATTTCTTGGTTCCCTTGTTGTTGTTGGACTAATGGTGATTGGAGGAAATCTGGTTCTGAAAGGCCAGGGAGGTCTCAGTGCTCCCTCTTTTATCGCTTATATTGCAATCTTCTCTCAGATTCTCACTCCGGCAAAGTCCTTCTCAACCGCTTATTATCATTTAAATAAGGGACTTGCATCGATCGACCGTATTAATCAGGTTTTGGATGCGCCTATTTCCATTCAGGATGATCCCGATGCACTTACTCCTACCGGATTTTCTGAATCCATCGAATTTCAGAACATTAGTTTTGCCTATTCCGATCAGCCGGTAATCCGAAATATCAGCCTGACGATCCGGAAAGGTGAAACGGTAGCACTGGTGGGACCTTCAGGCTCAGGAAAGTCAACACTGGCCGACCTCCTGGCAAGATTTTACGAGACCGGTGAAGGAACGATCCTGATAGACGGAGTGAATATCCGGAAAATAAAAACTAATGCCCTGCGTAATCTGATAGGTATGGTTCCGCAGGATCCGTTGCTGTTCAATGATACCATTGCCGCCAATATTGCCTTTGGGGATGAAAACCCCGACAGGAATGCCATAACAGAGGCTGCCAAAGTATCCAACTCCTGGGAATTTATCTGCCAGACGCCCGAAGGACTGGACACAAGACTGGGTGACCGCGGCAGCACAATTTCAGGAGGACAGAGACAACGGCTCTGCCTGGCACGTGCTGTATACCGCAATCCTCCCATTCTGATCCTGGATGAGGCCACCTCATCACTTGATTCCGAATCCGAGAAGATGGTACAGGAGTCCCTGGTGGAACTGATGAGAAACCGCACCACCATCATTATTGCACATCGGTTATCCACCATCCAGAATGCTGACCGGATTTATGTTGTGCGAGAAGGCAGGATAGCTGAGTCAGGATCTCATGCTGAATTAATGATGCAGCAGGGAGAATATCGCTATATGTTTGAACTGCAGAACCCCTCCGAAAAAAAGGCATAATCATGCATCTATCGGTACAACCGGAAATCATGAGACTTTTCCCAAAACTGGTGGTGGGGTTCTTATCCGGAACCATCCGTAACGGTGAGAATCATGAACCTCTATGGCGGCAAATCGATTCAAGGTGCCGCGAAATTTCAGAAACCATGGATGCCGAAACAATACGGCAGGTGGAAGGAATTAAATCAGGAAAGCAAGCCTATCGTGAACTCGGAAAAGATCCGAACCGCTACCGTCTTTCCGCTGAAGCGCTCATGCGAAGAATTGTCAAAGGCCAGGACCTGTACCGGATAAATACTGCGGTTGATGTTCTCAACCTGGTTTCCCTGAGAACCGGCATTACAATCGGAGGCTTTGACAACAAACTGGTTTCAGGCAGTATCAGCCTGGGGATCGGAAATCCTGGTGAGGAGTTTGAGGCAATCGGGAGAGGTTACCTTAATGTGGAATCACTGCCGGTGTATCGTGACCGACTCGGAGTTATAGGCAACCCTACTTCCGATTGCATGAGAACACGCATCCGGACAGAATCTGACAGGGTTTTAATGCTGATTACCGGTTTTTACGGTGCGGAGCCGGTCCTTCCTGTTCTGGAACAACTTAAGGAGTTATTAACTGAATTTTGTTTTCTTAGCGAGGCTGGCAGCGGTCTTACTGCATAATCTGAAATCAATGAAAAGATCTTTTTATCGGGTTTTGTGTTTATTGGTCTCCTTAATCCCAATCACGTCGTACAGTCAGGAACAGACTGATTTTCCCTGGAACCCATACAAAATTCTTAAAACCTGGAAATATGATGACCTGGTGAAGATCAAAGGCGAAGGAATTCAGATCATTGATACCCTAAGCGGTCAGGCTTTCATAGCCGGACTCTCCTATACAGATCGTTGTTTTGAAAAAACCGGAACCCTGGCCT
The DNA here is from genome assembly GCA_964512915.1 of uncultured Porphyromonadaceae bacterium. Lineage (GTDB taxonomy): Bacteria > Bacteroidota > Bacteroidia > Bacteroidales > UBA12481 > UBA12481. The sequence continues at coordinate 97,854 of CAZEKJ010000008.1, forward strand.
TCTATTTTAACCATGAGGATATTTCGCGATTTGAATTCCGGTTCTCCCACCCCGCAAAGCCTGTAGATCCTGCTTTTGCAGAACGGATTATGCGTGACTCAGCCGTGAGGAATGCCTATGAGCGGGAAGTTATGAGAAATGACTCACTCCGGAGAGATTCTTTAGTGCAGGATGTTTCTAAAATACTGGGATTACCGATCACCGCCGGAAGAACCTCCCCGTCGGATAAGCTGGTAAGGTATTCCGCTACCTGGATTAACAAAGGCTTTTCCTGCGTTTTCAAGGATGATGTTGAGTTCGGTACCCTGATTTTCTCTCTTTCGATGGCATCTGCCTGGGTCAGCGGTGAATATGACATTGATCCTACAACTGTGATTGTTCAGAGAGTCATAAACCAGACCCGGAAAACATCATGGACCACAAGTTTATTGGCGCAGCCGTCAGATTCGGCAAAAACAGTTTACCAGCGATTGATTTTGGTTCTGGACTACCGAACCGGAGAACGGTATGTTGAAAACCTTCCGGATCTGGAATATTCTTATTTGCCTTCCATGCAGTTTGACGACACCGATGGTACGGCTACCCTGGATGCCTGGATTACAGTCCCCATTAATCCCGGAGGAACCGCTACGCGCCAGTTCATTTATTCCTTGCAGTTCAAGGAGCCAATCCTGATTTTTAATTCCAATGATTTCCTGCCGGACGAAATCAGGTTTGTCAGCGGAAAACAAATCGAAATCCATATGACAGATGGAACTTTGCACCGAATTGATGTAAAGGACGGGTCAACCGCCGGTAAAGCCTTTGGATCCGGAGGAGCCCCGATCAGGGATATAACAATAAGACCTGCCGGCTATTCACAATTTGAGCCAACAGCCAGAAACCGGGATGGAAGTATGAATTTCATCGGGACTATCTCATTGATTGATGAATACACCAAGGAGTCCTTTGGCGGAATTGAGATCCTTTACCAATATGTGACCGGCGGATGGGACATTAGGGAGATTCAGTTATCTCCCGCCAAAATGTAACATGTCATTTAAATTGTTCGTTTTACTTTTACTCTTATAAAAACAAACCCATGAAACCGTTTTTTGTAAATTTCGTTATTCTGATGCTCTTAGCCCTGACCCCCTCCTGTTATATAGGAATGCCCTGGAACGGAATTGAGGGCGAGGGACCCGTGATTGAGAGGAGGGTTGATCTCAGCAGGTTCACAGGGATCACAATACCAGGAAGCGCCAAAGTCTATCTTAGTCAGGGGTCTGAGCAGATGGTCAGAATTGAAGGTCAGGAGAATATCATCGACAATTTGATTCTCGATGTCTCTGGTGGGGTTTGGAGGATTGAGGGTAAGAAACCCGTATGGAGGTCTGAAAGGCTTAAGATATATATCACGATTGAGGAACTGAGCCTTATTAAGATTTCTGGTTCAGGTGATGTTTTCACCCAGAATCATTTCGAAGGAAAAAGGGACCTCGAACTCAGAATAAGCGGATCCGGCACACTCAACCTGGATATTGAGGCGGATGACATTGACGGAAGCGTCAGCGGCTCAGGGGATATTTACTTGACGGGATCTGCGGATAACCTGACCCTGGGAATCTCGGGATCCGGTAAGATAAAGGCAGAAAAGATGAAAGCCCAAAGTGCCGATGTTCGCATAACCGGTTCAGGGAATATGGATGTGTGGGTCGAGGAAAATCTTGATGCCACCATTTCCGGCAGTGGGAGTGTTTATTATACAGGGAACCCCAGAGTCAATACCCGGGTCTCAGGATCCGGTAACGTAAGAGCCAGATAGATGAAACCCGACCCGATCCAGATTATTGGCAAGTACTTTGCCGGACATTCGCTTGCCGGTCAGGTTTTACTGGAGCATAGCACAGCGGTAATGGAAAAAGCGCTTCAGATCGCAGGCAAAATGAATCTTTCCGACGACGAAAGGGAATTCATCAGGGAAGCCTGCTTGCTTCATGACATCGGGATTCTATATACCCATGCACCCGAGATTGGTTGCTACGGCGAATTGCCGTATATCAGCCATGGCTATATGGGGCATGACCTTCTTGTAAGCGAAGGATTCCCCCTGCACGCTTTAGTCTGCGAGCGCCACACGGGTGCAGGCATTACGATAAGTGACATTGATTACCAACACCTTCCAATCCCGCGAAGAGAGATGGTTCCGGTCTCTCTCGCCGAGAAGATCATTGCCTACAGTGATAAATTCTTTTCAAAAGACCCGACCCGGTTATCGGAAGAGAAGAGATATGAAGAGGTTTTATTCAAGATCGGTTCACATGGCTCCGATAAGGCGGCTATCTTTGCTGAATGGCACAAAATGTTCAACCTTTAAAACCGGAAATAGAATTTCTTCCTGATCACCTCCCTGATCAAACAGCCTACACCTTTGCGATCATTGTTGCCCGGTACTGTAATTCCTGGATATGGGTCAGGCATCGCGACCGCAGTAGCTGGGAGTTGCCGGCAGGGCATCTTGAACCCGGTGAAACTGCCGATCAGGCCGCTAACCGGGAACTATACGAGGAGACCGGCGCCGTTTCATTTGATCTTAAACCCGTTGTTTCCTACCGTGGCAAGCTTGACGGGAGCCCGGTATTCGGAAAGGTTTTTATTGCTGAAATAATCGAGCTTGGTGTACTTCCGTACTATGAAATCCAGGAGATCCGATCATTTCAGGAGATCCCGCTGAACCTCACCTACCCATTACTTCAACCTATTTTTTACCAATACGTTATGAATCAATTGGATGAATCAGGGTTTATTGCCCTTACCCAGATGCCTAATATCGGGATAACCCTGGCTGAGCATTTACACCAGGCCGGAATTAAAAATCCGGAGGAATTCCGATCACTGGGCAGTGAAAAGACTTTCCTCCGGATCCAGGCCTTCATGCCGGATGCTTGTCTGAGCCAGCTATACGCGCTCGAAGGAGCAATACAGGGAATCCGGTGGCACAGTCTCGATCACGGCAGAAAAGAAGAACTGCGCCATTTCTACAATCAGTTGAATCCATCAAGTCTCTGACGCGCAAGTGCGGATTCATTCTCAATTAATCCGATTGGTTTGAGCCGGAAACGATACTGGTAGATTTTCCCTTCCAGTCGGTATTCCGGATGGGTACGTGCTCCCCACGAATTATCACCACCAACACCCATCTGAGCCAGGTCAATATTCAGGCTAACGAGGTTTCTGGGAACTACATCGATGGTATGGCGGTTGTACTGTGCGGGATTATCCAATCGTCCATCGTAATTTCGATGGGAACTGGTAAAATCTTCAGCCGTATTATGCAGTGCACTGAAGCAAATCAATGGTTCCCCTGCAACCAGCAGCCCCTGCCCCTGCCCATTGGTCAGGGTAAGCCAGCGTACGTCAGTGCGGTACCCATTTTCCTGCGGCCTGATATACGGTGTGTACATTTCAGATGCCGTGGTTTTGTAGAGACCGACAAAAGATCCGGTCTTCCGGTCCCAATAGTTTTCCCAGGGTCCCCGTCCGTAATATTTTATGTTTTTGAATTCCTCCGGCAGTGTCATATTCATGCCGATCCGGGGTATCTCCGGCAATTCTTCGCGAATGGCTGTAAAACTATAATCCACCGTAATTTCCCCGCAGCCATATACCTTGTACCTCACTCCAAGACCTGCAAACACACCTGTTGAATCCTGCAGGTTAAAGTTGAAGTCAAAAATGGCAAATTTTGGATTTGACATCTCCGAGCGGGCCTGTGTCAATACCGCATTCCGTCCGGCCTCCTTCCAAATCCTGCTTCGTTCCGGAAGGCCGTTCCCAAAGTCATTGTCAATGGGTGCCCTCCAGAAATCGGGAATCAGGGGTTGTTGAAGCAGATCCGTTCTTTTATATTTCAAGGATACCATTTTGCCGGCAGACATATCAAAAGCAACGCTAAAGTCCTTGCCTTCAACGGTTACCAGGCTGCCATCCTGCTTATTAGTCATATCGGAATACTCCCGCAGCGGAACCAGCTGACGATCTTTCTGTACAGGAAGCTTGAATTGCTCGGCAGCATAGGAGTGATTGGCCGGGACAATTGTCCAGGATTCAGGTCGTAAAGCATTGATTGTTAAAAAGTATTCTACCCCAGGTTCAGGAACCGGCGATTTAAACGGAATGTTTATGATTCCCGTTTCGCCGGGTTTTATATCCGGGCAGGGTATGGTTCCCTTTGCCAGAATTTTCCCGTCACCTTCCAGGGACCACGCGAGCTGAAAGGTTCCGAGGCTCGTAAACCCATAGCCATTCAGGACTTTAATCTTTCCGGCCGCGACATCCTCATTCCTGAATTTGATATACTGATAAACCTTTTTCACCTCCTTGAGAGAATGATGAGGAGTACGGTCAGGAAAGACTAAACCGTTGATACAAAAATTTCCGTCGGTCGGCGTTCCCGGAGGTCCCCAATCGCCGCCGTAGGCCCAAAATTTGACTCCCTTTTCGCTGGTTTTTGTGATGCCCTGATCAACCCAGTCCCAGATAAACCCGCCTTGCAGGTTAGGATAGGATTCAATCAGATCCCAGTAATCCTGCAGGTTGCCTACCGAATTGCCCATGGCATGAGCATATTCGCATTGAATCAGGGGACGGTCGTTATCGGGATTCTGTGCATATTTCTTCATGTAATCAATAGTCGCGTACATAGGGCACCAGATATCGGTATGCCGCTCCGTTGTATTGGTCGATTTTTCTGCGCGTTCATACTGTACCGGCCTCGACGGATCCCTTTGCTTGATCCAGTTATAATCCGCGAGCATGTTTCGCCCATCCCCGGCTTCATTGCCAAGGGACCAGATAATGATGGAAGGATGATTTTTATCGCGCTCAACCATATTGATGGTCCGTTCCATGTGGGAAGCAGCCCATTCCGGTTTGTCAGCGAGGGTCACATCCTTGTCATAACCAATTCCATGGGACTCAATATTGGCTTCGTCTATGAGGTAAAGGCCGTATTGATCGCACAGTTGGTACCACTTTTCCGGTTGTGGGTAATGAGAGGTTCTCACCGCATTGATATTATGACTTTTCATTGTCAGAATATCCAGCTTCATGGTAGCCTCATCTACAACGTGGCCGTTTTCCGGATGATGTTCATGAATGTTTACCCCCTTAAGGTAAACGGGAACACCATTAACCAGGAACTGCTTATTTTTTATCTCCATCCGTCGAAACCCGACTGGAAGGCTGGTAGATTCCAGTATCCTGCCCCTTTGGTTTTTAAGGCTGATCAGAAGATTATACAGGTTTGGCTGCTCTGCCGACCATTTCCTCACGTTTGGAAGGGTTTCACTGAAACTTGCCTGGATGGATTTACCTTTGATTTCAATCTTCTTACCTGACCTGAAAACCTCTCTATCCCCGTCGGTCAGCACCGCTACCAACTCATAGGTTGAATCTATCATAGTGCTGTTTTCCAGCTCAACATCGAGCCCAAAAATTCCATCTGAGTAATTGTCGCTCAGGTCGGATTTTACGAAAAAATCCCTGATATGAACAGGCAGACTCGCAAAGAGATACACTTCCCGGGTTATGCCGCTAAGGCGAAAAAAATCCTGGTCTTCCAGGTAGCTTCCGTCACACCAACGGTATACTTCAACCGAGAGGGTATTCTTTCCGGCGTTGACGTACTTCGATATATTGAATTCGGCCGGGGTTTTGCTATCCTCACTGTAGCCGACCATTTCACCATTTATCCAGATGTAAAAGGCTGATGAAACCGCTCCGAAGTGAATAAAAATCTCCCGGTCTTTCCAGGTTTGTGGAATCCGGAAGTCGCGCTTGTATGAACCGACCGGATTGTTATCGGCAGGAATGAAAGGCGGATTGGCCGGGTGAGGATACTCAACATTTGAATAAATTGGAATCCCATAACCTTTCAATTCCCAATTTGAAGGCACATCGATCAGGTCCCAGTCGCTTATATCGTAATCATCCTTAAAAAAATAGAATGGACGATCTGCAGGTTTAGGGGAAAAATGGAAGGACCACTTACCATTCAGGTTGTGAAAAAACTCAGACCCTTCGGGATTGCCGGCAAGAGCAGCAATTTCGTTTTCATAGGAGAGGAAGGACGCCCGGGGCTTTTCCTTGTTGATATTGTTTACGGCAGGATTCTCCCAATCGTGGGGCACTTTTTCCTTAAAGGGGACTCCTTCATATTTTTGGGAATGCTGTGCACAGGCGGAAAACAAAACACTACCCAGGAGGGTTACAGTAAATAATCCAGTTCGGTTCATTGGTTTAATCAGATTTTGACAAGGTTTAAAATTACGAAACTATTCCTACTTTCGGCCAGTCTTTACTGCTATGAACAATCCCCTGCTATCCGCATTTACCACACCATTTGGGGTCCCTCCATTTGACCTGATCAAGGAATCCCATTACCTCCCGGCATTCAGGGAGGCGATACGAAAACACTCGGAGGAAATTAACAGGATTTGCCAAAACCCTGATCCGGCAAACTTTTCCAATACCATTGAAGCGTTTGATTATTCCGGGCGTGCCCTGGACCAGGTTGCAGCCGTTTTCTTTAATCAGCTCGGCACCAGCACAAACGAGGAGATGCAACGCATATCCAATGAGATGGCACCCGAACTGTCGCGGCATCAGGATTCGATTTTCCTGAATTCAAAACTCTTTGAACGCATAAAAGATGTTTGGGAAAGCGAAGAATGTGAAACCCTTCAGCCTGAACAAAACCGGCTGGTAAATGAAACCTATAAGGACTTTGTTCAGGGCGGGGCAAATCTTACCGGAGAGGATAAAGAATCGCTTGGCCAGATCAACGAAGAGTTAAGTTTGCTTACCCTGACATTCGGAGAAAATGTGCTGGCGGAAACCAATGATTTTAAACTGATCCTTGAAAACGGGGCTGACCTTGACGGTTTGCCTGATTCGGTTCGCTCGGGAGCTGCTTCTGCTGCCCGGGAAGAGGGACTCGAAGGGAAATGGCTCTTCACTCTTCACAAGCCTAGTTTTATTCCTTTCATGCAATACTCGCGTTGTAGGGAATTGCGGGAAAAACTGTTCGGGGCATATATTAACCGGTCCAACCGCAATAATGCCCACGATAATAAAGAACTGATCAACAAGATCACAAATTTGCGGATTAAACGATCTCATCTGTTAGGCTACCAGACATTTGCTGATTTTTCTCTTGAGGATAATATGGCCAAAAACCCTGCAAATGTTGAAGCGCTTTTAAAACAGGTTTGGTCAGCGGCCATACCCGCTGCAAAAAAAGAGGCGGCAGACCTGCAGAACATGGCTTTGAGGTTAGATAAACTTCAGGAGCTTAAACCCTGGGATTGGTGGTTCTATTCAGAGAAACTTCGCAAGGAACGATACGAACTCGATGATGAGATGCTCCGCCCTTATTTCAGGCTTGAAACGGTTATTGACGGAGCCTTTAAAGTAGCATCTGAGCTTTACGACTTAAAATTCAATCAGTTACATAACATACCGCTCCCTTATTCTGAAGCAACATGTTATGAAATCTGTGATCCCGACAATTCGCATCTTGGGATCCTGTATATGGACTTCTACCCGCGTGCATCCAAAGAATCAGGGGCCTGGATGAGCAATTTCAGGGAACAGTGGAGAGTAAGCAGTACTAAGGTGACTCCGGTGGTAACGAATGTCTTTAATTTCACAAAACCAACCCCTGAGAGGCCATCTTTGCTCAATTTCGATGAGGTCACTACCCTATTCCATGAATTCGGGCACGGATTGCACAGCCTGCTGTCGGACTGCACCTATAAGAGTCTTAGCGGAACCAATGTACCGCGCGACTTTGTTGAGCTTCCGTCACAGTTTATGGAGAATTGGGCCTCAGAGCCGCAGATACTGCGGATGTTTGCCAGGCACTACGAAACCGGGGAGGTAATTCCCGACCAACTGATAGAAAAAATACGCGTTTCGCGGCACTTCAACCAGGGATTCGCAACCATTGAATATCTGTCGGCTGCACTCCTCGACCTGGCCTATCATACTCTGTCTGAAGAAACTCCCATTGATCCGCCGGCATTTGAAGCGGAGACCATGCGGAAAATAGGGATGTTACCGGAGATTGTCACCCGATACCGTTCGACCTTTTTCAATCACATTTTCAGTGGTGGCTACTCGGCCGGATATTACTCATATATCTGGTCAGAAGTTCTGGATGCTGACGCTTTTGAGGCGTTCCGTGAAGCCGGGCTGTTTGATAAAAAGACGGCTAAATCTTTCCGTGACAATATCCTTTCGAAGGGCAACATTGAAGATCCAAGGAATCTTTTTAAAAGATTCAGGGGAAGAGAGCCTGAAATAGCACCATTATTGCGGAAACGCGGACTGATCCCGGATACGGCTATTTAACAGGGGTCAACCCGACTTTCTCCTTAAGAAATTCAGCAGTCGATTTATAAACCTTTTCCCAATTCGGATTGGTCAGTTCACATCCGATTACATGTGCACCTGCATCTGGAAATGCCACGGCCACCTTTTTTTCCGGAGCCGTGCCAAGATTGTCAAACATCCAAAGAATTGCCTTAACGCTGACTGTGCCATCCTGATTTGCCTCATCCCGGTAATAGTATCCCGTAAAAACCGGTTGTGTGACGGCTTTAAAAGTTTTAGCCTTCATGGTTTTTTCAACCAGCATCTGAAGATAAACAGTTCCTTCAACGCGATATGTATTGTACCAGTACGGGTCTGTTTTAGGATCAGGGTCAAGAACTCTGTATTTGCCTCCCATAACCATCCGGCCGATTTGAAGTCCGAAAGGCCTTGCCAGCAGCCAGCTGGCTTTATTGGCAATCCGAACATTGGGTGAAAATAGAACCAATGCAGCAACATCCTGTGGAAAATCGGCAGCCATTTGCAAAGCCAACGTTCCACCCGTAGAGGTACCCATCAAAATGACTTTACGGCCGAGAGCTTTTGCCAGCACCAATGCTTCCTTGGCTGATTCCCAAAGGTTATCCGGTGTCATATTCAGCAAAGCTTCAGGATCATTTAGGCCATGCTCAGCCAGCCTGGGAATATAAACATTCATCCCATAGGCTTTGCCAAGGTTGACATGTGTGGGATAGCCCTCCATCGGAGCCGCAGAGAAGCCATGGAGATACAAAAGACAATATTCGGTCTGATTTTTCAGGCTATCATTTGAATAATGCACCTCCGAAGCATTTCCCGGCTTAATATTCGGAACCCGGGCCTCTTTTACATCAACGTACAGCTTAACCTGTTCGGATGTAAGTGAAATCTTTGGAAGCTCCTTGTTCAGGATAGGTTTCGAACTCCTTGGGCCTGCCATAACTGTAATGGCAAGCAGTGCGAGAATTACGACACTGATGAGTAGGCCTTTGTTTTTCATGTGGTTTCTGGTTACTGGTTGCTGGTTCCGGTTGCCGGTTGCCCGTTACCGGTTACCGGTTAAAGGTTGTAAGGTATAATGTTTTGGTAAATCGTCAATCGTAAATCGTAAATCGTCAATCGTCAATCGTAAATCGTAAATCGTCAATCGTAAATCATCAATGGAACAGCACCCCCTGGTCGCTGGTTGCCAAGATATCTGCAATATGCATACAACGTATTCCCAGATGGTGCTTTCGGATATAAGACTCCAGGTGCATAAGGCAGGAGACTTCGGTGCTTGTGATGAACTCAGCTCCGGTTGCAATGGCATTCTCTACCTTTTGTTCCGCCATTGCAGTGGAAATGGGTTCATGTTTTATGGAGAAGGTACCTCCAAAACCGCAGCAGGTTTCTGTATCCTTCATCTCAAGAAGTTCAAGGCCCCTTACCTTTTCAAGGAGAGCTCTTGGCTGACTTTTTATTCCATACTCGCGCAGCGCTGCGCAGGAATCGTGGTAGGTTACCTTACCCCTGAACCTGGCTCCAACGTCACGCACCTGCATCACGTTGACCAGAAAGTCGGTAAACTCATAGACCTGTGGTTTCAACCTGTTAAACTGGTTGGCATAAATGGTTCCCTTAAGCAGTCCGGCGTAATAATTCCTGACATACCCGGCGCATGAGGCTGACGGACAGACGATCGGACGGGATCCGCTGAAATCATTCAGGAACTTAATGGACAACTCGCGGGCGATATCCCAGTGACCGGCATTGTAGGCGGCCTGTCCGCAGCAGGTTTGCTCAGGATTATAGAGAACATTGCATCCCACATTTTCAAGCACGCGGTGAACGTTCCACCCGGTATCAGGAAAGAGCTGATCTACAAAGCAGGGGATAAAAAGATCGACTTCCATCATGCTTTAAAAATACGGAAAACAGCGGCATTATTATTACAATATGGCGCGGGCAATTTTCAGGATGTTGTCGGCACGGCCCATGGTAAAGAAATGAATGATCGGCACATCATTCTGCATCAACTCCTTAGCTTGTTGAATAGACCATTCCACACCAACCTGCCTGACCGCCTCATTGGTGGTGCATTTGTCCATTTCACGGGCAAGGGCGGGTGGAATGTCAACCTTAAAAGTCTGCGGTAACAGGTTCATATGCTTTTTAATGGAAACGGGTTTCAGACCGGGAATAATAGGAACCGTTATACCGGCTGCCCTGCAGGAGTCGACAAAAGCAAAGAACTTACTGTTATCGAAAAACATCTGAGTCACAATATATTCTGCACCGGCATCTACCTTAGCTTTCAGAAAGCAGAGATCGCTCTCACCATTGGGCGCTTCCATGTGTTTCTCGGGATATCCGGCAACGCCCACGCAAAAGTCGGTAGGTTCCGGGTTAACCAAATCCTCTTCCAGATATTTTCCGTGGTTCAGGTCAACGGCTTGTTGAAGCAGGTCGATAGCATGTTCATGACCATTTTTTTCAGCAATGAACCTACCAGAAAGTGGGTTTGCATCTCCCCTGACAACCAAAATATTGCTGATTCCCAGATAGTGCAGGTCGATCAGTGCATCTTCAGTTTCCTCCTTTGAAAATCCGCCGCAAATCAGGTGAGGAACCACATCAACCTGGTACCTGCTTAGAATGGCGGCTGAAATAGCTACGGTTCCCGGTCTTTTACGAACCACCTTGGGCTCCAGCAGTCCATCGGGCCTTAACTTCAGGTCTATCTCAGCCTGATGATAAGTGATATTGATATAAGGGGGCTTAAACTCCATCAAGGGGTCCAGCGTATCATAAATCGTTTTTATACTCGATCCTTTTGTTGGAGGAAGTATTTCAAAAGAGACCCTTGTCCGGTCGCGATTGCTGATGTGATCCGTAACTTTCATCGGTAATTAAGATAAGTAGCCAGGTTTTTTTCGGCGGTTTGTATTGAGATTCCTCGTCGGCGCGCATAATCCTTAATCTGATCCTCATTCATTTTGCCGACCTGAAAATATCTGGATTCGGGATGTGCAAAATAGAGTCCGGCCACTGAAGCTCCCGGATTCATGGCCAGGGTTTCTGTGAGTTCAATTCCTGTTTTGCCTTCCGGATCCAGAATTCTGAAAAGGGAAGTTTTATCCTGATGATCGGGGCAGCTTGGATACCCGATAGCCGGCCGGATACCGCGATAGGCTTCCTTAAGCATATCATCGGGATTCAGCTTTTCTTCAGGTGCATAGCCCCAGATTTCCTTTCTGACCTTTTCATGAAGCCATTCGGCAAAGGCTTCGGCCAAACGGTCTGCTAAAACCTTGATCATTAATGACTTATAATCATCGTTCTGATCTGCAAATTCTTTAGCCTTCTCATCGGCACCAATACCCGCTGTGCAGGCAAAAAAGCCTATGTAATCCTCCATCCCGCAACTGGTTGGATAGAGAAAATCGGATAGACACAGATTGGGTATACCCTCTTCTTTTTGTTCCTGATTCCTGAGAAAGAAAAACCTCTCGATTTCATTGCCCGGGTTCTCGGGATCAAAAACCACAATATCATCCTGAATGCCATTAGCTGGAAATATTCCAACAACGCCATTGGCAATAAGCCATTTATTATCAATGATTTCCTGCAGCATTTCCCGGCCATCGGCAATCAGGCTGCGTGCCTCCTCGCCTTTCAGCGGATCATTCAGCAAGGCAGGATAGCGTCCCCTGATGTCCCATGTATAAAGGAAAAATGACCAATCGATGTAGGGGATCAGTTCCTCAACCGGAAAATCAAAAAATGATGTAATCCCCAGTTTTTTGGGCTTTGAATGCTGAAGTCCGCCTTCACTGCCGGTTTTTAATTTCAGCCCGTTCTCTCTGGCCTTTAACAAGGTTATAAACCCGCCCGATTTATCCCGATTGGAATAATCAATCCGAAGCTTTTCATAGGATGCTTTGATTTCTGATTTTCGCCCGGCTGTCCGCTCCTCCGATATCAGAGCTGCAGTAACACCGACCACCCTTGAGGCATCCCTGACGTGAACAACCGGTCCGGAATAATTGGGATCGATTTTCAGCGCCGTGTGAAGCTCCGATGTGGTCGCACCGCCGATAAGGAGTGGAATCGTGAATCCTTGCCTCTCCATTTCAGCAGCCACATAGGACATTTCCTCCAGCGACGGGGTAATCAGGCCGCTCAAGCCAATTGCAGAAGCATTTTCACGTTTGGCCGTCTCCAGAATTTTTTCCGAGGGAACCATTACGCCGAGGTCGATGACCTCATAATTATTACACTGGAGTATGACCCCTACAATATTCTTACCGATGTCATGAACATCTCCCTTCACGGTGGCCAGCACAATCTTTCCTGCATTGGACGCTGCACCGGCTTTTTTCTCCGACTCAATGAACGGTGTGAGGTAAGCCACGGCCTTTTTCATTACCCGTGCGCTTTTAATGACCTGGGGCAGGAACATTTTACCTGAACCAAAGCGATCACCAACCACATTCATTCCATCCATCAGCGGACCCTCGATTACATCCAGGGCAAATTCCAAGCCTTGGCGGGCTTCTTCAGTATCTTCATCTATATAATCGGTTATGCCCGCAACCAATGCATGAACCAGGCGGTTCCTGACGTCATCCTGCCTCCAGGTATCCTTATCACCACGCCTTACCGTTTCAGAATCTCCTTTTCTTTCCGCTTTCTCGGCAAAGGCAAGCATTCTGTCGGTTGAGTCCTTTCGGCGGTTCAGGACGACATCTTCTGCCAGCTTGAGTAAATCAGGGTCAATTTCGTCATAAACCTGTAAAAGCGAAGGATTTACGATGCCCATATCCATTCCAGCCCTGATGGCATGGTAGAGGAAAACAGCGTGGAGAGCCTGGCGTACCTGCTCCTGGCCCCGGAATGCAAAAGAGAGATTGCTTACCCCGCCGGAAACTTTGGCACCAGGCAGGTTCTGCTTAATCCATCGTGTTGCTTCGATATAATTAACTCCGTACCGGTTATGTTCCTCCAAACCAGTAGCCAACGCCAGCACATTCGGGTCAATAATGATGTCTTCCGGAGGGAACCCTGCCTCCTCAGTCAGCAGCTGATAGGAGCGACGGGCAATTTCCACCTTTCTTTCGTAAGTATCAGCCTGGCCCGCCTCATCAAAGAGCATGACCACAACCGCGGCTCCAAATCGCTTTACAAAACGGGCCTGTTCGAGGAATGAGCCCTCACCAGCTTTAAGACTTATGGAGTTGACGATCGGTTTTCCCTGTATATTTTTGAGTCCTTCCTGAATGGCGGAGAACCTCGATGAATCAATCATGAAGGGTACGCGGGCGATATCGGGGTCCGTGCCAGCCATTCTGAGAAACTTACCCATGGCAACCTCGGCTTCGATCAGGGGATCGTCCATACAGATATCGATGACGATTGCTCCCCCATCGATTTGTTCACGTGCCACGGCCAGAGCCTCTTCGAACTTCTCTTCCCGGATCAGCCTCGCAAACATCTTGGATCCAGCTACATTGGTCCGTTCGCCAATGTTGATAAAATTGGAATCGGGCCTGATAATCAGCGGTTCCAGACCAGCCAGTATGGTAGGTGAGGAGATTTGATTTTGTTCCTGCAGGGGCGTCGCTACGCGCGCCCGTCCTGTTTGATTGAGTTTTGCAGGTTGCATTTTACGGGTCAGGGCGGCGATTTCGGCAATATGCTCCGGGGTAGTTCCGCAGCAGCCGCCGATAAGGTTTACAAGGCCTTCTTCAATGAAAACCCGGACCCACTCAGCCATCTCTTTTGCGCTCTGGCTGTATCCGCCTAATTCATCCGGCAGTCCGGCGTTCGGGTGGGCGCTGACAAATGACATATGTAGAGACGCATTATTATGTGTCTCTAAAGGTATTGCCCGCAGATTGTCATGATCCACCAGCCTCCGCAATTCTCGCAGGTAAGGCAGCAATTCCTTGGCTCCCAGGGCACAATTCAATCCGATTACCAAGGGATGTGCATGGCGGACAGTATAATAGAAAGCCGCCAGGGTCTGGCCGGAAAGGGTACGGCCGCTGGCATCAGTTATGGTAACTGAAATCACAACAGGCCATTCTTCACCGCGGGCTTCAAACTCCTCATGTATGCCGTAAATTGCCGCCTTGGCATTGAGTGTATCAAAAATCGTTTCGATCAGCAAACCATCCACCCCGCCATCCAGCAGTGCACCAGCCTGCTCGCGGTAGGCCTGAACCAATTGGTCAAACGTGATATTCCTGTACCCAGGGTCTTCCACTTTTGGCGACATGGACGCAGTCCGGTTCGTGGGTCCCATCGCTCCCAATACAAAGACCTGATCACCGGCTGCCAGCCTTGCAATCTTCGCCGCTTCAAAATTCATACGGTACACCAGGGTCTCAAGACCATAATCCGATTGGGAGACCGCATTTGAATTGAAAGTGTTGGTTTCGATAACTCCGGCACCGGCAGCCACATAGTTTTCGTGAATCTTTCTGATGGCTTCCGGCCTTGTTATGTTCAGCAGATCATGATTTCCTTTCAGCAGCACTGGATGGTCCTGCAATTCCACATTCCGATAATCCTGCTCCGTAAGCCCCAATTTCTGAACCATCGTTCCCATGGCCCCGTCAAGTACCTGAATACCATTTGACAAAGCCTCAGAGAAGCGCTGAAAGGAATTGTTCTTTTTCATTTTATTCAATTTTTCCGGTCCAGGCCAGGAATACATGTAACTTCCGCACCAGGTTTTTCAATTTGTATAGGTTCTCAAGCCGGATCCGGCCAATTACAAAGTTATAATCCTGTCCGGTATATTTCTCAGTAATGGACTCAAAATCAAAATGGCTGAGGTCAACCAGATCATGATACCGAAGATATACCTCCACGGTCAGGTCCCTAGTATACACCGGGGGTGTGAAAAAGTTCAGTTTTTTATATTCATACCGGTATTGGTGCTTCCTGGCAGTAATGTCAGAAAGAACAGCTGATCCGGTTGGGAAAGCCCCCGCACCTTTGCCGAACATGAATTGTTTGTCATAAAACTGGCCTTCGATAATCACCCCATTATACTCATCCTCAACATTATATATATATTCATCGGAGTTAACCAGCTTAGGCAGCACAAACATGCTGAACTTGCGGCCGTTCACTTTATTCACCTGCGCCACCAGCTTTATTTTCTTCCCTTTTTCCCGCGCATACCGGATATCAAACTCCGATATGGTGCTGATTCCATAATGGAACACCTCTGCCGGATCCACCAGTGAACCAAAACCGTGCAAACCCAGGATAACCAGTTTGTACATACTGTCAAACCCGTCAACATCGAAAACCGGGTTACTTTCAGCGAAGCCAAGCTCCTGTGCATGCCTGAGTGCCTTGTCATAATCCCAGTTCTGCTGGAATATTCTGGTGAGGATGAAATTCGACGAACCATTCAGAATTCCCGTAATGGATTGCAGCAAATCATTATCATAGTATTCCTCCAGGTTTCTGATAACAGGGATGCTTCCGCAAGCTGAGGCGTCATATAACAATGCTACCTCTTTTTCCCTCTGTATTCCGATCAGTTCAGAAAGATGGTGAGCCAGCATGTTCTTATTGCCGCTGACCACCGATTTCCCGTTAAGCAGAGCCGTCTTGACAATCTCATAAGCGGCATCCGGGTCGTCGATCAATTCAACGATCAGATTTATTTCCGGGTCGTTCAACAAATCCTGCGGATTGAATGTAAACTGATCAGGATTAAGAAACCTCTGTTTATCCTGATGTTTAACACAGATCCATTTAATCGAGGCATCGGCAGTCTGAACCTCCTGCAAAACCTTATAAAGGCCTTGCCCAACCACACCAAACCCGAAAAGCCCGATCACAAGTTTTCCATTTTCCTTAGTTTTCATATCGTTTCTGGTTTATTATCGGTTTAATGATCGCAGTCAGGGCTTCAACTTCGATAAGAAAGCCATCATGACCATAAAAGGAATCAATTTCATGATATTCAGCTCCGTGAATATTCTCCGCAATCAGTCTTTGTTCTTCCGGCGGGAAAAGCAGATCGCTGGATATGCCAACGGCAATTGTATGTGCCTTGATCGCGGAAAGTGCCATGCTTACACCTCCCCGGCCACGACCCACATTCTGTGAGTCCAGTGATTTTGTCAGGGTATGGTATGAGTATGCATTGAACCGCCGGTCAAGCTTTTCTCCCTGATATTGCTGATATGAACACGCCTTAAAGTCATCGAGCCTCTCTTCATCAGGATCGGTCTGCGTTTTTTCGTACGTATTCCGGTTGCGATAGCTGAGCAGCGCCATTGCCCTGGCAGCGCGGATTCCGGCAGAACCGCCGTCCAGGTCGCCCCGGGCAAAGGATTCATCGGCTGAGAGCGCCATCCGCTGAGCTTCATCAAAGGCGATTCCCCAGGCAGAGGCCCTGGCATTGGTTGCAACCGGAGCAATATACCGGAACAAGTCGGGTTCCTGAATGGCCCATTCCAAAATCTGCTGACCACCCAGCGAACCACCGATTCCGAGATGTATCCTTTTAATGCCCAAGAACTTCCTCAGAACCTGGTGGACCTGGACCATATCCCTGACGGTGATCAAAGGGAAATCTCTCAGGTAGTGCTTTCCCGTCAGCGGATCTTTTGACAACGGGCCGGTCGTTCCATAGCAGGAACCGAGAATATTCGCACAGATGATGAAGTATTTGTCGGTATCCATCAGCAAACCCGGTCCAACCATTCCAGGCCACCAGTCGTATACATCGGAATTGGCCGTAAGGGCATGGCCTACCCAGATTACATTATCCAGGGTTTCATTCAGCCTTCCGAATGTATGAAAAGCCACCTGATACCGGGTGATCTCACGGCCGCATTCGAGTTTCAACGGGGTCGTGAACTCAAATATATGAGGTTCAAGTTGTGTCATACCTTGCTGATTGCCTGTTTAAAATCTGCGATGATATCGTCAATGTGCTCCAGTCCAACCGAAACCCTGAACATATTCGGATGTACCCCGGCTGCAAGCTGGTCAGCTTCAGAAAGCTGTTGATGGGTGGTAGCCGACGGCTGAATTATCAGGGTTCGGGTATCGCCTACATTAGCTAAATGGCTGACAATTTCAAACTTTTCTACCAGGCGTCGGTTACGCTGTTTATCTCCTTTCAGAATGAATGAGAGAACGCCTCCAAAGCCATTTTGCAGATACTTATTGGCAAGATCATGGTTAGAATCGCCTGGCAATCCCGGATAGCTTACATTTTCGACCTGTGGATTGGACCGGAGCCATTCGGCCAGTGCCAGGGTATTGCTGCAATGACGGTCGACCCGCAGGGAAAGTGTTTCAAGTCCCTGCAGAAGCAGGAAAGCATCCAGGGCACTGATGGAAGGTCCGAAATCCCTGAGACCGATGGTCCTGGCCCGCACAATGAAGGCCGAAGCTCCGAACTGGCTGTACCAGGGGATTCCGTGATATTCCGGTGATGGTTCCGTAAAATGCGGGAATTTCCCATTGTCCCAAGGGAAGTTTCCACCGTCTATAATAACACCTGCAATGGTTGTACCGTGTCCGCCAATCCATTTGGTTGCCGATTCCACCACGACATTTGCCCCGTAATCAATCGGCCTGCAAAGGTATCCGCCTGCAGCGAAGGTGTTATCAACAATAAGGGGGATTCCATGCTTTGCACCCAGCGAGGCGAAACGCTCAAAATCAGGAACCGAAAATCCCGGATTGCTGATGGTTTCAACATATATCCCGCGGGTCCTGTCATCGATAAGCTTTTCAAAATCAGCAGGTTTATCAGATTTAGCAAAACGGACCTCCACACCCAGATTTTTAAAACTATGCCTGAATTGGGATACCGTTCCGCCGTAGAGAAAAGGTGACGAAACCAGGTTGTCGCCCAGTCTCAGGAGATTATTCAGGGCAAGGAACTGGGCGGCATGACCGGATGAAACCGCAAGGGCACCCACACCGTTTTCCAGCGCGGCTATTCGTTTCTCGAATACCTCGACTGTTGGATTGCCGATTCGGGAATAAATAAAACCAGGTTCCGAGAGTTCAAACAGGCCGGCTGCATGGTCTGCATCCCGGAAAACATACGAACTGGTCTGGTAAATGGGCACTGCACGGCTGAGGGTATCTGAGTCCGGCTTGTGCCCGGCATGGATTTGAAGGGTTTCGAATTTCATGGTGAATGGTTGAAATGGTTGAATTGGTTGAAATGGTTGAAATGGTTGAAATGGTTGAAATGGTATGGGGTATGGGGTATGGGGTTAAGGTATCGGGGTTAAGGTAGAAGGTTGCGCAAATGCGTTCCCTATGCCCGTATGCCCTTGTGCCCGTATGCCCTTTTCTTTAAGGGGGTAAACTGGAACCAGCCTACCCCAATTGCATTAACATATCCATCATCCGGAGGGTGGAGGAAACAGAATATGTTCTTGCGATCGAGTTCATCATTTCTTTTTCAAGGGGCGAAAATATAAATTAGTTTTGATTGGGCAAATTATTATTTTGGTTTCCTGAAACAACCTAAGCTCATATTTGTACTACCACTTTAATTTTTTACGGTAATGATAGCAGGTATTCTGAAGGAGAGTCCCGGAGAAAACCGGGTAATAATGCTGCCGGAAACGGTAGCTGAACTGATCAGGAAAAAGGTTGAGGTTTGGGTCGAGGCCGGTGCAGGAGCCGGCGCTTTCACGGCTGATGATCAATATGAAAAAGCCGGAGCCAAGATTTTTTCTCGTGAAAAAATTCTTGAGGGTGCACTCATGATCCTGCAGATTTCTCCACCGGATGAACAAACCTTGAAAAAGCTCAGAACCGATCAGGTGTGGATTGGGGTTCTGAATCCATTATCAGACAAACCACTGGTCGGGAAGTTTCTGGAGCGCAAGCTTACCTCCTTCAGCCTTGATGTTATACCCAGGACATCCAGGGCTCAGGCTATGGACATCCTGTCATCACAGGCAACAGCGGCCGGATACAGGGCAGTTCTTGATGCGGCAATGCACCTGCCCACCTTTTTCCCGATGTTCATGACGGCAGCGGGTACAATTACTCCCGCTAAAGTATTAATCCTTGGGGCTGGAGTGGCCGGATTGCAGGCGATCTCAACGGCTCGCAGGCTCGGCGCCAAGGTTGAAGCATTTGACGTCAGGGCAGCTGTACGCGAGGAGGTTGAAAGCCTTGGGGCAAAATTTGTGGAGGTTGAAGGATCCCGGGATGAGGCATCTGCCGGCGGGTATGCGGTTGAGCAGTCCGATGAGTTTAAGAAAAAACAACAACAGGCAGTACATGACCATGCGGTAAAAAGCGATGTGGTTATCTGTACCGCCCAGATTCCGGGCAAACCCGCCCCGAAACTCTTATTGAAAGCAACCGTAGAAGCCATGAAACCGGGGTCAGTTGTAGTCGACCTTGCTGCCTCAAGTGGCGGGAACTGTGATCTGACCGTTAACGCTCAGACAATTAACCACAAGGGGGTCCTGATAATCGGTCAGTCGGCCTACCCCTCCACCCTTCCTAAAGATGCCAGCAAGATGCTGGGCAAAAATGTTCTGAATTTTTTAAACCTTTTGATTTCACCCGAAGGCGAGCTGAATCTGAACTTTTCCGACGATCTTGTTACTGGAACATGTGTAACACATCAGGGAGAAATCTATAACCCGAGAGTAAAAAGTCTATTCTAATAAGGATATAAGCCATGGAAGGAATACTTGAGTTTATTTTTGAACATAAGGAGGCGATATTTATTATCGCACTGTCGATTCTGCTGGGCATAGAGGTAATATCCCATGTTCCCGCCATCCTTCATACCCCGCTGATGTCAGGAGCAAATGCCATTCACGGGGTTGTGATCATCGGGGCAATCATTGTTATGGGACATGCCGAAACCACAGTATCCCTGATCCTGGGTTTTCTGGCAGTTGTTCTGGGCACCTTGAATGTGGTAGGAGGGTTTGTGGTTACCGACCGTATGCTGGACATGTTTAAGAAAAAGAAAAAATGATTGAATCATTATGAAAGACATAATACAATTCACAATAGGTGATTCCATTCTGGAAATCAGCTATCTGATCGCCTCTGTGCTTTTCATTTTCGGTCTGAAAATGCTAAGTCATCCAGAGTCCGCACGCCGCGGCAATATCCTGGCTGCCATTGGCATGTTCATGGCTATTATCTCCACCATCCTGTTTCACCGCAAGGATGGAGAACCAATCGGGAACATAAGCCTGATTCTTGCAGCTATCCTGATCGGCACCATTATTGGTTGGGCCATCGCCGTTAAAGTAAAGATGACGGCCATGCCCCAGCTTGTCTCATTTTTCAATGGTATGGGTGGGGCTGCTGCCGCATTGATCTCCCTGATGGAATTCCCGAGGATGGCTCCCGAGCTGATTGAGAAACACGGGATGTTCAATGGTCATAGCCTGGCTATCCTCCTGGGCCTCGTGATCGGGAGTGTATCATTTGCTGGAAGTATGATCGCATTCGGCAAGCTCGCGGAAAAAATCGGCGACCCCAAACTTAAGTTCATGCGGTTCATCAACCTGGCCTTTTTGGCCGGCATTGTGATTTTTGTTGTCATCATCATGTCGCAGGGGCAGGTCAATCCAAAAGACATTGTATGGATGGCTTACCTGTTGATGGGGTTATCACTTGTATATGGGATTACCTTCGTTATTCCGATCGGGGGGGCCGATATGCCGGTCGTCATTTCCCTGCTGACCTCATTTACCGGTGTTGCCGCTGCAATGGGTGGATTTCTGTATAATAACCAGGTGATGCTCACCGGTGGTATTCTCGTCGGGTCTGCCGGAACCATTCTGACCGTCCTTATGTGCAAGGCCATGAACCGTTCGCTGCTTAATGTGATTATCGGAGCCTTTGGGGGCGGCGGTGCTGCATCAAGCAAAGAAGCCGGAGCCTATAAGGAGATCAGCATAAGCGATTCGGCTGTTTTACTAAGCTACAGCCAAAAAGTGGTAATCGTTCCGGGATACGGACTGGCCGTTGCGCAGGCCCAGCACATCTGCCATGAAATGGAAAAGTTGCTTGAGGAAAAAGGCGTTGATGTCCGCTATGCCATTCATCCGGTTGCCGGACGCATGCCCGGGCATATGAATGTATTATTAGCTGAGGCTGATGTACCGTACGATAAACTTTACGAAAGCGATGATATCAACCAGGATATGCCCAACATTGATGTGGTTGTTGTAATCGGGGCCAATGATGTGGTTAACCCTGCTGCGGTAGATGACCCGTCAAGCCCGATCTACGGAATGCCGGTGTGTCGTGTGTGGGAAGCCAAAAACGTTATCGTGATGAAACGGGGTATGGGGAAAGGATATGCGGCCATTGAAAACTATCTTTTCTTCAATAATAACACCCGGATGCTCTTTGGGAATGCGAAGGATAGCATTCAGAAGCTGATCGGGGAGATCAAGAACCTCTAGGGCAAGAGGGCAAAAGGGCAGGAGGGCAGAAAGTAAAGTCCTTAAGATTTAAGTTCTTAAAACTTTACTTTCTGCCCTCCTGCCCTTTTGCCTTCTGCCTTAATCTATAAGTATCTGCAGTTCCCTTGGTTCCTTCCACCTTCCTCCTGTAAAATCGGGGAACTTAACCGGAATCGAGCCTAGTTCGACCGAAATCTCCGACAGAGGCGTAACCACGCAGGATGAGGCCAGGTCATATACATCCATGTCGAGCTGAACTCCACGATTCAGGTTATCAATCAGACGATAGATCTCCACGAAATCCATTCCGCCGTGGCCGCCGTACTTTTCAATCTCAGCCTTAAGCTTCGTCCAGATCGGATGGTCATATTTCTGGCGATACTCCTTGTAAACATCATCCTTTAACCAGTCATGTCCCTTTTCTCCGATGCAGAGCTTGCTCGGGTAGCCCTCATGATAGGCCTTCGTCCCTGCCAATGAGTTTTTACGCGAATAGGGACGGGGCGTTACAATATCATGGTATACATGAATCATTTTCCCGCCAGCCGTCTTGATCAGGGTGGTATTCATGTCACCATGCTTGAAATCGGTGCGGTTATAGAATTCATTCGATGGATCAACTGTTTTTGAATATTCTGTCATCGAGGCCTGAGGTGAACTCATCGAAACGAGGCTTTCCATCCTGTCGCCGCGGTCAATATTCATATACTGGGTAACCGGGCAAAGCCCATGTGTGGGATACAGGTTGCCGTCACGTCCAGCATTATGACGGATACGCCACATATTGTAGTAGGACTTGTCAAAAAGCATGCTGCTGAGGTTGTGAATATAGGCTCCCTCAGCATAGGTAAGTGTTCCGAATACCCCTTTCCGCGACATGTTCAGAAGCCACAGTTCCTCATTGCCGTAACAGCAATTCTCGAGCTGCATGCAGTTCTTCTGGGTCTCTTCAGCCGTGCGGACTAGTTCCCAGCATTCCTCAAGAGAAATGGCCGCAGGCACCTCAATGGCCACATGCTTGCCATTGCGCATGGCTTCGAGTGCCATCGGTGCATGGTCTTCCCAGGGAGTGAAGATCAGGACCAGATCAATATCATCCCTTTTAACCAGCTCTTTCCATGCGGTGAGGCTTCCTTTGTAAACTGTAGGATTCTGGCCCCGTTTTTTCAGGCGTTGTTCAGCTGCATCCGCATACCGGTCCTGCACATCGCAGATCGCAACAATCTTCGCCTTATCGGGGCAGACGGCATCGACCAGAGTCGTCATGCCGGACCCGCGGTTTCCTAACCCGATAACCCCGACCCGCACCTGTTTGATCGGTGCCACCTTTAATCCGATAACTGATTTACCCGAGTTAGCCGGTGTCTGTAAAATCCGATCCATTATCTCCTCAACCTCCGGAAGCTGTCCGCTTCTTCCCAGTGAGGGAATGCCCATAAAAGCACCTGTTAGCGCTGATATTCTCAAAAATGACCTGCGATCAAAAGAACCTTTCATAGTGTAAGTGTTTTGTTTCGGTCTAAAGGTAATCTCCTGCCCTAAAAGTTCCAAACAAACTTTTTTTTGTAATTTATCGGATTGTAATCTAAAAGTGTATTTTTAACATTTATTAATCCCGAGCTATCGGGCAAACCTAAATAAAACACTTCTATGGCTGGTTTTCATTGGTTAGACTGGGCTGTCTTGGGCTTATTCTGCCTGGCGCTCATTGGCATTGTCGTCTGGGTGAGCCGGATGAAAGAAGAGACCACATCCGACTACTTCCTGGCTGGCAGGGATGCAACATGGATTGCGATCGGGTCCTCGATTTTCGCATCGAATATTGGTTCTGAACATCTTGTCGGGTTAGCCGGAGCCGGGGCTTCAACCGGGATGGCGATGGCCCATTGGGAGATGCACGGGTGGCTGATACTGGTTCTCGGGTGGGTCTTTGTCCCCTTCTATGCCCGAAGCGGTGTATTTACCATGCCGGAATTTCTGGAAAAGAGATACAACAGAGGCGCCCGCTCATTCTTGTCTATTATTTCACTGGTTAGTTATGTCCTTACCAAAGTAGCGGTAACTGTTTATGCCGGCGGCATTGTTTTCAAGCAGGTTTTGGGTATCGAAACTTTTATGGGTATTGACTTCTTCTGGATCAGTGCCATCGGGCTTGTTGTTCTTACAGGCATATATACGGTAATCGGAGGAATGAAATCCGTATTGTACACTTCGATTCTTCAAACACCGGTACTACTGATCGGATCCATTGTTATTGTGGTGGCGGGCCTTCATAAACTCGGCGGCTGGAATGAGCTGATGGAGATTTGCCGGGCGCAAACCACCCCCCTCGGGGATTCGATGTCCAGCCTGATTCGTTCCAAGGATGATCCTGATTTCCCATGGACCGGAGTCCTCCTGGGTTCCGCGATCATAGGATTCTGGTATTGGTGCACCGATCAGTATATTGTTCAGAGGGTCTTATCGGGACGTGATCAAAAGCAGGCGCGCAGGGGGACCATCTTTGGCGCCTACCTTAAACTCACCCCGGTATTTATTTTCCTCATACCGGGTATGATTGCCTTTGCCCTGAATGAAAAAGGTTTAATGGAACTTTCAAGCTCCGACGCAGCTTTCCCAACCATGGTTACCAATTTATTGCCCATCGGATTGAAAGGGGTGGTTGTGGGCGGATTGCTTGCGGCACTGATGAGTTCCCTGGCTTCCTTGTTCAATTCATCCGCGACGCTTTTTACGGTTGACTTCTACATGAAATACAAGCCCGAATCTACAGAAAAACACCTGGTTAAGGTTGGAAGGATAGCCACGGTTGTGGTAACCATCCTCGGAGTGCTTTGGATTCCGGTTATGAAAAGCCTGGGGCAGGTTCTCTATCAGTATCTGCAGGACGTTCAGTCGCTGCTTGCTCCGGGAATTGCCGCAGTCTTCCTGCTTGGGGTTTTCTGGAAGCGCACTTCTGCACAGGGAGGACTTTGGGGCCTGATTATCGGTTTTGTCCTGGGGATGACCCGGCTGGGTCTTAAAATATTTCAGGATTCGATTAATCCCGATGGATTTCTTTTCAGGACTTTCCTCGCCCCCAACTGGCTCCATTATTGCATCTACCTGTTCTTTATATGCATTGCATTTATCATCATAATATCCCTTCTCACCCCAAGGGTATCAGAAGAGCGGCTGGTTGGCCTTACCTACTTCTCATCAACACCGGAGCAGAGAGCCATTACCCGGGCCAGTTATGACAAGTGGGATATTATTAACTCCCTGATCATTCTTGGAGTTGTTATCGGATTCTATGCTTATTTCTGGAAATAAAAGATATGTCAGAAAACCTGGTTATCGGCCTTGATTTTGGAACCGACTCGGTACGAGCGGTTATCATTGATGCACGTTCTGGCTCCGAGGTTTCCTCGGCAGTTTCCTGGTATCCTCGCTGGAAAGAAGGATTGTATTGCAATCCTCTGAAAAACCAATATCGCCAGCATCCTCAGGATTATTTGGATTCCATGATCCGGGTGATCCGCGATGCAGTCGGATCTGCACCCGCCGGAACCTCTGCCAGCATCGCCGGAATTTCCTTCGACACCACCGGTTCAACTCCGGTACTTGTTGATAAGGAGGGCACCCCCCTGGCTCTCAAGGATGCATTCAGGGAGAACCCGAATGCAATGTTCGTTTTGTGGAAAGACCATACAGCCATCCGGGAAGCGGAGGAGATCAACAAGTTATGTTCTGCCTGGCCGGTTGACTATTCAAAATTTGAAGGGGGGATCTACTCGTCTGAATGGGTTTGGGCAAAAGTTCTTCATGTCCTTCGGGAGGATGAAATGGTAAGAGATGCAGCCTATTCATGGGTTGAGCACTGCGACTGGATTCCGGCAATTTTATCAGGAGTTACAAAACCCGAAGAGATGATCCGGAGCCGGTGCGCTGCAGGTCATAAGGCCATGTGGCATGAGGAATTCGGCGGCCTGCCTTCGGAGGAATTTCTCGGAACATTGGATCCCGTGCTGGCTCCCTTCAGAAAAAGGCTCTACTCGGAAACGTATCCTGCAAGCCACAAGGTCGGTTACCTGACAGCAGAATGGGCGGAGAAACTCGGAATACAGGGGCGGGTTGCCATAGGCGCAGGTGCTTTTGATGCACATATGGGTGCGGTAGGTGGCGGGATTCGCCCCTACTCGCTTGTGAGGGTGATGGGGACCTCTACCTGTGATATGCTTGTCGCTCCGGAAAATGAAATGAAAGGCAAACTGATCCGGGGCATCTGTGGTCAGGTTGATGGTTCAATTGTACCCGGACTGATCGGCCTCGAGGCCGGTCAATCCGCTTTCGGTGATGTTTATGCATGGTTTAAGAAGCTGCTCAGCTGGCCGCTTCAATATGTTTCTGATCCTGCTGAACGGGAGAGGGTTAGCGAGTTGATTCTTGCTAAACTGACAGAGCAGGCCATGCTTTTGCCCGACGATGAAACGATCCCGCTGGCATCAGACTGGTTTAACGGAAGAAGAACTCCGGATGCCAATCAATCGATGTCTGCAACCCTTGCCGGATTAACCCTGGGCACTGATGCACCCATGCTCTTTAAGTCCCTGGTTGAAGCCACGGCTTTCGGCAGTCTGGCCATTGCAGAAAGGTTTCGTGAAGAGGGAGTTCCGATCCGTGAGGTCATTGCCATCGGCGGAGTTGCAAAGAAATCTCCGTTTGTGATGCAGACGCTTGCCGATGTTATGAACACCGAAATCAGGGTAGCGGCGGCAGACCAGGCGTGCGCCCTGGGTGCAGCGATGTTTGCTGCCACTGCCTCCGGTCTTTATCATTCCCTCGAGGATGCAGCTGAAGCCATGAGCCAGGGATTTGACGAAACATACGTACCGAACCCGGCAAGGTTTGATTACCTCAGAAACAAATACCAGCAGTATCTGGCACTGGCCTGAGAGAATTATCGGATCGGCAGATATACAAACCGGGTTTCGTAAACCCGGTTTTTTTGTATTACCCTAAGCGAATAGATGCCGGGAACCAGGTTCAAGGCCGTGAGATTAATTGCCGAAACCGGACCCGATGTAAAGTTCTTGTCGACCCTTCTGACAGCACCGGACTGATCCGTTATCTGAAATGCAAAATCTTCATTCATTCCAGCCGGCATTGCAATATTTAACACATCGCTTGCCGGATTCGGATAAACAACCATGTCAACCGGACCCCTCATCAGTGGTTCCGTTCCAGTGGCATTTGCGATGATTCTTTCCAGAATGCTGCTTCCATTCATGGCCACAATCAGTTCCCGGGAGGATCCTTCAAAAACCATTCCCCAGGGACCATCAAGATCACCCTTGTAGAGAACGGTTTGGGTGGTCCATCTACTGGTATTGACGTATATTGAATTCTGCGATGGAGAGGATATGTAGTAATTACCATAACCGTCCGGCTCGATGTCCCCGCCTGATGAGATTTCCGTAGCTTCCTTTGTTGTTACAGTTCCATCTGCAGGATCAATCTCTTTTACGGTAATCAATTCTTCCCCGTCCAAAAGAAGCAGCTTCCCTGAAAAACTATCCCAGGCTATGGCTCCGGGGTAATTCAAGCCTGCCGCCAGATCAAAAAACAGTCCGGTCAACGGATTGAATGCAAGCACCTTTCCGTCCATCGGTGCAGACAGGTACAACATACCGTCCGGACCAGCCGCCATGCCCTCAAGGTACTGAACATCCGGCCGGTAGGAATTGATCCGGATACCTGTAATAGGATGAAAAACCTGTAGGTAAGCACCGGCATTGACAAATAGCAGATTATTCAAAAGGGCTAAACCCTGACTAAAACCGGGATTCGCTATCCCGATGAAAGGGTTTAATCCATGCGTGGCGATAATATTTCCCTTTTCGCGATTGACAACAAGAAAATCCCCGGTTGTTGTCCCGGGAATAACCCAGGTAGGGGATTGGATCAGTCCGGTTGTTACCGAAGTATTCTCCCACCACCCAAGAAAATTGGAAGCATAACCGATGGCGACAACATCCTGGTCTCCGTCATCATCCAGATCGGTGATGTTCAGGGCAAATCCGGAAGTTAAACCTCCTTCGAGCCAGGTTTTCGTAAACCTCTGCTGTCCATTGTTGGTATATAAGGCAAGTTGGGTTGCCCCCATGCCGGTCCCGATCATATCCATATCTCCATCCCGGTCGAAATCTGCCATATCCAGCCAGATGGCCCCATTAAGGTTTTCCATGGCATGCTTGTCAAACACTCCGTTACCCTTGTTCTCATACCAAGCCTGAAGTCCCGACGTGCAAGCCGAGGCGAGTATGTCAGGATCACCGTCCTTGTCAATATCCCTGGCCAGAACCGTGTGAGCCAGATTGAATTGTCCATCGATCAGGTGTGCCGTAAATGTCTGATTGCCACCGTTCGACCACCAGTAAACCTCCCCCGTCGTTTCATCGCATCCAATCAGATCATAATCTCCGTCGAGATCCATATCAGCAGCTTCCACAAACGGTGCCTGATCCATGACCGATGAGACCACCCTTCTAGTAAAAACCTGACTGCCATTATTCTCCCACCAGGCGATCTCGCTTAGCGCGGCACTGTTATCCCATCCTGAACAAAGAATATCCATATCGCCATCGCGGTCCAGATCAAAAATCTGAACAGTATGTGCTCCCCGGAAGGCATTGTCGAGAATGCGCGTCGTAAACTTTTGATCTCCGTCATTCTCATACCACTCAATCCTGTTAGACGTGTATGAGGCTGCAATCAGATCGGTATCGCCATCCAGGTCAATATCACCTGCCCGTATGGATCTCCCGCCAGCAAACCCGGATTTTATCAGCCTTTTGCTAAAAGACAAAGTACCTCCATTTTCCCACCAGGCAACCTCACCATCAGTAGCAGATACCGTTGCCAGATCTTTCCGTCCATCTCCATTGATATCACAAACATGAACATCCATAGGTTGTCCTAACGCAGAGATCGAATGTTTTACAAAAGAAGCCTGAGCGCTCAGATCAACGCTAGCTGCAGCGAAAGTCGCCATACCGGCCAGTGCAATTTTAAGTAGTGTTTTCATGGATCGGGATTAACAATTTGTATGCAAAGGTTGGGATGAGGGAAGAACTAACCAAAAGAGATCGTCATACACTCAATATAACCCACTCAACAACCCGATCATCCCCATGTTGACCAGATATTGGCATGAACCTGCTGTTTGACCCCGGAAAAATGCTATTCGACGAAAAAACAATCAGGATTAGGGTTTCGCGTATACCTTTGTCATGACTTGTCTTAACCTTTTATTCTGATTTTAGAATCATGTGGATTAGCCAACCCTACAAAAACCCCTGGATCAGAATCATGGCCCATGCCGGATTCTGGATCGGCTATCTTCTGATCAATGTTCTCACCGGACTAAAGTTTTATCCTGATAAGAGCAGTCTGCAGCTGTTGCTTCAATTCTCGATCACCCTTCCCGTAGATATCGTAGCAACCTATTTTACCGTGTACGTTTTGTACCCCTGGCTCCTCTATAAAAGGCAATATATCCTGTTTGCCCTGGCAATACTTGTATCTGCCGTCCTCTTCATCATTCTGCAACGCATAATAATCTATCACATAACCTACCCGAATTTTTATGCCGGACTCAAACCCAAATACGGATTCTGGGTAATCAACTGGTTCTATAGTTTCACTAATATTTATCTGGTTGTCGGAGTGGTTTCGGTAATAAAGCTCATGAAGATCAGCTTTGAACAGCAAAAGAATGCCAGGGAGCTTGACAATGAAAAAACCGAGGCAGAGCTGAAGTTTCTTAAGGCTCAGGTACACCCTCATTTTCTTTTTAATACCCTGAACAATCTGTATGCACTCGCACTTGACAAATCGGATAAAACGCCGGAGGTGGTTCTCAAGCTCTCTGATCTCCTGAATTACATGCTCTATGAATGTAATGAGCCTTACATGCTGGTTACCAAGGAGATTCAGCTCCTTGAAAATTATCTGGCGCTGGAACAAATCCGCTATGGAGATAATCTTAAGCTGGAATTCAGGGTAAACGGAGAAATAACCGGTAAAAGGCTGGCACCAATGCTTCTGCTTCCTTTCGTCGAAAATGCATTCAAACACGGTGTAAGCAAGGTCAGGAAAAATCCTGAGGTTAACATTGTTCTTAATATTACCGGAAATGCTCTCGATTTCGAGGTAAGGAATTCCCGGTCCTTATTACCGGGTACTGATCTGACCGGATACACCGAAGGGATCGGCTTGAAAAATGTCAAGCGCAGGCTGGAATTGATGTATCCAGGCCGGCATCAGTTAATGCTGGAACAGAATGAAAGTGAATATTGCATCCATTTAAAGGTTAATCTCTCCTCCCAAAATGAACGTTAAATGTCTGTTGGTTGATGACGAGCCGCTTGCGCTTCGTGTCCTTGAGAATCATATCGAGAAAATCCATTGGCTTGAGATTGTTGGAACCTGCCAGAATCCGGTGGATGCATATGAAATACTGAAAACGAAGAAAATTGATCTTCTCTTTCTGGACATTCAGATGCCTGAGTTATCCGGACTGGATTTTCTCAGGACTCTGGTGCATCCTCCACAAGTCATTTTTACCACAGCTTACAGGCAATTTGCTGCTGACGCCTTTGATCTGGATGGTCTGGATTACCTGATCAAGCCCATCTCCTTTCCTCGTTTTGCGAGAGCCGCCAATAAATATCTTGAAAAACTGGGTAATAGCAAGGGGATACCCTTCCTTCCCGGCAGCCAGGCAGAAAGGCGGTCATTTTTTATACGAAAGGGAAAGGAGATGGTAAGGCTCTATATCGATGAGATCCTTTATATTGAATCCTTAAAGGATTATGTTCAGATTTTCCAGAAAGACCAGAAATTCATTTATAAAGCCCGGATCTCTGACATGGAGGAAGAATTGCAGGATGAACATTTCCTGCGAATACATAAATCATTTCTGGTAAACACTTCCAAAATACGATCCGTATCTCCAACAGAAATAACCATTGAAGGTACCCGCCTTCCGGTAGGGAGAAGCTACAAGACCCTGGTTCAGAAAAAACTTGGGTTATCCTAAAAAAACCTAAAAAATGAGGCCTTGGAAAAGCTTCATATAGTAACACTTAGGACTTCGATATGCGTTCCTCTAACGTTTGAAATCAATGATTTCTATCAATTTTCTTGTATGAGGTTAATTTCATATTAATTTTGTTTGACTATGGAGAAAACCTTTTGCAAAGTACTTCATTGATTCTTTAAAAACATCGTTCTGACTATTAACCCATTACTTAATAGTTTATCATTTATGTTTAACCAAATACTATTTTCTATGAGTAGCAAACTATGCTTGAAGAGGTGCTTCACCTTCCTGGTGACGGCATTCTTTGTGTTCGCAAGCGTTTACGCACAGCAACTCAGGGTTAGCGGTAAGGTCACCGATTCGGGGACCAATGAAACGCTTCCCGGGGTTAACGTTGCTGTAAAAGGCACAACGACGGGGGTCGCTACCGATGCAAACGGGAATTACTCGATTTCCGTGAACAGAGGAAGTGTCCTGCTATTTTCATTCCTGGGCTACACGCCGCAGGAGGTAACAGTGGGTAACAGCACCACCATTAACGTTGCTCTTGTTTCTGAGGCAACCGAATTGGGTGAAGTTGTTGTTACGGCTCTGGGTATTCGCAGATCCCAGAAGGCACTCGGTTATGCCGTGAGTAAAATCGATGCAAAGGAAATTACCAAGGTCGGTTCCCCCAACTTTGGTTCTGCTTTGTACGGTAAAGCATCCGGCGTCAGGATTTCGACTGCCCCGGGAGGTGCAACCAGTGCGGTTGCCATCAATATCAGGGGTATGAACTCCATTAACTTCAGCAGCCAGCCGATGATTATCGTTGACGGTGTGCCGATCAGAAACGGTGAAGCCAACAACGATGGATACTGGGGTGACCAACGCATCCGCGGTAACGGTCTGATCGACATTAACCCACAGGACATTCAGGACCTGACCATTCTGAAAGGTGCTTCCGCATCAGCTCTTTATGGTTCAGAAGCTGCCAACGGTGTTATTGTAATCACTACCAAAAAGGGTGTTCGCCAGCAGGGGCTGGGAGTTGAAGCCAACTATACCTACATGACCGAAACCCCAACTTCCCTTCCTCCTTTCCAGAACCTTTATGGTCCAGGATACGACATGGGAACCAACATGGGCAGCTTCGGCTCCGATGCTGATGGTTGGCTCAAAGTAACCAATCCCAAGTATTATGATCCGGCTGACGGAACCTACAAAACCTACCAGGGAACCATTGACAGGCCGATCTACAGGGCTTATGCCAACTTCGGACCGAAATTCGACGGCCGCGATGTTATCGGATGGGACAACCAGATTCATCCTTATGTTGCCCAACCCGACAACTACAAGAATCTGTTCCAGACCGGTTTTAATTCAACCGCAAACGTAGCTGTCAGCAAAGCCGGTGATTTCGGCAGTTTCCGCGTTGGCTACACCCGCATGGATTATAAAGGTGTTCAGCGTGGCGGTGATCATTACAAGAACAACTTCAACGTCAACTCAACCCTGAATCTTCACAAAAACCTCAAGGTTGACCTGAAGATGAACTACATCAATCAGTATACTCTCAACCGTGCTTACAAAATCAGCCGTATAACCAACAACTTCGGCGGTTTCCTCAGCCGTTTTGACGATGCTGCATGGTATCTGGACAAATACCAGACCAGCAAGGGTTACTATTTCCGCATGGCCAACCAGGCCAGCGCCACCCCGGAAGAAAACATCCAGTATAACCCCAGAGCTGTTGACCTTCTCGACTTCCTTTGGAGAACAAATAGTGAGCAGAACATAGAAACTCAGGACCGTTTGATCTCGAGTGCAACTGCAACCTGGACTATACTCGATGGTCTGACCTTCCGTGGCAGGATGGGTAACGACTTCACCAATGTCAATAACGAACAAAGAAGTCCGAACTCAGTCCCGATCAGTATTGGCAATTCCGGCGGTTACAGCCTTGGCCAGCAGATGTATTCAACCACTTATTCCGATGCTCTTCTCTCGTATGACAAGAAGTTCGGAGATGATTTCGGTGTTGTGGTTAATGTTGGTTACACTTCAAGACGTGAAGTTTACAAAGCAACCTCAGCATGGACTGTTGGAGGTCTCAGCACCGAAAACTGGTACCATCTGAATGCCGGTGTTAACAAAGGCACCTCAAACGGCAGTGCATCCTATACCGAACTGTTGAAGTATGCATACCTGGGAACCGCAAGTTTCAGCTATAAGGATTATGCTTTTGTTGAAATCACCGGCCGTCAGGAATCATCCTCAACCCTGCCTCCCGGATCCAACACTTTCTTCTATCCTTCAATCAACGGTAGCTTCATTTTCTCCGATGCTTTCAACCTGTCAGGCCCTATCGATTTTGGTAAGGTCCGCGTTGGTTATGGTGTCGTAGGTAACGCACCTCCGCTCTATGCCGCTAACAACGCTTACAACCAGGGTTCAATCAACGGTATCGTTTACAACTCGGTTTCAAGCAGCTACGGTAACGACAGAATCCGTCCGGAAGAAAAGCATGAATTTGAAGTTGGTTTGGAGATGAAGTTCTTCGGAAACCGTCTCGGTTTTGAAACCAACATTTACAGCAATAAAATCGTTGACCAGATCCTCTGGCTGTCGGTTCCGCAAACTGTTGGTGCCAGCTCCATGCTGACCAACATCGGTGAACTGAAAAACTTCGGTTTTGAAGCTTCCCTCAATGCAGTTCCGGTTCAGACCAAGGATTTCCGCTGGGATTTCCGGGCCAACTTCATGATCAACAAGAATGAGGTGGTCAGTCTGATGGAAGGCGTTGATCGTCTCACCCATGCTAACCTTGATGCAGGTGCTGCCCTGATCGTTTCCGAACCTGGCAAACCGATGGGTGACATAATGTGCTACATGCCGAAAACGGATGCCGCAGGCAAAATGATCGTTGACCCGGTCGACGGCCTGTATCAGATCGATTTCACCGAAATGAAGACTGTAGGTAATGTGATGCCTAAAATCGTCGGAGGTTTTGGCAACAACCTGGAATACAAAAACTTCTTCGTTGATGTGACCATTGACTATAGCTTTGGTGCTAAGGTTATTTCGCTCGCCGGCCAGTACATGAAAGGTGCCGGTATGTTCGAAGAGACTCTGGAATACAGGGATGCTGAACATGGTGGCGTTTCCTATTATATCAATGGCGACGGCAAGAAAATCCAGTTCGACGGTACTGCCGGTCCTGGTGGTGAGAAAATCTTCAATGACGGCGTTCTTCTGCCCGGTGTATTACCTGACGGAACTGAGAACAATGTTATCACCGATGCTGCCAGCTATTATCTGAATACATTCACATGGGGAGCAAACCCGGCTTGGGGCATACCTTACAGCCGTTATGACGATGCCGTTAAGAAAAACGACTATATCAAGTTCCGTGAATTGTCAGTTGGCTACACCCTGCCCGACAAGTTTGCCAAGAAGCTGGGTTGCAACAACCTGCGCGTTGCCCTCGTCGGTGGAAACCTGTTCTATCTGTATCGCACGCACAAGCAGTTCGACCCCGAAACAACCATCGGGACCGGCTGGGTTAATGCCGCGATCGTTGACGGATCCTCCGTTGCTTCAAGAAGCCTTGGTTTCTCAATACGTGCAAGCTTCTAATCAAGACTTAAATAATTAGAAATATGAAAAAGAGATTATATATAGCACTGATGGTTTTCGCCTCTCTGGCTATGGTCATAAATAGCTGCAAGACGAGCGATCTGGAGACACTCTACCCGGATCCGGGTAAGTCATCCTCCGCAACCGTTGAGAACTTCCTCACAGGACTATTTGCAGAAGCCAATGAGGTTGTATTGCCGTGGTACTGGAGGTTTTTCGTGGTCGAACAGCCAACTTTGGGTCACTATACCCAGACCATGGGCTGGTTCAATTCCAAAGATCAGTTCATTCCGCCGGCACAGGCCATGACCTGGAGGTGGGAGCGGTATTATGCCGTAGTGACTCAGTACAGGGTTATGGAATCCCTGTATAACGATATGGATGAAAGCACTCAGGGTGAATACAAGATATTCATGCTTGCAGCCAAGATCTTCTTCTATGATCAGACTCAGCAGATGGTCGACCTTTTCGGAAATATTCCGTGGAGTGAAGCCGGTAAAGTTCGCCAAATCGGCAATCTTGACGAAGCATTGCCTAAATATGACGATGCTCAGACCATTTACACAACCATGATGGATGACCTGAAAGTGATTGCAGATGAACTTTCAACCATTCAGGTTCCGACATTCTATGCCGGCCTGTTTGCAACCAAGGACTTCCTCAACAATGGTAAAGTGGATTTGTGGAAGAAGTATTGCAACTCACTTCGTCTTCGCATGCTGATGAGGGTTTCCGATGTTCTGACCTCAAGGGCTCAGACCGAGATTGCCGAGATTCTGGGTAATTCCAGCAAGTATCCGGTTATCGAGGCCAATGCCGATAACATCATGAACGATGCAGGTGGTCCCGACATGTTCGCAACTACTTCAAGCAAAACCGGTGGTATCCGCCAGGCCATGGAAACCTGGGGCCAGTATGATATCGCTCCCTATGCTGTGGTTAAGCACATGGCCGACAACAATGACCCCCGTTTACCGGTTGTTTTCGATCCGAACAAGAACGGTGAATATGTGGGTATGAATCCGGCAGACGATGCAACGGCTCAGAACGAGAAAGCTACTGCAAACCTGGTTTCCAGGTATGACACTTCCTCATTTACCCGTAACAACCTGTTCCCGGGATTCATCATTACCGCCGCAGAAGTCAGCTTTATCAAAGCTGAAGCGTTCCAGCGCGGTTTTGGTTCCGGTGATGCAAAAGGAGCCTACCAGAAAGGCGTTGAGCAGTCTATTGAACTGTATTTCAACATCAATGCTACCGGTGACTACCGTGCTCCGCTGGCCGCTCCGACTTCGGGTGAAATCGATGCGTACCTGAACCAGGCGGCTGTTAAGTGGGATAGTAATTCCGATAAGATTGCCCTGATCGCAGCACAAAAATGGCTGAACACCGGTTTAGCTCAGCTGCCGCAGACATGGGCCGAGTATCGCAGGTTGGACAAACCATCCTTCGTATTCCCGGATGACCCGACCAGCCAGCAGAAAGTTCCGCCGGTACGCTGGTTATATCCTCAGACAGAGAAAGATCTTAACGGTGCCAATTATGAATCCGTTAAAGCTCAGGACGACCTGAATATCAAAATCTTCTGGGATACCAAATAGTATCAGAACCAATAAAAAAAGCCGGGTGATCGCCCGGCTTTTTTTTTAACACCCACACCCACGCTCAAACTCACACCCACACTCGCCTCCGGGATTATGCCTCCCTGCGGTCGGCATGATCCCAGAGGGGGGGGGATATCCAAAAACCTGCTGCGATTTTTCTCCTGCGGAGTAGTGTTTTTCATTTTTACGGACATCTCGCACAGACTACTGTGCGGCAGTCCGTAAAAATGAAAAACCTGCTACGCAGAAATCGCAGCAGGTTTTTGGCGGAGAAAGAGGGATTCGAACCCCCGGTGCCCTCGCAGGCACAACGGTTTTCAAGACCGCCGCGATCGACCACTCTGCCATTTCTCCATGCCGCAAAAATAAAAAAAATTGCGGAATTCAAGCAACGAATCTTGGAATCGCCCTTCTGTAGGTCGTGAAAACAGTGAGTTAGCATCCACAAAGTGGAAAAAAGTGCATAAGATCAAGCAGTTATCAACAAACCCCTGATTTTAACCAACTTTTGGTAAAAAAACAGCCCTGAAATTTGCGTAAAATCAATAATGGCCTAAATTTGTATAGCATTGCAACTATTCACTAACCCATAAAAACAGTTTTTATGAACAAAGCACAATTAATTGACGCCATTGCAAAGGATGCTAACCTTACCAAAGCTGATGCTAAAAGAGCTCTGGATGCATTCGTAAAAACCACAGCTGCTACTCTTAAAGGTGGTGGTCGTGTTGCCCTCGTAGGATTCGGTTCATTCTCCGTTTCAAAACGGAATGCCCGGACCGGCCGTAACCCCCAGACTGGAGCGCCCATTAAAATCGCTGCCAAAAAGGTTGTAAAATTCAAAGCAGGAACAGAACTGACCGGTAAAGTAAAATAGCCGTCTTAATCTAATTCAAAGGGAGTGCATGTCACTCCCTTTTTTTTTATCATGAAAGACCTGATCCAGTACCTTTCGCAGTTTGCCACCGAACGGCGTTTCCAGCTGATGACACAAATAGCGGCAGAAAGAACGCGTTATCTCACTGTTGTATTGGAGGATATCTATCAGCCACATAACGCCAGCGCAGTTCTCCGTACCTGTGATTGTCTTGGGATTCAGGATGTGCATATCATTGAAAACAAAAACCGCTATACCATCAATCCTGACGTAGAACTCGGATCGGCACAGTGGTTAACACTTTACAAGCATAACCAAACGGAGAACCCGTCAACGGAAGCTATCAGGGCTCTAAAGTCCAGTGGTTACCGGATCGTAGCGACTACCCCGCATGTGCGGGATGTCAGCCCAGATGATTATGATCTTCAGAAAGGTCCGGCCGCCATTGTTTTTGGTACTGAAATGCGGGGCATTACCCCCGAAATTCTCGATCTGGCCGATGATTTCATCCTCATTCCGATGGCCGGATTCACAGAAAGCTATAACATCTCTGTGTCAGCCGCTATCATACTCTATACCCTGAGCCAAAAACTCAGGAAATCAGCTATTGACTGGAAACTGGCCTCAGATGAGTCAGATCTGCTGATACTTGAATGGCTGCGAAAAAGTGTAAAGCATTCTGATCAGCTTGAAAAAAGATATATCTTTGATAATCAAAAGAAAGACCCATGCCAATCAAACCCATGAACTGCATAATTATTGAGGATTATGATGAATCCAGGCAACTGGTTGAAATCTTCGTCCAGAAAACCCGGATGCTCAACCTTATAGGGTCCTATGCCTCTGCTGTTGAAGCCATAAACGCCCCCTCAGCCGGTGAAAAAATAGACCTGGTTCTGTTGGACATTGAGCTTCCTGAAATGTCGGGTATGGAATACCTGAAGACCCTTTCCGACAGGCCTGTGGTTATCATTCTTTCCGCCCAGGAGAAATACGCCCTCGAAGCTTTTGAATATGATGTAACCGATTATATTTTAAAACCGATCACCTATGCCAGGTTTTATAAGGCCGTGTCCAAGGCATACACTCAATGGCGCCGGGAGCAGAATGTTCAGAAGATCCAGAATGAGATATTCGTAAGAAAAGGTGCAAGCCTGATCAAGCTCAGTTATGATGAAATCCTTTGGGTTGAAGCTCTTGAAAATTATGTACTCGTAATCACACCACGGGAAAAACTCACCGTTCATTTCACGCTGAAGGCAATCATGCAGAAATTACCTCCCGATCAGTTCCTTCAGGTGCACCGTTCACATATTGTGAATATTAACAAAATCAATGAGATCCAGAGAACAAGCCTGATTATAAATGATGGTTCCATGGACCATGAGATCCCGGTTGGAAAATCTT
Organism: uncultured Porphyromonadaceae bacterium; assembly: GCA_964512915.1. Classification (GTDB taxonomy): domain Bacteria; phylum Bacteroidota; class Bacteroidia; order Bacteroidales; family UBA12481; genus UBA12481. Next base: position 136,278 of record CAZEKJ010000008.1, read on the forward strand.
ACAAGGAACAACTGCTCGCGAGCCTGAATCTCATGTCAAGGTGATCCCGATGAATCCCTTGAAAGAATCCTTCCTCAAATACCTTGGACAAACATCCCCCTACCCCATTGGCCTGGAGATTGACCATGCCGAGGGTTGTTTTGTATTTGATCCTGAAGGCAACAAATACTTTGACCTGATCAGTGGATTCTCGGTCAGTAACACGGGTCATTCCAATCCTGAAATTATTGAAGCCATCAAGTCCCAGGCAGAAAAATACCTGCACACCATGGTGTATGGGGAGTATATCCAGGCTCCGCAGGTAGACTATGCCAGAGCACTGATTGATTCTCTGCCGCAAGACTCCTTTGATCAGGTATTCTTTACCAATTCAGGAGCTGAAGCCGTTGAAGGAGCACTTAAGCTGGCCAAACGCCACACCGGGAGACATGAACTGATCTGTTTCCGCAATGCCTATCATGGATCTACGCATGGAGCCCTCAGCGTAATGGGAAGTGAACTATATAAAACCGCTTTCCGGCCGCTGCTCCCATCTGTCAGAATCCTCGATTTTAATGATTTTGCCCAACTCACTCTGATCAGCCAGGCCACTGCCGCTGTCATTGTGGAACCGGTGCAGGCCGAAGCCGGAATTATTCCGCCGGCTCCGGGATTCCTTAAAGCCCTCAGGGACCAATGCACCGCTGCAGGCAGTCTGCTGCTGTTTGATGAAATTCAGACAGGTTTCGGCCGGACCGGCGAATTATTTGCTTTCATGCACGAAAAAGTGGTTCCTGATATTCTCATCCTCGCTAAAGCACTGGGGGGCGGAATGCCATTAGGGGCCTTTATCTCTTCCGGAAAAATCATGTCGGCATTTACCCATGATCCTGTTTTGGGCCATCTTACCACTTTCGGTGGTCATCCGGTTTCCTGTGCTGCCGGTCTGGCCTCATTAAATATTATCAATCGCGGGCGGCTCGCCGAAAAATCAAGGGAGCATGAGGTGTTCATACGAAAGTACCTGCTGCATCCGTCCATTGTGGAAATTCGTGGACAAGGACTGATGCTGGCTGTGGTATTGGATTCGGCTGACAGAGTCGACCGTTTTTTTAGATTAAGCCTTGGCCAGGGGCTTTTGTTTGACTATTTCCTGTTTTGCCGTAATGCTATCAGAATAGCACCTCCGTTAACCATATCAGCAGAGGAATTAAGCGGCCTATGCGAGAGAATTATCCAAACCCTCGACCTTACGGAAAATCAGTCTATTTAACCTCGAAATCAAGCAATACCTGGCCCTCAATGGCTGCGGTCAGCCGGTCGCCCGGATGAACGGGTCCCACCCCTGCCGGAGTACCGGTATAAATCAGGTCACCCATCTGCAGGGTAAAGAACCGGCTCACATAGGAAATTATATAATCAAACGAGAAAATCATGTCTGCCGTCGTGCCAACCTGCACCCGGGATCCATTGATATCGAGGCTGAACTCAAATGACGAAAGGTCTTTTATGACGGATTTGCTGATAAAAGTACCCACCGGCGCAGACCCGTCAAATGCCTTTGATTTCTCCCACGGCAAGCCTTTTTCTTTTGCCTTCTGCTGAAGGTCGCGTGCCGTAAAATCAATGCCCACCGTCAGCTCCTCATAATACCGGCCAGCAAATTTTTCCCCGATATTCTTTCCCACTTTACTGACCTTGAGAACAATCTCAACCTCATGGTGTATCTCCTGGGAAAAATCAGGATAAAAAAAGGGCTTGTTTCCCTTGATGACGGCGGTTTCGGGTTTTAGGAAAACCACCGGTTCTGACGGAACGGGATTATTCAATTCCCGGGCATGTTCCAGGTAGTTTCGGCCGACTGCAATGATTTTCATTTTATAATTCTCTTAATTTCAGATATATACGGCTAATGACACGTTTTGTATAGGCAGGAAAATCACCATCCATCATCCAATTGTAATAACCTTTGTCTTTACGGAAAACGTCAACCACCTTCTGACCTTTATATCGTCCGAAGTTAAATAATTCATCACCTTTTTCATCGCAAATGATGCGTCCGGCAAAGTCGACAAACCGGTTCGCCTGCCCCAGTGAGGAGAGCGATTCAACCGTGGGGCTCAGGTCGGTATAGCGGGCCAGCTGGGCCTGCAGAATTTCCCAGGTAGCCTCCACGTCAGCGGTTGCAGAATGGGCGTCAACCAGCTCCTTACTGCAGTAAAATTTATAAGCTGCCGACAAATTGCGGGGTTCTTTCATGAAAAAGATGGCCTGAACATCAACAAACTTATTTTCTTTTAAATCGATGTCATAATCGACCCTGGCAAACTCTTCGGCCAGCATGGGAATGTCGAACTTATCGGAATTATAACCGCCAAGGTCGCAGCCACGGATCAGAGAGGCCACTTCGCCTGCGATCATCGAAAAAGTGGGTGAATCTTTCACATCCGCATCCGAGATCCCATGGATCCGGGTAGTTTCAGCAGGGATCGGCATGCCCGGGTTAACCCTGTAAGTTTTGGTTACCTTATCCCCTGATACATCAACTTTCAGGAGTGCAAGCTCAACGATTCTGTCTGTTCCGATATTCAGTCCGGTGGATTCAATATCCAGGAAAACAATCGGGCGGGTTAGTACAATATTCATAAAATTAAAAGCTGTTTGTCCGGGATCGGAAAGTTTAATACGTTTCATAGGATGAAAAAAGAACCCCGCCGGAGCGGGGTCTGTATCAGGCATTGATCATCATGGGCATTAAAAGCATCAGCAGGTTTTCGTCCTCTGATTCCTCCTCCTTGGGAAGAACAATTCCTGCACGGGTAGGATCGGCTAATTCAACAACTACCTCTTCTGAAACGATATTGTTAAGAATATCGATCAGAAAAACGGATTTGAACCCGATTTCCATGCTGTCCCCGCCATACTGGCAATTGATCTTTTCAACAGCTGAGATTGAATAATCTATATCCTGTGCGGAGATAACCATCTGGTTGGATCTCAGCTGGAGCTTGATCAGGTTGCTGGCCTGATTGGAATAGACCGAAACCCTGCGAAGCGTATTTAAGAACTCAATCCGGTCAACATACAGCTTATTGGGGTTATTTTTCGGTATAACTGACTCATATGCAGGATAGTTACCCTCAACCAGGCGGCAGATGAGCTTATATTCAGAAAGGGTGAATACGGCATTCTTTTCGTCGAAGGCGAGCGTGACTTCGTTCTCTTCGCGCGGCAGTATATTTTTCAGGAGATTAGCGGGCTTTTTTGGAAGAATAAAAGAAGCATCCTTGGCAGAGCGGATGTCTTTTCTCTTATATCTCACGAGTTTATGCGCATCTGAAGATACAAAGGTCGCCATGTCGCTGCGAAGCTCTACAAGAATTCCATTCATCACAGGCCTCAGCTCGTCATCGGCAGTGGCAAACAAGGTTCGGCTGATCCCCTTGCTGAGGGATTCTGCCGCAAAAGAGACATCTGTAAGCCGGTCCTCTTTCAAGGCCGGAATAACCGGAAAATCAATTCCGGGTTTGCCTACAATACTGAATTTCCCGTTCTCAGAGATAATGTCAATGCCCAGCGAATCCAGGTTAATATCAAAGGTCAGTGGCTGCTCAGGAAACTCCTTCAGGGTATCAACAATGATTCTGGCAGGTATGGCGATGGAACCATCTCCATCGGCATTGTCCAGATGCATTGTTGTTATCATGGTTGTTTCCAGATCAGAAGCTGTAACTACCAGCTCGTTTCCGCTCATCTGGAAGAGGAAATTATCCAGGATCGGAAGCGTATTCTTTGAACTGATCACCCGGCTGATTGCCTGAAGGTGGGATAGCAGGTCGGTACTCGAAATGATGAACTTCATATGGGTTGCTTTAATTCGGTCAGAGTCTTCAGTTGAACTTTTAAAATTAACAAAAACTGCCTGATTTTTTTTTATTCCCAGCGTCCTTCAACAAAAAAATCATCAAACCGCAGGAAAATGGGATTAAACACATAATATTGGATCACGACCCAATCCTTATCATCAATCAGTCCCCACATGCGTTCATCATCTGTTTGAAGAAGGTTGCCTTCCACATCTTCCTTGCCCATGCCTGACCGGGGCCATGCCTTGATGGTGCGGGTCAGTCCGTTCCTGTCTTCCAGGGTTACTGTACGATAAGGTTTTGCAGTATTAACGAAAGTATGGTCGGGCTCGGGGATACTGTCTGCAAAGAATTCGAAATTTAGCCGCTCAAACTGACTCAGGTAAAACTTGGATCCAATGGTATCCAGGGGAGCCGGATTTGGTCTGCCGGATAGGGAGCGTATTTCAAACCTGCTGTTTCCAAGATTTTCAATCCGGAAGGATTCTTCCGGTTTTGCCGGGTTCTCAACGGAGACGGCAGCTATATCGTTAAAATTGTACCGGCAGATCTCGGTTGACCTCCAGCTTCTTTCATCGGTAAAAAAACGCGATGAAAGGTATCCGATAAAACCGGGAATATGAATGATAAAAGGTACAGATGAGCCTTCAATCATCATAAAAGTTCCCATCTGGTCCTGAGTCGGCCCGCCAACGTAAATCGTCTTTATCAGCTTTTTACCCTCGTATACCTCGACTTTTGTATTTCGTGTGGCCAGCATTTTAACCGCATTATCCATCATGGATTTTGAAACCGGGGATTTGATCCGGACCCGGTACAGGGTTTTAAGGAGGTTGTCAATGGCATCCTGCCTCACCAGGTACTTGTCATTAACCAGCCAGCGGTTTCCAGACCGTGTAAGGGTTACCTCGGCCAGGTCTTTTCTGACCATGAAAATCCTGGATATGGATGCAGTGTCTTCAACAGCAAAGTCGCGAAGTTCCTTTTTAAAACTGCTGCTGGAGGTGCGCGTTGCAAAAACGATAACGATGATACCCAGTATCAGGATAATCATCAGAATTATGGTGTTTTTCTTCATTCTACCTGGTATATTTTCTTTTCCTGATAAACAGATAAATCAGTCCGGCCAGCAGTACCATGGCGACCGGTATAATCAGATTAATCATTTTCCAAAGCGTCTTCTGCTGATTGATCCTGAGCATGTCCAAAGGCCGTACTCTGACTTCACGAGAGCGTAAAGACATAACTCCCTCATCATCCAAAAGATAGTTGATGCAATTAAGCAAAAAATCTTTATTTCCAAAGGTGGTTTTTGTGGACGGGTCATAGCCAAGGGGTGAAGTAAAGTACTGTCCATCGCGAACCTCCACAAAATTTCGGCCAACTTCACCATCTGCAATAACAATCATTTTGGTAGGTTTCTCGCTTTTCTCAAAAACCTTGAAAACCCCATTACTGACAAAATCGGGCATGAGCCGGTGCAGGAAATGACTTTTGAAGTTACCTTCAAGCAGCACTGCCACAGGAAGATTACTCAAGGGAAACTTCGATGCGTCGATCCTTTCGGCAAAAATATCGGTACTCACCCTTACCGGGGTTCTTACGACCCTTGAGTTTCCTGAAGAACTAAGAAGGATGGTCTTTCTCAGCTCAGGATCTTCGCCAACGGTATCGATGGGACTTACAAACTCAAATTTTATCGGATTGATGTTTCTTGATATGATACTATTCGGCTTTCCGGAAATCAAAGGAAAGTATACAAATGGAGCCAGTTGCCATTTAGGCTGGTCTGCGCCTTCTTCCCTCGCATCGACAGGTAGAAGTGAGCACTCAATATCCTGCACCACGCTGGAATTAATGCGTGCGCCATAGGTATACAGCATATCCCCGATGTTGATTACGCTGTTGACCACGCCCATTGTCTCTTTTTGGGTGGCTATCTGGTTCATGTCTACCTTAATGGCATCAACCATCCAGAGCACCTTGCCGCCGCGCAGAATATACTGGTCAATGATAAATTTATCCTGTTCAGAAAATTTCTCCTTTGGATCGGCGATCACTATGACACCGAACTTATCAAGTGCACTGATCTGCCCGGCAATTTCAACCCTTTCAACCAGGTAAAAATCTCCCAAAGCCCTCGAAAACCGGGCCGACTCATACTGGGTCAGTTCACCATGCCCCTCCACAAAACCGATGGTTGGGGTATTATCGCGGGAGACGGTGCGTATTCCTGTAATAAACTCATATTCAAGAGTTTCTATCGCCCTATTGATGGATTCATCGCCAAAGGTATTGCTGATGGTTCCTGAAAAGAAGTTAACCACCCGCTCATACTCCTGGCCATGCTGCCGGTAAGAGAGCAAAGCAGCGGGAAAAACCACCTGTCGCACGGATGTACCGTTGGCTAGCTGGGATTCCACATTATAGTAACGCAAACCATCCTGGGACAGTTCATTATAAATCTCCCGGCGGGTCTTTTCATCGGGACTTTCGGACGGATTGATGAATTCAAACTCAATGTTTGATTTGCCATAGACCTTGAATTCATTGAGGAGTTCCCGTGTTGCCTTGCTCAGTCTCATGAAACTGGCAGGCATGCTGTTACCATCAAGATAAACCTTGATATAGACAACATCCTTGAGGTCAGACAGGTAGTTGCGAGTCCCTTCGGATATGCTGTAGCGTTTTTCCTGTGTCAGGTCGATCCGGTGATAAATAAAGGATCCGGCAATATTCAATAGTACGACAACCAGGAGCAGGAGCCCCAGCTCAAGTAAATTCTGCCGTTTAACTTTTCTTTTGTCCATCATTTCCTCCTACCATTTACGGCTTTCTAAAACAATCTTGGTAAAAAGTATAAATACCCCGATGGCCGATAGGAAGTAAATAACGTCTCGCGTATCAATCACTCCGCGGGCCAGTGAATTATAATGAAAAGAGATGCCCAATCCGGCCAGAAGGTTTTCCATTGAGCCTGAGAACCCCAGTTTCGACAGGTAATCAAATCCCAGAAAAAAGAGGAAGCACCCCACCACACCGAGAATGAAGGATACGATCTGGTTCTCCGTAAGTGAGGATGTAAAGAGTCCGATGGATACATAAATGGCGGCTAACAGAATCAGCCCCAGAAAGGATCCCCAGAATCCCCCGGTGTCAAGGTTTCCGGGAGGATTTCCGAGCGTGCTTACTGAGATGTAATAAACCAGGGTTGGTAATATCGCCAGGAGCACAAGGACCACGCCTGCGAAATATTTGGCCAGGATAATCTTGAGGTCGCTCATCGGCCGGCTCAGCAGTAACTCAAGCGTTCCAGTCCGCTTTTCATCAGAAAAGAGCCGCATCGTTACGGCCGGAACCAGAAACAGAAAAACCCACGGCGCAATGATAAACATGGGATCGAGGCTGGCATATCCTGAATCCAGAACATTGAATTCACCTGGAAAAACCCAGAGGAAAAGGCCGGTTAGAACAAGGTAAACGACAATTACCACATACCCGGTAACCGAGCTGAAGAAACTGTTAATTTCCCGTATAAATAAGGTTAACATAATTGCCCAGATTTTGAGAGCTACAAATGTAGAAAAAAAACCGTAAGGCTTAGGTTCTGATGGCAGCAGCCACGATAATCCGGGCGGCCTCTTCAGCACTCTTCCGGTTGGTCAGGCGGATTTTCATTTCCCTGTAGCCTTCAAGGACTTCCTGCCGCCGTGGCCCCTCTTCAGTAATTCGCTCCAGCCTCTTTGTGAGGCTTGAGACGTTTAGCCTGCCTTGTATCAGTTCATCCACGCAGGTCCTTCCAAGGACAAGGTTCACCAGGGAAATATGTTTTACCCGGATCAGAAACCGTGCAATCAGGAAGGAGATTCCGGATGTCCGGTAGCAGACAACCTGCGGTGTGCCGGTTAATCCTGCCTCGAGGGTTGCCGTTCCTGATGTCACAACAGCACTTCTGGACGCCCGCAGGAGCTCAAGGGTTTTCCCTCTCACAAGAGTGGCAGGCATTCCCGATAGTAAATCCTGATAATAGGAATCGGGGAAAGGATCACAGGCTGCGATGACAAACTGGTAAGCCGGGAAGTATGGGATGATACCGGCCATGATGGGTAACAGCATGCGTATCTCCTGGTCGCGGCTGCCTGGCAAAATCGCAATAATATCCTTCTGAGGAAGACCAAGACCCTTTCTCACCTCTTCAGTATCCAGGCTGACAACCGGCTGGGTGTATTCAACCACCGGGTTCCCCGTATAGTGAGAATCAACCCCGTATCGGGCAAGGAAATCAGGCTCAAAGGGCAGAATACATAGAGCCTTTTCACAATATCGCGCGATTTTTTTACCCCGGGATGGCATCCAGGCCCATATCTTTGGCGTAATATAGTATACCGATCTGAACCCCCTCCTGCCGGCCCACCGGATCAGCCTCAGGTTGAATCCTCCGAAGTCCACCGGGATGATCAGATCGGGCTTAAACTCAAGGATGCCCTGATGGCAAACGCGGAACAGATTCACTATCCTGCCAGCCTGTCTGAATAACTGTGTGAACCCCATGAAACCAAGCCTATCTATGTGCAAAAGCGGTGGATTTCCAGAAACCTCCGACATAGCATCACCCCCGATAAACCGGAAATCAGCCTCTGCATCCTGATCCCGGATGCGGATCATCAGGCCAGCGGCGTGCTGATCTCCCGATTTTTCTCCGGCAATGAGGAAGTAACGCATGGGATTGAAGATTTACGATTGAAGATTTACGATTGACGATTTAGGATTGACGATTTAGGATTTACGATTTACGACCGATGACGGAGGGCGGATGACGGATGTGAGTTAGGCAAAACGTATGATTATGACCGTTAATGTGAAAATAAAGGTGGCCAGGAGGACACCGCGGGCGGATTTTAGAAGGTTTTTTCTGATAAAACCGAAGAACACAAGAAGATCCGGAATGACGGACAGGGAAACGATATGGGTTAGTATTCCAAGGTTCTTGTATACGGTTAGAAATTCCCTAAGGCTCAGGTTGTTGTATCTGACCAGGTAAAAAATGAAAAAAGCGAGTACCGGAACTGCCAGGCCCAGGCTTAATCCAAGCCAGATGGAATTATATTTTGTTAAACCTGCAGGTCCCATCCACGTAGCATTTCAATGTTTGTATAATCGGTTATATCAACACTAACGGGCACCATAGCAGCAAAATTGTTTGCCATAGCCCATTCATCGGTATCACTAGCTGCATGCTCATGGTTATGAAATTCGCCGGTCAGCCAGAAATATTCCTGCCCGCGGGGATCCGTTCTTTTTTCGAACTCCTCCTTCCAAACGCCTCTGGCTTGCCGGCAAACTCTCATTCCCCTGCACTCCTCAGGATTAACCCTCGGGAAGTTTATATTCAAGCAAGTGTTGGTTGGCAATCCCCTTTCAATCAGGTTCCTGATTACAGGCCCTGCATATTGACCGGCCAACCTGAGATCGGCTTCGGGTGAGTGGTCATCCACAGAAAAAGCAGCGGAGGGAATCCCGTTCATGCAGGCTTCGATGGTTGCTGCAACGGTTCCTGAGTAGAACAGGCTCACCGATGCATTCGAACCGTGGTTAATCCCGGAAACAATGATATCAGGACGCCTGTCGAGTATTTGATTCAGCGCTATTTTCACACAATCCGCCGGAGTGCCGGTGCAGGCAAAAATGGAACAGGACCCGCTTTCACTTATAGCTCTCAACCTGATGGGATGATTCATTGTCACCGCATGTGACATGCCCGACTGCCCTGTGGTTGGCGCTACCACGATAACATCACCATACAGGGACGCTACTTTTGTAAGTTCCTGTATTCCGCGCCCGCTAAGGTAGGAATAGTTTTACTGCCTGTAAAAACGCCTGCCGATGCCGATTCCAAAAAATAAGGCGGAAAATAATCATTTCGTTGGAACTCTTTTGTCTAATTTTACCGCGCACTGCTTACGTATATGAAGATTGGTTCCGGAATATTTTGGTTCATCCTGCTCCCGGGTATACTTGCATCCGGCTGCAGCGAGTCTGTCGAGGTGGTCAGGCCCGGCTCACCTGTTCCGGTTATTTATGGCGTGCTGGATAGTAATGATACCGTGCATTACATTAAACTCTCCAAAAGTTTTGCAGGCACAGAAGATCCCAGGAGCCTGGCCTCGGATCCTGACAAGGTTTTTTACAAGGATGCAACGGTTTTTTTGCGTGAAACATCAGGATCACGCAAGTATACCTTTACCCGGATGAGCGGACCGGAACGCAACGAAGGATATTTTCCCGGGTTGCCGAATGAGTCTTACAAGCTGACCGGCAAGCTTAGGAGCGGGTTTTATGAACTTGTGGTTATTCTCCCTGCGGAAGGTGACACTCTCATATCAAGTTTTCACCTCATGGACACCTTCCAGGTCCTGTACCCGAAACCCGGATTCAGAAGATTCTATTTTTACGAAGACCCCACCCTTTTCTCCTGGCCCGATTATCACGAAGCAGGACTCTACGAATTATCTCTTTCCTTCACCTACCAGGAATTTCTGAAATCAGGGGAGGAAACCATCAGAACCATGCATTTCAGCCGGCAAATGGATCCGGAAGAGCTCGAATATGAGAAGACGCATTTCAACTACCGCTTTTTTTCAGATCCATTTTTCTCCTTCATTGCCACTCAGGTCAAGAGGGATGATCAGGTTGACTACCGCAAACCGGTTGACCTTACTATTGCTATTACTGCGGCGGACACCACTCTGGCCCGATATTTAAAATGGTTCGATCTGGAAATTGATGACCGGATCAATCCTAATGGCAATATACCTGGTGCCATCGGTGTGGTTGGCTCAAAGAATACCGTCCGGTACAATGGCTTGATCTTCTCAGGGCGAGCCCAGGATTCTTTAATCCGGGGTCGATATACGAGGAACCTCGGGTTTGTTGCCAACAGCGAATGGTAATCTGATGAATCGACTTCTGCCACAACTGGTTGCCATTCTCCTCCTTGCTTTAAACGGGTGCAATCCGGTCGACCGTAATCCGCCGGAATGCCTGATCCGGGTATTCCCGGAGCAGGGAGACTCTCTGACTGTTTTTTTGTTTGACGGTGCAGGCTCCGTTGATGACCTGACCGAACCCTGGCAACTGAAAATCCGATGGGATGCAGAAAGTGACGGAATATGGGAAACTGATTTTTCTATCTCCAAGCAGTTTTCCTGGCGGTTTCCAACAAACGGCATCTATTCGGTGACCGGGGAAGTACAGGATGGAGCAGGCAACCGGTCCACAAACACCTTTCTGGTTGACGTCAGGGAGGTTTTTCGCGACTCTTCTTTCACGGATACCAGGGATGGCCGGTCTTACCCTGCGGTCCTGCTGGTAAACTGCTGGTGGATGAGCGAAAACCTGGGGTTTGGACAAAAAACTGAGGATTTTGTTGTTACGCGACCAAACGGCATTAGTGAATACTATGCTGATCCGAATGATGAATATGGAGCTTATTACACCTGGAGCGAAGCTACCCGCGAAGGGGAAGATTCCGTAACAGGAATCTGTCCTCCCGGATGGCGCCTGCCGAGAAAAAAGGATATCAGGGAGATCAATGACCTGGTTTACTTTAGAAAGAACCTGGGAAAATATCTGCTTACTGATGGTATTCTTGGGCTTGATTTCAGGCTGAGCGGGCGATTTGTCAGGTCGGCCGGGAAATGGGACGGTCAGGGTTTCCGCTCAAGTTTATGGATCAATGACGGCACCAAACCAAGCAGATTTAAAAGCTGGGCTCTCTATCGGAATTCATTCGAAACGGATGCACTTTCGATAGTTTATGAAGGAGATTGGGGCGCTGCGGCCTATGAAGGCTGGCCTATCGATTGGGGTGAATTCAATTATGGACAGGTAGCCTTACCCGTACGATGCGTAAAAGACTATCAATAGAGACCTTTTTGGTCCTTTCCATGGTTCTGGCCGGGCTGGGCTGCCGTAACGATTTTGACCTGGCACTTTCGTCGGACCCGATTCCGGTGGCCTATGGCATTATCTCACCGGATGATTCCGTTCATCGGATTTATCTTACACAATCAATCAACCCGCTGGATTCCCGGGGAAATTTGACGTCGGCGCCATTCGTGGTGGCTGTTCCTAAAGCCGATGTCTTTTTGGAACTCAGGACGCCGGAAGGTTTGGTGATTGAAAGGAGTCGGTTAAGCCGCGTAGAGGGGCTGCCCCGGATGGAAGGAATTTTCAGGGCAGACCAGAATGTCTTTTATGAATGTGCCGCGATGAATATTATTGACCCTGATCCCGGGGAAAAGATCCTCTATACCCTGACAGCTGCCATTTCAGGAAACCCTCATTACCTCTATGCCGAAACTGAAATTCCACCAGAGCCTTCCCTGCAGTTTGGAAAGGGTTTACACGCCCATTCGCCCGTCAATCTCTTTCCTGTTGAAACGGAAAATGTAATCAACATCTTCCTGCCCGATACCCTATGGTCTGAGTTTCATGCATTAATCTATTATTCTGAAAAAATCAACCAGGTATGGCTGCCGAAAAGTATCCTGTATAACCGGAATTATCCGGCCGTTATCCGAAACAGTGATACCCGGTATGATCGTTTCAACCTCGATGAGGGGTGGTTCTTCACTCTCATTATCAACAATATAAAAAAAGACCAACAGGTTCAGGAGCGGCGGTTTGACCGCATGGAATTTGGAATGACTTATGCTTCACGGGCCTTCAATGATTATTATAGGTTCATTCAATATCAGTCTGACCTTGATAATTCCCTTTATTCCAACATTGTCTCTGGCATTGGATTATTTTGTGCCTCTAATTCAAGGTATTACAAGGGATTTTCGCTAGATTCCCGTTCGCTTGATTCCCTTGCGAATGGAATTTGCACGCGGGACTTAAAATTCAGGGAATAAATAATTAGCCACCTGTTCCACAACAGCATTCTATGTATATATTTGTTGAGGAAGCTTGTACCTAAACCTATGCACTCTCTGTATCGAATTGTAATTCTGATTATTACGATACTTTCGGCAACCCTCGACTCAATGGGTCAGGTTAAAGCAGAAGGAAAATACCTGATATTAAACGGTGTAGATCAGCATATGGTTATAAAAAACCATCCTGATTTCAATATTGATACCGGAGAAAGTTATACGATGTCGTTCAGAATCTGGCAGAGCGATTTTGGGGCTACTTCGCGGATCATCAGTAAAGGAAATCCCTATGTACCAGGCAGCAGGTATGAGTTTTGCACCTTTAATTCGGCCTTGAAGCCTAATTTCGGACTGAACCTGTACAACTCTGAAAACAGGAGTCTTGGCGCCACATACGCGGCAACACTTGCAGCCGGTTCCTGGAACCACGTGGCATGGGTATACCATAAGGAGGAAAAGACATCGAAGATTTATCTTAACGGACAGTTAATCAGTACCATCTCAAGCAGCCAGATCGGGAAAAGTAAAATTGACAACTCATACGATTTATTGGTCGGTTGTGGGGTCACCGACCCTGATGATCCTGTAAAATATCAGTTCTGGCGAGGTTTTATGGATGAGTTGCGAATCTGGAAAAGAGCTCTGACCGGTAATGAAATTTGGGCTGATCAAACCGCTTCGAAGCCAAACTTCTATGGACTTGTGGCTGCCTATGATTTCGAGAATACAGATTCCGGAACAGTGTCGGATATTTCCGGCAATCGACACGGCGGACAGCTCCTGGGATTTGGCATCCGGATGGTTCATACCGAACTTCCGGTGGGCATTGGTGAAACCGATCAGCGATTATGTGGTTTTCGCATCATCGCTGATCCGTTTCCCGAAGCCCTTACCGGAACAACCGTCAGCCTTATCGGGACTACAGACCTGACAGATGTTACGCGTATAAAATTATATCACAACGGGTCGTCCGAAAGGTTTGCTATCAGCTCAGCCAGGCTCCTCGCTTCTGTCATCCCTTCAGGATACAAAACCATTATTACGGGCAACTGGGCATTGACACCAGGCGAGAATTACTTCTGGATAGCTGTGGACATCCGTGAGAGCGCCAGGGAGGGTAATCTGGTGACCGGCTCAGCGCTATCCTATAACACCAGCAGCAGCACCCTGTTCATGCTACCGGAGGATAAAGGAACCCGAACCATCATCCTTGCTCATAAGCTATTATTTTCAGGTGGTGATGCAGGTTCTAAATATCACAGGATTCCGGCGATAGTTACTGCCCGAGATGGTTCCCTCATCACGGCAACGGACAGGCGATGGGATTATCCCAATGACCTGCCAAATCATATAGACATCGTTATCCGTCGCAGTACCGATAAAGGACAGACCTGGAGTGATGCCTTAACTCTGTACGGGGAAGGAACGGAAACCGGTTTTGGCGATGCCGCGCTGGTGGTCGGTCAGAAAAGAGGTACCATCATATGCCTGTTCGCGGGAAACCGCGGGTTTTTCTCTTCCAGTTCTGCATCCCTGATCCGGATATACCAATCGAAAAGCCTGGACAATGGACTCACATGGAGTGCTCCGACGGATATCACGGATCAGATATACGGGCCCGGGTGCCTGAATCCGTTGACACAGGGCTGGCAGGGTGCTTTCGTTACCTCCGGAGCCGCCACTCAATTGAGAAACGGCCGGTTCATGGCCGGATTGGTAGTAAGGGAAAACCTTTCAAGAAATGTATCAAGCTATGTGATTTATTCCGATGATAATGCCCGTACCTGGCAAGTGTCTCCAGGCAGGGCTTCCTCGGAAGGAAATGAATCCAAGATTGTGGAACTCGATGATGGGAATCTGTTAATGAGCATCCGATCCGGACAAAACCGGAAATTCAACCTGTCGCGCGATAAAGGAATGACCTGGGGTTCCCCATTCACTCAGCCTGCAATACTGGATCCCAACTGCAACGGGGACCTGATCCGATACACCTCAATTAAAGATGGTTATTATAAAAACCGATTGCTTCATTCCATTCCTTACGCCACAAACCGCAGTAATGTCAGCGTTCTGATCAGCTATGATGAGGGTGAAACCTGGCCGGTGAGAAAAACCGTTTATGCTGGAAAATC
>CAZEKJ010000009.1:0-16481 GCA_964512915.1 uncultured Porphyromonadaceae bacterium
CCATGTCGGAAAGGCCGCTCATCCGGTTAAAGCCTTTGTGAAATAGTAGGGCCTGAAGGTTGCGGCTTCTGAAGTCAACCCGGTTGGTCCTTTTTGCGTAGATCACATCATAGTCGCCCGTTTGGAGCATCCCGAACATTTCCGGAATTTTTTCAGGAGGATCCTGAAGGTCCCCGTCCATCATGGCGACAAACTCCCCTTTGGCAAGGGAGAGGCCTGCTGTGAAAGCAGCCTGGTGGCCAAAATTTTTCGATAGCTCCAGGACCTTGATGCGCGGTTCAACCGACCGGTACTCCAGGAGCCTCCGGAGAGTATGATCACGGCTCCCGTCATCGACAAACAAAATTTCAAAATCGTCCGTTATACCCTTCAACGCCGCAACGGAGCGCTGAACCAGTTCACCGATCAGCTCCTGCTCATTGTACAACGGTATAACCAGTGATAACTCCATGTGACGAATTATTCCAAATGAGGGCAGAGGGCAGAGGGCAGAAGGCAAAAATTAGGAAGAAATATAAGGTAATGAAAGAAAAAAGTTAAGGCAAAAGTAACTTTACCTTTTTCATTTTACTCCTTACTAATTTTTGCCTTCTGCCCTCTGCCATCTGCCTTTATAAAGTTACCCAAACATTTCCCTCTGCGTTTGACTTCACCGCCGACTCGATGAAAAGCATTCCCCGAATCCCGTCGTCGATTCCCGGGAACTGGCCGGGCACGGTTTCTTCGCCCCTGATGGCTTTGGCGGCACCTTTGTAAAGGTTGCCAAAAGCCTCATAGATCCCTTCCGGATGGCCGGGAGGCATCACGTGGCTCTCCCGGGCGAATGCGGTCAGGTATCCGTATCCGGGCGTAATGATTTCAAAGGGTGCCCCCTCATGGAACATCTTCAGGACATTCGGATTCTCCTGTTCCCAATGGAATCCGCCGGTGGTTCCGTAAACGCTGATCTGTAAATTGTTTTCCTCACCAGTGGCGATCTGGGAGGAGCGGATCACCCCGGTCAGGTTCTCATCGAACCCGAGCAGGACGTTTCCGTCAAGGTCAAGGGGATTTCCAGGTTTCAGGGTGTTTAAAACGGCAAGCACTTTTTTAACTTTCAGGCCGGTGGTATATTCAATCATATTAAAGGCATGCACTCCGATATCACCCATGCAGGAACTGATCCCGGCCACTTTCGGATCGAGCCGCCACACGGCCAGTTTTGCCTCGCCGCCGTGAATGATCGGATTGATCCAGCCCTGAAGGTACTGGGCCTCCACGCGCTGCAGGGTGCCGATATCCCCGGCCTCAATACGCCTCTTCATTTCCCGCACCATCGGATACCCGGTATAGGTATGTGTCAGTGCAAAGACCAGCTTGTTTTTTTCAACCAGCTCCTTGAGCTCAAGTGCCTCGGCAGAAGTCAGGGTTACCGGTTTTTCGCAAATAACGTGAAACCCGTTCTGAAGAAGTTTTTTTGCATGCTCGAAATGCAGAAAGTTCGGTGTCACGATCGTAACAACCGTAATCCGGTCCGTTGCAGGAAGGGATAATTCTCCCCGGATGAACGA
The DNA here is from genome assembly GCA_964512915.1 of uncultured Porphyromonadaceae bacterium. Taxonomy (GTDB): domain Bacteria; phylum Bacteroidota; class Bacteroidia; order Bacteroidales; family UBA12481; genus UBA12481. The sequence continues at coordinate 1,551 of CAZEKJ010000009.1, forward strand.
ATCAATATCGGGGTAAACCCTTTTTAAATCGATATTTTCCTCAGCTGCGAACTCTTTGGCGCGTTCAAAATCGACGTCGAAAACCCCGCCGGCCAGTTCAAAGGAATTGGCAATTTTTGCGGCTACGCGGTGGGCGCCGCCGATAAAAGCGCCTTTGCCGCCGCCGATCATTCCCCAGTGAAATCTCTTCATATCAGGCTTTTTTCTTTTTCATGGTGGTGAATACAATTGCGAAGAGCACGATCAGGACAGCCGGCAGGACGGCTGTATAGCGGAGGATTTCCTGGCCGGAGAAGGCGCTGTCGGTGAACCATCCCGAGATCGGGAGGAAGATTGAGGTGGAAAGCATCCCGGCACCGCCGAAAATGGAGAGGCCGAGTGCGCCGCTTTCCGGTATGTTTTCAGATACAAAGCCCAGCATGGTGGGCCAGAAGAAGCAGATCCCGACAGCAAAAACCCCTGCAGCCAGGAAAGTCATGAATCCGCCGCTCACATAGCTCATCAGGAGGAGGCCGATCATGCTGACGATGGCCGAGAAGAAAAGCATGCCGGTGGTATTCAGCCGGTGAACGACCGGACCGGCAAAGGAGCGGCCGACAGCCATGATGCCATTGATAAAAGCGAGAACCAGGATAGGAGCAACACCCGTGCCTTCAAGCAGAGAGCTGATCCGCTGGCCGGTGGTAAGTTCCGTGGCAGCGCTCAGGAGCATGCAGAAAAGCATGATGAGGAACAGCGGTTTGACAATGGCTTTCCACATCTGTGAATAGGAAACCCCCATTTCAACGCGTTCGGTTTTTGGGAATTGTTGGCCGAACATCAGAATACCGTAAGCGATCAGCGGAAGGATCAGGGTTCCCACGAGAAGCTGCCAGGGAAGTTCAAGAACATCCATGATCAGGTAGGATACCACACTCCCGATAACAATGCCTCCCGGAAACCAAACATGGAAACGGTTGAGCATTTTTGTTTTGGAATTCGGGAAAATGGAAGCGACCAGGGGGTTGCAGCCGGCTTCAACGCTTCCGTTACCTACTCCGATAAACAGGGTGCCGATAAACAGGGTCCAGAAATCGCGGGCAAAAATGGTGATGACAATACCGGCGACATGGAGGAAGAAGGCCAGGCGAACGAATCGCTTCATTCCGATCAGGTCAACAAATGGTCCTCCGATAAACTGAGCGAGCGTAAAGCCCCAAAAGGCCGGAGCCATTGCCAGGGCAAGGTTTTTGGCGTTCAGGCTGAATTCCCCTTCCCAAACCAGCTCGAGCCGGGCCCGGATGGCAAAGGTCATTGCAGTAACAACAAGAGCCACACAACTCATCCAGAACAGCCGTTTTGCATTGTATTCTTTCGTATTCATTTTGAAATGGTTTAGTTTCTGAACTTAAAAATAGATAATTTTGGTTAATCCAATCAATAAGTCAATATCTATGGGACGACCAGTTACTTTATTCACGGGCCAGTGGGCAGATTTACCCTTTGAGAAACTGTGCGAAAAGGCAGCAAACTTCGGTTATGACGGACTCGAGCTTGCCTGCTGGGGTGATCACTTTGAAGTCGATAAGGCCGATCAGGCCTACTGCGACGGGCGAAAAGACATTCTGGCAAAACATGGGTTAAAAACCTGGGCCATCTCCACGCACCTCGTAGGCCAGGCCGTTTGTGACCGGATTGATATCCGTCACAAATCGATCCTGCCGGATTATATCTGGGGCGACGGGGAGCCCGAAGGGGTCAGGCAGCGGGCAGCGGCAGAGGTAATCCGGACCGCCCACGCAGCCAAACGAATGGGCGTTAAGGTGGTCTGCGGCTTTACGGGAAGTTCCATATGGCATCTTAATTATTCTTTTCCGCCGGTTACAGCGGACATGATCGGAGAGGGTTTTGCCGATTTTGCACGCCGTTGGTTACCCATTCTGGATGAATATCAGAAACTGGGAATAAAATTCGCCCTGGAGGTGCATCCTACAGAGATCGCTTTTGATATTGCCACTGCAGAACAGGCGCTGAAAGCGGTCGATTATCATCCTGCCTTTGGCTTCAACTTCGATCCGAGCCATTTCGGCTATCAGGGTGTGGATTATATCGGATTCATCTACAAGTTTGCGGACAGGATCTTCCATGTCCATATGAAAGATGTGGGTTGGTCGCCTTTCCCCACTGAAGGTGGGGTGTTCGGCGGCAACCTGGATTTCGGCGACCGTCGCCGTTACTGGGATTTCCGGAGCCTGGGCCGCGGAAATATCGAATTCGAGGAGATTATCAGGGCGCTTAACCGGATTAAATATTACGGACCGCTATCCGTGGAATGGGAAGACAGCGGCATGGACCGTGAACACGGTGCCGCCGAAGCCTGTGAGTATGTTAATTCGATTGATTTTCCGGCTTCGGACCGCGCCTTCGACGCGGCCTTTGACCACTAGTGTACTCGTATGGGCGTCCTGCGGACGCTCGTGCTGAATATCGTACGATGGCAACACGGGCGTCCGCAGGACGCCCTTACGGGCACGGATCTAGATCAGTTTTTCCAGCAACTTTTTCGTGAGCATGATGCCCTCATCCTCCGTGTACTTGTCCCCTTCGTATTCGATGTCGATATATCCGCGATAGCCTGATTTCCTGATAATCCTGATCATCCGCGCAAAGTCGATCGTAGTTTCGTTGCCGTCTCCGTCAAAATCATACGATTTGGCGCTGACCCCTTTTGCGAAAGGCATCAGTTCCTCCATTCCCAGGTACCGATCATATTCCTGGGTTTCATTGATCCGGAAATTGCCAAAATCGGGCAGAGTACCCACATTTGGCATGTTTACCTTTTTAATTACTCCACTAAGCCATTTTCCGTCTGATGAAAATCCTCCGTGATTTTCAACGATTACATTTATTCCCTGATTTTTTCCGTACTCACCGAGACTGGTGAGACCCAAGACAACATTTGCAGCATGTGTCTCCGCATCACCCGGACCCCCGGCGTTAACCCGGATAGAGTGGCATCCCAGAAATTTGGCGGCATCCACCCATTTCTGATGATTTTCTACCGTCTTGTCCCTGCCTTCAGGAGTATCCGCACCGAGATCGCCCTCTCCATCTACCATGATGAGAACATTCCTGACCTTATGGTAATCGGTAATTCGCTTTAATTCAGTAAGATATTTCGGATCCTGTTCCAGATCATTGAAGAAGGTGCTGACATATTCGACTGCCGTGATGCCGAAATCGCGCTTGGCTTTCACCGGAAATTCGAGATTGTCGAGCATCCCTCCGGATAAGGCGCGGTGAAGCGACCACTGTGCCAGCGATATCTGAAACCGGGGTTCCTTGCTGCAAGATTGCAGCAGGCCTGGAGCGGCAGCCATGCCGGCTGCCACAAGACTGGTTGAAATGATAAAATCTTTGCGGTACATGGGAACTAACCTTTAATCAGGGGATTCCGGCCTTCGCCGGAATGACAGCCCTGAACGTCCAAAATCGTAAATCGTCAATCGTCAATCGTCAATCGTCAATCATAAATCAGAGCTTCCGTATCCACACATTCCTATACTGCACCGGGTTCCCGTGATCCTGAAGCAGCAGGGGCATGTCTCCATGTGCCTGGTATTTCGGATATCCCGCATAAACGGTTGGTCCCTTGAGCTCAAAATGGTCCTGGATCAAAACCCCGTTATGGAAAACGGTAACCGTGGCGGGTTTATTTACCGTGCCATCAGGATTGAATACCGGAGCATGGAATACGATGTCGTAAACCTGCCATTTTCCGGGTTTCTTCGAAGCGTTTACCAACGGTGCCGACTGCTTGTAAAGGGAACCGGCCTGACCGTTATAATAGGTTTCGTTGTTGTAGGAATCCAGGACCTGAACTTCATACAGGGTTTGAATATAAACCCCGCTGTTTCCGCGCCCCTGGCCTTCGCTTTCTACTTTGGCAGGTGACCGGAATTCAACATGCAGCTGGCAGCTGCCGAATTTCTCCTTGGTAAGGATATCGCCTGTTCCGTTAACCTGCATTTTTTTAAACCCTGTTTTCCATTTGGCCGGCCCCTTGCGGGAAGTCCAATTGTCGAGGTCTTTGCCTTTTTTAAATAGTATGATGGCATCGGAAGGTGCCGAGGCATGGCAACCGGGGGTTACAATCAACGGTTTGCGCGACCAGTCTTCGGTCTCTTTAGGATCCTGTGCGGTGGCGGTAAGGTTGAAAAGCAGAATAGCTGCGGATAATAATAGTGTTTTGTTCATAGTTTGTTTAATTCCCATGGTTTGCGATATGTTGGCTGGAGCAAGGCATTTGCTTCCGGTTCATTGAAATGTCCGGTTTCACCGTTCCAGTGGAGCTCCTTGCCGGTTCGGTAAGCTATATTGCCAAGATGCGCCACAATGGCTACATCACGGCCGATCTCAATGCTGGCGGCTGTATCAAAATTTCGTTTACGGATCGAATCCAAAAAATCCCGGATATGCAGACGGAGGTCATTGCCCGCATTCATGTTTCGATTGACCGGCTCAATGGCCGGGATTCCGTTGACCATTTTCGGGTAGATTTCCCAGAAGGAACGGTTGGCCCGGAGTTCACCATTTTCACCATGAAAGGCAACGCCGTGATCAAAACCGTAGGCATTTGTCTGCAATGCGAAATTATTTTCCCAGATCAGTTCCAGGTCACCGAACCGATAGGTTACCATAAGGGTATCAGGGGTTTCCATATCATCATCGGGAAACACCAGGTTACCACCGGTAGCGGATATGGTATTCGGATGCTTAAGGTCAAGCGCCCATAACGCCATATCGATCATGTGCACTCCCCAGTCAGTCATTTTGCCGCCGGCATAATCCCAATGCCAGCGAAAATTGTAATGGAAGCGGTTTTGGTTAAACGGCCGCAGGGGTGCCGGACCGAGCCACAGGTCGTAATTGACCCCCGACGGAACAGGGCTGTCCGGAACTTTGGGCACCGGATTTCCGCCATACCGCCAGGTTTCCACGCGGGTGATCTTTCCGAGTTTGCCCGACCGGATGTAATCAACCATATCCTGCCAGTGGAGGCCGCTCCGCTGCCATTGCCCCACCTGGACAACCCGTTTGTAGCGCTTTGCTGCCCTTACCATCTGATTGACCTCAAAAACTGAGTTGGCTGCGGGCTTTTCCACATAGACATCTTTTCCGGCCCGGCAGGCCATGATGGTGATCAGGGCGTGCCAGTGATCGGGGGTTGCCACAATGACGGCATCAATGTCCTTTCGGTCGAGGACTTTCCTGAAATCGCCATACAAATCGAACTTGGGAACATCGATTTTCTTGTCATAAGCATATTTCTGGATATCGGCAGCTCGCGAATCAAGGATGTTTTTATCGATGTCACAAAGGGCTGCCAGTCGGCAATCCGGTTGTTCAATGAAACTGCAGGCATTGGTAAAGCCCATATTGCGGCAGCCGATCAGTGCAATGCGGATGGGGTCGTCGGGATTTTTGCGTGTGCTGCAGCCCTGAAGGCCAAGGCTGGCAGGAAGAACTCCTGCCAGTCCGGCCCCGGCAGCCAGGCTCAGGCTGTCGGTTAAAAATTTGCGACGGGTGTTTCCCATTGATTAAACGTTCGGCAGTGTCCAGGGATCACGGTAAACCGGCGTGATCAGCCGGCTGGCTTCCGGGTTGTTTTTAAAGTTCTCGTTTTCCGGATCCCAGTATATTTTCTGTCCGGTTTTGATGGCAATATTTCCCATGTGAGCCATGCTGGCGACAGCCCTTCCGATAGTAGGATTGGCATTGGTTTCACGCTCATTTTTCTTGATGCATTCAATGAAGTTCTGCACGTGAAGCGTCAGGCCTTGCCCTGTGCCCGCAATGCGAGGTACTTCCTGTACCAGCGGACCGTCCTTGCCCTGTTCCGGAACCACTTCCCAGCCACCGCGATCTGCGATCAAAGTTCCGTTATTGCCGATAAAGGATACTCCGTGATCCCGCCGCCAGTCACCGTTGCCAATGCCCATGGCATGGTCCCAGATTACGTTGAAACCGTCATATTCATAAATAACCTGCTGTGTATCAGGTGTTTCGATGGGACTTTCCGGAAATGCCAGTTTCCCGCCCGAACTCATCGCTGATTTCGGCAGTTCGGCCTGCATTCCTGCGAGAGCCATATCCAGAAGATGTACACCCCAGTCTGTCATCAGACCTCCGGCGTAATCCCAGAACCAGCGGAAATTGAAATGGAAACGATTGCGGTTAAAGGGTCGGTTTGGAGCAGGTCCGAGCCACATGTCGTAGTTGACTCCGTCGGGAATGTTCTCGTCGGGCACCGGTCCGGGGGGCATCAGCCAGGATTCATAGCACCATACCTTGACGGTCCTCACCTTACCGAGTTTTCCAGACTGGACAAAAGCAAAAGCATCGTTCCAGTGAGGATCACTCCGCTGCCATTGGCCGACCTGGACCACTTTTTTATAACGGCGGCCGGCTTTTTCCATTTGAAAGGCTTCATAAATGGTGTTGGCCATAGGTTTCTCCACATACACATGTTTTCCGGCATCGCAGGCATCCACCATCATACGGGCATGCCAGTGATCAGGAGTTCCGATAATAACAGCGTCAATGTCCTTGCGCTCGAGCAGCTTGCGGTAGTCGGTGAATACCTCCGGTTTTTTGCCCTGCAATTCCTCGATATTTCCGGTCCGCTTATTCAGAACGGTTTGGTCAATATCGCATATTGCCGCACATTCCACGTTTTCCTGTTTAAGGAAGGCTTTCACATCGGAAAAACCCATTCCGTTGATCCCGATCACACCGATCACCAGCTTGTCGTTGGCCTTATTGGCACAACTGACCGCTCCGGGTACGGCTGCTACGGCTGCAACTGCCGCGGCAGCCGTTGCGCTTGTTTTTACAAAATCTCTTCTCGTTGACATAGTAGTATTAAGTATTTTCGATTTATTATTGGCTCCCTGCGGTCGCTAACAGGCCCTTCGGGCTAAAAGGGGCTTCGCCCTAACAGGCATTGGCGCAAAGGTCCTATTAGCGCGAAGCGCCTGTTAGCGGAGCGATAGCGGAGCCTTTTAGCGACCGCAGGGAGCCAATTATTAATTACTATACTGCAAAGTTATCCGTTCGGAAGCGAACCTCGCCATTTCTTTGGTCTCCTCGTTCTTTTCCAGCTTCTTCAGCACAGGAAGCGCCTTATCCGTCCCATGGATGCTCAGTTCCTTTAGGATAAGGTTTTTGGATGCAGCTGTTCCTGTCCCCTGTAGATACCGGAGAAGTGCCGTTTCCATTTTGGCATATTTCTCACCCCCGTCGTTGTTGTTCCGGATGTAATTGGTGAGGTCCTGGAGGTTGTACCGGGTGTCACCGGGCTGATAATTCTTCAGGTTAGCCAGGATCTCTTCAAATTCCAAAGGCCTGAAAAGCGGCCATTTGCTTTCCGTATTGAACTGCGGGAAATCGTATGGAATAGCCTGGGTAACGTTCCCGGTTGCGGCCCATTCGGCGCCGCGCTGGAGAGTTACAATGAATCCGACGCATTCCATGGCAGGTTGTGCGCTGTCGCCCATGGCATGTCCGATAACCGTATGAAAAACCCTTCCTTTGCCGTATCCGACGGTCATAAGGATAGGTTCGTGCTGATGCGTGCCGCCTTTGGCAGAATCGGACCAGGATGTGGCGAGAACGGTAAGGTTTTCTGCCGGGCCCCGTAGTTCGGAATACAACTCATCCATGGAGTGAAGCCAGCTGGCAGGAAGCCCTTTCATGATGGGATGTTCAGGCTCACGCGTGGTTACCCTGAATGCATGCTGCCTGCCATGTGATCCGCCCCGTCCGGCCATGGTATCACGAACAATTTGACCGTCGCGCCAGCGGACATAGGGACCGTCGGTCTCGTTCCGGTCGCCCCAGCCGCCAAGGCCGATCATCTTGTTGTACTCCTTCCACTCACGGAATGCATTGTCTGCTGCGTGATATACCACCACACCACCGCCTCCGGCTACGTAGTTTTCAAAGTTTTTTTGCGTTTCAGCAGGCCAGGCGTCACCGGTATAATCAAGGACGATCAGGTTATAATTGGTGAAAACCGGTTTAAAATTCGACATATCCTTTCCACCTTCCGGCGACTGCGCCACCTCAACAGCGAAGAGTCCTGAGTTTTCAAGGATCTGCTTGAGAATCGGGGTTGAGGCTTTCCAGTCGTGGTTATTCTGGCCGGTAACAATCAAGGCCTTGTAAGCGGCTTTGCCTGCCGGGTTCTGCTTGCAGGAAGGGAGGAGAAAGATTCCGCCGGCCATCAGGGCCAGCATCAGGAATGAGAATATCAGTTTTTTCATGTGTTGATCGGATTAGGATTAGTTGCCTTCGAGTTTCCAGGGAGCGCGGAACGGACGCCTCAGCAGGCGGCTGGCCATCGGGTCATCAATAATTTCCTGGGTATCCGGATTCCATTTAATCTTTCGTCCGGTCAGCATTGAAATTTCACCCAGCAAAGCCGCTGAAATGGAACGATGAGCAACCTGGCAGGGAGTAATGGTCTCCTCACGGCTGCGGATGCAGTCGATCAGGTTCTGGGTATGATTCAGGCTCCGGTAAAGTTTGATCTCATTGTCACCGATCTTTTCCTCAAGGATCTTCGGGTCGCTGGCAAAAAGGCGCTCGCCACGGTCAACATGAATCCAACCCTTGTCGCCATACCAGCATACCCCCATCCCATGAGGTACCTGGCGGGCATTGGCGTAATGCATCTCGATGCCGTTGGCATATTTGGCATGTATGGAATATTCAACGGGAACATCGAAAATGCCGTCGCGTGGGAAAACGCCCTTGGCATCAATCTCAATCGGGCCGGTACGATCCAGTCCGAGTCCCCAATGCGCGATATCGATATGGTGACCAGCCCAGTCGGTGAGCTGTCCGCCCGAATAGTCCAGGATCCAGCGCCAGTCCCAGTGGCATACCCCACGGTAAGGGGCTGCCGGTGCTGGCCCGAGCCACATTTCCCAGTCAAGTCCTTCGGGAACAGGCTGAACCGGATGTGCCGCAGAGGTTGGGGAGCCATCCGGAAGACCAACCTCCACGAAATTAACTTTTCCAATACGCCCATTGATAACCAGTTCACAGGCTCTGTGAAAATGAGCTTCTGAGCGTTGCCAGGAACCGGTTTGCCAGATAACCTTGTTTTTTTCTACGGCCTCAATAATCTTTTTGCCTTCCCAGATCGTCCTGGCCAGCGGTTTCTGGCCATAAATGTCGAGCTTGGCGTTGGCTGCAGCCACAGCGATGATGCCATGCCACTGGTCAGGCAGGGCAAGGATCACCGCATCAATCTTCTCCTGTGCCAGGAACTCCCGGTAATCAGAATAGATGCGGGCATCGCTGTTTCCGTATTTGGCATCCATCGCTGTCTTGGCATTTTCCCGGTGCTTCTTGTCAACGTCACAGGCGGCGACCATCTGAACATCGGGTTTACCCATGAATTCATACATGTCGCCGGTTCCCATGGAGCCCGACCCGATCACACCCATAACAACCCGGTTGCTGGGAGCTACGGCGCCATCCTTCCCGAGGGCGCTTGACGGAATGATGTAGGGAAGCGTTATCGCTGCCCCTGCACCAACGGCCATCTTGCCAAAGAAATTCCGGCGGTCGATTTTTTTTGGTTCACTCATTTTATAGATAGGTTTAAGTGTAATTCTAACCTTTAAAGATGGGAAGTTTTCTCGGAATATGAAAGATTATTGGGCATAAGGGCATGGGGGCATAGGGGCACAAGGGCACAAGGGCACAAGGGCACAGGGGCACAGGGGCACAGGGGCACAGGGGCACAAGGGCACAAGGGCACAAGGGCACAAGGGCATAGGGGCACAAGGGCATAGGGGATGGGCCTGGCCAATTAGCCGACCGTAGGGAGGCCAATTAGCTCGCGTTAGCGAGCCAATTAGTGAGCGCAGCGAACCAATTATTGGGTTTCCAGCAGGCTCCTCCGAAAGTCAGCCAACTCCTTTGGTGTGGGATTCTTCTTCCCCCCCCACAACGGCTTGGTCCAGTCGCCATACATTGGATTTGGAAGGAGGATGAATTTTTTTCCAAACTCATGGCGGAGGCTGTCGACCGTATTAAAGCCGAAATTCTGCGATCGGTCCTCGAAAATCATGTCAAAGTCGGCCAGGTTGTCCCCGACTAACATCAGTATATCGAAGTTTTTCGCAATGACACTCCTGCGGAATTCCTTGCTGGAAGTTTCTGACCTGAGAAAAAGATGGTTTCGGTCGGCGTTGGGAAAATTCCTGTTTTGCAGATTGAGCATGGTAGAAATCACCTCTGTATTCATCCGGTTAGAGACATAAAAAACGGAAATGTCATTTCTGGCCAGGAACCTGCAGAATTCCACCGCACCCGGAAGCGCGCGCGCAGACGCCTTGTCGCTCCATGCTTTCCAGCGTTCCGCACTGTACGGTTTACCCTCAAGGATGTTCAGTCCCTCCGAAGGACTGTTGTCGAGAAGCGTTTCATCGATATCAAAAATAACAGCAGCCGGCCGCTCAGTTCTCGGCCTCGCAAGGAATTCACGGATACGAAGCTCAGCGAGGTTATAGGCCTGATAATAAAGAGCCCTCATCTCTCCGGATTTTTGATACCACAGGGTCGACATCACATTCTGGTCCGTATCCGGAGCAGAAACATTGGTTCCAGGAACAAACGACATGGAAACCAGAAGCAGGAAAAAACCGAGGAAACGCATTAGTATTTACGATTTACGATTTACGATTTACGATTTACGATTGACCGAATCCCCTAATCCCCTATGCCCCTATGCCCCTATGCCCCTATGCCCCTATGCCCTTATGCCCTTGTGCCCTAGCGCCCCTACCGGTCTTTCACACACCTCACCGAAAACCCGTTGGTAGTAAACTCGTTATACCGCCAGATCGCGTGATGGTTCTGGTCCAACTGCCTCCGCCAGATGGTTTCTCCGTCAAAAGAGGTTGAGGACCAGAAGTTTGTATGACTATACAACCCGATGAAAATGCCGGTGGAGGTTCGGTAACCGGCCGGCAGGGCACTGAAGCCCGATGTGTTGGAGCCGTTTCCGTCGTTATCCCAGCCGGATTCGAATTTCAGCTTTTTACCCACCTCACCGGTATATCTCCATGCAACGGAATCGAGCTCGGTGGGATCCATTCCAAGAGCCAGTTCAAGGGCTTTCCACTCGCCGTCATCAGGCAGGTGCCAGCCCGGAGGGCAGATATCGCGTCCATTCCCGTGGGTATCAGCCATGGCAGTGGGCCAGTCGTAGAGGACTCCGTACTTTTTGTAGTTTTCTGTTGCCCGGGCAGCGCTCACATCGAAACCGGAATAGCCGTAAACCCAAACCCCGCCCTGTGTAAAGGCCGGTGCAACACTGGGAAGATAAGCCAGGTTTTCAGCCATCCAGGTGAGGCTCGAAACCTTTACGGCCTGATAGACATGCTGATCACGGGAATCTGTGAACTGAAAGGGCTCCGGGATCGCAAAATTGAATTCCTTATCACCTCCCTCAAAATAGATCAGGGTTTCCATCCTGACCCGGATGTCATCCTTCACAACAAGCCGTCTTAAGCCCTTTGGGATTCCGGTAATGGAATAGTTGCCGGTTCCGTTTGCGATGCTGAGAAGCCCGCTTTCGGTGTTGTCAGGATTGAGGATTATCACCGTATGGTAGGGCTTGGGCTCGTTGGTGCGGTTACCGGTGACCTGCCCGGACACCCGGCAGGTATGCAGGGGAGAGGTAATGAACAGGGTTGCTGTATTTGTGCCCTGACGGATTAATACATCTACGGAACCGGATATAAAATCCGCTTTTTGGGCGGTGATCGTTTGCCGGCCCGACCGTACACCGTCGATTTCAAATGCTCCTTCGAAGGAGGCGGTATCCCTCTTTCCGTCCACCGTAACGATAGCATCCGAAACCGGAACTTTGGTGCCGGTAAAATATACCATGCCGCTAAGTTTTCCGTAAGTTACCGCAGCCACCGGTATTTCAAGGGTATCAGAAACATCACTTTTACCATCGGAAACAGTCACCCATATACGGTAGTTCTGGTCGCTGGTTGATACCGGAGCGGTCCAGGAGGTTTCAGCTTTGCCGGCATCCTTGACAAAGGTTCCCAGGGCAGATTCCCACTTGAAAGTGAGGGGATCCAACTCGGCATCGGTTGCTTCCACACGCAGGTTGAAAGTGGTGTTTCCAATACCCGGCTGGCGCGTATACTCCGTAATAACTATTCTCGGTGGATAATTCTTTTCGCAGGAAACCAGCAGGAGTCCGGAGAAAAATAGCAGCATCAAACGGCTGCTCATTATGTCCATCATCTGTTTTATCATTTCAGTTTCCTCCGCCGTGAAATTCACCCCGGGAATCGGCGAAATTAAGCATACGGGTATACTTGCCCATTGACAAGGAGTCGATCTCATTGGGCTTTAGCGCCTTGCCAAAAAGTGTCAGTTTATAGCGGCTTGCAAAAAGCCCGACACCGCCGTTCCTGATGTTGTTGAACTCAGGTGTATAGAAAAAACGTGTATCCGGCTCCTGGACTCTCTTGTACAATATAAGGTTGGAATCGGCCAGCTGGATCATGAAATCGACCCCCACCGCAACTCGCCGGATGCCTGGTTTAACCGGTATCTCCTTGGCAATAAACCGGAACAGGAAATCATCGCCGAGAAAACTCTGGCCTTCCAGCTCATCACTCAGGTTACTCAGTTCGTCATACTTATGAAAATACTCAATGTATTTATTCACGGTATCGTGAGCCGACATCTCGGTAAACAGGAACCGGGTGAGCTGTGGATGATGATTAGGGGTAAGATCCATAAAATAGTCGATTCGCTCGGGCAGATACCAGTTGTACTTGGTTTTTCTCTGCTCTCTCGTAAAGGCATGAAGGAAGTTCCACGAACCCAGCGGTTGTATCCTTGACGTGATGGTCTTGCCATCGCGGGTAAATACAATGCTGAGCTCGTAATCAAACTCGGCATAGACGGGTTCGGTTGTCTTAAACAGGTAATGCCCGATTGATGCGAAAGCGCCGGAATCCTTGCTGATTTCATCGGTTGTATAAAACCGGATCGGGTTTTCCATCATGCTTCCGTCGAGGGTGTCGAAGCGCGTCAGATACACTTCGATCTCATCCTTGAGGTAGTAAAGTGAGTCGGTGTTCGTTGAAAAATTATAGGCATTCTCCTGGCAGATGTAGCTGCGCTGCACCCTGACATACTGAGCGCTGTCCTTGGGGTTCAGGATACACATCACATACGGTGTGGAGTCGCTGGGTGACGTTGGATCGAAGGATTCATCGCAGGAGGCCAGACTCATGGCTGCCACCGTGGCCAGCAGGGAAAGACGGGTAAGAGACATAGGAACTGTTTTTCAGCAGGGTTTCGGCCAAAGATAAAACAAATATCATTTTAATTTTTTTCTGTAACTTTTCAATCCGCATCTTCGTCCTAATGATGCCTTTTAACCCGAAATGACTGTTAACGATTACAATTCTTGTGTAAACCAGCATGCTGACGCCGTGTACCGGTTCATTCTTAAGAACATCCGGGACAAGGAGAAAGCGCGCGATCTGGTTCAGGACTCGTTCGAGAAGCTCTGGATGAACGTGGATCAGGTTGCGGCCGGTAAAGCCAAGTCGTATCTTTTTACGACGGCCTATCACAAGATGATCGATCAGACAAGGCTGGATAAAAGAATGGCAGCATGGGACGATGGACATACAATGGGCTGGTCGCACTCGGAACAATATTCCGATGCGATGGAGAAGCTGAACCAGGGGGTTACCCGGCTTCCGCCGGATCAGCGTTCCGTTCTGATGCTGAGGGATTATGAAGGTTATTCATACAAGGAGATAGCAGAGATAACAGGCCTTACAGAGGCACAGGTGAAAGTTTATATTTATCGTGCCAGGGTTTTTCTAAAGGAATACATCGGATCGATAGAAGTTTTAGTGTAACATGGAAGCTATAACAGGAAATAATTACGAAATCTGGTTCATGGACTACCTCGACCACCGGTTGGACGACGGGCAGCTGAGCCAGCTTCTGGATTTCCTGGAAGCCAATCCACAATTGAAGGAGGAGTTGAAGGGGCTAACCGGGGTCCGCCTGATGATTGAGGAGGAAAAGTTTCCAGCCATCGGGAGTTTGCTAAAAAGCCATTCCGATATCCCGGGTATTTCTGCGGATGACCAGCTATGCATTGCCAGGCTTGAAAATGATCTTACGGCCGCCGAAACCGATGCTTTTGAGGAACGGCTTCATAATGAACCCGCCCTGGGCAGGACGTTTGCTTCCTTCCAGGTCACAAAACTCAGGCCTGAAACTGTACTGTTCCCTTACAAGGCTGAACTTCGGCACAAAACGAGGCTCCTGGCACCCTGGGTGCTTACGGTTGTTTCAGCCGCTGCCATTGTGGTGCTGGCGTTGATTCTCTGGCCACGGGGCGAACAGGATGTTACCGGCATGGCGGGTCAACCCGGCAAAACCGCGATTATTGATAATCAAAAGGATGCGGTTCAAACTTCCCCGGGATTCAGAGAACCAGCAAAACTCATTGCATCGGTTACACCGAACAAGGTTCCGGGGACCAAAAAAATCAATGATGAGGCGGTTATCTCCTTCAGGGACACTATGCCAATGAAGAGCCTGAGTTACAAGAATCCCGATATCAGGATCAGCATACCTGATCCTCTGCGCACTCCGGTAGTACTCGCTTCAGTCTTTACCTATTCAGCAATACTGTCCATTCCGGATGAGAAGTACCTGACCCTTCCCCAATATGCACTCCAGCTGTTCCGTGAGAAAGTGCTCGGAGAGGATCCCGTCCTGGTCAGGAAAACCCGCTTCTCTCTGTGGGAAGTAGCCGGTGCCGGAGTCGATAAGATCAATGTTCTCGCCGGAACCGAAATGAAACTGAAC
>CAZEKJ010000009.1:16491-129552 GCA_964512915.1 uncultured Porphyromonadaceae bacterium
GGACATCGGCCTCCCCGACCAGGGCCTTGGCGGCCGCCAGGCCCTCCGGGCTCTTCAGGTCCAGGCAGACGCTGCGCTTGTTGCGATTGTACATCGGGAAGTAGCCGGCGCCGGAGTCGACAGAATCAATCTGCTTGCCGGAACCGAAATGAAACTCAACCGCGAATATGACGCCAGCGGACAGATCCTGGCCGTCTCCTTCAATTCCAGGCTTCTCGATGTGGAAACCCCGATCCGGACGCAGGAAAACAATGAATAAAAAAGTGCTGTAACTTTTTTCAGGGGCTCTCCGTCATAGTTTCAAATACTAATAAATCAAAATCATGAAAAGAGTTGTTATTCTGGCCCTCGCGGGCATAATAGGAATCGGGTTTACCGGTTATTCGCAAGAGGATCCTGATACCTCAAAAATCCGTATCGGAAATAAAAAATATACGGTAATTGTAGATTCTGATAAGGATATTCAGATTATTACCGATGAGGATGGTGATATGATTGTCAGGGAACGGGAATCACGTTATCATAAAAAACCCGCCCGTAAAATGGATGGTACCTGGGGTGGTTTCGAATTCGGGCTGGCCACGCTGACCAATGCCGACTACAAACTCCAGCTTCCTTCGGACGGAGCCTTTCTGGATTATAACATGAACCAGAGCTATGGTTTAAATTTTAATTTTGCCGAAAAATCCCTGGGAATCATCAGAAACTATGTCGGGCTTGTTACCGGACTTGGATTTGAATATCAGCAGTTTATGCTTACCAATGATATCGACCTGGTTAAGTTTTCCGATGGAATAGGAAGTGAACCGGTCGACATGGGCCTGAGCAAGAACCGCTTCAGCATGTGCTACCTCACCCTCCCCCTGATGCTTGAGTTCCAGATTCCGGTCTACGGTGAAAACCACCGGATCAAGCTGTCGGCCGGCATCATCGGCGGATTGCGGCTGGGTTCACGTCAGGTTCAGAAATATGAAATCGCAGGCGAAAAGCAGAAAATAAAAACCAAGGACGACTTTTACCTGAGAGACTTCCGCTATGGTTTCACGGGCCGCGTGGGTTATGGCGATGTTGCCCTCTTTGCCACCTATTATCCGCAGACAATGTTTGAAACCGATATGGGTCCGGAAGTATTTCCGCTCACATTCGGAATACATTTTGGAGGCTGACCGAACACCAGCCTGCCGAAACCCGGAAGTCAAAGCTTCCGGGTTTTTTTATACTTTCGGGGCATGACACAATTATCAGAACCCGAAAAAATCCGGTACAGCCGCCACCTCATGCTCGAAGAGATCGGACTCCGCGGACAACAGAAAATCAAGAATGCAAGGGTGCTGGTGGTAGGGGCCGGAGGGCTCGGTTGCCCCGTGGTGCAATACCTGACAGCGGCCGGGGTGGGAAGGCTTGGTGTGATGGATAACAGTGAAATAGACATTGCAAATCTCCAGCGCCAGGTTTTTTACAGCTTCAACGACATCGGAAAGCTTAAAGCCATTGTGGCAAGTTCGCGGATGCGGAAAATGAACCCGCTTACTGAAATCACCATGATCAACCAACGGCTAACCCTTTCCAACGCTCTTTCCATTGTATGCGAATTTGATATCGTGGTGGATTGTACTGATAATCAACCCTCCCGCTATGTGATCAATGATGCCTGTACGCTCACCGGCAAGCCGATGATTCATGGTGCCATCCATAAGTACGAAGGACAAGTATCGGTCTTCAATTATAAAAATGGTCCGGGATATCGGTGCCTCCATCCGGAGGAGGGCGAAAGAGAAGAGGAAAGAAGAAAGATTAAAGAGGAAAGAATAGGGGAGCTGGGGATATATTGTGTGATGCCGGGAATCATCGGGCTGATGCAGGTAAATGAAACAATTAAGGTGATCACGGGCGCCGGTGAACCATTATCGGGGAAGCTGATGGTATACAATGCCTTCGATAACCAGTATCTTTATATCGATATTCAAAGAAATCCGGAAAATTTCAACCTTGAACAGATTACAGAACGATTTAACAAAACTGTAAACACATGAAACTTTTACTGATAAGCAACTCAACCAATGCCGGAGAAACCTACCTGAGTCATCCCAGGGAAGAAATCGCCCGGTTCCTTGTTCCTGCCGTGAAAAAAGTCCTGTTTTTCCCCTATGCGGCGGTTACATTCTCCTATGAGGAGTATGAAAGGAAAGTCGCGGAGCGTTTCCGGGAGTTTGGCGTGGAGGTTGAGTCCATTCACCGCCTGCCCTCACCGCGCGAAGCCGTTAGTCAGGCTGAAAGCATTGTGGTGGGCGGAGGAAATACCTGGCAACTGACGCGGATGCTTCATGACCTGGGCCTGATTGACGTTATCCGGGAAAAGGTGCTCACGGGGACCCCTTTCATCGGCTGGAGTGCCGGCGCCAACGTAGCCTGCCCCACCATACGCACCACCAACGATATGCCTATTGTAGATCCCGATGGACTGCATGCTTTTAACCTGGTCCCTTTCCAGATCAATCCGCACTATCTGGATGCCAATCCCGAAGGCCATGCCGGGGAGACCCGGGAGCAGCGCATCCAGGAATTCATCGAGATCAATCCTGATCTTTATGTGGTAGGTCTGCGCGAAGGAACAATGCTCAGGATCATCAATAAAAAAGTCGACCTGATCGGACCCCGGTCCGTCCGGATTTTCAGAAAAGGGCAGCTCACCGCCGAAGTACAACCAGGAGGTGAGCTCGGGTTCCTGATGGAGTAAGAGGTCGCTGCGCTCCTAATAGGCTCGCTGGCGCTCGCTAATTGGTTCGCTGGCGCTCGCTAATTGGTTCGCTGCGCTCACTAATTGGGGCTGAAGCCCAAATTCGGAAACGGGATTCGATTTTAAGCATTTGATTTAAATAATTATCAGATATATAGTGATTTAATGGATCATCCAATCAGTTTTACCCCAATGCGAAGGATACCTTATTGTAAAAAAAACAAACCTGTTCGCATTTTTTGAGTGGTGTAATCATGAATATTTCACAAAAGGCCAGTGTTTACGGGCCTTGCATGAGCGAATGACCTGCTGTTATTTAACAAACAAAGTCCTTCGCACGCATTCTCAACTACTTCACTTTAGCCTCACCTCCAATTAGCGACCGCAGGGAGCCAATTAGTCGCGCAGCGACCTTTTAGCCGACCGAAGGGAGGCCTCTTAGTGAGCGCAGCGAACCAATTATTACCTTTACGCCATGGATGAAATGGTTTTTACCGGTACTGTCGTCAAAACCACCGGCTCCTGGCACCATGTCAGGACCGATACAGGAATACTTCTTAGCTGCAAAATAAAAGGTACTTTCCGGATGAAGGGGATCCGGACAACGAACCCCGTTGCGGTAGGGGATCAGGTCGACGGTGAGGTGCAGGACAATGGTCACGGGATGATCACTAAAATCCATCCCAGGAGGAACTACATCATCCGTAAGGCCATCAACCTTGCGCGGGAATCACATATCCTGGCAGCCAATCTTGACCAGGCCCTGCTTATTATAACACTCAGATCACCCGAAACACTTTCCATGTTCGTAGACCGGTTCCTTGTGACGGCAGAAGCTTACAGTGTCCCTGTAAGTTTGATATTTAACAAGATGGATCTGTATTCTCTGGATGATCTTAACGTGATGGCGGAATGGGTTGAGGCCTATACTTTAGCCGGGTATTCCTGTTACCCGCTCTCCCTGGTTACTCTGAAGGGCCTTGAACAGGTAAGGGCCCTGCTGCCGGGCAAGGTTACCCTGATCAGCGGTAACAGCGGCACTGGCAAGTCCACACTGGTAAATTCGCTCGATCCCCTGCAGCGGCTAAAAACAGCCGGAATATCGGACTATCACAAAATGGGTAAGCATACCACCACTTTTCCCGAAATGGTTGAGCTGGCCTCCGGCGGCTTCCTGATCGACACCCCAGGTATCCGGGGCTTCGGTGTGATCGAGATCGGCAAGGAGGAGTTATACCATTATTACCCGGAGATATTCAGGCATGCTGCAGGCTGCCAGTTTAATAATTGTACACATACCCACGAGCCCGGATGTGAGGTGCAGCATGCCGTTGAGGAAGGGGAGATCGGTGAGCTGAGGTACAGGAACTATGTGGCGATGATGGATTCTGCAGAAGGGAAATACAGGCAAGGCGAAAGATAAAAGGCGAAAAGCCTGCCCCGGGCTCGACCCGGGGGCGAAAGAAAGAACAAAGAAGAAAGAAGAAAGATAAAAGAAGAAAGATGAAAGATGAAAGATGAAAAGATCCATCGGAGCATTTTAGGGGAGATCCCGGTTTACACCGGGATGACACCAGTGCCTTAACCGGCAACCGGCAACCGGCAACCGGCAACCTGAACCAGTAACCGGCAACCGGCAACCGGCAACCGGCAACTTGTAACCAGTAACCAGCAACATGCGTGCAATCTACCTCGATTACAACGCCACCACCCCGGTTGACCCGGAGGTAGCGGCGGTTATGGAACCTTTTCTGCGGGAGCTTTTCGGAAATCCGAGCAGCATCCATACATATGGAACTCAAACACGGCTTGCAGTTGAGACAGCGCGTAAGCAGGTTGCTAACCTGATCGGAGCGCAGCCGCAGGAGATCATTTTTACCAGCGGGGGAACGGAGTCGAATAATCTTGCCATTCAGGGCGCAGCCAGGGCCAGAAAGCGCGCGGGAAACCATATTATCACAACAGCCGTTGAGCATCCTGCCGTTCTGGAGGTATGCGCCTATCTTGAAAAGGAGGGGTTCCGGGTTACCCGGGTGGGAGTGGATGAATACGGCATGGTTAATCCTGACGATGTGATACGGGAGATCGGACCAGACACCATTCTGATCTCGGTGATGCATGCCAATAATGAAGTGGGCACGATCCAGCCGGTTGCAGAAATTGGCAGGGCCGCCCGAGAAAGGGGGGTCCTGATGCACTGCGATGCTGCCCAAAGCATTGGCAAAATCCCGGTGAATGTGGAGGAGCTGAATGTGGACCTTCTTTCGGTAGCCGGTCATAAACTATATGCACCGAAAGGGATCGGCGCGCTCTACATCCGACAGGGTGTTCAGCTGGAAAAAATCATACACGGTGCGGATCATGAGCAGAACCGCCGGCCCGGAACCGAAAATGTACTCGAGATTGCCGGGCTGGGCAAGGCTTGCGGGCTGGCAGCCCAAAACCTCACCGGTGAGGCTGAGCATCTGAAAAAGATGAGAGACCTTTTGGAAGATCTAATAACCAGCGAGCTGCCGGAGACTGTGGTACACGGGCATCCTGAAAAGCGGCTTCCCAACACCCTCAGCATCGGTTTTCCACGGATAGAAGCCACCACCTTGCTGGGAGCTATGCCCGAAGTTGCCGCATCAGCCGGGGCCGCGTGCCATGCCGACCAGGTAACCGTTTCGGGTGTTCTTCAGGCCATGCATGTACCCTTAGAAGTTGCCATGGGCACCATCCGGCTTTCTACCGGAAGGTTTACCATTGAAGACGAGATTCATCTGGCGGCCGCACGGATTATTGAAGCGGTTCGGTCGCTCTCTTCGGATCAAACTACGCAGGAACCCGGATTGGGCGGCAGTGAGGTAAAACTTACCCAATATACCCACGGGATGGGTTGTGCCTGCAAGCTGCGCCCCCAGGATCTTGAGAAGGTGGTTCAGGAGCTTACCGTTTTAAAGAACCCTGATATCCTCGTTGGGCCAGAAACAGCGGATGATGCTGCTGTTTACCGGATCAGCGACGACATTGCGCTGGTGGAAACCGTTGACTTCTTCACTCCGGTGGTGGATGATCCGTACTGGTTTGGCGCCATTGCAGCAGCCAATGCCCTGAGCGATATCTATGCGATGGGAGGGACTCCCCTTTTTGCCCTGAACATCGTGGGATTCCCTGTAAAGCGGCTGAGCCTTGATGTTCTGCGTGAGATTCTCCACGGTGCCGAAGACAAGGCTGCGGAAGCCGGTATCAGCATCCTGGGCGGCCACACGATCGAAGATACCGAGCCCAAATACGGAATGGTGGCCACCGGCCGGGTACACCCCGGTCGCATCTGGACCAACCGCAGCGCCCGGCCGGGAGCAATGCTCATCCTTACCAAACCGATTGGAACCGGCGTTTACAGCACAGCCCTGAAACGCGGATTGCTGTCACCTGAGCAAGCCGACCTTGCCTGCCGTATCATGGCAACCCTCAACAGAAGCGCCGCAGATACCCTCCGCACCTTTACGATCGAAGCCTGCACGGATGTTACCGGGTTCGGCCTGCTCGGCCACCTGCTGGAAATGACACGGGCAAGCGGAGTAAACGCAGAGATATCCGCAAAGGCAGTACCCTACCTGCCGGATCTCTTTGGCCTGCTCGCTGCCGGTGCGCTCCCCGGCGGCACAAAAAATAACCTTGCCTACGTGAACGAATTTGTCGATTGGCCCGTTACCTTTGATGAATACCGTAAACTCGCCCTCTGTGATGCACAAACTTCAGGGGGACTCCTTGCCGCCGTACCCGAAGACCAGGCCCGACAGGCTCTGGACGCCCTCAGGAACAGCGGCATCGAAGATGCAGCCATAATCGGCCGAATCACCTCAGATGGGCCCGGACGGATTTACGTTCTGGACGAACCCAACTAATTAATAACAAATGAAAACGAGATTTTTAACGGCAATCACCTTGCTGTTCACCGGATGGCTGACCCTTCCGGCCCAAAATGACCTTTGGATCAATAACCCCGACTATACATGGTGGAGGCAGGCCGGAAATATCAAGGAGGCCACCCTGACCGTGCGGCCCAAAGGACTGCAGATGCAATACAGCCTTTACCTGACCTTCTCAGCCGGCCATACCTCCTTTGGTGATAATGATCAGCTGGAAACTGTTCTCGATTTTACGTTGCCCGAAGAAGCTGTGGTCATCGACAGCTGGCTCTGGGTGGGAAATGACATTATCCAGGGCCGGCTCATCGACCGCTGGTCAGCATCCGAAATTTATGAGGATATCGTCGACCGCAAGCGCGATCCCTCAGTCCTTTACAAACAGTGGAAAGGCCAGTACCAGCTGAGGGTCTATCCTATGAAACGCAATGAAACGCGGAAAGTCAGGATCACCTACCTGATGCCGGTATCCTGGTCGGGCGATAAAATTGAAGCCGCTGTTCCTACCGATATTTTGTCCGCTTCTGCTATTGATCCCGATCTTCATGTGCTGGTGTGGGAAGAGAACGGTTTCGGAATCCCCGGGTTTTCAGATCCCGAAATCACATTTTCGCCTTTGTACGATAAGGAATTCGGCCCCTATCTGAGAGCTATGATCCCGGCAGCGAAATTAAATACCCGGCCTCTCCTGAAAATGACTCCGAATGTTGTAAACAATTGTTATGTAAGCGTTTATCAGGGTGAAACGGAAAGCTACTACCAGCTTTCCCTCAATCCGGCTGATTATATCGAGCAGGAGGCCAGTAACCGCATCCTGGTGGTATTTGACTACAAAACCGGAAATTCCACCTATTCCAAAGCCGGTGTCCTGGCCATGCTTAAGGAGCAGCTGCTCAACCAGTACTCTTCCGCCGACGGTTTCAACATGGTTTACTCGGGGCTTCAGATCGAAAAAGCTTTCACGGAATGGGTGCCGCTGACGGCCGAAAATATCAACCTGGCCATCAGCAAAGTCACAGCAGCCTCAACCTACAGCAACCTGCCCGGCTCTCTGTCGGAGGGAATAACTTTCATCAAGAATACAGGAGGAATGGGATCCATTGTCCTGGTTTCGAGCTCCGATAATTTCGGAAATTTTACCGAAGCCAACAACCTGATCAAAGATCTCCGCAAGCTTCAGGATCCCCTCTACCCGATTTATATAGCGGATTTTCAGGATCGCAATGCACTCTATTATTATATTGGGAACCGCTATTACATGGGACAGGAATACCTGTATGTCAACTTGTCGAAGATTTCAACCGGATATTATATGAACATCAGGCAGGAAACCTATTTACCGACTGTTTTTGAGAAGGTTTTCAGTTCCGTCCACGGAATGATCACGGCCTTTGACATGTTTACAGCCCCTGCCGAAGGTTTCTGTTACGGCCGTTTCGGCCAGTCGAGCTCTCAGGGTTTTCCGGTAAACGAACAGGTAACCCAGATCGGGAAATTCTACGGATCCACTCCTTTCGTGGTTTACCTTACCGGGATGTATAAGTCGAAGCCATTCTCCAAACTGGTTCAGATATCATCCGAACAGATTGCCCAATCCGATACCACCCTCGCCAAAATGTGGCACGGGAACTATATCAGCGAGCTGGAATCGGCATCGCAAACCAATACCACTGCACAGGAGATCCTGTATGAAAGCCTCACCAACCGTGTGCTTTCCGTGCATTCTGCATTTCTTTGCCTGGAGCCCAGTGATACAGTAGCGGTATGCAAGACTTGCAAGGATGAATCCCGTCTAACCGGCATCCGCGACGCCATACCCTTTGATTCGACAGGATGCATCAATCTGTATCCGAATCCTTTTACCGACCGTATAACCATAGAAATCGACCTTGCCGGATTAACCGGTGTGGAATACGTCACGGTGAGCATTTTCAACCAGGCGGGTCAATTGTTGTTTGAGAAAGAAGAGAGTGGAGTTACGGGCCGGCGGGTTAAACTCGAATGGAACGGAACGGGCTCACGGGGTGAGAGGGTGCCCGCCGGAAACTATATTGTATTGATCCAGGCCGGACCTGCAACCTGGAGCAAGCAGATTATAAAATCGGAATAAAGCTTGAAAGAGATCAGTCCCTCTGAATTCCTGGCCCTGGCAGCTTCCGTTCCGGTGATTGATGTCAGGGCTCCGGCAGAATATGCCGCCGGGCACATCCCCGGCGCATTCAGCCTGCCGGTTTTCGACGACCAGGAAAGGGCGCAGGTTGGTACAGCCTATAAGCAGCGAAGCCGGACCGAAGCCATGGATATCGGTCTGGAGATCGTTGGCCCCAAGATGCGGGGCTTTGTAGCGGCTGCCCGCGAGCTGGCGCCCGGCGGAGAAATACTGATCCACTGCTGGAGGGGCGGCATGCGGAGCGCATCCATGGGGTGGCTCCTTGAAACAGCCGGATTCAGGGTATCAATACTCACCGGCGGATATAAGGCCTATCGGGCCCATATCCGGGAAAATCTTGTTGACGGGAAGCGGTTTATTGTACTCGGTGGCCAGACCGGGAGCGGAAAAACCAGATGGCTGAATCAGCTCCGGGAAGCCGGTGAGCCGGTTGTCGACCTGGAAGCCCTGGCCAACCACCGTGGATCTGCATTCGGAGGCATCGGGCTCGGCACTCAACCCACCAATGAACAGTTTGAAAATGAATTGTTTGCCCGACTTCAGGAGTTTGCTGCCGAAGCGTATATCTGGATCGAAGATGAAAGCCGGAACATTGGTTCTATTTTTATGCCGGAACCCTTTGTACTGGCCATGAAGTCCTCACCCGTGATCCGCATTGAAGTGCCGGAAGAGATCAGGATACAGATAATTCTTGATGAATATGCCGGACTTGACAAGAGTCACCTGGCAGGGTCTATCCAGAAAATATCCCGCCGGCTGGGTGGATTGGTTACCCAGGAGTGCCTCCAAAAGCTTGAAGAAGAAGATTTTGCCGCAGTGGTCGGGCTACTGCTGCCTTATTACGATAAAACCTATTCACACAGCTTGGGTACCCACCCTGCCAGCCAGATCGTTTCCCTCAACCTGTCGGGCATCCCTATGGCACAATATCGGGATGAACTGATCAAAAAAAAGTTAACCCTGATACAATAACCGGCAATACCATTGCGTTTGGAAATATGATCTAAACCTTGAGCCCCCGTGCCCCTGTGCCCGTGAGCCCAATTAATATTTTCTGATTTGCATATTTATACCCGCAAACAACGCTGGAAATTCTTCCTGGTGGCCGGGGCGCTGGTGATTGGGATTGCCACCACCTGGTACACCAATGGGATGGTGAAAAAACTCGAAAGGGAAGAGCAGCTCAAAATTGAAACCTGGGCTGAAGCCCAGAGGCAGTTGACTATCGTGGAGCCGGAGCAAAACGGCGACTATTTCGATTTTCTAATGGAGATAGTCAAGAACAACAATACGATCCCGGTTCTCACAGTCGATCAGGAAGGCAACAAGCTTACCTCCCGCAACCTGGTGATTTATGATTCTCTCAACCAATTGATCGACGGCGCCAGGAATCTGAACAACCTGAGCCTCAAAAGTCAAAAGTACCTCGACCGCCAGCTGGCAAAAATGAAGGCCCAGCATGATCCTATTGAGATCAGCCAGGGAGATAGCAAGTATTATCTATACTATAAGGATTCCTATATCCTCACACGCATTCAGTTCTATCCGTTCGTACAGCTGGGGATTGTATTTATTTTCATCATACTGGCCTATTTTGCCTTCAGTTCCACCCGGAGAGCAGAGCAGAACCAGGTGTGGGTGGGAATGTCGAAGGAGACGGCCCATCAGCTGGGCACTCCGATCTCCTCGCTGATGGCATGGGTTGAGCTGCTGAAAATGGAGCAGGCCGGTCCGGAGGTGCTGCGGGAGTTGGAGAAGGATGTGCGAAGGCTCGAAACCATTGCCGACCGGTTCTCCAAAATCGGTTCCGCCCCGGTATTGCTGCCCGAGAATCTTTTGTCGGTTCTCGACGGAGCCGTCAGGTACCTTCAAAGCCGTACTTCCGAAAAAGTCAGGTTTAATTTGCATTTCGGGGACCTGGACGAGCTCTATGTACCGCTCAACCTCACCCTGTTCGAATGGGTGGTTGAGAACATCTGCAAGAACGCCATCGACGCCATGAATGGATCCGGACAGATCGATATTTCTGTGAGAGACCAGAATCAGGTGGTCTATCTGGATATTACCGATACCGGAAAAGGAATTCAAAAAGCCAACTATCAGGTAATTTTCCAGCCTGGATATACGACCAAACCCCGTGGGTGGGGCCTTGGATTATCTCTGGTTAAGCGGATTATAGAGAATTACCACAACGGGAAGATTTTCGTCCGGAACTCAGAGATTAACAAGGGCACAACCTTCAGGATCGTCCTGAAGAAATAGCATTTTGGTTATTAACAAATTGTTTATAATTTTGCCGGACATTTTTGGAAGGTGGTATGAACCGATTTTCGGAATATATTATCCCTTTCGGCTCTTGTTCGAACGGGTTGCATCTGTTTGAATTCGAGTTAACTGATAAGTTCTTTGCATTGTTTCCCGACAGTGAGGCACAGAAGGCCACGGTATCGGTTCAGATCAGTCTCCTGAAGCAGGAACGCCAGCTGCAGATTGATTTTCACCTTTCCGGAACCGTTACCCTGCCTTGCGACCGTTGTCTGGAAGAGTATGAACAGCCGGTTACCGGTGATTTTACCCTTTACGCAAAATTCGGTCACGGAAACAACGAGGAGGAATTCGATGTGGTTTGGCTTCCTTTTGAAGCGTATCAGATCGATGTTTCACAATACCTCTTCGAATATGTTGTTCTAAGCCTTCCCCTGAGGAAGGTACACCCCGACAAGCGCGGGGGAAAGCCCGGGTGCAACCCGGAGATGATGAATCTATTGAAAAATTTGAGTGTTTAACATTAATAATTACGGTCATGCCAAATCCTAAACACAGGACATCAAAGCAGAGGAGAAATAAGCGGAGGACCCATTACAAGGCAACCCCGGCTCAGCTGTCAGCCTGTTCAAATTGCGGAGCAACGGTACAGTACCATCGCGTTTGTCCGGAATGCGGACACTATCGCGGTAAACTGGCTATCGAGAAAGAAGTTACCGCCTGATCAGGTTAACGAAAACAACAATTCATGAGAATCGGTCTGGATATAATGGGAGGCGACTTTGCCCCCCAGGCCACAACCAAGGGTGCAATCCTGGCACATAAGGAACTGCC
This sequence comes from uncultured Porphyromonadaceae bacterium, assembly GCA_964512915.1. Taxonomy (GTDB): domain Bacteria; phylum Bacteroidota; class Bacteroidia; order Bacteroidales; family UBA12481; genus UBA12481. The sequence goes on from CAZEKJ010000009.1 coordinate 28,409, forward strand.
ACCTGATGTTGAGCTGGTATTGATAGGTGACCGTGACGCCATTGAAGCAATTTGCCGGGAAGAAAATTTCGATCCCGGCAATTTTCATATTATGCCGTCGACGGAAGTAATCGGTATGGGAGACCATCCGGTGAAATCATTTTCAATGAAGAGGGACTCCAGTATGTCCATCGGATACCGGTTGCTGGCGGGGGGGAAGCTCGATGGCTTCTGCAGTGCCGGAAACACCGGCGCAATGCTTGCAGGTGCCATGTTCACCATCAAGTCAATACCCGGAATCATCCGGCCCAGCATTGCCGTAGCCATTCCTAAGGGTGAAAATGAATACACCCTGCTGCTGGATGTCGGCCTAAATCCTGATGCACGTCCCGATGTACTGTATCAGTATGCGATCATGGGGTCATTGTTTGCACATTATGTTATGGGCATCGATAATCCTAAGGTAGGCCTGATGAATATAGGTTCGGAAGAAGAAAAAGGGAATCTGCTGACCAAAGCAACTTATCAGGCCATGAAAGATACCACCGACTTTAACTTTGTCGGCAATATCGAAGGCAATGATTTGTTTACGGACAAGGCTGACGTGGTGGTTTGCGATGGATTCACCGGTAACGTGGTGCTTAAACAGGCAGAATCCTTTTACTACCTGATACGAAAACTGAAAGTGCAACATCCTTTCTTTGAACGGTTCAACTATGAACACTCGGGCGGTACTCCCATCCTGGGAATCGGGTCGCCTGTGCTTATCGGACACGGGATGTCGACCCCGGTCGCCATAAAAAATATGGTTCTGAAGAACCGTGAAATCATCGAGTCGGGGTTGATCCAAAAAATTAAAAAGGCTTTCGAATAATGAAAAAATTGTACGCAGCCATAACAGGAATCGAGGCGTATTATCCGCCGGATATACTTACCAATGCCGACCTGGTGAGAATGGTCGACACCACCGATGAGTGGATTGTAACGAGAACCGGTATCCGGGAAAGGCATATCCTGAAGGACCCCAGTAAAGGAAGTTCCGATCTAGCCGTGCCTGCCGTGAAGAAACTGCTGGAAAAAAAGGGCATCAGCCCCGATGAGATCGACATGGTGATATGCGCAACCGCAACACCTGACATGCTATTTCCAGCCACTGCAAACATTATCAGCGACAAGTGCGGCATCCGCAATGCTTTCAGCTTTGACATGCTGGCTGCCTGTTCGGGTTTTGTTTACATGCTTACCGTTGCATCGAAATTCATTGAAACCGGAACCTGCAAGAAAATTCTCTGCATCGGAGCGGATAAAATGTCGACCATAACCGACTATACCGACAGAAATACCTGCCCCCTTTTCGGTGATGCAGCCGGCGTAGCCCTTCTTGAGCCCAATGAGGAATATGGAATCCAGGATCACCTGCTGCATACCGACGGATCGGGACGAAAGCACCTTTACATGAAAGCCGGAGGTTCAGCACGCCCGGCAAGCCATGAAACCGTTGACGCCAAGGAACACTATATTTATCAGGATGGCCAGACCGTTTTCAAAATGGCCGTTTCCAAAATGGCGGATATCTCCTTCGAAATGATGGAGAAGCATAACCTTCCTGCCGACAAACTCTGGCTTGTTCCGCATCAGGCCAACCTGAGGATCATCGAAGCAGTGGCCCGGCGCATGGGCCTGGATCCTTCAAGGGTATTGATCAACATACAGAAGTACGGCAACACCACCACGGCCACCATTCCGCTGGCACTGACTGAATTTGAAAGCCAGCTCCATAAAGGCGATCCTGTGATTCTTGCTGCTTTTGGAGGCGGGTTTACCTGGGGATCCCTTTACCTCACGTGGGCATATGATACTGTTTAAAACTTTGTTAATAATCCGGATTTTTCTACATTTACCTGATTAAATCTTGATATATGGCAAAGGAGATCGAAACAACCAACGCAATTAACCTGATATCCGCCGGTACCTCCGTTAACGGGGACATTGACTCCAATTCAGGGTTCCGGATCGATGGACAGCTGAAAGGAAAAATGAACATCAAGGGCAAAGTGGTGATAGGTGCTTCAGGCATGATTACCGGTGACATCTTTTGCCAGAACCTTGAAGTTTCGGGAGAGGTTAACGGAAATATCCAGGCCGGCGAACTTGTCAGTCTGAAGGCTACTGCCAAAGTTAACGGAGAGATTATCACCAGTAAACTTGCAATTGAACCCGGTGCCGTTTTTAGCGGGAACTGCCGGATGGACAGGGATACCGATGCCAGACGAAAAGAAAGCCTTCTCCCCCCCCAGTAAATTCGGGAAAGAAAAGGGGTTGCTGCGGGAGTATGCCCGGTATTCAAATCTTGCTTTTAAACTGATTGCGGTCATACTGGCCGCATTTTTTATCGGCTGGCAAATCGATAAATGGATTCATACCGGCTTCCCTCTGTTTACCCTGCTTTTTTCTGTAGGAGGACTTGTGGCAATGCTCTATTTACTGATTAAAGACCTGATGAAATGAAAATAGTCGATTCATCCTACTGGATTTCTATCGGATTGCTCACCGCCATCCTGGCAGTTGCAATATGGATTGTGTTCGGATTCGTGATCCCTGAAATGTATCCCCGGATCCTGCCATTCTTCCTGGCAATGGTGGTGCTTTTAACCGTCACCGGACAGGTACTTCTGACCCGCGCAGTCAGAAAGGACCCGAAAAAATTCAATTCGTGGTATCTGGTATATAAATCAATAAAAATGCTGATCATTATGACATTCATGCTGGTTTATATCATGGTAAACCGTAAGAATGGCGTCTCTTTCCTTGCATCAGTTTTTGTAATTTATCTCACCTACATGATATTTGAAGCGGGTGCCCTAAATCGTGCGGCCCGAAGAGAATCCGGAAATTAAAAAAATGATACTTTTGGTACCTCGCTGAAAACGAACAGGAATGAGCAGACGGATTTTATCATTTGGCTTTCTGGTGGCGGCCCTGCTGACCGCTGGTCAACTTATCGGATCAGTTCCGGAGGAACAACACGATTCCGCTGATGGCAAAAAGGCAAAATTCGAGCCCGGAAAGTTTATCCTCGATCATATCATGGACTCCTATGAATGGCATATCATGACCGTCGGGAAAACACATGTAAGCATTCCTCTTCCTGTGATACTGTATACCAAAGAAAATGGACTTGATGTTTTTTTCTCTTCACGTTTTCACCATGGCCATGAAACCTGGAAAGGATACAGAATTGCAGGCGAAGGTGAAGACAATGAAGGTAAAATCGTCCTGGCAGACAAGAAGGGTAAAGACGGCTCCGGTACTCTCCGGCCTATCGACCTTTCCATTACCAAAACGGTAACCGCCATGCTTATAAGCTTGATTTTTATCCTGCTTATTTTTCTGCCAGTGGCTCGGAAATACCTTAAAAACAACAATAAAGCCCCCTCGGGATTGCAAGGCCTCCTGGAGCCTGTGATCCTTTTTGTGCGTGATAACATTGCCAAACCGTCGATCGGCGATAAACGGTACGAAAAATTCATGCCTTTTCTGCTGACGGTTTTTTTCTTTATCCTGTTCAACAACCTGATGGGTATTATCCCGATACCGCCCGGAGGCGCAAATGTGACAGGAAACGTTGCGATAACCGGGATCCTGGCGGTGGCAACCTTTATTATTACCACATTTTCAACAGACCGCAAATACTGGATTCATATCTTTAATGCACCGGGCGTTCCCTGGTGGCTTAAATTCCCGATCCCATTGATGCCGTTTATAGAACTGCTGGGCGTTTTCATTAAGCCCCTTGTTCTCTGCGTCCGACTTTTTGCCAACATGCTGGCGGGGCACTTTATTGCGCTGAGTTTTATTGTCCTGATTTTCATCTTCGGACAACTATCCTGGATCGCAGGGTACGGTTCTTCGGTCATCTCGATTGCCTTTTACATTTTCATGTTGTTGCTTGAATTGGTCGTCTGTTTTATTCAGGCCTATGTATTCACCCTCCTTTCTGCCATTTATTTCGGCATGGCAAAGGAGGAGCATCATTAGATTCTTCATTTAATAATCATAAACTATGTTAAGTTTTATCTTAGTCATGTTACAGGAAGCAGTATCCAATCCGGCTATGGCCCAGATGGGTGCTGCACTGGGAGCCGGACTGGCTGCGATTGGCGCCGGTATCGGTATCGGGCAGATCGGGAACAAGGCAATGGAAGCCATTGCTCGTCAACCCGAAGCTTCGGGCGACATCAGGACTAATATGATCCTTGCTTCCGCATTGGTGGAAGGAGCTGCCTTTTTCGCCATGATCGTTTGCCTGCTGATCGTATTTCTTGCTTAAACACGTTGCAGCCCTGCTTCAGCGGGGCTGCAACTTTTTTTGAAAAACAAAGATTATGGGACTAATATCACCTGATTACGGTACAATTTTCTGGATGGTTCTGGCCTTCTCAGTGGTCTTTATCATACTCCGGAAATTCGCCTGGGGCCCAATCATGAAAATGCTGAATGAAAGGGAGCAGTCAATCGAAAATGCCCTTCAGTCGGCCGAAATAGCACGGGAAGAAATTGCCCGCCTCAAGGGAAGTCACGACGAGATGATGCATGAAGCTCGCATGGAAAGGGAAAAACTTATGGAAGAAGCCCGCAGGATAAAGGAACAGATGATTGACAAGGCACGTGATGAAGCCTCACAGGAGACTGTGAAACTACTGGAGCAGGCCCGTCGGCATATTGAGAGTGAGAAGCTTCAGGCCGTGAGTGAAATTCGCGACCAGGTAGCTACACTTTCTGTAGAAATTGCCGAAAAGATCCTTCGTAAGCAACTGAAAGACCGTCACGAACAAGAGAGCCTCATCAAGGATCAGCTTCACGACCTGAAATTGAACTAATAGCATGAATGATAGTCGTATAGCCTCCCGTTATGCCCGTGCATTATATGCACTTGCCGGTGCCCGGGATACCGTAGGACCGGTTAAGGCTGATCTTGATCAGTTGGCGGCAATATCAGTTCAGTCAGATGAGTTCCGAATGCTGCTGGTTAGCCCCGTCCTGAAAGGGTCACAAAAATCGGAAATTTTCCGCACGCTTTTTTCGGGAAGGGTGGAGGAGCTGACCATGCGTTTCCTGCAGCTGCTTGTGGATCATAAAAGGGAGATTTACCTGCCTGCCATATGCAGGATGTTCATGAAATTTTACAAGGCCGATCTGGGGGTTCTGGAAGCAAAAGTTGAATCTGCCCAGGTGTTTGACGCGGAGCTCCTTGAATCACTTCGCACGCGGCTGGAGAAATCGACTCACAGCAAAATAGATTTGACCACCACAATCAATGAGGAGCTTATTGGAGGGTTCAGGCTGACAGTGGAAGATCAGCAGCTGGATGCCAGTGTGCTTACTCAATTGAAAAAGATAAAAACAGAATTACGAGAATCAAAGAAATAACGGAACATGGCAAGTATTAAACCGGCGGAGATTTCGCAGATTTTAAGGGAGCAGCTGGAAGGGCTGAATCTTAATGCCAGCCTGGAAGAGGTTGGAACCGTATTGCAGGTAGGAGACGGAATTGCAAGGGTATATGGCCTTTCAAATGTTCAGGCAAATGAACTGGTTGAATTTCATAATGGGGTAATGGGCATCGTCCTGAACCTGGAAGAGGATAACGTGGGCACCGTGCTCCTTGGACCCTCCGAAGGAATCCGGGAAGGAACCCAGGTTAAACGAACCCGCAGGATTGCTTCCATCCCGGTAGGTGAAGGCCTCCTCGGGCGGGTGATCAACACCATCGGGGAACCACTGGATGGAAAAGGACCGATTACCGGTGAGCTACTGGATCTTCCATTGGAAAGAAAAGCTCCGGGGGTAATTTTCCGGCAGAAGGTTAACAAGCCGCTCCAAACCGGTATCAAAGCCATTGATGCCATGATCCCGATCGGTCGGGGCCAGAGGGAGCTGATTATCGGCGACCGGCAAACAGGAAAAACTGCTATCGCCATTGATGCCATTATCAATCAGAAAGAGTTTTACGAAAAGGGCCAGCCTGTATATTGCATTTATGTGGCAATCGGCCAAAAAGGCTCAACAGTTGCCCAGATAGCAAAAACACTAGAGGAGCACGGCGCAATGCCCTATACTGTGATTGTAACGGCTACCGCCAGCGACCCTGCAGCACTGCAGTTTTATGCCCCGTTTGCCGGTGCTGCCATCGGTGAATTCTTCCGCGATACCGGCCGTGACGCCCTCATCGTTTATGACGATCTGTCAAAACAAGCCGTGTCCTATCGCGAAGTTTCCCTGCTGCTCCGCAGACCACCGGGCAGGGAAGCCTATCCGGGTGACGTATTCTACCTGCATTCCAGATTACTTGAAAGGGCAGCCAAAATCATCGACAGTGATGAGGTGGCTAAAACCATGAATGATCTTCCTGCGGCACTAAAATCTCTCGTTAAGGGAGGGGGATCCCTTACTGCACTGCCGATTATCGAAACACAGGCCGGCGATGTCTCAGCCTATATTCCCACAAATGTGATCTCCATTACGGATGGGCAGATTTTCCTCGAGTCGAACCTGTTTAATTCAGGTATACGGCCGGCTATCAATGTCGGTATTTCGGTTTCCAGGGTCGGGGGTGATGCTCAGATCAAATCGATGAAAAAAGTGGCTGGTTCTCTAAAACTCGACCAGGCACAGTACAGGGAACTTGAAGCTTTTTCAAAATTTGGTTCCGATCTTGACGCCTCTACACTGAGTGTCATCGGCAAGGGTGCCCGGAATGTGGAAATACTCAAACAAAACCTTCACAGCCCCTACACCGTAGAAAATCAGATTGCAATTCTCTTCTGCGGGACACGGGGCCTGTTAAGCAACGTTCCGGTATCCAGAATTAAAGAGTTCGAGGATGATTTTCTTGAATTTGTGGGAATGAAGTATCCGGAAATGCTTGCTGAATTCCGGAAGGGGCTCCTGACCGAAGAGGCCGAGAACATCCTGACTACAACTGCCGCTGAACTAACCGCAAAATATCGGGTCTAAAGTAATTCCGAGGACATGGGAAGCTTAAAGGAAATACGACAGCGAATAACCTCGGTAAAATCAACCCGGCAGATCACGAGCGCCATGAAAATGGTGTCGGCGGCCAAGTTGAAAAGAGCCCAGGATGCCATTATCCAGATCAGACCCTATGCCGCCCGGCTGCATCAGGTAATCGAACACGTCAGCATTGCCGCAGAGGAAAATGAAATCAGCCCTCTCACCCAAAACCGGGAGCCACAAAAAGTATTGCTTGTTGTCATTTCAGCCAACCGGGGACTTTGCGGCGGTTTTAACTCAAATATCGTCAAGGCAGCCATAGAATTGGTTTCCACACAGTATGCCGTGCAAAAGGAGCGGGGCAACCTCCATATGATCATGATAGGAAAGAAGGGTGGCGAAGTTCTGAAAGCAAAAGGCTTCGGCAGTTGGCCCCAGAAAAACGATCTTCTTGAGAAACCCTCTTTTGCTCGATCTGAAAAGTTTGCAGATCATCTGATGGATCAGTTCATCAGCGGTGAATTTGACCGTATAGACTTGATTTATAATGAGTTTAAAAATGCCGCCAGTCAGGCTGTAAGGGTTGAACACTTTCTTCCTGTTCAGCAATCTGCGGCAGAAGCAGAAAGCCGGACTGAGCCCTTTTTCATTTTTGAGCCCGACCTCGATTATCTGGTTACCCGCCTGATCCCGGAGTCTCTCAGAATACAATTCCATAAGTCCCTGCTGGATTCACAGGCATCGGAACATGGCGCACGAATGACTGCCATGCACCAGGCTACAGATAATGCAACCGACATGATCAGGGACCTGACGCTTGAATATAATAAGGCCCGGCAAGCCGCCATTACCAGTGAAATTATTGAGATTGTCAGCGGCGCCGAGGCCTTGACATCCTAAAACCCTCCGTATGAGAAAAGCCGGCATCCTCATTATCCTGTTTTTCATTCAGCTACAACTGCCGGCTCAATATGCGATTCGCATCCAGGTCGACTCGATCCCGACGCGCAAAGCTTACCTGTTTGAGTATATGGGAATGAAGACCCAGATGCTGGATTCAGCTAAAGTATCGGCTGACGGTAGCTTTGCTTTTACTTTGCCGCCCACAGCTCACCCCGGTCTTTATCGGATTGTGGTGGGCCCCGAGCAGTTCTGGGATTTTATTTTTAACCGCGAACAAATCCGGATGCGAACCGATTTCAACGCCATAATCGACTCACTAAAGGTTTTGGAATCGCTCGAAAATCAGCTGCTTAACGAATATATGCAGTATTATGTGGGAATGAACCGGAAAGCTGAAGCCCTGCAACGTCTGGCCGGATTGTATCCAGCCGGAGATCCTTTCCGTGATCAGGTCCTCCGTGAGCTTCAGAAGGTCCGCTCTTCAGATCCTGAAAAAGTTACCCGTGATATTATTGCCCGATATCCAAAAAGCTTTGCCGCCGGATTCCTTAAGATGGAGTTGTCTCCCAAAGTTCCATCAAACATTCTTAAGCAGAACGAAATGAATTATATCCTGGAACATTTCTGGGATGAAATTGACTTCCGCGATACCGCCATGATGTACAGCCCGGGACTGCCCAATAAAATCCGGCTCTATTTCAGCTTATTCCAGAGGACGATACCTCCTGCCAGCCTGGAGGATGCGATGAACAAGGGACTCGACAAGCTGATGTCAGCCGCCGCTGTTAATGACGTACTGTTTGAATTTATACTCCAGGATATAGCCGATTGGGCAGAGCGGACCGATTTTGATGCTTTTTTTGCCTACCTGACGGAGTTTTACTTAGCCCAGGCCTCCTGTACGGATGAGAAGCGAAAAGCCGAGATCGGCGATATCGTTGCCTCCTATCAGAAAACCGCTCCGGGAAAGCAGGTTCCGGAAATTGTGATTCCCCGCGAAAAAGATGGCGCAGTAATCATGTCAGAAACACCCGCCAGGTACAAGCTCATAGTGTTCTGGGCCACCTGGTGTCCTCATTGTACAGAGATGCTGCCTCAGTTAAAGGCCGTTTACGACCGCTATAGCCGTAATGATCTGGAAGTTTTTGCCATTTCAATCGACGATAATAAGGCTGACTGGAAGAATGCGTTAGCCCGTGGCGGATTTACATGGATAAACCATTCCGAACTGAAAGGCTGGGATTGCTCCATTGCATACGACTATGGCATCCGGGCCACTCCCACCCTTATCCTGGTGGATAAAAACCGAAAGGTTGTTGCACGCCCGAGAAATATAGCCATACTGGAGCAAAAGCTGATTGAAGTGGGTCTGAAACCGATTAAACTTCCCTGATGTTCTGGTCAAGCATAGCCCGACTCATTCTCCGCAACCGGCTTGCGTTTGCTATCGGGATCGCCGTGATTACGGTCTTTATGGTCTGGAAAATGAAGGACCTAAAAATCGACCATGGCTATTCAGGAATGCTGCCTGATACAGACAGTGTTTCAATCAAACTGGAACAGTTCAACAAAATGTTTGGCGAAGAGGCGGGCCTCTTTTTTTTCGGATTTGAAGACCCGGATTTTTACACATTGGAGCGACTTGATGAATTCAAAAACCTCACAAATGGCATTCGAAAAATAGAAGGGATAACCAGCGTTTTATCTGTTTATGATGCGGTTAATATCAGAAAAAACATTGATCTAAAGACTTTTGAACTCTATCGCGTTTTTCCCGATACAATAACGGACCAGCAGCAGCTCGACTCTCTGGTTACTAAATTCAGGTCATTGCCCATTTACCGCGACCTGGTTTATTCAGATTCGTCGCACATGATCCTGGTGGTCATGACCATGAGCCAGGATTGCCTTGATACTCCTGAAAGGGTCAGAATCATTCATGAGATGCAGGATCTGGCAGGTGCCTACTCAAAAAAACAGAACATCGGGATTCACTATTCAGGACTACCCTATGTGAGGACTACGCTGTCCCAAATCATCCAGCGTGAGTTTATTAAGTTCCTTATCCTTGCCGCTCTCGCAGTAACCCTGATCCTTTTCTTCTTTTTCAGATCTTTACGCACCGTACTGGTGTCAATGTTCATTGTTTCCATCGGCGTGGTATGGGCACTAGGGATGGTGGTGCTGATCGGATCGCAGATAACCGTGCTGAATGCAACAATACCAGCGCTGCTGATTGTTATCGGAATCCCGAATAATATTTTCCTCCTTAATAAGTATCACGGGGAGTACTCCCGGCATAAAAACAAGGTAAAAGCCCTTCAGCGGGTTATACAAAAGGTTGGTGCTGAGATATTTATGACGAACCTTACCACGGCTGCCGGCTTTGCAACCTTTATGGTTATCAACAATCAGATGCTCAGGACTTTCGGATTGATAGCGTCGGTCAATATCATGGTTCTCTATTTGCTTTGTTTGATCCTGGTACCTGTTTTTTTCTCCTTCATGCCACCACCTGAACCCCGGCATACCAAGCATCTGGATAACCTCCTTATGAACAAGGTGGTTGACAGAATCGTCTATTATGTACGCTTCCGCCGGAACTGGATCTATGCCGTCGTGGTCCTGATCCTGGTTCTTTCAACTTTCGGAATCACAAAAATGCGGTCGACCGGCTTTATCCTGGATGATATTCCAAAAGAAAATCACTTATACAAGGACCTTAAATTCTTTGAACGGAATGTGGGCGGTGTTATGCCCCTGGAGGTTGCCATTAACACGAACAAGCCGAATGGGGTTCTGTCCATGGGATTTCTTAAAAAAGTAGAGGACTTCCAGGAGTATACAACAGGATTTCCCGACCTTGCCCGGTCATTCTGTATTGCTGACGGAATGAAAATGGCGCGCCAGGCCTATTATAATGGTGACGAAAAGTACTATTCATTGCCGAGTCAGCAGGAGAGGGCCTTCCTGTTGCCATATTTATCCGGTCAGATGGAAGGAAATAAGATTGTCTCCACGTTCATGGATTCCACCAAGCAGAACATGCGGATCAACTTCCGCATTGCCGATGTGGGAAATGACAGAATGGTGGAGATTGGATCGCTGCTTCAAAATAAGCTGGACTCTCTGTTCCCGCCTGGTCCTTACCAGACGTTGGTCACCGGATCCAGCATGAAGTATACCCTGGGCACGGAATATCTGGTCAATAACCTGATTCAGAGCCTGGGTCTTGCGATCATAATGATCGGTTTGTTTATCGCCTGGATTTACCGGAACCCCAGGATGATTCTGGTATCCGTTTTTGGCAACCTTCTTCCTCTGATTTTTACGGCTGGCCTGATGGGCTATACCCATATCTCAATCAAGCCATCAACCTTGCTGGTTTTCAGCGTCACCTACGGGATTGCCGTGGATACCGCCATCCATTTCCTGTCGAAGTTCAGACAGCAGCTTTCATGTCCGGGAATCGATCCGGAGGTGGCCATTATTCAGACCCTCAGGGAGGTCGGGGTGAGTGTTATCTATACGGTTTCCGTGCTCTTTATCGGTTTTGGTATCTTTGTGGCTTCTGAATTCGGAGGCACAAAAGCCATGGGTTTCCTGATCAGCCTGACTTTGCTGATCGCCGTTATAACCAATTTATTACTGGTTCCCTCAATTCTGCTCCGCAAAATTCTGCGCGATAAGGCTGCTTTATCAATAACCAATCAAAAACCTGCATGAGAAACCTGGATCAATTACAAAGCCTGATCGATGATGAAATCCGGAGGCAAAACCGGATCATGGAGCCGCGGGAATTGTATGAACCCATTTGGTATGCATTATCAAATGGCGGTAAACGGCTTCGTCCTGTTTTTGTTCTGATGGGCTGCCAGCTGTTTTCAGATGACGTGAAAAAGGCTGTTTTACCGGCATTGGGAATTGAAATGTTCCACAACTTCACCCTGCTTCATGATGACATCATGGACAAGGCTTTTCTCAGGAGAAACCTGCCGACAGTTCATATCAAGTGGGATGTGAACCGGGCGATTCTCTCAGGGGATGCTTTGGCCATCCAATCCAATATTTTTATAGCCTCGTGTGACAAGGAGGTCCTGCCGGACGTGCTCTCGGTTTTTAACTCAACGGCGCTTCAGGTTTGTGAGGGCCAGCAGTTTGACCTCAACTTTGAAAGAATGGATTCTGTTTCGGTTGAGCAGTACCTGAACATGATCCGGCTGAAAACCGCGGTCCTGATTGCCGGTAGCCTGCAGATTGGAGCCATAATCGGCGGGGCGGAGCCCAGGTGGGCCGCGAAGTCTTATGACCTTGGGCTGGCCATCGGAATGGCATTTCAGCTACAGGATGATTTTCTTGATTCATTTGGAAACGCCGAAACCTTTGGCAAGAATATTGGGGGCGACATCCTTGCAGATAAAAAGACCTATCTTCTTATCAAAGCCCTTGAAATTGGCAGCCCGGTTCAGATCAGGCAGTTGGAAGCGCTCATGTCTGAGAATGACATGCAACCGGAAAAGAAGATCAATGAGGTGCTTGAAATATTCAGGCAACTGAAAATAGACCAGTTTACCAAAGAGAAAGTTATTGAATACTCAGAACTTGCGCTTAAAATTGTCGGGGAGATTCCGGTTGAAAAGGAGCGCAAGGCAGAGCTTGAAATATTTACCCGGAATCTGATTAGCCGGGTGCGTTAATAAAAGTTATTTTTGAATCGTAATTAAAACCGCAGCAATGGTTGAGAATGAAGGAAAAGTCTTACAGGTTATCGGACCTGTTGTCGATGTGGAGTTTACATCAGGAAATTCTTCTTTACCTGATATTTATGAAGCGCTGGAGGTGATTCGCGAGGACGGCTCGGCTCTCGTGGTTGAATGTCAGCAGCATATTGGTGAAAACACGGTTAGGACTATCGCCATGGACTCCACCGATGGGTTATCCAGGGGGATGTCCGTGAGAACCACAGGCGGTCCGATCCGTATACCCGTCGGGGACCAGGTCCGCGGACGCCTTCTGAATGTTACAGGTGAGCCAATTGACGGACTCGGGCCGATCGACCGTAAAGGTGGTTATCCCATTCACCGCGAGCCTCCGAAATTTCAGGATCTGAGCACTGAAAATCAGGTTCTTTTCACAGGGATCAAGGTTATTGACCTGATTGAGCCCTACTCAAAAGGCGGGAAAATCGGTTTGTTCGGGGGTGCAGGAGTAGGGAAAACCGTCCTGATCCTTGAGCTGATCAACAACATCGCCAAGGCCTATTCCGGCTTGTCAGTCTTTGCCGGTGTGGGTGAGCGTACCCGGGAGGGCAACGACCTGATGCGTGAAATGCTTGAATCCGGGGTCATTGATTATGGCCCGGAGTTTGTTGAAGATATGAATAGGGGAGGCTGGGATCTTACAAAGGTGGATCGCAAGCGTTTGATTGACAGTAAGCTTGCGCTTGTATTCGGGCAGATGAATGAACCGCCCGGAGCCCGTGCACGTGTCGCCCTTTCGGGATTGGCACTTGCTGAATATTTCCGCGACGGGGATGAGAAAACAGGCGGAAGGGACATCCTGTTCTTCATGGATAATATCTTCCGTTTTACCCAGGCAGGGTCCGAGGTTTCAGCCTTGCTTGGCCGAATGCCTTCCGCTGTGGGATATCAGCCCACATTGGCTACCGAAATGGGCGCAATGCAGGAGAGGATCACCTCCACTAAAAGAGGATCCATTACCTCAGTTCAGGCAGTTTATGTGCCTGCCGATGACCTTACCGATCCGGCTCCGGCAACTACCTTTTCTCACCTGGATGCAACCACGGTACTCAGCCGGAAGATTGCCGAAATCGGGATTTACCCGGCTGTTGCGCCATTGGAATCCACATCGCGAATACTGACGCCTGAAATTGTAGGTAAGGAACACTATGAGACCGCCCAGCGGGTGAAGGAAATTCTCCAGCGATACAACGAGCTGCTGGATATCATCGCCATCCTGGGTATGGACGAACTTTCAGAAGACGATAAACTTATCGTTCACCGGGCTCGCAGAATCCAGCGGTTCCTTTCACAACCCTTCCATGTGGCTGAACAATTTACCGGCCGGCCGGGAGCCTTCGTGTCCATCGAAGACACTATCAAAGGTTTCAAAATGATCATGAATGGTGACGTTGACCAATATCCGGAGGCTGCCTTTAACCTCGTTGGACCGATTGAAGAAGCGATTGAGAAAGGTGAAAAAATGCTTGCAGCTGCCCGTAAATAAAAATTAAACCCTGTGCACCTCGAAATTTTAACACCCGAATCAAGAATCTTCAGCGGCACCGTCAGGCTTGTCAGTCTGCCGGGATCGAAAGGAACTTTCGAGATACTGAAGGGCCATGCTCCTTTGATCTCCACCCTGGATGCAGGAAAGATCAAAGTGATCGATGCATCCGGGATTACCCAGTATTTTGATATCAAAAGGGGTGTGGTCGAATGCGTTGACAATAAGGTTCATGTGCTTGTAAATATTGAATAACGGCAGATTGACTGAAGTCCGGTTTATGATCCTGTTCCCGGAAAATCCCGGGGAAATTCTTCTGGCCACGCCGTTGATACGAAGCCTGAAAACACAGGTTGCAGACAGTCTTATCTATGCTGCTTTACCAGCATCTTTATCCTGGGTCATTAAGGGAAACCCTTATGTTGATGAGGTTTTTCCTTATTATGGTAAGCCCGATGAGCTGATCGGAGGGGTTCGGGATCTGATGCCGGACTATTTTATCGATCTGGAGGGGAAGAAACTATACCGCCGCCTGAAGCGGAAGACCAAGATTTTTGATTTCTGTATAGGCCGGGTTCCCAACAGCATTGGAGGGAATCAGCGTGAACGACTTTTCAGGCTCGCGGAGGTTTTCGATATCAGGGATGATCAGGGCGGCCTGGATTTTATACCCGCCGGTTTCAATCCTGACTGGCTTCCGGAAAAATTCCTGGCCGGATTTGCCACCCTGGCGCTTGAGGGGCAGGAGAACGAACCTGTGATGGAGGAGGAACGGTTAACCGGGCTGGTTTCCCTGGTTGAAAAGCCAACTGTGGTTATCGGAGATGCAAATACAAGGAAACTGGCCGAGCGTATAGGACAGCGGACCGGCTGCACGGTTTTTCCGGCGTGCGGTGATTTTAACGAAAGCGAGATGGCTGCGATTATTTCTGCTTCAAAAGTTTTAGTTACTTATGACACTCACTGGCGCCTGATCGGAACTGCGATCGGCAAGCCGGTATTAAAAATCGGATTACAGGATCCAGCCAGCCTTCCCGAAGCAGCCACGTGGATCCGTCAATGGTTCTCCTGATCATGATGAATTCTTCCACCATCGACAGGAAAAGTATTGAAGTAATGGCCCCGGCCGGCACCTTCGAGGCTATGCGCGCTGCGGTAGAAGCTGGCGCTGATGCAGTCTATTTCGGCGTGGAGCATCTCAACATGCGTTCAGGGTCAACGCGGAATTTCAGGACCGGGGACCTGCCGCTCATTGCCCGGTACTGCAGGATGCAGGGCGTAAAAACCTATCTGGCGCTGAATACCATAATTTACGATAATGAGATCAGCCTGTCGCGCCAGGTCATAGATGAGGCCGCCAAAGCAGGAATCTCAGCGGTGATTGTATCCGACCAGTCGGTTATCGCCTATGCCAGGGAAAAGGGTATCGCCGTTCACCTCTCCACCCAGCTGAACATATCCAACTTTGAAACCGTACGGTTTTATGCCCAGTTTGCCGATGTGATGGTACTGGCCCGCGAACTGACCCTCGACCAGGTAGCCGGGATAAGCAGGCAGATCGGACTGAACCAGGTTAAAGGACCTTCAGGGAAACTTATCAGGCTTGAACTCTTTGTACACGGAGCCCTTTGCATGGCGGTTTCCGGGAAGTGCTACCTGAGCCTGCATCAGTACAATACCTCTGCCAACCGCGGAAGCTGCCTTCAGGCCTGCCGCAGGGCGTACAGGGTTGAAGATACCGAATCCGGGGATGAACTGGAGATCGATAACCAGTACATCATGTCACCGAAGGATCTTTCCACCATTCATTTTATCGACCGGATCCTCGCAGCCGGAATAACAGTTCTGAAAGTTGAAGGCCGTGCGAGGCCGCCGGAATATGTCAGCACCGTCACCTCATGCTATCGGGAAGCAGTTGAAAGCCTGGCTGACGGTAGCTATAACCCCGATAAGATAAAAAACTGGCAGGCGCGATTGGCGACGGTGTTCAACCGGGGATTCTGGGATGGGTATTATCTTGGGCAGCGGCTGGGGGAATGGAGCCTGGTATACGGATCTAAGGCAACCCGCAGGAAAAAATATCTGGGGAAAGGAACCAATTATTATCCCCGTATCGGAGTGGGTGAATTTCTGCTCGAAAACGGGGACCTCGCGGTTGGAGATGAAGTGATGGTTATTGGTCCTACCACCGGACTGATCCGGTTAACCATAGAGGAAATACATACGGATAAGGGTAGGGTTGAAACGGCTCGGAAAGGTGAGCGTGCAGCGATCCGGTGCCCACGGAAAATGAGGCCTTCGGACAAGCTATACAAATGGGAGGCCGGAGGTTCAGCGGTTCCAGATATAGGTGTACCCGATCCCGAAGATGTGGGCGAATAGCGGATCACTCACCTGTATTTCCTGCTGGATTCTGTAATAAAAATTCAGGCGGTTAATCTTTTTAATCCTGTGTTTTACTCCAAAGGTAAGCCTGTACTGATCAATAAATGCCTGTTTGCCCTGCGGCAAAAGATACCAGAACTCAAGATTGACATAGGGCTCGGTTTTTGTCTTTTTTAGTTCGCGGCTTATCTCACCTTCGGCCCGAAGATAATTTTCCGCCACATACCAGTCCCGGCTGTGATTGAATTCGGGATATGTTTTCTGGGCAGTGGCCTGGGCGCCAAATGTCCAGTCTGATACTTTTTTTTGAAATTCAACCGATACGTCAAACCGGTGCCTCATTTCGAAATAGCCACCTGCATCCCGGTTGGCGATAAGCCGGTAGAGGGTGCCAACAGAAATTGATTGTGTCAGCTGGTAATCCAGGGAAAGATCGGTGTTAAGCTTATCGAGCCTGCTCAGATGGTCGAAATATCGGGCTTCCTCCTCAAGACTGACCCGAAGCTTCGGGGTCAGGTCTGTCCGGATCCCGATGCTCGACCAAAGCTGAACATCCTGGTGCTGGGCCCAAATTCTGGCTGGCGTCAGAGCCGCCGTGACCAGCAATAAAACAAATGCGATAAATCTCATGAACCAACCGGTGGCGCCTGTTTGGGGGGCTCTGCAATAATCGGCTCAGCGTTCGAATCCTGCCGGTAAAAAATCCTGATTTTAGCAGTATCCCGCATGAAATTGATGCGATCGATGCTGACACGATAGACGTTCAATCCTGTACGGTTTTTGATGTCCTGAATAAGATCAGCACGCCTCTCAGGAAGAATCAGCTCGATTTTTTCATACCGGATATCCATGAAGTCCTCTTTTTTCTGCATCCAGATTTTTTCAAGATACCAGGTAACGGCAATGATCACCAGGTTGGTAAAAAGAAGCTCTGCGTAGCTGACCGACCTGTCCGTGAGCGAGTTAATCACAGAAATTCCAACCATCAGGAACAGATAGGTCATCTCCTTGATCGGTATGGTATCGGTCCGGTACCGTAGGATTCCGAAAATTGCGAATAGTCCCAGCGCAAATCCCAGCTGGAGGGAAACACTTGCAAGTGAATAGCAAACAAGGAACACCACAACGCTGAAAATCATGTAGATAAAAAAGTAATCCTTGCGCCGCGAATGCGGATAGTAAAGGAATCGGATGATGACAACAGTTATGATCAGGTTAAACAGGAACCGGAGGAGCAGTTCGAAAAAATCGCCGGGATTAATCAGCTTAACGCCAAGAATCCGGATCGCTTCGATCCCCTGGTCGGCAGTAGCCTGGATAAACCCAAGGGTTTGTTCCGGGCTAAAGAATTGCGCTAATAGGTTCAGCATATTGTAGAGTTTTATCCAGTTTTTTCAAATGTAACATTTTTGCCTTGAATCGGTTGTGCTTGATCGCAGGGTACAGGAGGATGGTACCTGTGCAGTATTTGCTCAACCTTCTGGGGAGCACCCGGGCATCACGCAGAAGCAATCCGAATCCACGGGTATTTGAGGTTTTGGCTGATTTCACCTCCATGATCACGATTTGCGGCAGTTCAACCCTTTTGGATCCGACAAACCAGGATGGATGTAAATCAATGGTAATCCGCTCCTGAATATCATTGTTAACAAGGGTCATACGATCAAATGACGAAAACAGCTTGGGTTCCAGCATTTCCGGCGCATACCGGGAATATTGTTTCAGAAATGCCCTGGACTCCATAGAAAAGTAATCCCGGTCCGGTCCGATTGGGATTCGTTTTTTCGTGGTCTCCCGGTGGTTATCCTTGAATTTGATCTCGAGGAAAAACTCATGTGATGCGGTATATTCCCGAATCCGGACTTTATATCGGTTGAGCCGGCCATTGTGATGCATCAGGTACATTTCATGATCCGGTGTATCCAGATACATGGATTCATAGCCAAGCAGGCGCTGTCCATGGTTTTCCAGTATCCTGAAATCCGGAATGGCCTTGTTGAGAAGCTGCGGAAGCTGGTCGATATGGCAAAGATATTTTTCATCCGACCGGGTCATCAGCTTAACCGAATCCATTTCAGCAAGTGAAATGGGGCTGAAAGCGCCAAGAAAATCAGGAATTGCCGGGGTCATCATTTTTGGTGGAACTCGTACACATATTTCTTCTGCGTGATCAGGGTTCCGTTTTTATCGTATGTCAGACGTTCTGCACGTAACCCGTTAACATACTTGTAAATATGCTTCTTTTTGATCTTTCCGTCCGGTTCATATTGAATCTCTGTGGTTTTCTGGCCGTCGGCATTAAATTCATAAGATTCATGAAGAATAACCGTACCGCTGTTATCCCGTTCTATAATTTCGAGCAGGTTGCCGGCCTCATCATATCGGGTAAAGGATTCGAGCACGGGCTTTGCTTTTCGTTCAAGCATACTGGTTTCATACTCCGATATGGTTTTTACGGCTGACTGGTTCGCTTCTTTCCTGCTAAGTGCCTGGGAAAATAAACCTCCCGGGATTAGGCAGCAAAGGATCAGGGTGTGTATGGATTTATTCATGTTGAGTTACTTATTTATCTCGATATCTTCAACGAAAACAGTCTGGTTATTCGACACAATCATGACGGTCTTTTTAACAGCCAGGTCAGGAGGAAGTTTCGTCTGGACATTTTTGCTGTACACATAAACCGTATAGGTACCGGGACGGAGATACTCAAACCGGTAGGCTCCCTTGTCGTTGGTCTGAACCCGGTCCGATGGGATAGAATCCAGTCCGTAAATGATATAGACATCCTCATCCGGGGCATAATACTGTGCCCTCAGGTTGTTCATTTCAGCATCATAATCATAGGCATACACTTTGCCCGCAATTGTACAGGTGCCGCCGTCACCCTCTTCCTTGAGGCAGCCCGTAAGAAAAAACAGGCCTGTCAGCATCAAAAAAATCCCGATTTTTTTCATATAAATCCCTATTTATGGCGAAAATACGAATTCCTACGCTAAGGTTCATTAGTGGTTGATAATGTTAATAACCGAGTTAATAATTCCCTTTGCAGATTAAACTTAATGTTTATTTTAGATTGGATTTAGCAAGATTGGTTTACTTTGTTTGTGGAGGAACGCACTACTTTTAAATAATTAACAATCAAATTATTATAACCTAAACAATTATTTGTATGAGAAAATTGACCCGTCTTTTTATGTTATTGATTATGGGCGTAATGGTTTCGGCTGGAGCCTTCTCCCAGATCACCACATCCGGTATGAACGGTAAGGTTACCGGGCCGGATGGTGCTGTTTTACCGGGGGCTACCATTGTTGCCACCCATATTCCTACCGGAACTGTTTTCGGTGGAATTACAGATGCCGGCGGATTCTTCCGTTTGCCCAACATGGATGTCGGCGGTCCTTACACGGTAAAAGTTACCTTCGTGGGTTACGAATCATGGACCAAGGAAAACCTGTATCTGACCCTTGGTCAGACGAACAAAGTGGATGTCGCCTTGAAATCCACGGAAGTGAAACTCGGAGAAGTGGCAGTAGTTGGCAAGCGTTCCGGGGTTAACGTTTTTGATGGTAACCGGACAGGTGCACAAACCTACATTCCACTGGAAAAGCTGGAAGTGATGCCGACAATCAGCAGGGATCTGACCGACTTTACCCGGCTCACCCCGCAGGCTTCGGTTGATGATAACGGCGCAATCAATATTGCCGGTGTCAATAACCGTTATAATTCACTGATGATCGATGGCGGTGCCCAGAACGACGTATTCGGCCTGGCCGCATCCGGAGTTAACGGAGGTCAAACCGGCGGTTCCCCGATTTCCATGGATGCAATCGAACAGTTCATGGTTACCCTGGCTCCCTATGACATCCGCAACAGCGGATTTGCCGGTGCTTCCATCAATGCCGTTACCCGCCGGGGTACCAACCAGGTGACCGGTTCCGTTTACGGATTCTTCCGCAACGAAAAATTGTCAGGAAAAACTCCTCATGCAATCCTGAATACCGAAGGCCTGACAAAAGACTCAATCGAGAGCCTGAGAAAGCCGCTCGCTGACTTTACTGCCATTACCTCCGGTTTCCGCGTTGGCGGTCCGATCATCAAGAATAAACTGTTCTTCTTCCTCAATGCTGAAGTGCAGCGCGACCAAACTCCGCAGCCTTTCGTCTATTCAGAGTATACCGGAAAATCGACAGAAGCGGATGTTAATGCACTTTCTGACTATCTGGTAAGCAAATACGGCTATGATCCCGGTGGGTTTATCGACAATACCAGGGAGCTTCAGTCAAATAAACTCATGGCAAGGCTTGACTGGAACATCAACGAAAACCATAAACTGATGCTCCGCCACAGTTACACCAACCATAAATCATTAGGACCCTCCCGGTCAACCGGTGGCGCCATTAACTTCTACAATGCCGGTGTTTATTTCCCGAGTACAACCAACTCGACTACCGCGGAATTGAAGTCAAACTTCGACAATATGTCGAACAGCCTCATGGTGGTTTATACCGATGTGAACGATGACCGTGACCCGATGGGCATGGATTTCCCGGCTGTACAGATCCTCGACGGTAAAGGAACCATCAACTTCGGATCCGAGCAGTTTTCAACCGGAAACTCCCTGATCCAGAAATCCCTGGTAATTACAGACAACCTGAGTATTTACAAAGGGAAACACACCATCACCCTCGGTACCTCCAACGAGTTTGCTCACGTTTACAACCTTTTTGTACGCCAGAACTACGGCTACTACAGGTTCAACAGCATAGCCGATTTTTATAACAACAAAGCTTTCAGCTATGCCAGGTACTATTCACTCGTCGATGATATCACGGGCGACGGCTCACTGGCTGCTGCCAACTTCAACATGCTGCAGCTCGGTCTCTATGCCCAGGACGAATTCCAGGCATCCGACAGGTTCAAGTTGACCTTTGGCGTCCGCGCCGACATGCCGATCTTTATGACCCAGCCAGTTACCGACACCCTGTTCAATTCCGTTACCATTCCTAAGCTGGAAGCAGCCGGATGGGATATGCAGGGCGCAAAAGCAGGCCAGATGCCTAAATCACAGGTCCTTTTCTCACCCCGCGTCGGGTTTAACTGGGATTTGTCAGGTGATGAATCTGCACAACTCCGCGGAGGTGTCGGCGTATTCACCAGCCGTCTTCCTCTGGTATGGCCGGGTGGATCCTATACCAACAGCGGTGTAATCGTTGGTGGTTTTACCGCTAACAAGGATTCCATCGGTTTTATTCCGGAATATGACAAGCAGTATGAAGCAACCGACCTGGGTTCAAAAGTTCGCGTTCCATCAGGCCAAATGGACCTTTTTGCCGCCAACTTCAAATACCCGCAGGTTTTCAGGGCTAACCTCGGTTTCGACAAGAAACTGCCGTGGGGTATTATTGGAACCGTTGAGGCTATCTTCACCAAAACCCTCAATAACGTTACCTACCTGAACCTGAATTACAATCCCAATTCTGTTACTAAGTTGACCGGGGCTGATAACCGTGACTATTTTGACAATGCCAAGAAGATTGATGGAACCTACGACCGCATCATACTGGGCGTAAACACGGATAAGGGTTACACCTATAACTTCACAGTTGCTCTCGATAAGCCTTTTGCCAACGGATTTGCTGCCAACGTGGCCTATACTTTTGGAAGGGCGCTCGCTCTCAACGATGCCACCTCCTCACAGAACTCCTCACAATGGAGGTACATGGAGTATGTTAACGGATTGAACAACCTTGATCTGAGTATTTCAGACTTTGATCTGGGTCACAGGGTTCTGGCTTATGTTTCCTATCAGATTGAATACCTGAAACATGCATCCACAACCATCAGTATATTCTATAACGGACAGTCAGGTATGCCCTATTCCTATATTTATGACGATTACAACTCAAAAGTAAATGGTGGAAGAGGGATCACCGGATTTGCCGGGGAAAACGAAGGCGCAATGATGTTCATTCCGGCCGCGAAAGATCAGATCGTTTTTGCTGATGCCGCTACTGCTGATGCTCAGTGGGAAGCACTCAATACCTTCATTGAAAATGACAAGTATCTGAGCCAGCACAGGGGCGAATACGCTGCACGTAACGGCGCCCGCACGCCTTTCGAGCATATGATCGACCTGAAAATTGCCCAGGACTTCTTTGTCATGGCAGGTAGCACCAAGCATAAACTGCAGCTGACTTTTGACGTATTCAACCTGGCCAACCTGTTGAATCCGGCATGGGGTCCGAAATACTACGCATACGTGAACACCATGCAGCTGGTTACCTTCAAGGGATTTGCCGCAGATGGTACCACTCCGACTTTCGAGTTTAAGGCACCGAACAGCGTATACAGTGTTGATGACAGCGGTATCCGCGCATCACGCTGGATGGCGCAGATTGGGTTACGTTATTCTTTCTAACCATAACGGTAAATGGGAAAAGCCCTGCCTCAGGCGGGGCTTTTCTTATTTACGATTTACGATTTACGATTTGCCTTTGGCTCAATGCCTGCAAAACTCACGCATCACGCATCACGAGTAACGAATGCCATGTTAAAAGCCTCAATTTTCGCGATTCTTCTGAGTCTCCTCACGGCCTGCTCTCCCGCTTCCAAATTTACCAGCATCCCGGAAAACTATGTGGTTGTGCTCTCAATGGACGGTTTCCGCTGGGATTATCCTATTAGGTACCATACCCCAAATCTGGATAAAATGGCCAGGACCGGCGTCAAAGCCGCATCCCTCCAGCCCTCTTATCCAACCAAAACTTTCCCCAATCATTATTCGATCGCAACCGGGCTCTATCCGGATCACCATGGCATTGTTCAGAACAGCTTTTATGACCCGAAACTGGATAGGGTGTTCAGGATGGGTGATCGGTCGGCGGTGGAGGATTCCATTTTCTGGGAAGGAGAAGCGATCTGGGAAACGGCAGAAATGCAGGGAGTAAAAACGGCTTCCTATTTCTGGGTTGGCTCGGAGAGTAATGAAACTTACCGGCCCGGTTTCCGGAAGGCGTATGAGAGCGGATTTCCCTACCGGCAGCAAATCGATACGGTGATGCATTGGCTGGGATTGCCACAGAGCGAGAGACCCCGCCTGGTTATGTTTTATTTTGATGAACCGGATGCAACCAGTCACGATTTCGGTCCGGAAAGTAAGGAAACACAAAAGGTTGTCGAAGAGCTGGACCGGCTAGTTGGTACCATCGTCAGCAAGTTACATAAAGTGGGAAAGAGCCAGGGAATCGATATTAACCTCATAGTTCTGTCAGATCACGGTATGGGAACCATTCCGGAGGGTAATACGGTTTTTCTGGAAGACCTTATTGATTTGAAGCGTATTAAACGAATCAATGGGGGTAATCCAGTACTGATCCTGGAGCCTGATCCGGATTACCTTGAAGAGGCATATCAAAAGTTAAAGACTTCTGCAAACAGTAAGGCCTGGAAGAATAATGAATTGCCGGCCCATTATCAGTATGGAACACACCCGCGAATTCCCGAGCTCATTGTGGAGTCCAATCAGGGGTATGGACTGGAAATCCGCCGTAAATCCGGCATCACCTATTCACGCGGCACGCATGGATATGATCCTCATAACAGGGATATGCATGGGATTTTTTATGCCTCCGGGCCCTCATTTAAATCGGGATATGTTCAGCCAACCTTTGAGAATGTTGCAATATACGGGTTGCTGGCAAAGATACTGGGCTTGAAACCTGCAGCCAATGACGGCGATTTCACAACCATTCAAGGGGTACTAAAACCCCGTTAAAAATCGCGGTCCAGGTCAAAAACTTTCTCCATAATCATCCATTTTTCCCCAGGTTTGGCCCAGGGGAGCGGTGCCTGGAATTGCCAGACAAATTCTTCCCACTCTGGCTGCTTTTCCAGTTTCCCGAGTTTAGCCATCTGGGTATCAAAATCCCAATCGGCCGGAGCTTCAAGTATCATGAACATCCGGGTACCGATCAGGTAAATTTCCATATCAGTTATGCCAACTTCCTTGATGCCACGAGGAATTTCAGGCCAGATACCTTCCTTGGTATGAACGTATTTGTACTGTTTGATTTTTTCCGGATCGTCGCGGAGATCGAGGGACATGCAGATTCGTTTCATGGGGAGGGTTGAAATGGTGGAATTGGTTGAATTGGTGGAATTGGTTGAATTGGTTGAAATGGTAGTGGCCGACCCGTGTGTCCGCCCGTCTTTGTTGTTACAACCAGTTAGGGCCAATGCAATAACGATTGTAAACAGGATCGTTTTTTTCATAGTTTACCGGATGGTTATTTTTTCGTTCCATTCGCTGTTCGCGGACCGGATGTTGATCACGTAAATCCCCTTCGATTCCCGGGATAAGGAGAACGGTTCGGATACACTTCCCGAATAGTTGTATAACCTCTTTTCCGATACCACCTGGCCTGAAAGGCTGAGAATCCGGATCCGGATATCACCGGGAAGGCTCTGCTCAAATTCCACCGAGAAATCTCCCGGGGAGGGATTTGGATATATTCGCAATCCGGTTGGTTTCAGTATTTCGGGAATGCCAACCACACTGATGAATATCTCAATATCGTCAACTGCCGCGCCGCCACCCGTTTCACGGTTGTTATCATACAGAAATCCAAACTGTGTTTTGGCCGAGAGCGCTTCCGGAGGCAATACCAGGGATGTTTGACTCCAGGTCCAGTTGGTTGGGTCTCCATCGCCGAATTCGGCCAGAGAGATCCAGCTGCTGTCAGGATTGATTCGGTAGGCAACGGAGAACTGCTCGGAACTGGCGACTTTTCTGAATGCGGAAGAAAAACGAAGCGTGAGCTGGCTGCCTTGATGGGTGGTCAGATCAATGGCCGGGGAGGTGAGTGATCCGGTGATCCGGGTCCCGGATGCTGCTTCACTGCTGTTAATTCCATAAAAATTACCAGTGTTTCCCTGGATGCCGAGATCAAATGAGCTGCCATACGTCCAGCCATTTACGGGTTTATTTCCAGTCCAGCCAAAGGTGCTGGAAGTGAAATCGGCGTAATAGGGCAGGGTTGCAGGATCCATAAGGATAGTTGCTGCCCGGTTTGAAGGATCGGAATCTGTATTGTTAAAGTAGACGGCTACAATGTGGTAGCTGTAATCCTTGTTCAGTTCCGCCTGATCATCGGAATAAAAAGGAGAGGTACTGGTTCCGAAATACTGGTTGTTCCTGAAAATGCGGTAGCTGGTCACATATTGAGGGTAAAAAGGAGCATTCCAGTAAAGGTTTATGGCTCCGTTGCCGGGAATGGCTGTCAGGGCGGTAGCGGGCAGGATCGGCTGGGATTCAGCCAGCCCGGTTTCCCAGAGGCCTCTGCCGTAGGTGGATGCACTCAACTTTGATTTCGTACGGTCGAGATGGTCGTAATAAATTTCCAGATCGCTTATTTCAACCGAACTGGGCAGCCCATTGTTATAAAACACCCAATCGGACATTCCGGCGTCGCGGAAATAGGCGCCGGCATCCGTTCCCACATAAAGACCTTCCAGGCTCGATTTGTCAAAAGCGATGGTGTTCATCGGGATGGAGGGAAGAGAACCGCTGATGTCGGTCCAGGTTTCCCCTTTATCCGTTGATTTATAAATTTTTCTGCCCAGGGTGATATAAACCGTCATTGGGTCATACGGATGGCATTCAATATCGGTGGCCGTGCTTTGGGAAGGAAGACCTGATGTCAGATCAATCCATACCGGTGTCGACTGGTTGAAGTTATCGGTGCGGAACAACCGGCGGTCAGCACGGGATGCGTAAAGCACGTTGAGATCAGCGGGAGATTGCTCCAGCGCTGTCATCAAGGGATCATTGGTCCCGGCCAGATTGTTCGAAATTTTCTTCCAGCTTATACGGGTTGGATTTTTAAGATCATGTGTTATCCAGACATTGCGATAACCGGCAATCATTGTATTTCCGTCCTCTTCATGAATAAGGAAAGGCGTCACCCATGCACCTTTTTCATTAATACCTCCAATACCTTCTCCACCAACCCGTCGCTGATAACTGTTAAAAAGATGTTGGTCTATGGCCCCGTAATAAAGGGTTGAATAGCTGTACTGATAATCGAAAGGATCGATGGCACACTCCATCCCATCACCACCCCCGACAGTCCACCATTCGGTGCCGGTCCAGGTTGCACTGCCGTTATCCTGAAAACCGGTGATCACCTTATGGGGGTTTGTCTGGCTGACGCCAAGGCGGTAAATCTGCCCGATTCCCAGCCCCTCGCTTATTTCTGTCCATTTCATTCCCTGGTTATCGGAATAATAGATGCCGCCGTCATTTCCGGCATACAGACGTTTATTCACGGGATTGTAAAAGAAAGCATGCTGGTCTGCATGAACCTCCATGGCCCCGGATCCGGTCCAGTGACCTGTTATCCGCCAGTTACGGCCCCCGTTGTCCGACCGCCAGAGATTAATGCCTCCAACATGAAGAACCTGGGCGTTTAAAGGATCGGCATGGATGCAAAGGTCATACCAGGCCTGGCTGCCAGAATCAGATCCGTCTTGTGACCAACCCAAAATATTTGGGCTTGTCGATTGAGTTATAAATGTTTTTCCGTTATCCTGGGATACAAAGCACCCTTCAAAGGAGCCTGCTCCGCACACCAGGTATACCAGGTTAGCAGCAGCCGGGGTGACCGCGATCACGATTCTTCCGACAACCGGAGCACCTGCAGAATCCGGCACCTGTGTCCAGCTTTCTCCTGCATTTTCACTGCGCCAGAAACCCGGGGGATTTACGGCCGAGGCGTACGCCGTGTTGTGGGTCCCAGGCTTTAGCTTGATATCCTTGAAATTTGTGTTTCCTTCGGTTTTTTTGGCCCATGTTCCACCTCCATCCAGGGTTTTAAATAACCCCTGACTGGTAGCCGCGAGAATCAGGTTGGGATCGGTATCACTTCGGGCAAACATGCCAACGGTGACCTCGCCCATACCGGTATTATAAAATTCCCACGACTCACCCCCGTCTGTACTCCGGATGACTCCTAACCCCCTGGCGGCATTTCCATCCCGGTCGCCTGTACCCAAAAGGATCTCGCTTCTCCGGGTCGGGTGTATCAGGATGGCTGATGCGCCCAAGGTGGGAAGCTCGTCGGTCATCGGCCTCCAGTTCCGGCCCCCGTCGATGGTTTTCCAAAGGCCGCCGGAGGGTGCGCAAACATATACGATGCTGGTGTCAGCCGGATCACATGCGATTGCATTCAGCCTTCCGAGACCGGTATATCCGCCGTAATCCACCCGGGTTTTTGGCCCCATTTCAACCCAGGGCCTTGATCCGGTCTTGAGGCCGCCTTCGACAGGGTGCTCCTGCGCAAAACGGTTGAACTCCTTCGCCACATATCCCGATTCTGGAAAAGTACCATCAGGATTGACCCGGTACAGCCAGAAATTTTCCCAGCGCTTGAATGGTTTATATCCATCGCCCCGGTGCGTCGGCCTGCCCTGCCAATAGGTATAGAAAGCCCGCTGGACCTCAAAGAAATTTGCTTTTGGGTCCTGCATCATTTCCATCCAGGCAGGATACTCCTTGTAATCCCGGCTATCCGCTGCAGATTTTGACTGCGACATTACCCTGATGCCGGGAATCAGCAACAGACAAGCAAGCAGAGTCAGACGGGACGATAGTTTTAACATAGTCTTGGATTATTGAACGATAATCTTCTGTTTCCACTCACCGGCTGCAGAGCTCACAAGGATATAGTACATCCCTTTACCCTGATGCGTCAGGTCGATGGATTCAGACAACATTCCCGCCGCATGCTCAATTTTTCTCATCAGAAGTTCCTGCCCGGTGAGCGTAAATACCCGTATCGTAACATCGCCCGGTTTGGCCAGGTTCATGTCAAGCTGGAACAGGCCGGTCCCCGGATTAGGATATAAGGTTATAATGCTAAGATTGTCAACAAGTTGAGATGAAGTGGCGTTGACAAAAAGAGAAACGTCATCGACAGCAGCACCCCAGGCAAATTCATTAGAATTGGTATAATAAAAACCAAGCTGCATTGCCGGAGTCAGGGCCCTTTCCGGAAGATTGATTTCGGTAGTATCCCAAACCCAGGCGGTTTTGCTCGGAGCTTTCATGTCCTTTAATTTAACCCAGACACTGTCCGGAGCCGCCCTGTAATGAATGCTGAATTTATCGTAGGTCCTGTACAGCCTCATCGTGTAGGCGAATTTCAGGGTTATGGTTTTGCCGGTATAACTGCTGAGATCGATGGAGGGGGTAGTCAGGTAATCAGAAAGCGAAACACCGGCTCCGGCTGTTGCACTGCTGGCAGCGAAGAATTTTCCTTCACGGCCGGGAACCACAAGCTGTTCTGAGTCACCGTATTTCCATCCATATTTAGTCAGTTTGGCGCTCCATCCGGCCAGTCCGTTTTCAAAACCTTGCGTGTAGGGCAATTCGATCGGTGATACAATTGTGGCGGTTGCGGCATTCGAAAACCCGCTTAACCGGTTGCCCGTATAAAGGGCTGCTACCTGATAGGTATACGTGACGTCAGGAGTGGGAGTAAGATCTGTCAGGGAAGTGCCGTTTACGCTGCTGATCAGTTCTCCATTCCGATAAACCCGGTATTCCAGGATATCCTGCTGATAATACGGAGGGACCCAGGAGAGCTCGACAGACTTGTCAGCCACAGTTGCCGTAAGTACATAGGGAACAGGCAGCCCCGTTGAGGGAGCAAGGGGAATTTCCCATACGCCTCGCCCAAAGGTTGATGCACGCAATCGTGAAGCATTTTTGTCCCGCTGGTCGTTGTAAATCTCCAATTCAGATGTTTCAACCGAAACAGGGAGGGCTGTACCGTACAGCACCCAATCCGTCATTCCGGCATCCCGGTAATAGATGCCCGCATCAGTGCCCACGTAAAGACCTTCATTGCTTGCCTTGTCAAAAACAATTGTATTGATGCTGATATCTGGCAGAGTTCCCGAAATATTCTCCCAGTTTTCACCCTTATCCACGGATTTAAATACTTTCCGGTTTGTCGACATGAACACGACATTCAGTTCATAGGGATGGCATTCCAGATCAGAAGGGGTTCCGCTCACGGGCAGCTTGGAGGTGAGATCCGTCCATGCAACCGCGTCATCCATCAGGTTCTCTGTACGAAAGAGCTTTCCATCCGACCGAACGGCATAAAGCAGGCCCTGATCCACCGGCGAATGTTCCAGTGAACTCATGTTCACATCGTTGCGGTTCGCAAGATTATCAGATATCTTCGTCCAGGTGATGGCCCCGGTCGTTTTTACGTCTTTGCAGATCCAGATATTTTTATAACCGATAACAATTGTTTTTTCATCCCGTTCACTGATCAGGAACGGGGTTACCCAGGCCCCTTTTTCGGTAATACCATTTGTACCCTCGCCGCCAAGTTTTCGGTTATTGACATTGTTTATATTACGGTAGAGCGGACCGTTTTGCGAAGTTGTATAACTATAACGGGCATCGCGGGGGTCAACAGCGCATTCCATTCCGTCACCGCCGGTTGCGTTCACCCATCCGGTGCCTGTCCATGTGGCGCTTCCGTTATCCTGAAATCCGCTGAGCGTTTTTATGGGATCGGTGTTACTGACACCCAATTTGTAGATCTGCCCGATTCCCAGGCCGGAACTGATTTCTGTCCAGCCGGTACCGCGATTATCGGTATAATAGATCCCTCCGTCATTACCGGCATAGAGCCGGTTGTTAAGCGGATTGTAGGTGAAAGTGTGCTGGTCGACGTGAACCGCTGAGGTGGTGCTGCCTGTACGGCTCATGATAAAATTCCAGGTTTTTCCGCCATCATCGGATCGCCACAGGTTAATACCCCCCACATAGACTTCCAGCCTGTTAAGGGGATTGACAAAAATCGACAAGTCATACCAGGCCTGGCTTCCGCTGCCGCTTCCGTCGTTCGACCATCCTAAAATATTAGGCGAAGAGGATTGTAAAACAAAGTTTTTACCATCATCCTGTGAAAAAAAACAGCCCACATAATTGGTTTCACCGCATACCAGATACACATAATTACTGGCTGCCGGAGTTACTCCGATAACGATTCTCCCAATGGCAGGAACCCCTGAACCTGGTTGAAGCTTGGTCCAGGTTTCACCTGCATCCTCGCTGCGATAAAAACCAACGACGCCCACGGAGGAAGCGTAGGCAATACTGGGATTACCCGGCTTAAACTGGATGTCCTTAAAGGCTCCGCCGACCGAGTGTTTTAACGTCCAGTGAGCGCCGCCATCAATGGTTTTAAAAATACCCGAGCTGGTAGCGGCCAGAATAAAATCAGGATCTGTTTCACTTCTGGCCATCATCCCGACAGTAACGTTGCCCATTCCGGCATTGTGGGAAACCCATGTAGTTCCTCCATCGGGGCTGTGAATGACCCCAAGGCCCGCTGCATCACCATGATCACGGTCGCCTGTTCCTACCAGGATGTCATCAGGGTGTGTTGGATGGATCAGGATAGAGGAAACACCCAATGAAGGCAGACTATCGGTAAGAACCGCCCAGGTTTTTCCGGCATCGGTCGTTTTCCATACTCCGCCTGAAGGCGCCCCTACATAAATAATGCTGGTGTCTGACGGATGGCAGGCAATGGCGTTCAGCCGCCCAACACCCGCATTAACCCGGCTCCTCGGTCCCAGTTCCTTCCAGACTGCTTGCCCGGTCTTAAGTCCGCCTGGCGTCGGATGACTCTGGATATATTTATTATACTCGCGACTCAAATAATCGGGTTCCGGGAAAGTTCCATCCGGATTGACCCTGGATTGCCAGTAATATTCCCAGCGCCTGAAAGGATTATACCCGGACCCTTTGGTTACTTCCCGGTCTTTCCAGTAGGCATCAAATGCTTTCTGAATTTCAAAGAAATTTCCGTGCGGATCCTGCATCATGTCGATCCAGTAAGGGGTTTTTGAAAAATCCCTTACAGCCGCATCCGGCTGAATCTGCGAAAACCCCTTGATGCCGGGAACCAGCATCAGGGAAAGAACAAGAACCAGTCGAAATGATGGTTTAAACATGGGCTTGAATTATTGGATTGTGATTTTTTGCCTCCATTCGCCGGCAGCAGAGCGTACGGTAATGTAGTACAAACCTTTCGGCTGGGTCGATAAATCGATCGACTCCTCTAATAGACCGGACGCGTTCTCCATTCTCCTCGTCATCACCTCCTGACCAGTCAGGGTCAATACCCGGATGGTTACATCTCCCGGTTTGGCCAGGTTCATATCCAGATGGAAAAGCCCGGATCCCGGATTTGGATAAACACTTATAACACTAATATTATCAAGGAGTTGTGCGGATGTGGTGTTCACATAAAGGGATACATCGTCGACTGCGGCACCCCAGGCGAATTCATTGGAATTGGAGTAATAGAAACCTAGCTGCATTGCCGGGGTAAGAGCCCTATCCGGAAGGTTGATTTCGGTGGTATCCCAAACCCAGGCTGTTTTGCTTGGGGCCTTCATATCCTGCAATTTGACCCAGGCGCTGTCAGGAGCTGCACGGTAATGAATGCTGAATTTGTCATAGGTTCTGTAAAGCCTCATCGTGTAGGCGAACTTCAGCGTAATAGTCTTTCCGGTGAAGCTGCTCAGGTCGATCGACGGGGTTACCAGATAGTCGCTGATGTTGACTCCTGACCCGGCTGCAGGGCAGCTGGCCCCGAAGAATTTGCCTTCCCGGCCCGGAATGACAAGTTGTTCGGCAGTTCCGTGTTTCCACCCTTCATTGGACATCTTGGCTTTCCAGCCAGCGGTTCCCTGATCGAACCCCTGCTGATACGGGAGCACAATGGGGGCTACTATGGTAGCTGATGCCTCGTTGGTAAAACCGCTCTGGATATTGCCGGCGTAAAGTGCGGCAACCTGATAGGTATAGGTAATCTCTGGCTTTACCTGGTAGTCGCTGAAGGATGTTCCGTTAACAGTTTGAACAAGTTGGCCATTTCGGAATACACGGTAACCCAAAATGTTCCGTTCATAGAAAGGTGCCGCCCACTCCAGTTCAACGGCGTTGTCAGCTTCCGTTGCGGCAAGCCTGCTTGGTGGCAAAATTGAATTGGCGGGAGCAAGTGGTATTTCCCAGAGTCCCCGTCCATAGGTTGCAGCACGCAGGCGTGAATCGATCCGACTTACGGAGTCGTTATAGATTTCAACTTCGGTAATCTCAACAGAAACCGGCAGTTTTTCGCCGTACAGTTCCCAATCAGTCATTTCTGAGTCCCGGTAATAAACTCCGGCATCTGTTCCGATGTAAAGTCCGTCGAGGCTGGTTTTGTCGTAGGCAATACTGTTAATGTTGATATTCGGAAGGGTTCCGGAAATATTTTCCCAGGAACTTCCCTTATTAACAGACTTATACATTTTTCTGTTTGTTGCCAGATAAACGATGTTGGCGTCATAGGGATGACATTCAATGTCGTTTGCGGTGCCTGCAACCGGTAGTTTTGAGCTTAAATCGGTCCATTGGACTGAAGCGTCCATTAGGTTTTCTGTCCGGAATAGTTTTCCATCTCCTCGGATGGCAAACAGAAGGCCTGAGTTTGCCGGTGAATGCTCTAGGGCGCTCATGTTCACATCATTCCGGTTAGCAAGGTTGTTTGAGATTTTGGCAAAGGTGATGGGCTCGGATGAATTCCGGATATTCTTTGATATCCAAATGTTCTTATATCCAATAACCATGACATTACCATCCCACTCACTGATCAGGAAAGGGGTAACCCAGGCGCCTTCCTCAGTGATTCCGTTGGTGTTGATTCCGGCGACTTTCCTGCCGCTGGAATTGTTATAATACCGGGTGATCGGACCATAATAAAGGGTGGTATAACTCCAGCGGGCATCCCAGGGATCCACTGCACATTCCATACCGTCACCTCCGCCTGAATTGAGCCAGGTGGTGCCGATATAGGTTGCGGATCCGTTGTCCTGGAAACCCGCTGTTACTTTGTCGCGAACCGTTGCACTGACACCAATCCGGTAAAGCTGGCCGATTCCCAGACCCTTACTGATTTCGGTCCAGGTTCCGCCATGGTTACCGGTCCAGTAGATGCCGCCGTCATTGCCGGCATAAATACGGTTATTGAGCGGATTGTGAGCGAAAGTATGCTGGTCGGCATGCACTTCATTGGTTCGGTCGCCCCACCAATGTGCTGTGATCGACCAGGTTTTGCCCCCGTCGGAGGATTTCCAGAGATTGATTCCGCCAACATGCACCAGATTCGGAATCTGCGGATCTACATGGATCATCAGATCATACCAGGCCTGGCTTTTATCGTCATTACCCTCATATGCATATCCGAGAATATTTGGGCTTGTGGATTGGGTGACAAAAGTCTGGCCGAAATTTCTCGAAAGGAAGCATCCCTGATATGCGGAAGCTCCGCCTACGAGGTAAACCAGGCTGTCATTGCCGGAAGTAACTCCGATTACGAGCCTGCCGCCACCCGGGTAACCGGCTGAAGTAGGGAGAAGGGTCCAGCTTTCTCCGCCATTTTCGCTGCGATAGAATCCGTTGTTAGACGTTGCATAGGCAACTGAAGAACTTCCCGGCCTGAATTTGACATCTCTGAAATTTGAATTATCGGGAGAAGTTTTTGTCCAGCTTTGTCCGCTATTGTCGGTCATGAATATACCGCCGTTACAGGCTGCCAGAATATGATTCGGGAGATTTTCATCCCTTGCAAACATACCCACGGTAACATTGCCCATTCCAGTATTGAAAGGGGTAAAGCTTAAGCCACCGTCGGTACTTTTGAATACACCCATTCCTGCTGAATTGCCACCATCACGGTCGCCGGTTCCGATCAGAATGATATTCGGATTGGATTGATCTACCAGGATGGCTGAAACCCCGAGAGTTGGCAAATTATCCGTGCTGGATGACCAGGTACGGCCTCCGTCATGGGTAATCCAAAATCCGCCGGCAGGCGCTCCGATGTAAACGGTTGCCGTATCCGTGGGATGAAAACCGATTGCATTGATTCGGCCAACACCCACGTAGCCGCCATAATCCTGGCGGGTTTTCGGACCGAGTTCCGACCATTGCAGCTGACCGGTTTTCAAACTGCCTGCGACCGGATGAGTGGCCGCATATCCTGTAAATTCCTGATAAACATGATCCGGGGCAGGGAAGGTCCCATCGGAATTAATACGTGATTGCCAATAGTACTCCCATCTTTTAAAGGGTTTGTATCCTGTTCCCCGGGTCGCCTCCCGATCCTTCCAGTAGGCATAAAATGCTTTTTGGGTTTCAAAAAAATTGGCTGTGGGATCCTGCATCATGTTCATCCAATAAGGATAAGAGGCATAATCCTTGATAACCGGTCCCGAAGTGGTCTGAGCTTTGGAAGGGGTCATAACAGCGAGAGCTGCGCCCAATAGCAGAAGCAGGAATAATTTGTTCTTCATAAGAAACCAACAATTAGTAAGTGAAACAGATGCGCTTAACTTTGCAAGTTTACGAAATAAAGCCAAAAAAAACAGTCCCGAATAACATCCGGGACTGCCTCAATTTCCTGTTATCAGCAGGATGATCAACAAATGGTTCTATTTGAAGAACTATTTTACATAATCGTATCCCATAATTTGTGCGTCATTGAAAGTGGTCAGCTTGTTGGCAACCATAAAGTCATAGGACATGCCATTGACACCAAAAAGCAGGGATTTGGCATCATATCCCAGCAGACGAAGGTAGGCAGCCAGGAAGGCGCTGGTTTGGCCGCTATAGCAATATACGGCAATCGGCTTGTCAGTTGGCAGGGTTTTAAGATCTGCAGCCAGTTTGATGGAAGCTTTGGGTTCATACTGAATGGCTCCTGGAATGTGTCCCAGATCATAATGCGCAACCGGCCAATAGTTTGCGATATAATAGCTGGCGAGATTGTCAAAGACCGCCTTATTGGTAACCGAAGCTGGGGTAAACCCTTCGACCAGCAACGCGGCAACGCGGGCTTCCAGAATTTCCTGGCCGGTGGTTTTACCGGTATTCAGAACTGGCAGGCTGCCTGCAGCTGCTTTGGCAGTTGCCGTGGTAGTGAACTGTGAAGCGTAGGCATTTCCGTTGGCAATGGTAGTTTTCCATTTTCCGGCCAGGTCGGCGTGCCATGAGCACATTCCCCATTTCAAGGTGAAGACTTTGTCATATCCCAGAATCCGGAGCATGGAGGCAACAAATCCTGCAGTCTGGCCAGTATAACATACAATCGCTACCTTGGTGTAAGGAGTCAGGTCAATGCCCTTAATGTGTGTTAGAACATCTGCAACGGCAACGTTGTGTGCATTGGCGATATGGCCGGTTGCAAAATCTGCGGCTGCACGAACGTCAATGATGTAAACCTGGTTGGTTTCATTTAGGGTTTTCACTTCGCTTGCAGCCATGATTGAAGGCATGTCGGTATTGACATAATCCTTCATCAAGGGTGAATTGGCTGATTCCAAATATTCAACCAGAACCTGTGATTCGTTGATAACCTCTTCCTTCTTGCAGGAGGCGAAAACCAAGGCTACCGCAAGAATTCCTAGTGCGAGAAATCTCATTTTTTTCATAAAGCGTTATTTATCTGTTAGTAATTAATATTTAATTATTTAAACCAAGAGGCGGGAAGTTTCCCATCCACGGTAATTTTGCTGGTTGCACCCTTTTCCCAGTCAAGCAGGTTTTCCTGGAACAGGAACAGTTTTTTATTCACAAGTGTTCCTCCCTCGTTGCGGATATGGCAGTTGGCTGAGCAGCTGGCACCTTCTGCAACCTGAGTTCTTTCAGTCCATTTGAGGATATTATGCGGGGTGGTATAATTGTAGGTTGGGAACACGTCAAAATTGGCATATTCCGGCACACCATATTTTTCCCAGTTGTCAGGAGCGGCAAGAGTTCTGCGGACCAGTGAAACCCTGTACCCGGTTTTGATATCCGGTATCGGGTTCATGGCGATCTTGAAGTCCATATAGGATGGGATTCGGGCTCCTTCGCCGTGCACATGGCAACTTCCGCAGTTGTTGTAATTCTGGGAGTGGCAAACCTGGCAATTAAAATCATCATAATGTATGGAATGATACATGTTGCTGCTTTGTTTACCCGGATGGCATTTATCACAGGTGGGCAGCTCCTTGTAGGCATACCGCTGTGTCACCATTTCACTGCTCCCGTGAAGTTCACTTCCGGTATGGCAGC
Source organism: uncultured Porphyromonadaceae bacterium (assembly GCA_964512915.1). GTDB lineage: Bacteria > Bacteroidota > Bacteroidia > Bacteroidales > UBA12481 > UBA12481. Next base: position 65,127 of record CAZEKJ010000009.1, read on the forward strand.
TGGTGCATTTGAAATTCATTTTTTTCAGATGCGTATCGGGCTGCGTTCCGCTGGCAACTCCCATAAATGCATGCCCGCCTCTTGATGAGTGACAGGTTACGCAAACACCAACCATATCAGGAGTTTTGGAAAAAGAATGACCATTGGCCAGGCCACCTCCGCCGAGTGCCGGTCTTACCACATGGCAGTTCCCGCAGGTACCATGACAGGTTGCGCAATTATTTGTATAGCCTTCGATCTGATGGGCCGGCAGCTTGTCAAAATCCTCCGGGCCCGACAAACCACTGCGCATGGTTACCTTTCGCTTCTGGCCGAAACCATTGTGGATGCTGTTCTTAAAATTATCCGTTATCGATTTGTGGCAGGCAGCACATTTTGTTTCGTATTCAGCAGAAGGATGCGAAATGAAATCACCGGAGTGTGCCTTTTCTTTGTCGGCCGTTTTGTCTTTCCCATTATGGCAACCGGTACAACCGATTTCATAATGGCCCGATTCCTTATAGGCGGCATAACCCGTACCACCCATGAAGACCCGGTCATAAGGCTCATAGTGCGGCGCCTCTCCGCCACAACCACCGGCAGGCGCTGCCGTATCAGGAGCGTATACTTCCTGGAGGTATGCGTAACTGGTGTGACATCCCTCGCAAGAGTCAACCCGGTTGCCTGCCGGGTCTTTGGTACAACCCGTGAATAGTAGGGTAACTGTCGCCAGACCAATGAATAGCCCTCTTTTTAAAAGTTCTTGTTTACCTGACATCGGGATACATTGTTGTTAATTAATTATCAATACAAAATAGACTGATTTAATCTGATCATTAAAGGAATCCAACCTGTTGTTGACTACACTGTTCCATGATTTGCAACAGATAAGAAACTGATCCGGATCAGGTTTATTTGTGATTTTTTCGTAGAATTGTTTTTCAAACCGATATTTAATGGATAATCTGGCAGGAATAACCAGTTGTACGATCAGCTCCCATCAATGCCGCTGCTTTGATAAACTTTCACTTGAGGAGCAGCGGTTTCTGGAAGCCAACTCTGTCAGGGTGCACTATAAGAAAAAGGAAGTCATTTGCAAGCAGGGTAGCTTTGTGTCCCATGTGATGCATGTGGAACTTGGACTCGTGAAGGTCTTTATCGAAAATGGAAAGAACACGCTGGTTCTTAAAATCATTCCTTCCGGAAACCTGCTTGGTCTTACATCCATATCAGAAGAATTCAATACCTATCAATACTCCGCCATGGCCTATGTGGATACGGATATCAGGCAGGTTGACATCACAGCTTTTCGAAAGCTTGTTGAGCAGAACCCGGCTTTTGCGAGGGAGGTTATCGATATTCTCAGCTCAAACAATGTTCAGATTACAGGCCGGTTTTTTTGCCTGTCGCATAAACAGGCTTATGGCAGGCTTGCAGATATTCTGCTTTGCCTGTCTGACAGGATATTTAAAACAGCTGATTTTGAACTTCCATTATCAAGGCAGGATCTGGCTGATCTTTCGGGGATGACATCCGAGACGGTGATCCGGATGCTGAAAAAATTCGAAGAAGACGGCCTGATCCGAATGGAGGGGAAAAACTTCAGCGTGCTGGATTATTCCAAATTAAAAAGGATCAGCGAAACCGGATAAAAAAAAGTCCTGTAAACATCGTCTACAGGACTTTGCGATCATCAACGTAGCCCCGACAGGACTCGAACCTGTATCTATAGTTCCGGAAACTACCATTCTATCCCTTGAACTACGGAGCCGAAAAATATCATACGCACCTTTCACACCCACACTTCACACCCAAACCCACACCCACTTCGTAGCCTCACCAGGACTCGAACCTGAATTTAAAGTTTAGGAAACTTCCGTTCTATCCCTTGAACTATGAGGCCAAATAACCGGCTGCAAAGGTACAAAAAAATGTAAACCGGCAAACAGGGGAGTCCTTAGTCGAATAGCGCCTGTAAAACAGGGTAGGAGCGGATCTCCCCAAGCCCCTCGAGATGCTGCTGGTAATAGCGGATGATGCCGCTAAGCAGCTCGCGCCGCTGCAAACGATTCATGGCAATTGTTGCAAGATCGGAAACGGGTATGGTCATAAACCTTACCATCAGTGAGGTAAGTTCAGGATCGAGGGCATTTCCATGCAGAGGCTTACGGCCTGAAAAGTGACCGGCAGGGATGTCAAACCAAAGGTTTTCATCTTCCGGGAGGCCCGGATTGAATCCGAAATAGCGCGACAGGCGGATCAGGAAGAAGAGATGGAAATTGGCCACCCCATGGTCGGCTATGTCGAGATATTCCAGGTGATACTGAAGAAATTCAAAAAGTTCGGGATTGGGCATCTCTTCGCGCAGCGACCTATTCAGGATGTCGGCCAGAAACAGGGCTATTGCACTTTTTACCGGATCTCCCGCCAGGTGGATAAACGGGCTGTGGTTGCGTACCTCCTTGATCTTCTGAAGATCCCGGCCTTCTTTGTAATATACGTCGAGGTCGAGCAGGGTAAGCGGCTGAAACAGATGAGCTTTCCTGTTTTTCGAGGAGGTGCGGGCACCCGGAACTAAAATGCCGATGCGGCCCCAGCGGCTGGTGTATAGATGAACGATCAGGCTGGTATCCCCGAATTTGATCTGGGTAAGAACAATCCCGAGGGTTTTTTCGATCATGATTACCTGACAATCAAAATTTTGGCAACCGCTTTCCTGGTCTGGTCAGAGGTGGCCGCAAAGACGAGGTAAACACCTGATGCCACCGGACTGCCGGTCAGTCCGTTCCCGTCCCAGATGGCCTGGCCGCCCTGGCTTTCGCCCGAGAACACCAGGTTGCCGGCCAGATCCGTGATTTTGACCGCTGATTCCGCAGGCACACCCTTCACGGTGATAGGGCCTGTATAACCCGGACGCACCGGATTCGGGAATGCGTATACCGGTCCCTCATAGAGATCATCCCGTGTGGCGGTTCCGCGGTACGAAACAACACCGGCTTCCGTTCCAAAAAAGACCTCACCGGATTCATGATTGATGGCAATGGATACAATTTCATTGGAAAGAAGCGGTGAATTCGAAATATTAAAGGATTGTATTAGTTGCGTCCCTTCCGGATTGGTCAGGAAAACCCCTGAGTTGCGCGTCCCGAACCATTTCCGGTTGGCGCCATCCACCGCAATGGCTGTGACAATTTCGGTTCCCAGAAGCGGGTGGTAAAGTTCATCTCCCTGGTCCACACTGGGCTGTGATGCATAAAACTCGTTATCCGTGAAAACCCTCGAAGGGGCATAGTAAACGATGGCGCCATTGCTTGTGCCAACCCAGAGACGGTTATCCAGGTCAACCGCCATCGAATAAACATCGTTCACAATCTTAACCTGATTCTGGGGCCCGAGGACACTTACCGGCACTTTGACAAACCGGTCGTCAGAAATGTCGTCCAGGTTACTTCCGTTGGTAAAGGCATAGAGACCCAGACCTTTCGGCATCTGCACCCATTTGATATCACCGGGGGTAATAACAATCTGGCCTGAGAATGCATCAGCAAGATATTGTCCGTAAGAAAAATTTTTCCATGTGCCGTCGCTCTTCCTGACCGAAATAGGCGAGGGAACGCTCGAGTTTGTAACCCAAAGATTATTTTTTGAATCGAATGCCATCCCCCCGATCCGGACATACGGGTGTCCCGGAAAAACGCTCTGCAGGGCTCCCCCGGTATTGCTTTCATTGTAAACTCCAACATATTTTCCATCACGAAATTCCACCACCCCGAATCCCCAGGTAGCCCCGTACAGATGACCGGGTTCAGAGGGGTCCTCAATGATGCTGATAATATCCCGGATAGGCCCGAGAGCCGGCTCGGATATGGGATTTATAGGGATCCAAACCCCGTTTATCCGGGCTGATACTCCGCTGATATTCCAGATATTGTTCCACGAGGCATCAAATCCTCCGGAAGCGATCCACAGATCCCCCCCTGCAACCGTCAGGGAAAAAGTTTTCCGGTCCCATGGGCCTACCGGACGAATTCGTTTATAATCCTCATAATCAGAAGTATAAATAAGTCCAAAGTCCCGGTCGGCAATCCAGCAATGGCCCGAGGCATCAAGCAGCAAATCCCCGGGATTAATAATATCCGTGCCATAATGATCGATATGCCTGTACTGGGTGCCATCGGTTCCCAGGAAATTAACCTGATAAGAACTTACAACTACCAGCTGATCTTTCTGAAACCGCATGCGCCGGATATCATTATAGTAGCGTGGAAACCATTTCCACAAATACCCGTCGTAGGTGAAAATGGAATCCAGGTCCCCGGTGGTGCTCAGGTGCGAAGCCCAGAGAGTCGACCCGTCATAGGCCATGTGGTTGAAACTTTCACCACGAAAAGGCTGGCCCGGTACCAACTCCCAGTTCCGGTAGTTTTCAAGGTCGGGATCATATTTTGAGGCCCGGTATATTCCCAGTTCTGTAGCGGCGAAGATCGAGTCATAATGAAAAAAAAGTGTTTCAAACACCTCTATATGAGATCCTTCAGGGCCGATATAATAGGTGGAGGCGACTTCGTTTCTGGGAATATTCAGCCGGATGATCCCGAAACCACAGGAAAGGAGGGCTTCGTCACCTTCAACCAGAATGCTGTTGATCCGCTTGCTTCCGGTTATCGATTTCCGCTTGATATCGGGAACGTTGATAATCTGGTTGTTCTTCAGAAGATCGATGTTTGAGTTGGAATAGGCGATAATCAGCGTATTGGTTTCTTCGCTGAAGGCCAGGCATGCAATTTCAACATCACTCAATCCGGTAACTTTCGACCATTTCGAAATCTCCTGAGACGCCGGATCATAGGAGAAGAGCCCGCTGCGGGTAGCACACCAGATGATTCCCCTGGCCTCAACCAGGCTGATAGCCTGACCGAACGAAAGTTGGTCCTGCCATTCCCCGACCCGAACCTGTGACCGGGCCGGAAGGGCCAGGCCGATAAGTAACGATAGGAACAGAAACTTTTTCATATATGCATTATAACCCGCTATCCCCCGTTTTATTGCCTTTTTCGCGGAGGAATCGCATCAGGGCTTCAACTGCCTGCCCCCGGTGCGATATTCCATTTTTCCGGTCGGCATTCATTTCTGCAAAAGTTTCAGACTGGCCTTCCGGCAGGAATACCGGGTCATATCCAAATCCTTCACTGCCCCTGGGTTCACTGATTATAGTGCCTTCTACCTTTCCATCAAAAAGGTACTCCCGGTTCTCCAGAATCAGGGCAATTACCGTACGGAACCGTGCCCTCCGGTTTTCCATCCCACCCATCGCTGCCAGTATTTTATTGACATTGTCGGCATACGTGGCCTTTTCTCCTGCATACCTTGCTGAATAAACGCCGGGAGCGCCACCGAGAGCGTCCACCTCAAGACCGGTATCATCGGCAAAACAATCAGCCCCGGTAAGTGCATGAATATGCCGTGCTTTTATGAGCGCATTACCCTCAAGGGTTTCGGCAGTCTCCTCGATATCTTCCGTGAAGCCTATCTCCGCCAGGCTGTTGATCCTGAATTCCGATCCGGCAATCTGCCGGATTTCTGATAGTTTATGGCGGTTATTCGTGACGAAAATCAGCTCGTGCATCTTTTTTTTCAGTAAATTTGATATTTTTCTAAACGTTAAACAGCTCAGGCAATATATGGAAAATCTCGATTGGAAATGCCTGCCTTTCGGGTACATCAAAACCGATTACAATGTTCGGTTTTATTACCGTGACGGCAAATGGGGGGAGATGGAAATCTCTTCATCGGAATTTATTAATCTTCACATGGCAGCCACTGCCCTTCATTACGGACAGGAAGCTTTTGAAGGTCTGAAAGCCTTTATGGGCCGGGATGGAAAGATCAGGGTTTTCAGGTGGAAGGACAATGCAGCACGCATGCGCACCTCGGCTCAGGGGGTATTAATGGCAGAAGTGCCCGATGAGATTTTTCACCAGGCCATGGTTACCGCCGTTAAAATGAACAAGCGTTTTGTTCCGCCTTTCGGTTCCGGCGCCTCCCTGTATATCCGTCCCCTGCTGATCGGCTCGGGCGCACAGGTTGGCGTTAAAGCCGCAACAGAGTATTTGTTCATGATTTTTGTCTCGCCGGTGGGGCCCTACTTTAAAGAGGGATTCATGCCCGTAAACCTGATGATCACGCGCAAGTATGACAGGGCCGCTCCCCTCGGTACCGGCCACATTAAAGTCGGGGGTAACTATGCCGCCAGCCTTCAGGCTCTCGACGTTGCCCACAAAAAGGGATTTGCATCGGCCCTTTTTCTTGACGCCAAGGAGAAAGCCTTTATTGACGAGGCCGGGCCTGCCAATTTCTTCGGCATTAAGAATAATACCTATATCACACCGAACTCCCACTCAATACTGCCCAGTATAACCAACAAAGCCCTTCAGCAGATTGCTGCCGATATGGGGATGAAAGTTGAACTGCGCCCGGTACCGGTGGAGGAACTGGGATCCTTTGAGGAAGTTGGCGCCTGCGGAACCGCCGCGGTGATCAGCCCCGTGAAATCCATTGTGGACGAGGAGACAGGAAAGACCTACATCATCAGCAAGGACGGTATGCCAGGAGCCGTTTCTAAACGGCTCTACGAGCAATTAACCGGAATCCAGACCGGGGAAGTGCCAGATCCCTATGGTTGGATCGAGGTTATTGAATAGAAAAACCGATCTTTTTTACCTATTTTTTACCCAGCCGGCCGCAAGCCGGCTTTTTTATTGAAAATTTTTGGCCTGATATTCATATAGTTAAAAATTAATTTACTACTATGTGATACAAGATACTGAAATTTGAATATATCTTTGCAAAGGAAACAACAAGGTTAAGACAAGTATTCTGAACAATAAAACTAGTAGGTTATGAAAAGAACAATTCAAATCAATCTGGCGGGAACCATCTTCAACATAGATGACGACGCTTATGAAATTCTCAGGGACTACCTGACAGCCGTTGAACGGCAGTTTTTATCCTCCACCGATGGGCGGGAGGTGATCCACGATCTCGAACTACGGATGTCTGAACATTTTACCGAGCGGCTCAAACCCCTTCGTCAGGTGATCTCGGTCGACGACGTACGGGAAGTTTTAAAGGTTCTGGGCAATCCGGAAGATATCAGCGGAAGGCAGGATGCCGGATACCGTTATTCCAACCCCCGTTCCGGAAGATATACCGGCGGACGGAGAAGCCGCAGGATGTACAGGGATCCCGATGATAAGCCGCTGGGAGGAGTATGCTCCGGCATGGCCTGGTATTTTAACACCGATCCGCTGCTTATCCGGATACTGATGGTGATCGCGCTGTTCATGGGCTTTGGATTCCTCCTCTATATTATCCTCTGGATCGCTCTGCCGGTGGCTCAAACCCCTGACCAGATTTCAGAGATGAAGACCGGATCACACTATTTCTGACAGGAGGCCGGACATGAGAAAAGTACTCGCAACCATTGGAATGATCCTGACCTTCGTTCTGCTTATCGTGCTCGCCATTGCCTGTCAGGGTGGCATCGTTGGAAACGGCCGCGTGGAAACCCGAACGGAGGATATCGGTAAATTCACACGTCTGGCGGTCGACGGCAACTTCAATATTATCCTGGAGCAGACGGAAAAGCCCTCACTTCGCCTCGAGATGGATGAAAACCTTCTTGAAATCACAAAAGTGACGGAGGATGGGAATACCCTCAGGATAGAAACAAAGATCAACATCCTTCAGGCAAGGGAAAAGAACCTCTTTATCGGGGTTCAGGACCTGGAAAAACTTGACTTGGGCGGAGCCATTAAGGTAACAGCCGATTCAACCCTCCGTTTTGAGAGCCTTGGCATACTTGCTTCGGGAGCGGTCAGGCTCGATTTTGCAATTGAGGGGCGCCAGCTGAAACTCGACCTTGCAGGTGCATCGGAATGCGATCTGCGCGGAAAAGTTGACGAGCTGAGGGTTCAGCTCTCGGGTGCCGGGGATTTTGATGCGTTCGACCTGATAACCAGGGATACAGAGATTGACCTGAGCGGAGCCGGAAGCGCCAGGGTGTATGCAACGGAAAAACTGGATGTTTCTATCTCGGGTGCCGGTTCGGTAAAATACCGCGGTGAGCCTGAATTGCACAAGAACATATCCGGACTCGGATCTTTAAAGAGAGATAAATAATCAACGTTATGGAAACTGAAAAAATTGAAAATGCCAAGGCGCAGATGAGGAAGGGTGTCCTGGAGTATTGCATCCTGACGGTACTTAACCAGCAGGATTGCTATGCCACGGATATACTAAGGAGATTGAAAGAAGCCAGGCTGATCGTGGTGGAAGGGACTTTATATCCCCTGCTTACCCGCCAGAAGAATGCAGGCCTGCTGAGTTACCGGTGGGAAGAGTCGCAGCAGGGGCCACCCCGGAAATACTATAAACTGACCGATCAGGGCAGGGATTTTCTGAAAGAGCTTGACTCCTCCTGGGACGACCTCGTGAAAGCGGTTAGCCTGATTCAACAGCATCAATCCTGAATCCGCCATGAAAAAATCTATAAAAATCAACCTGGGCGGAGTGGTCTTCCACGTGGATGAAGATGCCTACGACCTGTTAAGGAACTACCTCGATCAGCTCGATGCACGCTTTGCCTCCATACCGGGCCGGTCGGAGATTCTATCCGATATCGAAACCCGGATGGCTGAACTATTCCAGGGAAAAATCTCTGCCGAGAAAGAGTCCCTGAATCTGGCCGATGCCACCGAGATCATTGACATCATGGGTGAGCCCGAAGAGATAGAGGATGAGGTTCCGGAGGCGGAACAAGCCATCTACACAAAGGAACCGGGCCGCCGGGGACGACGCATGTATCGCGATCCTGACAACCAGATCATCAGCGGGGTTTGTTCGGGACTCGGGGCCTACCTGAATATCGATCCCGTCTTTGTACGGATTCTCTTCGTGGTATTTACCATGGCTTACGGTACCGGCCTCCTCGTTTACTTCCTGTTATGGGCGGTAATTCCTGAGGCCCGCACTGCCACTGAAAAGCTGGAGATGTACGGAGAAGAGGTCAACGTCTTCAATATCGAAAAAAAGGTCCGCCAGGAGTACCGGAGAACCGGAAACAACGATGGCCTTCCCGCTTCAGGGCGCCGCCGCGGTGGCTTTATCGGCCGCTTCATTCAGGCAATCGCAAAAATCATCCTGGTCTTTTTCAAGATTATCGGATTCATCATTCTCGGCTCCTTTGCCATTGCCGGCATCGCAATCCTGGCTTCCCTCATTGCTCTTGCCGTGGGCGGCAGCACATGGTTCCTCGATTCTGCCTGGAATGACAGCATGTTTAAACTGAATGACGTGTTTGACTTTTTCGTTACCCCCGCCGGAGGAACTATCGCATTTATCGCACTGCTTCTGTTGGTTGCCATTCCGGTGCTGGGACTGATATACGGATTATCCAAACTGATCTTCCGTTTCAGGGCAAACGACAGATCCGTGGGCATCAGCTCATTCGGCGTTTGGGTTATTGCCCTGATCGTACTCCTGGTTATCGGAATCAATGAAGGGATGCAGTATTCAAACCGCGGGCAGGTGGAGCAGGAATCAGAAATGGTGATTCCACAAGGGAAAACACTCCTGATCAAGTCATTGCCCTCACCCGAATATGACGATGAAACCCGAATCAGCTCCTTCGATTACCACAGCGAATTCCGGATGTCGAAAGTGAACGACTCGGTAAGCCTGCTCATTAAACCCAATATCCGGATTGAGTATACCCGGGATAGCGTTCCGGGAATCAGTATCAGGAAAATTGCACGCGGGCCCAATTATGATGCGGCTAAGCGCAATGCAGGCGAGATCCTTTACAGCTACCAGTTCTCTGATACCACACTGGTGCTTGAACCGATCTACCGCCTTACGGCAAGGAACCGTTTCCATGCCCAGGAGCTCGAGGTCATCATAGGAATACCGGAAGGAACAAGGGTTTATCTGGATAAAACAATGAAACACCTGCTATATGCAGTTGACAATACAGAGGATACCTGGTCGGGAAACCTGGCCGGCGACCTGTTTGTAATGACACCCGAAGGACTTTCCCGGGTTGCACGAAACCAGCCGGCTGGCGGGATCTGATTCCGGGTCGGCTGGTTTTATTGTTCCGGCCGGTCGGCGGTAGTTAGCTACCCCGGCCGGCTTGAACATTTTTACTATTTTAGCTCCCTATGGAACCCAGCTATATAGCCTCCCGCCACCCCCTGGTGCAACTCCTGTTTGCCATCCTGATCACGCTGATATCCTTTATTGTCATTTCGATCCTTTCCCTCATACCTGCAATTTTCCTGTTCCATGTGCCGCTAGCCTCCCTGACGAGCGCACTGGATATTACAAACCCCGACAATATCCCGCTCCTGAAATACCTTCAGATAACCCAGGCCTTTGCCCTTTTTATTATTCCTCCGGTTGTGATTGGCTGGTTTACAACACATAATTCCTGGACTTACCTGGAGGTTGATAAAAAGCCCGATGAAAAAAGAGCCGGCCTGATCTTTATTATTCTGATCTCTGTTATGCCTTTTCTCAACCTTCTGGCCAAGCTCAACGAAAGTATGCAGCTTCCAGATATTTTGGCTGGACTCGAACGGTGGATGCAGCGCACTGAGGCACAGGCCGGCGATATGACCACGGCTTTCCTTACCGTCAATACGTTTGGCGGGTACCTTATCAACATTTTCATGATCGCCCTCCTCCCGGCTTTCGGGGAAGAGTTCTTTTTCCGCGGAGTGCTTCAGAAACTGATGATAAAATGGTTCAGAAATCCGCATTGGGCGATCCTGATTACCGCCATCGTTTTTTCAGCTTTTCACATGCAGTTTTACGGATTTCTCCCCCGGCTGGTCCTCGGACTCCTGTTCGGGTATCTCGTTTTCTGGTCGGGGAATCTGTGGTATGCGATCATCGCTCACTTTATAAATAATTTTCTGCCGGTAACGGCAACCTATATTTCCCCCGAGCGCTTCAGCCCCGATCAGCTCGAGCAGCTGGGTTCAGGCCCATCGGCCTGGCTCTGGGCATTTCCGGCCACCCTGATCGCAGTCGGGGCAATTTATTACTTTTACCAAAAAACAAAAACCGTGGTGCAGGATGAATGTGCCAATTAGTCAATGTGCCAATGTGCCAATTGGGTATGAGGTATGAGGTTTAGGGTATAGGGTGAGTCAAAGGCGACCCCGAACCTCAAACCCAATACCTCAAAAACCGGCAACCGGCAACCGGCAACCAGTAACCAGTAACCAGCAACCAGTAACCCGCAACCATGAAACACCTACCAACCCTCTCCCTCCTCCTCTGCCTCGCTGCACTTCCCCTGTCTGCCCAGGAATCTGACACCACCAACCTGCTTAAGCTGGGTGATGACATGCCCGAATTTACCCTGAAAACCCTCGATGGGAAAACAGTCAGCTCCGATGACCTGTATGGAAAAGTTGTCCTGATTAATTTCTTTGCCACCTGGTGCGGACCCTGCAATACGGAGCTCCCTTTTGTCGAGAGCGACATCTGGGCTAAATACAAGAATAACAAGGACTTCATGCTCCTGATCATTGATCGTGAGGAGCCAGCCGATAAAGTGGCCCCCTTTGTTGAGAAGAAGAAGTTCACCATGCCCTTCTATCTGGATGAGAAGCGGGAAGTCTACAACAAGTTTGCCACACGCTTTATTCCGCGAAATTATCTGTTCGACAAAGAAAGCAGGCTGGTCCTGAACTCAATGGGATTCAAGAAGGATGAATTTGAAACATTGAAGAAGGAGCTTGCCGCTCTTTTGAAATGACAGACTTATAGACAATAAGACCAAGAGACCGAGAGACCGAGAGACCTGGAGAACCAGTCTTAAAGTCTCTTGGTCTCTTAGTCTTCCCGTCTCTAAGTCTCTAGGTTTCCCCGTCTCTCGGTCTCTAAGTCTCTTTCAGTCTCTCGGTCTTCTATCAACCTGCTCCCCCTTCCTTTTCACATAAACCACCCCATACTCCGCGCACCGTTCGCGCATTTCTTCCTCAGGAAGGTGCCTGAAGTGTGCCTCAACCTCGTCCCATACCCTGGCCAGAAGAGCATCCACCTCTTTGCGCACTTCAGCGATCTGGTCATCGGCCCGTTGGATAGATTTTATTGTGGTAACCTGTGAGTAGTAACCGTCGCGGAACTGATCGTACCATACGCGCACCCGGCTGATGTTGGGCATCATCACAGGCATGCCGCCGGATTTGACCCGGTTTGCCTCACCTTCTGTGATTTTCTTGCCCCAGTCCAGAACATCCCGGTCGGTCCTCAATTCCGGCACCCGGTTTCCGGTTGGATCCAGTCCGTAAAACGTACGGGCGGATGCCGGTATCTCATCCCGCTGGATCGCCAGATTGAGTACCTGGATAAAATGAGAGAGGTAAAGGCGCGTCTTCTGGAGCTTGGGCTGATAGTTGCGATTAAGAGCGATACGGTTGCCTCGGGCCTGGTTTTGAAGGTGCTTGGCTCCTTCCAGTTTGGCTACAAAATTTCTGAGAGGATGCAGATGTTCAACGGAATAGGCCAGCTGGCCCGGATCCGTGATTCCGGCCATACGGGCAGAGGAATGCAAGGCATTGAGCCGGGCAACATCAGTGGTAGGTAATCGTCGGTAGGGCATCCCGAAATATCAGGATTAAAAAAGGAAAAATGTATCTTCGTTCACACTTTAATTTTAATTCCGATGTTTGACGCAACCGTATATAAAAACCGCAGAGCCAGGCTTAGGCAGGATGCCGGAAAAGGGATTATTCTGCTCCCCGGAAACGTAGATGCCGCATTCAATTATCCGGCAAATCAGTACCATTTCAGGCAGGACAGCACCTTTCTTTATTTCTTCGGACTGGATCATCCCGGTCTGGCCGGTTTGATGGACCTGGATTCGGGCGAAGACTGGATTTTCGGGAATGATGTCGATATGGATGACATCATCTGGATGGGCGTATTGCCATCAATCAGCGATCTGGCCGCCGGAGTGGGCGTTTCACATACCGCACCCTACAGCGGGCTCGGACTTGCGATTGATAAGGCTGTTACACAAGGCCGGAAGATCCATTTCCTGCCGCCCTACCGCGGCGAGACCCGCCTCGAGCTGGAGAGGCTGCTCAAAATACCGGCCGCAGAACTGAAGGTAAACTCTTCATTACCACTGATCAAGGCAGTTGTTGCACAGCGTTCTATCAAGGATGCGGGCGAGATTGCAGAGATTGAGAAGGCCATCGGCACGGCATTCCTTATGCACACCACGGCTATGAAGATGGCTAAACCAGGGGTCTGGGAGCAGGAGATTGCCGGTACAATCGAGGGGATTGCAATGGCTAACGGGGGCCCGGTTTCTTTTCCGGTAATCCTTAGCATGAACGGACAGACTCTTCATAACCATGACCATAGCCAGTACCTGCAAAAAGGCCGGCTGCTGGTGGTTGATGCAGGTTGCGAAACCGGCATGCATTATGCCTCCGACCTTACCCGTACAATGCCCGTCGGAGGTTCATTTGATGCTCGCCAGAAGCCTGTATATGAAGCAGTTCTTGCCGCCAATACGAAAGGAATAGAAGCTGTTAAACCCGGCGTCCTGTACCGGGATATCCACCTGCTGGCCGCCCGGACACTGGCTGAGGGGCTGAAATCGATCGGCCTCATGAAAGGAAACATGGCCGATGCAGTGGCTGCCGGTGCGCACGCCCTCTTCTTCCCTCATGGATTAGGACACATGATGGGCCTCGATGTACATGATATGGAAAACCTTGGCCAGATTTATGTCGGATATGACGAAGAGATACAGCCTGCAAGCCAGTTCGGCCTTGCCTTTCTTCGTCTTGGACGCAGACTCCAAACTGGCTTTGTCCTGACCGTTGAACCCGGCTGCTATTTTATTCCGGCTCTGATCGACCAGTGGAAAGCCGAAGGGCTGCACAAAGAATTCATCAACTATTCCGAAGTTGAAAAGTACAAGGACTTCGGCGGTATCCGGATCGAGGACGATATCCTTGTTACGGAAACCGGCGTAAGGGTGCTTGGCAAACCCGTGCCGAAGACGGTGGCCGATGTTGAAGAAATGATGCGATAATAGGGCAGAAGGCAGAAGGCAGAGGGCAGAAATTAGTAAGAAGAAAAAAGCAATGAAAGAAAAAAGTTAAGGCAGAAGATAAGTTAAACCGCCCCTTTTTTCTTCTCTCTTTTTACCTCTTCCTAATTTCTGCCCTCTGCCTTCTGCCTTCTGCCTTCTGCCTTCTGATTTCCCATGAACTCAAACTACGACCTATCCCCCTCCATCCCCCTCAAAGCCCAAATTCATCAGGGCTGGTATGCCATTGCCGCACAGGTATTGGCTGATGGAAAGCTGAAGGGTAAGAGGAAGAAAGCCATTGTTATAGAGTGTTATACAGGCATTCTTTATGATGAGTTGATCGCCGGAATCTCGCTACTGAAACCGGATCTCCTGATTGATTCCCGCACGGCCTTTAAACAGGAGAATGTTATCCGTTCACTAACCTGGCCGGATGTGACCGACGACCGGATCTTCGGATTCATGACCCGTTTAACCATGGATGATTTTCTGGACAACGGGCTGCTGAATGCCATGCGAACCCGGATTGACATGCTGGATGAGGGCGTGGTGGTGATTTTCGGGCCGGGGGCTGCCCTGATACCCGAATGTTTTGACCTCCTTTTGTATGCCGATATGGCCCGGTGGGAAATCCAGCTCAGGATGAGGAGAAACCGGGTATCCGGACTTGGGATTGATGACCATCTTGAGGAGTTCAGTCTTCAGTATAAACGTGGCTACTTTGTCGACTGGAGAGTGTGCGACCGCCTGAAGGACAAGCTTTGGGAAAGAACCGACTATTATCTGGATACCAACAAGGCGGGGTTTCCCAAAATGCTCGCCGCCCCTGCATTAAAAACCGGCCTGCAGAACTGTTCCTTAAGACCTTTCCGGGTAGTCCCATATTTCGATCCCGGACCCTGGGGTGGCCAGTGGATGAAAAGGGTGTGCGGTCTTAACCCGGAAGCCGACAATTACGCATGGTGCTTTGATTGCGTGCCAGAGGAAAATAGCCTGCTTTTCAACGTGGACGGAGTTCTGTTTGAGACCCCGGCCATAAATCTCGTGTTATTTGAAAGCCGGAATCTGCTGGGCGCAGGTATCCTGGAACGTTTTGGAAAGGAATTCCCCATACGTTTTGACTTTCTCGATACAATGGGCGGCGGAAACTTAAGCCTGCAGGTCCATCCCCTGACCTCCTATATCCGGGAAAAATTCGGGATGGATTATACCCAGGATGAAAGTTATTATCTGCTGGATGCCGGGGATGATGCTACGGTTTATCTCGGGATCCGGGATGACGCGGATCCTGAAAAAATGATTGGTGCTCTCAGGGAGGCCAATGCCGGTGGTCCGGAATTCCAGGCCGGACAGTTTGTGAATATCTGGCCGGCCAAAAAGCATGACCATTTTCTCATTCCGGCCGGAACGGTCCATTGCTCAGGGAAAAATGCCATGGTGCTGGAAATCAGCGCTACACCCTATATTTTTACCTTCAAGCTCTGGGATTGGGCCCGGCTCGGCCTCGACGGCAAGCCCCGTCCCATCAATATCGACCATGGCGCCCGGGTTATTCAATGGAATCGTCGCACGGAATTTACCCGGAGGGAGTTGGTCAGCCCGATTCAACCAATGGGTTCAGGCGATGGATGGAGGGAAGAGAAGACCGGGCTTCACGAGCTTGAATTTATCGAAACCCGCCGTCACTGGTTCACAGGACCGGTTCTTCACAATACAAGAGGAACCGTTAACGTGCTTAATCTGGTGGAAGGAAGAGAGGCAATCATCACCTCTCCGGAAAACAAGTTTGACCCATTCGTGGTCCACTACGCCGAAACCTTCATAATCCCCGCCGCTGTGGGTGAATACCTCATTGCTCCCCACGGAGAGAGCGTTGGCAGGGAGATGGCTACTATCAAGGCATTTGTTAGACTAAGAGACTAAGAGACTAAGAGACTAAGAGACTTTAAGACTATAAACCCCTATGCCCTTGTGCCCTTATGCCCCTATGCCCTTGTGCCCTTGTGCCCCTCTTAAGGCTTAAAGTTGGCCAGCAAAAACTCCCTGTTCAGCCTGGCGATATGGGCCAAAGAAATGTTCTTCGGGCACTCTACCTCACAGGCACCAGTGTTGGTGCAGCCGCCAAATCCCAGTTCGTCCATTTTGGCCACCATGGCCTTGGCACGTCTCACCGCTTCGGGCTTTCCTTGCGGAAGAAGAGCGAGTTGAGAAACCTTTGATGCCACAAACAGCATCGCCGATGAGTTTTTGCAAGTTGCCACGCAGGCACCGCAGCCAATACATGCCGCTGCGTCCATGGCTTCATCAGATTTTTCCTTGGGGATGATTATGGCATTTCCGTCCTGAACGCTGTTGGTATTCACCGATATAAACCCACCCGCCTGGAGGATCTTGTCATAGGCGCTCCTGTCGACTATCAGGTCCTTGATCACCGGAAAACCGCCGGCCCGCCAGGGTTCAATTACGATGGTATCCCCATCCTTAAATTTCCGCATATGCAGCTGGCAGGTGGTGATGCTCTCATCCGGGCCATGGGCGCGTCCGTTGATAAAGAGGCTGCACATCCCGCAGATTCCTTCACGGCAGTCATGGTCGAAAGCCACCGGTTCAGAATTATCATGAACCAGCTGTTCGTTAAGTACATCGAGCATCTCCAGAAAGGAGCTGTCGGGGGATATATTCTTAATGGAATAGGTCTCAAATTTACCTTTGGCTTTGCGGTCTGCCTGGCGCCATATTTTTAGTGTTAGATCCATGGTTCTATTCTTTGTAATTCCTGGTTTTTACTTCAATAAATTCATAATCAAGAGGTTCCTTGTGAAGTTCATCTGCTTTTCCCGGACCTTTATATTCCCAGGCACCCACATACTTGAACTGTTCATCGTTCCTCCGGGCTTCCCCGTCATCCATCTGGTGCTCTTCGCGGAAATGTCCGCCGCAGGATTCTTCCCTGTGCAGGGCATCCTGTGCAAGAAGCTCTCCCAGCTCCAGAAAGTCGGCAACCCGGCCGGCTTTCTCCAGCTCGATATTCATTCCGGCTGCGGTGCCCGGGATCCGGACATCCTGCCAAAAGGCTTCCCGTACCTCACGGATCTTTTTAATACCAGCCTCGAGCCCCTCCTTGTTTCTGCCCATGCCCACATGATCCCACATCGTGAGGCCAAGGTCCTTATGCAAAGAATCAACCGTACGGTTCCCTTTTATATTCATCAGCTTATCGATATCTGCCCGAACTCCTTCAAGCGCTGCCTGGAACTCCGGTTTAGCCGCCGGATCCATCCTGGGAACGCTAAGCTGGCCTGCGAGATAGTTTTGTATGGTGTAGGGGAGAACGAAATATCCGTCGGCCAGTCCCTGCATCAGGGCGGATGCACCCAGCCGGTTGGCTCCATGGTCGGAGAAGTTCGCCTCACCAATGGCGAACAGTCCCGGAACCGTAGTTTGCAGTTCATAGTCCACCCAGAGCCCGCCCATCGTATAATGGATAGCCGGGTAAATCATCATCGGGGTTTTATACGGATTCTCATCCACGATTTTTTCATACATCTGGAAAAGGTTTCCATACCGCTCTTCAATCACTTTCTGTCCAAGTCGGTTGATGGAATCTTTAAAATCGAGATAAACGGCTTGTCCCGAACCTACTCCAAACCCTGCATCGCAGCGTTCTTTTGCCGCACGGGAAGCAACATCGCGCGGCACCAGGTTCCCGAAGGCAGGATATCTTCTCTCCAGATAATAATCGCGTTTTTCATCCGGAAGGTCGGTTGGCTTCAGTTTGCCTGCCCTGATTTTTTCCGCATCCTCCTTCTCCTTTGGCACCCAAATGCGGCCGTCGTTCCTGAGGCTTTCACTCATGAGGGTCAGCTTGCTCTGCGAGGCCCCATGAACCGGAATGCAGGTGGGATGGATCTGCACAAAGGCCGGATTGGCGAAAAAGGCTCCCTTTTTATAGGCCTTCCAGGCAGCACTGGCGTTGGAACCCATTGCGTTGGTTGAAAGGAAATAGACGTTTCCGTATCCGCCGGTGGCCAAAACCACAGCGTGGCCGAAATGAGCCTCGAGAGCTCCGGTTTCGAGGTTCCTGGAGACAATACCACGTGCGACCCCATCAATGACAACAATATCCATCATCTCCGTACGGGTATACATTTTCACGTTACCGGCTGCGATCTGGCGGTTCAGGGCTCCATAGGCCCCGAGGAGCAGCTGCTGACCGGTTTGGCCCCGGGCATAGAAAGTACGCGACACGAGAGCCCCGCCGAAAGAGCGGTTATCCAGGTACCCTCCATAATCCCGCGCAAAAGGGACTCCCTGACCCACGCACTGGTCGATGATCCGGTTACTTACTTCTGCCAGCCGGTATACATTGGCTTCACGGGCACGGTAATCGCCCCCCTTGATGGTATCGTAAAAAAGCCGGTACACGCTGTCGCCGTCATTCTGATAATTCTTCGCGGCATTGATCCCGCCCTGGGCGGCAATGGAATGTGCTCGCCTTGGACTATCCTGATAACAGAAGTTCTTCACCTTGAACCCCAACTCACCGAGAGATGCGGCTGCAGAAGCTCCGGCAAGCCCTGTACCCACCACAATGATGTCGAATTTCCTTTTGTTGGCGGGATTGACCAGATGCTGGGTTGATTTGTATGTGGTCCATTTATCGGCCAAGGGGCCGGATGGAATTTTTGCGTTTAATTTCATTTTTAATGTGTTGAAATGGTTGAAATGGTTGAATTTGTTGTCCGTAGGGGAGGACCCATGGTCCTCCCGGGTCCTCCCGGACCCTCCCGTACGAATTTATAGCATCGAAGCGATTTTAACCCAAACCGGTATTAATGCGAACCCTCCGGCAACGAGTATAGAGTAGAGTAAACCCAGAAAGTCAAGCCTTTTGCGCCATTTGATATTGCTCAGTCCGAGTGTCTGGAATCCTGCCCAGAATGCATGAGAAAGGTGGAATCCAAGGGCGACGGCACCAAGGACGTAAACAATATCGATCCACCACCATTCAATGAATAAGCTGGTAACCAATAAATAAGCGTTTTCTATACCATCGGTTGAGCCCTGCTCGAGGAGCTCATGCCCGGTGAACTTCATTTTCCAGAAAAAATTGGAAATGTGGATCACCAGAAAGATAAGAACCAGGGAACCCAGGACAAACATATTCCTCGACGCCCACTTGCTGCTGTTGCCCGATTGCTGCTTCTTATAGTCAACCGGCCGGGCCCGCTGATTCTGAAGGGTCAGGATGCCTGCATATAGCAGGTGCAGGATGAACCCAATGGCCAGCATCGGTTCTACAATCTTTATAATGGGATTTGTAGCCATAAAGTGTGCAGCCTGGTTGAACAGAACCCCGGTGGAATCAAACAGGATCATGGAGTTAACTACCAGATGCACCAGCAAAAAGGTTATCAGGAAGAGTCCCGACAGGCTCATAAGAAACTTCTTGCCGATGGAAGAGTTCAGAAAATTGGACATAGCTATAGGTTTTAGACGAACGGATGAAATTAGCCATTCACCTTGATTTTACAAAAAACTTGCCGGCAGATTGGCTATTTTTGGAAAATGGAAACGGGAATTGTTCTTTTCGAAGGTTATCCGGTGCGATATTACGAGGAGGGTAAGGGACCGGCACTTGTTTTTCTGCACGGATATCTGGAGTCGCTCAACATATGGAGCCCATTTATTAAAGGCTTTCCGGCCGGGTTCAGGATTGTGTCCATTGATCTTCCGGGCCACGGACAATCAGGAGTTCCCGGTCCGGTCTCAACGATGGATGAAATGGCCCGGGCAGTAATCAGTATTCTTGATCATCTCGGAATTACAAATTGCTTTGTAGTGGGCCACTCCATGGGTGGATACACTGCCCTGGCGCTACTTGAACATCATGCTGGAAGGCTCAACGGTATATCCCTGTTTCACAGCCATACCCTGGCGGATTCGGCTGCTGTGATCGAAAAACGACATCGGGAGATCAGTATCGTGGAGCAGGGCCACAGCAATCTCCTGGTGCAGCAAAACATACCGAACATGTTCGCCGAAGAGACTCTGGATTCTTTTGCAGAGGAACTGCAGTTTACCCAGCGAATTGCCCGGCAAACAACGGATGCAGGGATCATTGCTGCAATCCGCGGCCTTATGGCAAGGCCCGACAGATCGGCGGTTCTTGCTTCAGCCAGGGTCCCCTGCCTTCAGATTATCGGAAAAAAAGACAAATACATCGCATTCGAGGAGGTGTCGATGCAAACCGTGCTACCCGCCGGATCCGAAAGGCTCATCCTCGAGCATTCCGGCCACATGGGGTTCTTTGAGGAGAAGGAACTTGCAATGCGAGGGATCCTCACATTCCTTCAGAGAATTTAGCCGGGTTCAGTTCCGTGAACCCTGAGCGCCAAAAAGCCTGGCCTTGTCCCTGGGAGCCGCTTTCTGAATCCAATCCTCGGGTATCACCTTCCAGTTCGTTCCGCTGAAAGGATCAACGGTTCCCTGTTTCCGGATCCACCCGGTAAGTAAAAAGCGGAAATCCATCGACGAACTGCTCACGATCCTTTTCTCAGCTTCTGTTTTCTCAAGTCCGGCTCCCAAAAGGAGGTGGCCACCGCCGCCGCTCGCCCTGTATGAATTCATCGCAACCCTATACATTTTGTCCGTCTCAAAAGGCCTGCCGTCGGAAAAGTTACGGATGGTAACCATGGAACCGGCCGGCTGGGTCAGGTCTACTATGTATTCGATTCCCCTCGCCGAATCAAAATTGTAGGAGGCATTACGGAAGCGCCAGGTAGTATCGGGCTGAAGCTGCATGTTCAGCATAAGATCCTCCGGACCGGTCATCTGTTTCATCCATAATGAATAGGAAAAGTTGAGATACCCAAGAATTTCCATGCCGCTCAAGCTGATAGTATATAGTTGGTTTTCAAAACGATAAAGTTTGAAAAGATCTTTAACAGTAAGGGTTCCCGCATTCAGGACAGCCCTGAAAGACAGGGGTGCCGTAAAAGAAATATCCGCACCGGTAAGCTCCAGCTGTGCCCGGTGAATCAGGTCGATGAATCCCGACGGGCCGAAATAAGAATCTTCGGTGCTTACCTTTCGGGTAATGGTCCCTACAGGTTGGTCAACATAGGCCTGAACTGTATCGACATAGCCGGAAAACTGGCGCATGAACTCCGGATCCGGAATGAACTCCGATATTTTCAAATGTTCACCCCTCATGCCCTTGTGCCCTTGTGCCCCTGTGCCCTTATGCCCTTGTGCCCCCATTCCCTTATGCCCTTGTGCCCCAACTGTTGCCACCGCAATCTCCTCCGCCCTGCTCTCAGATCCCAATATCAGCACCGAATCTCCTGCAGGCCCGGCTATTTTCATGTTCCAGTTCCTGTGATCGTGGCCGGTAAAAATGATATCAAACCCGGCAACCTGTTCAGCAACGAGACGGGAGGCATTTTCATTCATTGGTTTGGATGGATGTTGAGACCCATAGGTTGGGTCAACACCTGCGTGGAAAAGGCCAACGATCAGATCGGGTTTTTCCTTTTTTTCAACATGGTTTATCCAGTACCGGGCCGACTCAATCATGTCAAGGTACTTCATTCCTGCCCAAAGCTCCCTGGGGAGCCAGTCAGGAATTTTAGGGGTAATTAATCCGATAACTGCCACTTTATAACCTGCCCGGCTGATGATGGTGTAAGGGCTGAACCATGGTTTCTGGTTTGAAACCCGGACTGCGTTGGCAGCCAGCCAGGGAAAACGAAACTCCTGCCTGAGCTTGTCATAAACGGGATGCCCTGCCTCTATATCGTGATTGCCGACGGATGCCGCATCGTAGCCCATGTAATTAAGGATTCGTGCGGCGATATTGGGGCCGTTGGTATCGATATAGTTTGCATAATAGGAGGCCGGGTCTCCCTGGATAAGGTCTCCGTTATCGAGAAGTATCAATCCCTGATCAGGCTTGTTCCGCTGCTCCTTAACCCAGCTGCTCACCTGTGCCAGGGATCCTGGAATCCTTTTGCCGGTGAACCAGTCGGCAGGGAAATAGGCACCATGCACGTCCGTGGTTGCTGCGATTTTGAGTATTCCCTGTGGCTCCTGGGCCGACAGGGTGAGAACCGCCATCATGCCGGCCAGAATAAATATATTCGTTCTCATGTTGACCTCCAGGTGATTTATACCGTTTTATCGGGGAGAAGGTACGAAGGGTTAAAGAGATCTTGAACCGAGGATTGCCACTGCCTGGTTCAGGGTGTTGTCTATAGCCTGAATGATGGGATAGAAACCATCATCGTCGAGGAAGTTCCTGGCGATATAAGCTTTAAGCTGAGTTTCCACAATCAGGCTGGATTCTTTCCAATCCGATGCGGAAGGGACAAAGCCTTTGGCTATCAGGTGAGATTTGAACTGAGTGGTTATGTTTTTGGAATCCAGATAATCAGAGAGTTCATCGGCACGGGTAAAAACGGAAAGTTCTTCGCGGTGCTCATCAGACCAGGTGAGTGCGTAACGGTAAATCAGTCCGGCCTGGTTTATTTTCATAAAGAATGGGGTAATTCCGGTGGTGTCATACGGAATGAAATAATCGGGCATAATGCCCCCGCCGCCATAAACAGCACGGCCTTTCGGAGTCGTAAACTTCAGGCTGTCATTGAAATGAATGCTGTCTGAGGTCATGAATTCGCCTTTTCGATACCGGCGCATGATATCGTGATAGTAATCATCCAGTCCGTTTGTGTAAGGTTTTTGGATTGAACGGCCGGTTGGGGTATAATACCTGGCGGTTGTAAGGCGAAGAGCCGAACCGTCGGTAAGCATAGCTTGTTCCTGCACAAGTCCCTTTCCGAAAGAGCGGCGTCCGATGATCCAGCCGCGGTCATTATCCTGGATGGCACCGGCAACAATTTCAGATGCTGAGGCGGATCCTTCGTCAATCAGGATCGCCAGGCCCAGATTTTCTCCGAGGTCCTCCTGGGCGGCACGGAATTCTTCGCGGGGACGTGAACGGCCTTCGGTATAAACGATCAATTCTCCCTTTGCCAGAAAATCGTCAGCAATCCGGATTGCAGGATCCATGATACCACCGCTGTTTCCTCGCAAATCGAGAATAAGCTTTTTGCATCCCTGTTTTTTCAGTGCAGAAAGACCGGCCTGGAATTCGCTGTAGGTTGTCTGGGAGAAAGTATTGATTTTAATAAATCCGATATCAGGTGTAATCATATAGGCTACATCAACACTTGAAACCGGAATAATTCCCCGCTTAAGTGTGTATACCATACGGTTTTTTGACCGCTGCCGCCAGATTCCGACTTTAACCTCTGATCCCCGTGGCCCCCGGAGCCGTTCAACAATGCTGTCCTCGGGCATCTTAACACCGGCCACTGCAATTCCGTCAACGCTGATGATACGATCACCGGGCATTATGCCGGCTTTTTCAGAGGGTCCGCCTTTGATGGTTTGAATAACAAGGATGGTATCATTCTGCATATTAAACTGGACTCCGATGCCATCAAAGTTTCCCCTGAGTGTTTCGTTGACACTTTTTAATTCCCTGTTCGGTATGTATATACTGTGCGGATCCAGTTTTTCCAGGATGGTAGGGATTACCTCTTCCGTCAGGGTATCTATTTTTATGGAATCCACATAATTGGCGCCTATAAATTCCAGGATGGAATTAAGCTTGTTTTGGCCGGCAAATATTTTCACCGGCATTTGGTTTCCACTCCGGACGGAGAAGAATTTCCCGATCAGCATGCCTGCAATCAGACAGGATGCAAGAACCAGAGGAAGCCAAACGGCCAGCCGTGAATTTTTACCTGACATGTTTAAAGGTATCCTGTTACTCTACAGATAGAAAAACTATTTCAATGCCAGCTCTTTGGAGGAGATCTATTCCATCGGCCAGCCGGTAACTTTCGCCGTAAACCACTCGTACAATTCCTGCCTGGATGATCAGTTTTGCGCATTCCATGCACGGACTGGCAGTAATATAGAGTGTTGCCCCTTCGGAGTTATTGCTGCTCCTGGCAACTTTTGTTATTGCATTAGCTTCAGCATGAAGCACATAGGCTTTTGAATGCCCCTCCTCATCTTCGCAGATATTTTCAAATCCGATGGGTGTTCCGTTGAAACCGTCGGATATGATCATTCTGTCCTTTACCAGCAGGGCACCCACTTTTCGGCGCACACAATAGGAATTCTCCGCCCAGATCCGCGCCATCCGCAAATACCTGCGGTCAAACGCCTCCTGTTTGGTTAAACCCTGCACACTCCCGTCCTGTATATCAGCATCACCCATACCTATATCCTTATGCCCTTATGCCCTTATGCCCTCGTGCCCTTGTGCCCTTATGCCCTTATGCCCTTATGCCCTTATGCCCTTATGCCCTATTTCTTAGCCTCGGCTTTTGCAGCAACAACAGTATCCTTTTTCTTCGGGCGTGATACGCCGTAAGAATTCATGAACAGTTTGCCGCGCTTGGTTTTTTTATCACCTTTTCCCATGTTGATTAATTTAAATAGGGTGCAAATTTAGCAAAATATTCCGTAGAGACGCAGTATCATGTGTCTGCAATCCTTTGAGACGCATATTAGACGCATCATGATGCGCCTCTACAGAAGGTCCTGCTTAAGAAGGTATTGCTCGACCATGTATCGGGCATCAAGTAGCATCTGACTGTCTTTTGGAATTCCCTTTTCTTTGGCTTTTTCCTCGATTTGCTTTTCCCATGCAGGTGTGTTTCTAATCGCCTGAATGTAATCCAGAACCATCTTATCGTACTCTCTTTGCCAATCCTCATGAACTAATTCCTTGAAAACCCTTTCAATGAAACCCCATCCAATTTCGTGAATATTCGAGGGATTGGCCATAAGGATAATGAGTTCAGCGTCCTTAAACGCCACGGGGAACTGAAGCTGCACGGTGTTCAGCGAACCTGTGCCAGATTCAGGATAAACCGACTGATTATAATACCAAAACTGGATCTTTTCGAACAGTTTTCCGGTCAATCCCAAATTGTATATCTCCCAAAAAAAGCTGTCGCCTATAACAATGGCTGAAGGTAGTTTATATCCGGTTGCATCCTCTGTATGTATCTCAGGATAACAGAGTTGATCGTTTCGCAATGGAAAAAGAAGATTCAGGAGTTGTTCCAGATCGTCATCCGGACTCATAACCTTGTCCGTTGGAATGGCGGGGCCTAAACGAATATCGGGAAGTGACCGGCCTAAGATTGTCTGTAGAAATCCTGCTAAGGTGTCGGTAGCGATACGTGAACCGAAATGGCTCCAATGAGTTCCTGTTTTTGGGAACAGTGGGCATCCGCGAACCTCTTTGAAGCGAATGAACAAACGGTTAAAATCCAGCAGGGGTATGTCGGTTAATGCTAATGCTTCAGTTATAACCGAATAGTTCGTTCTCTTTAAGGAGTCAAGCATTCGGTTAGGTATGTACTCTGGAAAAAAGTCAGCCTTTCCAGGTGCGACTACCACTATTAACTCCTTACCCTGATTCCTGAAGTATTTGCTAACCTGCTGCAGCCATCTCAGCTTTAGCTTAATTTGTTCATCACCTATGTAGTTATTCCCATGGTAGGCCGAAATAAACCATTCTTCAAAAAGGTATCCGTCTTTCCCAGTCACCACGCCGCTCCCATGAGGCTGCCGAAATAGTGAATAGTCGATCTGATTATACAGGCGGGTATAGAAGTTCCGGAATCCATAGTGCTGTTCCAAAAATCGGTTTAACCCTGACTGGTAAGTGCCTGTAATTAAGCTGTCGAAGTGGAGAGCCGGGAATTTCTGTTCGTAATAATAGCCTGTGAGGGATCGCTCAGGCAGCAAGCGAGTCAGCGTTTGGATACCGGGGACAGAAATCAGGCCGATAAACAATAGACTAAGTAAAATTGGATATTTTTTTTCAGGCATCTTAGAAACGGAAATAAATGAACGGACTGAATCCCTGACCGCTCAGGGAGGAAATGCACATTGTCAGGAGGATGGCATACAAGGCAGATACTGCGAGAAGCTGCCGGGGTCTGTAGGCTCTTGAATAAAAGAATTCCTGAATGGCCAATCCTTTTTTCCAGAGGGTGATAAACGAGAATAGGAAAGACAGCGCGAGAACGGTATAAAAATGGGGGTTAACAGGAAGAATTCCGGCTATGGAATCGAAGCTGAAAAGAACTTTTATAAATTCCCAGGCATCGGGCAAACGGTCAATCCGAAAGAAGACGCGTGAAACAACAATAATCAGGAAGGTAAACGCCATCGGGATTGTTTTTCCGATATGCGCATATGTTTTCAGCAGGAACAGCTTTTCGAGAATCATGAACAAGCCGTGGAAGGCTCCGTAAATGACGAAGTTCCAGGATGAGCCATGCCAAAGTCCTGATACCAGGAAAACGAGCCAAAGATTGAACCAGAGCCTGCGGCTTGTCTTAACGCGGTTTCCCCCCAGGGGATAGTACAGATAGTTGCGCATGAAAATGCTGAAGGTCATATGCCAGCGTTGCCAAAATTCTGTCACACTTCCGGATACGTATGGGTTGTTAAAGTTCTCAGGAAATTTGAATCCAACCATCCTTCCTAATCCGATGGCCATATCCGAATAGCCGGAGAAATCGAAATAGAGTTGCATTGTATAGGCCAGGATCGCAATCCAGGCCGAAGCTGTATCCATGCCTGCACCGGTAAGGGCCATGATCCGGTCAACTTCAAGGGCAAGGACGTCTGCAATCAGTACTTTCTTTGACAATCCCATGATGAACCGGAAAAATCCCTGGAGAATCTGATCCCAGGATTCTTTTCTTCCATGTAGCTGGTCCGCAATATCCTGGTAACGGACAATCGGGCCGGCAAGGAGCTGTGGAAACATCAGGATATAAAGAATGTAGTCAAACGGGTTTTTAAGCGGGGAATGCACCTTGCGATAAACATCCATTGAATAGGTAATGGACTGGAATGTAAAAAAGGAGATTCCGATAGGAAGGAGAATACGTTCCCAGCTTAGAGCCGGTGAACCGAATAGCTCGCGGATGAAACTGGCATTCTCCAGGAAGAAATTCGTGTATTTGAAATAAAGAAGTAAGCCAAGGTTCAGTGCAACAGAAAGCGCGAGAAGCACTCTTCTCAGCGGTTGCTGATCAGAATTTCCCATCCGGCCCACCAGCACATAATTAGCCAGGCATGAACCAACAAAAAATGGTAAAAAATCGGGGGACCCCCATGCATAGAAAAGAAGGCTTAAGGCAAGAAGTGTATAATTGCGCCATGATTTCGGCAGGGCATAATAGGCCAGCAGAAACAGCGGAAGGAAGAAAAGAATAAATGGAATGCTGCTGAAAACCATTTTATTTGACGGATTTTGATATTAGACCAGGGTTTAATGGGTATTCCTGATTGTTTTCCAAATGGATAGGAGCGATCCTTTCCTTTCATGGGTATAACGGCAGAAATAGTCATCCATACCCTTACGAAGGTAATCGGGGGTCAATGGAATGCCCAGAATTGCTGCTTGCCTGCAAATTCTGATACTCTGATCCTGGTAGGCGTCTAACAGCTTATTAACCTGCCTGGCACCCGTGAAACCTGCCCCGACATTAATTCTGCAACTGACCTTGTCCCAATACCGGGGAAAAACACGTTCACCGGTAGAGTACTTGAAGTGGCGGTATTTTTTTTTGCCATCAGAAAGTTCAAAAAACCCAAATTTCAGGATGAGGAAAATGAGAGTCGGTTTATCTGATGATGGATCTTTAAGGTAAAACCGGGCAGAGTAGGGCATGGTTTTTATTTCAAAGATATAGAAAGGGGAATAATTGGAAGAATAATCAGGGGAATTATTTTTTCCTGAACACTACCAAGTCGCTGTTTATAGATTCCCCATCAACTTTAAGTTTTGGAAAGCGGAATGCTTCGACCAGGTCAGCTTTGGAGTCGATTATTTTTCGACTTGGGGATAATCCGAGTTCGAGAAAGCTCTTGCCTTTTGACAGGGGCTCATTTCTAAGAATATAGATAATCAGACCGGAGGGTTTTAGAAGATCGATAGCCCTGGAAAGATAATATTCTGAGATACCGTTTGCCTGGGTTTTCCTGATTTCATCCATATCACTAATCCCGGTCCAGGAACCGATAGGTGGAATGCTGATTATCAGGTCATAAGGTGCTCCTGGAAAACCGGAAAGCAGACCGGTTTTTTTATCTTTTGAACTGAGAATGGTCTCCGAGAATTCTTTTTCCAGAACTCTGGCCTTTGGATACAGTATCCGGAGAATTCTGGCAGCTAAAGGATCAGACTCAATCAGGGTGACGTTGGATAATGACCTGATGCAGTGTTCGAGCATACATCCAACTCCGGCAGCGGGATCCAACACGTTTCCACCGTGGTGAAAACCGAAGCGGGATGCCAGTTTCCAGCACTGCTCGGTTATGCTCTGCTGCAAGTGAAAGGCTGGTTTCTGATAAATGGGTCCGGTATTCCGGTATTTTCTCAGCAATGATTTTTCTTTTTCGCTGAATGTGTGTCCTTCCGGAAACATCGAGAGGTAGGTTCTGATTTTAGTATTGATATCCTGGGTACTGATTTCCGGAATGATTGCGGTTTCCGGATCCGCAGCAAAGCGGCTGCCCCGCGTTTTTGGCTTTACTGTTTCACGGGAGTATTTAAAATCCCGGCTCGATAACCGGAAAGAATCGTCATGAAACCGGTAGTGCCCTTTTTTGGGATAGGGAATCCGGATTGTATCCCCTTTTTCATCCTGCAAATAGATGGATGAGCTGTTTGATCGTACGATGGTCAGGGTTTTATTGACTGCTTTACGATTGTCATATTGCAGGAAAAGTGTCTTTCCCTGACTCGACTGAAGCCATTTTTTGAAGTCTTCAAGATTTCTTGGGTGCTGCATGATTTTGAACAGCTATAATTCAATAAATATATGGAATTAAATAGTACAAATAGCAATTATGAATGAAAAATTTAATAATTGAGTACGTATATGATACGTAATCATTAGAAAAAAGATATGCAAATATAAGCAGAAATTTTGGGCTTAATAAAAAGAAATGGAGGGTATTTTAAAGCAAAAAAGAAGGCCCATTTTCGGGACCTTCTTTCTTCTTTCGCCATTTTTCTTTCGCCTTCGCGAAGCGTACCCAGAGCCGGGGTCGAACCGGCACAACATTGCTGTTACTGGTGTTTGAGACCAGCGCGTCTACCAATTCCGCCATCTGGGCGAGGGGGGTGTGGGTGTCTGTGTGGGTGTGAGTGTGAAAAGGTGTGGGTGTGTGAGGGGTCAAAGATATAAAAAACCCCGGTCTGTGAAACCGGGGTTTAAGGTTTTTGGTAATCGGTTGTTATTTCACAACGAGCTTGATCACCTGGTTGTTGGCTTTGAGGAAGTACATTCCTTTAGCAAACCGGGTCAGGTCAAGGGTTTCGTTGGTGGAAAGGACATGCCCGAACTGTTTTTGATAAACAACCTGACCCTGCAGGCTGGTAACCGAGACAGAAAGGTTGGATGCATCCGGGTTGGAAATGTTCATGGTGAACAATCCCTCGCTCGGATTCGGGAACACGTGTACGGAAGTGACCAGCGGTTTTACATCTACACCCATGCTGATTCCGTTATTGTAAACATCGGAAAGCATGTTATAAAAAGTAACCCGGTATACTCGATTGGCGCCTCCGGATGGGAACTCCGATGTGTTCCAGTTACCGTTGATCCGGTATTTGTACTCGATATTTTTAAATACATCCAGTCCCGGAACGGTTAGCGAGTAAATACCATCGCCATCCGCATCAGTAAGGCGTGAGGATCCGGTCCAGCTGTTAAACGTACCGGCAATATCAAGGTAATCTCCTCCGGCGGGATTGAAGTATCCGTTGGCGATCGGAAGGGTCATATCCACGTTGAAAACCACATCGGCGGCGGTTGGGGCACCGGTTGCATTGAGGTTGAGTTGAATCATGGAGAGGTCGGTGCCGTTTACGCTCCAGCCATCGCCATCAATCAGCTTGTATACCGATTTGTTGGAATTGTATTTATGGGACAGATCCGATCCAATTGTAAACCTGTAAATATTATTGTCCGGTCCGTCGCCACCCCCGTGAAATCCTTGAATAGCAACAATGTATTGTCCGGGAGTGAGAAATTCAGCTTCCCCGTCTTTCTCGAGGGGCATGGTGATCCAGGTATTCAGGTTCTCAGCAGTAGCCTGGTTGTAAGCTGCTGCGATGAGCTCAACCCATTCTCCGGCTTCTTCATTCCAATAGAAGATGAAGTACTGGAATCCATAACCGATCTGTGTGCTTGCCTGTGGATTCTCCGCCCTCTGCATCAGGTACACAGATATGGAGTTGGCCTCCACGGGCTTGCTGATGTCATAAACGCATCCCAGATAGTCGCCGTCATTGTTTCCCCAGCTTGCGGTACTTGAATAGGCCTCATTATCCCAGTCACCGATGGAGTAAATACTGTCGGTGATCAGGTAGGTGTCTGAAGTGGTATTGTTTTCCGGTACACCATCGTTTTGACGCTGCTGAGCGGTCAGAACCATTTTATAGTTTCCGTAGCCATCGGGTATAAAAGGTGTGGTAAGATCGACGGTATCCCTTTGCAAGGACCATATGTCGGTTACTTCCTCTGAATTCTGGTTGTAAACCGATACACCGTTCTTGAAAACCTGGGCATTGAGCTTGCACTCTTCCTGGTCCTCATATCCTGTATTTATAAAGGCTCCGCGAAAGGTGTATCCGCCAAAACCATTGGATCCTGTGAGGACGTTCGGAATCATATAAACAAAACCTTCGTCCAGGTTTTCTGCAGAGATATCCGTGCTTAAAAACCAGGCATCTTCAAGCTGCAATTCATTCCGGTAACCTTCCATGAGAACAAGGTCATCAATGCACCAGAAATAGTGGCTGTTGTTATTGAATTGGAAACGGATCCATACATTGGGCATACCGCCGGCAACCTCAGATATGTTTACCTCCGGATAGGGATTTATACAATATCTGTTGGTGGGTGTTGCATACCGCATATCAAAAGAAGCCCAGTGTACTCCTTCGTCATTGCTGATGAAGATCTTAATATCCGGGCTGCTGCCGCAGCAGGTTCTGAAGTACTGAGATAATTTTAAAATGATAGATGCGCGGTTTGAGCAATTAATGGGAGGCAACTGAAACCAAGAATTACCGCCTAATCCCAGGTTGACTCCGTCAACAAAATTATACTCATCCATGGGCAATACAAAAAAGCCGTCATCTGTTGATTTTGAATAGCGGTGTCCGGGTTCAAAGGTATATCGTCCCTTAATGCTGTCGCCGCCGGCGCGCCAGGTCCAGTAATGCCCAAGGTCATTTTCATCCTTGATTTGCCAGCCTGCCGGGAGTGTCCAGCCTCGTTCGGCTGAAGGATCAGCAAAATCAAAAGTTTCAGAGAAGAAAACATCTCCTTCAGCTTTTAATCTTGAATCAATTGGAGTAACCATCATTTTTTGCTCGGTGGCATAGGGTTGATGGCTGACCGTTTGCTTGATCTTCTGGCCATAAGCCAGACTAACCAAAGCAAATAATACTAGCAAGAGAGTAAATCTTTTCATAAGCGGTTTGTTTTTAGTGACTCATTTTTCCTTGTATGCTAACCAAAATACAGCTTTTATTTGACCTGATCAACCACAAGTGGGTGTTTTTTGTGAATAAGTGAGAAAAGGCTGCCAAATTATGGCAGCCTTTTCCGGTAGGGGGGACAGCTTATTCCAGAATCAGTTTTGAAACAGCCCCGTTGATTTTTACGAGATAGATCCCTTTAGCCAGGCCTGAAAGATTCAAATTCTCAGTCTGGGTAAGAACCGATTTTAATTCCCTGAAGAACACGGTTTGTCCCTGGAGGGTTGTTATGGTTATGGCAACGTCACTTACATCTTTGTTCGCAATGGCCAGCGTCACGGATTCTGTTGCCGGGTTTGGATACATAGAAAACTCAGTTGACAGCCGGGTTTCCGGAATGCCAAGAACGCTTATGCCATTGTTATAGTTGTCGTTAAGGATGGTGTAATACCTGACCATGGCTTCGCGGTTCGGGCCTCCGTTGGGGAATTCACCGATCGTCCAGCTGCCATTGATACGATACTTGTATTCAATTTCCTTGAATGCAGGAATATTATTCAGGGCAATCGAATAGATTCCGTCACCGTCGGCATCCGAAAGATGCTCAGATCCGGTCCAGTTGTTAAACGTACCGGCAACGTCCACAAAATCAACGGCAGGGTTCATAGACCCTTTCTGGATCTGCTTGTTCATGTTGACATTAAAAACAACCGTTCCGGTTGAAGGTCCTCCTGTTTCCTTAATATTCATCCGGATCATGTTCAATTTTCCGCCGCATTCGATCCATTCACCGGATTCGATCCAGGCCTGAAGGGTTTTTCCGGAAGGGGTATTGTAGGTTTTGTCGTACCCGATAGAGAAGCGGAACTGACCGTTATTGGCGTGGGATCCGCCGAAGTGCCATGTTTGAATGGCGGCAACATACTCGCCAGGTTCCAGGAACTCAGATTCACCATCCTTGTCCAGTTCCATCGTCAGCCATTCATCCAGATCGGAAGCTTCAATATGATAAACTCCGGACGATAGCCTGGGTATATATCCTTCCTCGGTGTTCTTGTAGATCCAGAACTGGCATTCAAAACCCGGACGGGTTCCGGCACCCGGACGGTCGAGCCGCTGGGTTATCAGAGCGCTGATGCTGTTGACTTCAACCGGGGTGGTAATTTTATACACGGTTCCCAGCATATCACCGTCGCTGTTACCCCCGGCAGCCCATCCTGCGGTACTTTGGTTATCCTCAGGGAGGTCATCACAGCGTGAATAGATGCTGTCGGAGACGGTAAGGTAAAATGCCCGGCTGTTGTTCGCGGGTACCTGTTCATCCATATCAGAAACGGCGTTGTAAACGAGGTGGTAATCGCCATAGCCATCAGGCTGGAAAGGCTGGTCGGTCATTTCAACCGTATCCCGCTCCAGTGTCCAGATGTCGGATTTGGCAGAAGTTGCGGTAAAAACCTGGCTTCCTGACTTGTTGACATTCACCTGCAGGCCAACTCCCTCCTGGTCGTTGATGCCCTGGTTCAGGAAAGCAGCCCTGAAGGTATGCTTGCCAAAATCGGTTCCGGGGATAAACTTGTAAGGAATGTAAGGCATGAAGCCTTCGTCATCTTCAGGATCTCCATTTGACATGTATGCCCAGCTTCCTTCCAGGACCAGCTCGTTATGGAAGGCTTCTGTCAGCCGGAGGTCATCAATGGCCCAGAAGTAGTTTCGCGCCTGCGAGTATTGGAAACGGATAAGAATCTTAGGCATGCCGGCGGCGACATCGGAAATATTGATTTCCACATCATTCTTCAGGGCCCAGTCGTTTACCCGGGTGCCAAACCTGCAATCATAGGCAGCCCAGTGAACGCCGTCATCATTTGATATCAGCATGGATATGACATAGGCGTTATCGCAGCAGGTGCGGAACTGCTGGTAGAATTTGACCACTACCGATGATTTCGATGAACAGTCGATCGGCGCCAGCTGGATGAATGCATCCACATTATTAAGGGTTTGCACATTGTCCCGATAATTATACGCATCGGAAGGAAGAATCAGCCATCCATCCTCCGGCGTGTATGAAGTTACGCCCGGCAGTTTGGTGTAGTACCCGAGGATACTGTCCTTCGACCAGATCCAGAAGTTGCCGAATTCGGTATTGTCCTGAGAAATCCATCCTTCAGGCCATGACCATCCGCGGGGACTCGAGGGGTCGGCGAAGTTAAAGGTGGTTGACCAGAACACATCCCCGTCTCCTTTAAGGCTTTTTGTAAGCTCGTTTTGGGCAGGTGCCTGTTTGTCATAGGCAGCGGCTGTGATTACTGGCTTCTGTGCATAGTTGGAGACGACAAAAGCCAACAGCAGAATCGAGAGGAAAAGTTTTTTCATACGGCAGGTATTTAAAGATTAGTAATGGGTTTAAATGGGATTGATAAGGTACAGGATTTTACCCGGGAAAAACAATAAAACGAACAGAAAAAAGGCCTGCCGGATCCGGCAGGCCTTTCAAAAAACCTTTCCGGTTCGTTATTCAATAATTAGTTTCCTGATCGCATGGTTAACTTTCAGCAGGTAGATGCCCTTCGCATATGCGGTTAGGTCAACCGGAATCACCTGGTTCACCAGCGAGCGGTAGAGATTCTTGTACACGACCTGACCCTGCAGGTTGGTTATGACCAATTCAGTATCCGTTGGCTTATCTTGCTGTATGCTTATGCTGATTTGTCCCTGCGTCGGGTTCGGATAAACGTTTACCGATGGACTTATCGGTTTGGAATCAATACCCAGTATACTGACCCCATTATTATAAATATCGTTCAGGATGGTATAATACCTGGCAGTTGCTACACGATTGGGACCGCCGTCTGGAAATTCGCCGATCGTCCAGCTTCCGTTGATCCGATATTTGTATTCAATTTTACTCAGTGCCGGAACTTCGGGCAATGTTAAGGTATAAACACCGTCACCATCGCCGTCAGCCAGGTGTGCCGAGCCCGTCCAGTTATTGAAAGTACCGGCCACATCTACAAAATCTGTAGCTGGATTCATGGAACCCTTTGCAATCTGTTCATTCATATCTACGTTAAATACCACGGTTCCAACAGCCGGTGCTCCTGTTTCCTTAAGATTCATCCGGATCATGTTAAGTTTGCCCGTGCCTCCCCAGTCTTCCGAAGTTGGCCACAGCATAACGGATTTACTTGCAGTGTAATAAGTTTGGTCATATCCGATGGAGAACCGGAAAACCGAGTTGTCAGCCACAGCTCCACCGCCGTGCCAGGTTTGTATGGCTGCGATATAATCACCCGGCTCCAGGAATTCCGATTCCCCGTCTTTATCCAGCGACAAGGTGACCCATTGTTCCAGGTGACTCTCTTCAATGGTCAGAATGGTTGAGGAGATGACCGGTACCCATCCTTCATCAACAACATATTTAAAAACCCAGTACTGGCATTCCATACCGGGCCGGGTGCCGGCGCCGGGATTATCCTTACGGCTTGTGATCAGAACCGACAGCGAATTCACTTCCATGGGCTTTGTGAGCGTATAGATTACGCCGAGATAATCCCCGTCGCTGTTGCCGCCAACCCAGCCTGCCGTGCTTTGGTTGTCCTCTTTGACATCGTCGCAGCGGGAATAGATGCTGTCGTTTACCGTTAACCAATACTTGGCGGTATTGTTTGAGGGAACCTGCTCTTCATTATCAGAAACAGCGGTGTAGGCAAAATGATAATCACCGTATCCGTCCGGCTGGAAAGGAGTTTCGGTAAAGCTGACGGTATCCCGTTCAAGCGTCCAAATATCAGACTTCCCAGAAGTTGCTGAGAAAACAGGCTGGCCGTTTTTGGTAATGTCAACTTTTAGCGCTACTCCTTCCTGGTCGTTAAGACCATTGTTATACATGGCACCCCAGAAGGTGTGAGCTCCGAAGCCTGACCCATCAATCAGTTTCCATGGCAGATAGGGCAAAAAGCCCTCTTCGCTGTCTTCAAGGGTATTGATCATATTGGCCCGGTTGCTCTCGAGGACCAGCTCATTATGGTAGCCTTCGCTCACAGACAGGTCGTCAATTGCCCAGAAATAATGTGTGCTTTCGGTATAGGTGAACCTCAGAATCACACTGGGTAACCCGGCAGCGACCTCGGAAATATTGAGTTCTGCATTATTCCTCAGGCACCAGTCATTAACGGCAGTGCCATAGCGGCAATCGTAATCGGCCCAATGGACCCCTCCATCATTCGTAACCTGCAACTTCAGCTGATAGGTTCCGCCACAACAGGTACGGAAGTTCTGATAGAATTTCACAATAACCGAACTTTTCCCGGAGCAGTTGATGGGAGGAAGCTCAAACCAAGCATTCATCGCATTGCTTGTGCTTACATTATCACGGTAGTTATATAAATCGGAAGTAAACTGCAACCAGCCGTCTTCCGGTGAATGGGAAGCCAACCCGGGCAATCGGGTGTAGCGTCCTTTGATACTGTCGTTCCCCCAGGCCCAGACATTACCAAGATCGGTTTCATCTTTGGATTGCCAGCCTGCCGGCCAACTCCAGCCCTGCGGATTTGCAGCATCCTTAAAGTTGAAGGTGGTTGACCAGAAAATGTCTCCATCCGCTTTGGTCGACACTGCCATCTGAGAACTAGCGGCGTATTGCTTGTCGATCAGGGCGTGCTTTGGGATAGAAATCTGTGCCGATAGCAGCACGGGCAGCAGACATAGAAAAGAGAGCAGAGTAAGTTTTTTCATAATTACCTCCTGTTAAAAAATTAGCAAATAAACTTCGGGGGATCGGCAAGTCGAAATTACCGATAAATGCGCAGAATGTCCAAATAAATGGGAATATATTACGATCAGGCGCGTAATATTTTTGTAACCGGGTTAAATACTTTGTAAGTGTGGTGGCTCAGGTTGTACGGGCATGGCCCTTCATGCGCAGGATGAACTCCTTTTTCTTTCTCTCGCTTACATCAACCTGTGTGCCATCCTCGAATACGATGTAACCCCCGCGCCCGGAAATGTACTTTTTCACATATTCCAGGTTAATAAGATGCTTGCTGTGAACCCTGACAAAACTGAGGTCGGCCAGCAGCCGTTCGAAATTATTAAGGGTCTTGGAAGTGATAATCCGCTGGCCGCCCTTAATATAAAAGGTAGTATAGCTTCCGTTGGCTTCGCAGCGAACGATATCGGCAATCTTGTAAACGTCAAATCCGTCCATGGAAGAGAGGATGATCCGTTCGTTATGGTTGTTAAGGCTGTCTTTCAGCACGGCAACGCGATCGCCGAAACTCTCTTCTTTCCGGATCTTCTCAAACCTCTCCACTGCCTGCTGAAGTTTTTCGGCACTGATAGGTTTCAGCAGATAATCGAGGGCTGAAAAATCAAATGCTTTGAGGGCATATTGGTCATAAGCAGTGGTAAAAACAACCTCAAAACCGGAATGACCCACCTCTTCAAGGACTTCAAACCCTTGTCCGTCAGGTAGGGCGATGTCGAGAAAAACAAGTTCCGGCTTCAGGTTGTCAATCAGCTCTATTGCCGAAGCCACGGTTTGGGCGGATCCGATAACCTGAACGTCGGGGCAGTATTTCTGAAGAAGAATGGCCAGGGCTTCCAGGCTATTATCTTCATCGTCCACGATGATGGCTTGTATGAGGCTGGACATAACGGTAACGGGTTAAGTTTAATATAAAAGTACGAGGAATTTCGGAAAGATAAAACCGGGGAAGTTTTTTATGCATCCCGCATCATACGGGAGATGGTTCCGGAAATTCCGTCCGGATCAAATCCGCATTCTTTATAAAGTTGTCTTTGAGTGCCCTGTTCGATAAATTCATCCGGAATGCCAAGCATCTGAATATCTGCCCTGTATCCGTGGCGGGCACTGAATTCAGCTATGGCGCTTCCAAAGCCCCCTACGATGGAATTGTCTTCCACCGTCAGGATTTGAGAAAATTTGCTGAAGATTTCGTGAAGCAACTCTTCATCGAGCGGCTTCACGAAACGCATGTCATAGTGGGCGGGTACCAGGTTTTCTTTTTTAAGGCCTGCAATTGCTTTAGCCACGAGGTTTCCCGGGTGTCCGATGCTTAAAACGGCCAGCCCTGCGCCTTCACTGATTAAACGGCCTTTGCCTATCGGGATAGCGGCAAACGGGCGGCGCCAGTCAGAAAGGACCCCCTGACCGCGTGGGTAGCGTATTACGAATGGGCCGTGATTCTCAAGCTGGGCAGTGTACATCAGGTTTCTGAGTTCCTCCTCATTCATCGGTGCCGACACGATCATGTCAGGAATCAGCCGCATGTAGGAGAGATCGAAACTGCCGTGATGTGTGGGTCCATCGGTTCCAACCAGTCCCCCCCGGTCGAGGCAGAATATCACCTGAAGTTTCTGCAGTGCGACATCATGAATAACCTGGTCATAGGCCCTTTGCATGAAGGAAGAGTAAATATTGCAAAAAGGGATACACCCCTGAGTGGCCAGTCCGGCTGAAAAGGTCACGGCGTGCTGTTCGGCAATTCCCACATCAAAGGTCCTGTCAGGCATCTTTTCCATCATGTAGGTCAGGGAGGATCCTGTTGGCATTGCGGGGGTTATCCCCATGATCCGATCATTCTGTTCGGCAAGCTCAAGTAGGGTTAATCCAAAAACATCCTGATATTTGGGCGGAAAGCCCTGTTCTTTTTCTTCAATAATTTCTCCGGTGACCTTGTTAAACTTACCGGGCGCATGGTAGGCGGTCTGGTGGAGTTCCGCCTGTTCAAATCCCTTACCCTTTTTTGTCAGGATATGAAGAACCTTGGGCCCCTCGATGTTGCGCATGTCTCCCAGAATTTTAACCAGATGGATCACATCATGTCCGTCGACGGGGCCAAAATATCTGAAATTCAGTGCTTCGAACAGATTACTCTGCTTGAGAATCATGTGTTTAATGGCATTCTCCAGGGTTTGAGCCATCCGGCGCGCATCAGGCCCTATCTTGCTTAAAACGCCGAGAATTTTCCAGGTATCATCCTTAAACCGGTTCCATGTACGGGAGGTGGTGATGTCCATCAGATAATCGCTGATCGCCCCGCGGTTGGGGTCAATGGCCATATTGTTGTCATTCAGGATTACCAGGAGGTTTGACCGTTCTATTCCGGCATTGTTAAGAGCTTCGAAGGCCATGCCGCCAGTGAGGGCGCCGTCGCCGATCACCGCCACGGTTCTCCGGTCATGTTCGCCTTTACGGTTTGCGGCCACGGCCATGCCGAGGGCGGCGGAGATGGATGTTGAGGAGTGCCCGGTTCCGAATGAGTCAAAGGCACTTTCTGATATTTTGGGGAATCCGCTGATTCCCTTGAATTTGCGGTTCGTGTTAAACACGTCACGGCGTCCTGTCAGGATTTTATGGCCGTATGCCTGATGGCCGACAT
Source organism: uncultured Porphyromonadaceae bacterium (assembly GCA_964512915.1). Classification (GTDB taxonomy): domain Bacteria; phylum Bacteroidota; class Bacteroidia; order Bacteroidales; family UBA12481; genus UBA12481. The sequence goes on from CAZEKJ010000009.1 coordinate 104,233, forward strand.
CCCATACGATCTGATCATAGGGCGTATTATAAACATAGTGGAGTGCCACCGTAAGTTCAACAACGCCGAGGCTTGCGCCGAAGTGGCCGGGATTGCAGGAAACTTCATCGATAATGAAATTCCTCAGTTCTGTGCAAACGCGCAGTAAATCGGCCTCTTTGAGCTTTTTGAGGTCGGCAGGACTATTTATGGCATTCAGCAGGGTGAATTTGTTTTCTTCCATATTTTCCCGGAGGAAGAAGGACGTTAGATCGTCATAATGTCCTTTTCTTTTGCTGCGAGTTTTTCGTCGATTTGTCGGATAAATTTATCGGTCATCTCCTGGACGAGATCTTCAGCATCTTTTTCAGCATCTTCGGAGAGGCCGTCCTTGATTAATTTTTTGAGCTGGTCATTACCTTCGCGACGGTTGTTCCGGACTCCCACGCGGGCATTTTCCCCTTCGGTTTTTACCCGTTTAACCAGGTCACGCCTCCGGTCTTCGGTCAGCATCGGAACATTTATCCGGATGATTTCCCCGTTATTCATAGGGGTCAGGCCCAGGTTTGCAGCCAGGATTGATTTTTCGATCTGGTCGATCATGTTTTTTTCCCAGGGCTGAATGGCAAGGGTGCGCGGATCCGGTGTATTGATGTTGGAGATCTGCTGAAGAGGGGTGGGATTACCGTAATAGTTCACCATAATGCCATCGAGCATGTGAACATTGGCGCGCCCTGCCCTGATTTTGGACAGCTCATTGTCGAGATGCTTCAGGGAGCGTTGCATTTTTTCCTCGGTATCTTCAAGGATGAGTTCAACTTCTTCGTTCATCGCAAATTCAATTAAACATTCAAGGAGTGCAAAATTATCTATTTGCTGTCTAAATATGGACGATCGTACCGATTTTTTCTCCGGAGAGCAATCTTTTCAGGTTGTCCGGCTGGTTCATGTCAAAGACAATTACAGGGAGGTTGTTTTCCTTGCAGAGGGTAAAGGCTGTCTGATCCATAATTTTGAGATTCAGGTTTATAGCCTCGTCAAAAGTGAGGGATTCATACCGGACAGCCGACTTGTCTTTTTCCGGATCGCTGGAATAGACCCCGTCGACCCGGGTCCCTTTGATCAGGACTTCAGCGTCGATTTCGACCCCACGGAGAGCTGCGGTTGTGTCGGTGGTAAAGAACGGATTACCGGTACCACCCGAGAAAATGCAGATTTCACCTGAGGTTAGTGCCTGGTTGACTTTGTCGCGGTTCCAGTATTCTGCCACAGGTTCCATCCGTATTGAGGTAAACAGGCGGGAAGGAACCTTTACCTTTGAAAATGCTGATTGAAGGGAGAGTCCGTTGATTACGGTTGCCAGCATGCCCATATAATCGCCTTTCACGCGGTCGTATCCGGCCCGGGCACCCGAGAGGCCCCGGAAAATATTTCCACCGCCGATCACGAGGCCGGTTTCGATTCCCATTTGCCTGATTTCGGCAACCTGGGCAGCGAAGCTTTCCAGTTTAATGATATCGATGCCATGGCTCGATTGGCCCAGAAGGGATTCTCCTGAGAGCTTAAGGAGAATTCTTTTATATGTTTTCATGATTGAGGTATATAATCCGAAAGATAACAAAAAATCCCGGTGGAAGCCGGGATTTTGGGGTATCGGAAATGAATCCTGATGTATTGCTTAGTCGTTGAGGGTAAAGCGGACAAAATCCAGGACGGTCAGGTCCTTTTCAGTCTGGCTCAGGTAATCGGCAACCGTAATTTTGTGATCCTTAATGAAATCCTGGCTCAGCAGGGTGTTTTCCTTAAAGAACCGCATGAGTTTACCCTGTGCGATTTTATCAACGATGTTTTCGGCTTTGCCTTCCTCAATGGCCTGGGCCCGGCCGATCTCCAGTTCCTTGTCGATAATGTTCTGCGGAACACTGTCTTTGCTTACGGAAACGGGTTTCATGGCAGCTACCTGCATGGCAACGTCTTTTCCAACCTGAATGTCAGCAATCTTTTTGTTAAGGCTGATAAGGGTGGCGAGGCGGTTGCCGGGATGAATATAAGGGATCACGAGAGGTGACTCCAGACACTTGAAGAAGGAGAGGTCAACCTTCTCACCGGTAACCCCGGTCAGGTTGATGACTTCGCTCTCGATGGTATGTCCGCCGAGGGTCAGTTGCTTAACCTGATCCAGTGAAGTTGCTTTGGCTGCAATGGCAGCATCGGCAATCTGAAAGGCCTTTTTTACGAAGTCTTCATTCTTGGCAACAAAGTCGGTTTCGCAGTTTAGCACGATAACGACGCCAAAGGTATGGTCGTCATTGGTTTTTGCGATAACAGCGCCCTCAGTGGCTTCGCGGTCGGCACGTTTGGAGGCGATTTTTTGTCCTTTTTTTCTGAGAATATCGATAGCCATGTCAAAATCACCATTGGTTTCCGAGAGGGCCTGCTTGCAGTCCATCATACCGGCACCGGTCATTTGACGCAGTTTGGCTACGTCAGCAGCTTTAATTTCAGCCATGATGTTAAATTTTTAGAATTATTCAGTGTCTTCTGAAGCGCCCTCTTCCGCACTTGGCCTGGAGATGCGCTTACGAACTGTTTTCTTTACGGGAGCCTCATCTTCCTCGTCTTCCGAGTCAGATTTTTTTGGCTTTGCGGGTGTCCCTTCCTTGTCCTTTTCGATTTTCCGCTCATTTAGGCCCTCTTCAATGGCTTTGCAAATGATATCGGTAATAAGGAATATGGATTTTGAGGCATCATCGTTTGCCGGAATGGCGAAGTCAACTTTTTCCGGATCGGAGTTGGTATCAACCATGCCGAAAACCGGAATGTTCAGTTTCCTGGCTTCATTGACGGCGATATGTTCCTTAGAAACATCCACCACAAAAAGGGCAGCCGGCAGACGGGTGAGATCCTTGATACTGCCGAGCAGTTTTTCAAGTTTCGCACGCTGGCGGGCAACCTGGAGACGTTCACGTTTCGAAAGGTGGTCGTAGGTGCCGTCGATAGTCATTTTGTCGATGGAGAGCATCTTTTTGACAGCTTTCCTGACGGTTGGGAAGTTGGTGAGCATACCGCCCGACCAGCGTTCCACAACAAACGGCATCCCGGTTTTTACAACCCGTTCGGCAACAATTTCTTTAGCCTGTTTTTTTGTAGCTACAAAGAGGACTTTACGGCCTGATTTTGCAATGCGTTTCATTGCATCGGCAGCCTCGTCGATCTTATGTGCGGTTTTGTGCAGGTCAATAATGTGGATCCCGTTCTTCTCCATGAAGATATAGGGAGCCATGTTGGGGTTCCATTTCCGCTTGAGATGGCCGAAATGAACGCCCGCATCGAGCAGTTCCTGAAAATTTGTTCTGGGCATAATTATGTTCTTAGTTTACTTTCTGATTAAGCAACCTGAGGGTAGCCCCGGCAGCAAAGCCATCGGGAGTCCGCCAGGTTTAGATACTAAACTAAACTCTGATACAGAGAATATTAGCGTTTTGAGAATTGGAAACGTCTCCTGGCACCTGGCTGACCTGGTTTCTTACGTTCAACCACTCTCGGGTCACGTGTGAGAAAACCACTGGCGCGCAGGGTCTTTTTGCATTCCGGATCGATGAGAACCAGTGCGCGGGCAATAGCCAGACGAAGAGCTTCGGCTTGTCCTTTGATACCGCCTCCATCGAGATTGGCGCGGATGTCATATTTCCCGATTACTTCAAGGACGCTCAGCGGCTGCTTAACAATAAACTGAAGCTGGTCCATAGGGAAGTAGTCAGCCAGGTCACGTTTGTTGATTGTGATCTGCCCTTTGCCTTCGTTAACAATAACGCGGGCAATAGCCGCTTTCCTTCTGCCGATTGCATTGATCATTTCCATGAATTCTGTATCCTGTTATTTTAATTCAATAGTTTTCGGTTTCTGTGCTTCATGCGGGTGCTCGTTTCCGGCATAAACATGAAGGTTCTTAAATACTTCGCGACCCAGACGGGTTTTCGGGAGCATACCGCGAACGGCATGTTCGATAAGGCTGGTCGGATTCTTTGCCATCATGGCAGCTGGGGTCAGCTCTTTCTGCCCTCCGGGGAAACCCGTATAGGAGAAATGAACGCGGTCGGTCATTTTGTTACCGGTCAGGCGAATCTTTTCGGCATTAATCACGATGATATTGTCTCCGCAGTCAACATGAGGGGTAAAACTGGGCTTATGCTTGCCACGAAGCATGCTGGCTACTTCGGATGAAAAACGCCCCAAAACAGCATTGGTTGCATCGATCACCACCCATTCCTTAACGACCGTTGCCTTATTGGCTGAGATGGTCTTGTAGCTTAACGTATTCACTGTAATCCGTCTGTTTAATTAATATGCTGATCCATCATTCGTTGGCTTAGCCTCGAACGAATTGGAGTGCAAAAATACAATTATTTTTTTACTCACCAAGTTTATCAACCAGTATTTTGTTGAAAACTCGGTAAATGCCAGCAGGAGTGCCAGCCGGTGGTATTGTTAAAAGCGGCCTACCGAAGACTCGATCTGTCGTGTGATTTCAAGTGCGGCATATCCTTCCTCCAGATCCGACAGCGGCCTCTTACCCACTTGCAGGGCGTGGATAAAATTGATGCACTGACGTGCAGTGGCTTCATCCTTTTCGAATTCCACAGTAGTTAAGGGTCCTGCGGACTCTGCTGCCGGCCAGAGCTGAGAAACGGTCCAGCCGTCAGAACCGGGATTTTTAATGCTGCTGCATCCCCTTGCAAGGTCAATAAAGACCAGTCCGGTTTCCTGCAGAACTTCAATTTCCCTGACCGCCTGGCCTGTTCCCTGCCTCACCGCAAGGCTGATAACGGACCCGTTATGGAATTCAATCCGGGTATCAATCTGGAACAGCTTTCCGGAAGCGAGGAATGCTGCATGGGTCCTGACCTTTTTTGACTGGCTTCCGGTCAACCCCAGAACCAGGTCAAGGTCTGCCAGTATTTCGTGAAATATTCCCTGCGGATTATCTTCGGCCTGGAATTCCGGGAGGTGGTGGGTAAGCCGGATATGCTGGGGATGGCTGATGTGTGCAAGGGAGCTCCTGAAAACCAGCCGGTGCCGTTCGGAATGGCCAACCTGAACCTGAACCCTTGCTTCCTGAGCAAGCTTGACCAGGCATTCTGCCTGATCTGTGAAATCGGACACCGGAAACCCCAGGGAAAGATGCCGCGACCTGCGGATTACGTTGATTGCCTCGTCCATGCCTCCGTTGATCTTTTCGGGAATCCAGATCAGGTCCGACTGATCGATCAGCTTGTCCATGGCCTCAGGAGGTGACGAGAGGGGGTTGATCCAGCCGGAAACCGAAGAGCCGCTCGCCTCTGCCATTCCCCGAAGAACATCGGGCCATTTCTGGCCCTGAGCCAATATTCCGACCGAATACATCGTTTTTTATACAAATAAACCGGAATATTTTCCGAAAGGGGGCTTAAAACCGGACAACTTATTAAAACCTATTGTGGAAAACCTAAATTTGGCTCAGATATTTGATCATGAACCCTGATTTCCGCTATCGCTGGCTCTCTTTCAGAAATGCATACCTGCTGGTAATGCTGGTAATGCTGGGAAGTCTGCCTCTATCCAAGTATGTGGCCAGTGCCTCCCAGATTCTTCTGGTCGCCCTCTGGCTCGTGGAAGGGAGGTTTCCCGAGAAATGGAGCAGATTCCGGAAAAGGCCGGCCATATGGGTCTCCATCCTGATAGTTGCCGTTTTGCTCACCGGAATGCTCTGGACCCGGGATATCCCTTTTGGGTTTCATGATCTTAAACTAAAGCTTCCCCTCCTGTTGCTTCCAATTGTTTTTGGAACCATCCCGCAGGTCACCCAAAAGGAGCTGCGATTCCTCCTCCTGGGATTTGTCCTTGCCGTGTTTACCGGCACCCTTTTCAGCCTGAGCATTATGCTGGGATTCGGGCCTGCCGACTACACCTCCGACCGTGAAACCAGCCTGTTTATTTCGCATATCCGGTTCGCCCTGATGGTTGATCTGGCGGTGTTTATTTTGTTTTATTATATCCTGAATCCGGAGGGGGGGGCGGACGCACGGGGTGTCAAAACAGACGGCCGGTATGGCAACACGGGCGACCGCAGGTCGCCCCTACGGGGACGGTCTTTCGCCTTTCTCCTTTTGCCTTTCGCCTTGTACCTGATTGTATTCCTGTTTCTGCTGAAATCACTCACCGGACTGGTGGTGCTGATTCTGGGAGGGATGATTCTTGCTTTAAGATGGGGCCTAAAGCAATCGGACCTCATGGTAACGTGGTTTGTTGTGGTGGCCGTGGCTACACTGCCTTTGCTTGTGGCTGTCTACCTCTCCGATCAGGTGAGCAAGTTTGCCTCCGTCAGGGATAACCTGGAAAACCTCGACCGGGTTACCGCCAGGGGAACGGTTTACTGGCATGATATGGAAAACCTGACGATAGAGAATGGTTATCGGGTGGGGCTATACCAGTGTGAGTTCGAGTTGAGGGATGCCTGGAACAAACGAAGCATCCTCAAGTATGACGGATTAGACCATAAGAACCAGGAGCTTAAATATACCCTGATCCGATACCTGACTTCCCTTGGACTACGAAAAGATGCCTATGGGGTCTCACAGTTGACAGAACAGGATGTGAGCCTGATTGAGAAGGGTTTTGCCAATTCCCTGTATCGTCAGCCAAAGCGCCTTCGGGTCAGGATTTATGAAACCATCTGGGAGGTAGATCAATACCGGAAGGGCGCAAACCCCAGCGGTCACAGCGTCACCCAGCGGCTGGAGTATCTCAAAACAGGCTGGGCCATCTTTCGTGACCATCCCTGGGCCGGAGTCGGGACCGGTGATACACGGGAATCCTTTGACCAAAAATATACCGAGCTTCAGTCGAGACTCGATCCGGCCTGGAGACAGCGGGCTCACAACCAGTTCCTCACCTTCCTGATAGCCTTCGGAATTATTGGTTTTACTCTGATCATGACATCCCTGATACTTCCGGCAATTCTCGAGAAACGGTTTGGTTCCTATTTTGTCCTGATGTTTTTCATCACGGCAATGCTCTCATTCCTGAACGAAGATACCCTGGAAACCCAGGCTGGCGTAGCGTTTTTTGCAGTGTTCTATGCGCTGTTTGTATTTGGGACCAAAGAGAAGTGACCGGTTACCAGTTGCCGGTTACCAGTTACCAGTTACCGGTTACAAGTTGCCGGTTACCTTAGTACTTAATACTTATTTCTTACAACTAATTTTTGCCTTCTGCCTTCTGCCTTCTGCCGTAAAATTATGAAAACCCAGGACATAGAGTTTCTCTCAAAATCGATCCTCCTTGCAAGGGAGAATGTAGCCCGGGGCGGTGGCCCTTTCGGCGCTGTGATTGCAAAGGACGGAATTGTTGTGGCCGAAGCGGCCAACCAGGTGATCGGAATCCCTGATCCAACTGCACATGCCGAGGTCCAGGCGATCCGGCTGGCGGCAAAAAATCTGGATACGTTTGATCTCTCCGGCTGCACTTTGTATACCTCCTGTGAGCCCTGCCCGATGTGCCTGGGCGCGGTTTACTGGTCGCGGATCAGCCGCGTGGTGTATGCAGCAGACCGGCACGATGCGGACAGCGCCGGCTTCCGCGACGCCGAGCTGTACCAGGAAATGTCGGCAGATCCGACACACAGGATCATTCCGTTCGAACATCTGAAACTGCCTGCGAGCGGCAAGGAATTTGACGACTGGTTTGCCTCGTCAATTAAGATTGACTATTAAAACCAGTCAGGCATGCAATTAGCGGGCACCCCTCTGCCACAGGACTTCTACACCCAGGATGCTCTGGAAGTTGCGCCGCAAATTCTCGGTAAAATGCTGGTCAGGACATTCAGCGACGGTACCCGGATCAGGCTGCCAGTTTCTGAAATTGAGATATACCGGGGTGGGGAGGACCTGGCCTGCCATGCAAGCAGGGGAATGACCGGGCGAAACCGTGTGATGTTTGGGGAAGGCGGCTATATTTATATGTATCTGGTTTATGGCATGCACTGGATGTTCAATATTGTAACCGGGCCAGCCGGCCACCCTGAGGCGCTGCTGGTGAGGGGCGCAGGGGAAATATCGGGGCCGGGTAAGGTAACGAAACACCTCGGGATGGACCGCTCCTTCTACGGAGAACCTCTTTTTAACTCGACAAGGATCTGTATTGAGAATGCCCCAACCGTAGCACAATATCAAACTGGACCGCGTATCGGAATTAATTATGCCGGAGAACCCTGGCTCAGCATCCCCTGGCGCCTCTATTTGTAAGGACGCATATATGCGTCCCCACCCCCATGCCCTTGTGCCCCCATGCCCTTGTGCCCTTGTGCCCTTGTGCCCTTATGCCCTTATGCCCTTATGCCCTTATGCCCTTGTGCCCTTATGCCCTTATGCCCCCTTCCTCTTCAGGTTCGCCAAAAAGAACCCCTCATCCAGCACCATGTATATGCTCCATGAATGGTCCATCCTACCTGTGTCGAAATGATAATAGGGCTCGAAGCGGAATGCAATCCTCAGAAAATCGGTCAGGTTTCGCTGAAACTGGTACTTGAGAACCAGCATTTCCCGCGTAGCCTGGTAATAGGTGGGATCTTTCACGCTGGTTGAAAGGAAAACAGGCATGCCGTTCGGGGCACTGAAGTTGAGAGCTTTCCAATAGCCGGCTTCAAAACTACCGATCCGGGTATCCAGGCCGAAGCGGGAATAACTGCCTCGCCCATAGGGAATGGTAATCCGATCATCAGGGTTTACCTCGATAAATTCCAGGAAATTCTGGGCTCCGTAAATGCTCCTGATGAAGCCTTTTTGAAAGGACTGGCTCAATCTCAGTCCGTGCACCAGGTTCAGTTTGGTTCCTCCCGGCCCCCAGTAGTTATCTATCTCTCCGCCAACATGGTGAAAAACCATGCTGAAGGGGGCTGTCAGGCTCAGCCCTTTCCAGTCAAGAAGCCGGAATTCTGAATTCACGGCTGCCTGGAACATTTCCGGAAACGGATCGGCTTTCTTGATGAACTGTTCCCAGTTAAGCCATACATCGGAACGGAAATTCGGATAGTTCCACAATAGCTGGATCCCGTTTTCATTATTGTTGATCAGGTAGTCCTCAAAATTCTGGACCGGCTCGATCAGCCCGTGGTTGGTGGTGCCGTAAAGGGTCCCGAAAACCAGGCTGAAATGTTCAGTGGCATCATAGCGGATACTGATCACCGGAATTTTCCGGTCGAAAGAATCCCTGCCAAAATATTTTAACAGGTGCACACCTCCGCGAATGGTGGTTTTACGGTCAGGATGATACTCCAGAACCGGCTCGAAATAGAGGCCAACGAGCGTCTGGCCGTAAATGAAGTTGTTTTTAAACTCGTTATTCTTATAAAAACTTGTGCTTTTAAGCCGAACGTTCAGCGAACCCGCAATAACGTAATCTTCAGCGGGAGGATCCTGGAAGGCGGGGTATTCCGGCCAGAGGAGAGAAGATTTACGATTTAGGATTGACGATTGACGATTTATGATTTTGGCAGAGTCGGTTAGCAGGGTATCAGATGCCGGTATAAGAGAATCACGCAATAAGGTTGTATCCGCCTTCAATCGTAAATTGGAATTCGTCGATTGTAAATCATTCTGCCCCTCGGCGCTTATCGCAGTGGTTAGCCCAATAATCAGTATGGCCCAAACAGTTTTCAATCGGTCTTCTATAAACGGGTGAAAGTACACAATTTCGGGATGAAGCTGATTATGCTACATTTGCGGCATGAAGATCGGCTCCATACAATTACCTGTGCATCCCCTGGTGCTGGCACCGATGGAGGACGTCACGGATCTCCCGTTCCGGCTGATGTGCAAGCGTTTCGGGGCCGATCTGATGTTTTCCGAGTTTGTCTCTTCAGACGCGCTGATCCGGAGTGTGAACTCTACTCTCAAAAAGATGGAGATCAGCCCGGAAGAACGCCCATACGGCATACAGCTCTATGGGCGCGAGATCGGTCCGGTGGTGGAGGCGGCAAGAATCGCAGAGGAGCATGGCCCCGACCTTATCGACCTGAATTTTGGCTGCCCCGTTAAAAAAGTAGCGATGAAAGGTGCAGGAGCCGGCCTGTTGCGCGATATTCCGCTGATGATCCGCATGACATCCGAAGTGGTTAAGGCAACACGCCTGCCGGTCACGGTAAAAACCCGTCTCGGCTGGGACGACAGCAGTAAGATCATTGTTGAACTGGCCGAAAGGCTGCAGGATACGGGAATTGCCGCCCTGACGATCCATGGCCGTACCCGTGCCCAGATGTATACCGGGCAGGCCGACTGGACCCTGATCGGTGCGGTGAAGAACAACCCGAGAATGCATATCCCGATCATCGGGAATGGAGACATTGATTCAGCCTCCCGGGCAAAGGATGCTTTTGACCGGTATGGGGTGGATGCGGTAATGATTGGCCGCGCAGCAATCGCCCGTCCGTCTGTTTTCCGTGAAGCCCGTCATTATCTCGACACCGGCGAACTGCTTCCACCGCTGACGGTAAGGGAACAGGCCGGTTTGCTTCGTGACCATATCGCACTGGTATCCCCCGGTAAAGAGGAGCCAAGGGCTGTGCGGTCGATGCGCCGTTTTTTTGCGGTGTGCTTCAAGGGCCTGCCGGATTACAAGGAGACACGCGTAAGGCTTCTGCGGGCTGAAACCTTTGAGGAGGTTGATAACCTGATCACCTATATTGTGATTCGCTGGGGGGAGATGCCGGCCTATTCATCGGCTGAGCCGGGAGCAAAATAGCGTTTCTTCATCACCCTGAGCGGCACCCATGCGGCCAGCAGGCCAACCAGTCCGACCATTCCGGTTACTACCAGAAAATCAGTGAACAGCAGCCTCATTGGATAGATATCCACAACGAAAGAGCCGGATGAGGGAAACCGTACAATACCCAGCCACTGCTGCAACAGACAGACCACTGCCCCCAGCATCAGTCCGGAAATCATCCCGATGCCCGTAACCAGCAATCCTTCCCACAGAAAAATCCGGCGGACCATAGCCCTGGTTGCACCCATTCCCTGAATCATCTGCATGTCGGGCCGCTTTTCCAGCATGAGAAGGGTAAGTGAGGAGATCGTATTGAAGGAGGCTATGATGAGGATGAATCCCAAAATCAAAAAAATCGCCCATTTTTCAGCAGCCATCACCCGGTAAAACTCGGTGTGCTGCTCCAGCCGGTCTGCCACCTTAAAGTTAACCCCAAAGAGACGGGCAATATCTGCCTTGACCTGGGATGGCCGGGCCGTACCATTCAGACTGACCTCGAGGGCACTCATTTCGTTTTTTTTGTAGCCGAAAACATCGCGCGCAAAATCCAGCGGGACAATTAAATACTTGGAATCATATTCCTGCTGAACCGCGAAAACTCCCGATGGGAAAAGGTACCGGTGACTTATCGCCCGGCTGGGATCCAGAATAATTCTGTCGGTTCGCCTGGGGACATAAACATGAACAGGGTTGATAAAATTAAGCCCGATACCCAGCTGCCCGGCCAGCTCCTGTCCCATCACTCCCATCGGAACCCCTTCCTGCACCAGTTTGAACTCACCATCTATCAGCATGGTATCAATGCCCGAGATCCGTTCAAACTCAGGTCCGACCCCTTTAAGAGTGGCAACCGCCTGCCGGTCGCCGTATTTCAGCAGGGCATTTTCCTCAAGAACGCTGCACCACATGGCGACACCCGGTATTTTAGACAGGCTATCGAGGCGTGTGGAATCAACCGTAAAGGTTTTACCCTCCACCACTGTTATCTTAATCTCCGGATCAAAGGAGTTAAACAGGGAACGAATAAGGTGATCGAGCCCGTTGAAGGCGGAAAGAACGATGATCAGAGCCATCGTGCCAAGGGTAATTCCCGCAACGGAAATTCTAGATATCCAGTTGATTATATGCCTTGATCGCCGGGCTTTTAAGTACCGGAACGCTATGAAAAGCGGGAGATTCATTGTTTTAGCAGCACGTCGATCCGTTCTGCATAGTCCATCGAATCATCGATATAAAAGCGGAGTTCGGGAATATGGCGGACCTGTTTGGCGATTTTCTTTCCCAGTTCAAACCGGATCGTCTTAACATGACTTTCGAGGTCCTTGACAACCGGCTCTGCCTTGGCGGAGGGGAATATGCTGAGGTAAACCCTGGCCTGACCGAGATCGGGACTTATGCGGACTGCGGTGACGGAGATGAGGCTCCCCTGTCCAAGCTCCTTCCCGGTTTCACGGAAATATTCGGCCAGCTCCTTTTGGATCAGCCGTGAAATTTTCAGCATTCTTGTTGAATCCATAACGCTCCTCCTGTCGGTTAATTGGACCCCCAAAGGTAATCAAACCCAACTAAAGGAGGAATTCCTATCTTTGCCCCGGTTTCAGAAAGGACAAAATCAGCATGAAGGAAACAGTACTCAGCGGCATACGATCAACCGGGAATCTCCACCTGGGCAACTATTTCGGAGCCATCCGCAACTTTGTAAGGATGCAGCAGGAATATAACTGCTATTTTTTTGTTGCCGACTGGCATTCCCTCACCACCCATCCCACTCCGGCCGACCTGCATGGCAATGTACGGACAGTTCTGGCAGAGTACCTTGCCTGCGGCATTGATCCCGAAGCGTCCACTCTCTATGTGCAGAGCGATGTTCCGGAGATTGCCGAATTGTATCTTCTGATGAATATGAATGCGTATGTCGGTGAACTTCAGCGCACTACCTCTTTCAAGGACAAGGTAAGGAAACAGCCCGACAATGTGAATGCCGGACTGCTGACCTATCCGGTGCTCATGGGCGCCGATATTATCATACACCGGGCCAACAAGGTGCCGGTGGGCAAGGACCAGGAACAGAATCTTGAGATGGCCCGGAAGTTTGCGCGTCGTTTCAACACATTGTATGGTGTTGAATTTTTTCCCGAGCCGGAAGGATTCAGTTTCACCGGAAACCTGATCAAAATCCCGGGACTCGACGGCACCGGCAAGATGGGGAAATCCGAAGGAAATGCCGTGAACCTGGCCGATGACGAAAAGACGATCCGGAAAAAGGTTATGAGTGCGGTAACCGACAGCGGTCCAACCAAAAAGCACCAGAAACCTGCTGAGCCAATCGCCAATCTTTTTGCCCTCATGGATGTGGTCAGCACCCCTGATACCGCGGCGCATTTCAGACATCTTTATTCAGAATGCGAAATCCGCTACGGAGATCTTAAAAAGCAGCTCGCCGAAGATATTCTTAAAGTCACCCTTCCGATCCGGGAACGGATCCTGGAAATCAGCAACGATTCCGTATACCTGCAGAAAGTGGTTAAGCTGGGCGCTGAAAAAGCCCGCGAAAGCGCAGGGAATACGCTTAGGGAGGTGAGGGAGATAATTGGGTTTAGGGAGTTTTAGGGCAGAAGGGCAAGAGGGCAGGAGGGCAGAAAGTAAAGACTTAAGTATTAATTCTTAAGTATTAGGCCTTTACTTTCTGCCCTCCTGCCCTCTTGCCTTCTGCCTTATTTTCTGGGAAAATCCAGGTTATAATGCAGTCCCCGGCTCTCTTTCCTCTGCCGGGCATGCTTGACAATCAGGTAGGCTACCTTGATGGCATTCCGAAGTTCGCAAAGTTTCACCGACACGGTTGAACTGGCGTACAGCTCTTCGGTTTCCTTGTATAATATATAGATGCGGTCAATCGCGCGCTTCAGGCGGACATTGGTGCGAACAATCCCTACGTAGTTGGTCATGATGGACTGCAGCTCGCGTGTGCTTTGTGTGATGAGAACCATCTCTTCCGGGATCCTGGTTCCGGTATCGTCCCATTTCGGGATACCCTGCTGCCATTTTGTTTCCTGAATTTTGCCGATTGAGTCTGTTGCCGCGCGGTTTGCAAACACCACTGCCTCCAGCAGTGAATTGGAGGCCAGTCGGTTGGCTCCGTGGAGGCCTGTGCATGCCACTTCACCCGCGGCATAGAGGTTACGGATGGTTGTCTGGCCGTTCTCATCGGTATAAATCCCACCTCCAAGATAATGGGCCGCGGGAACCACCGGAATCGGCCGGATAGTCATATCAATGCCTATCGAGAGGCACTTCCTGTGAATATTGGGGAAATGGTCTTTCAGTTCTTCGGCATCGAGATGCGTACAATCCAGAAGGACGTAATCCTCGCCGCGGTTTTTCAGCTCGGTATCGATGGCCCTGGCGACGATATCCCTGGAAGCCAGAGAGCCCCGGGGGTCATACTTATTCATGAATTCGACGCCGTCCTGTGTTTTGAGTATACCGCCAAACCCGCGCACGGCCTCAGTAATGAGGTAAGACGGCCGTTCACCCGGATTGTAGAGGCTGGTAGGATGGAACTGGAAGAACTCAGTATTGGCTACATAGGCCTTGGCCCGATAGGCCATTGCGATCCCGTCGCCGGTGGCGATCGGGGGGTTGGTGGTGGTCTGGTAAATATATCCGCTGCCGCCGGTAGCCAGGAGGGTAACTTTGGAAAGGATTGTCTCAACCTTATTGGTCGCCAGGTTCAGGGAATAGGCACCGTAGCATTCAATATCGGGACTGCCCCGAAAAACGGGACTGCTCAGGTGATGCTGGGTGATCAGGTCAAGTGCGAAGGATTTTTCAAAAATGGTAATGTTTTTATGTTTCCGCACCCTTGCAAGCAGGGCGCGCATAATTTCCGCCCCGGTATTATCTTTATGGTGCAGAATCCGGTGTTCGGAATGACCTCCTTCACGGTTCAGGTTAAATTTCCCATCGGGGTCCGTATCGAAATTGGCCCCCCAGGCAATGAGTTTTTCAATTTGTTCCGGAGCCTCCTCTACTACCATCCGCACGATTTTCTCATCACAGAGACCGTCACCGGCGAGAAGCGTATCCTGAACGTGCTTCTCCATATTGTCCGGTGCATACATCACGGAGGCAATGCCGCCCTGGGCATACCAGGTATTGGTCTCCTCCAGAATGGTCTTGGAAATCAGGATAACCTTGCCGTGATCCGCTACCTGCAGGGCAAAGGACATTCCTGCGAGGCCGCTACCGATCACCAAAAAATCTGTTTTGTACTCCATGGTGGCTAAAAATCGGGTAAAATTAAGGATTTCCCCTATTTTTGAGGCCGATATACCGATATATATATACTATGAATCAGGAAGAAGTATTTAAGAAGCTCGTTTCGCACTGCAAAGAGTACGGTTTTGTTTTTCAGTCGTCGGAGATTTATGACGGGCTGAGTGCCGTCTATGATTATGGCCAGTACGGTGTTGAGCTCAAGAATAATATCAAGAAATACTGGTGGGACTCCATGGTTCTGCTGCATGAAAACGTGGTTGGACTCGATTCAGCCATCTTCATGCACCCCACCATCTGGAAAGCCTCGGGACATGTCGACGCTTTCAACGATCCGCTGATCGACAACAAGGATTCGAAGAAGCGGTATCGTGCGGATGTGCTGATCGAAGAGGAGCTGGCAAAACTGGAAGGAAAAATTGAAAAGGAAGTTGAGAAAGCCCGGAAGCGTTTCGGGGAGACTTTCGACGAAGGCATGTTTCGCCAGACCAACGGCCGGGTTCTTGAGGTTCAGACCAAATATGATGCCCTCCATGATCGTTTTGCCAAGGCTCTGAACGATGGTAACCTGGATGAATTACGACAGATAATAGTTGATAATGAGATCGTTTGTCCGGTCTCCGGAACCCGCAACTGGACGGAAGTCAGGCAGTTTAACCTGATGTTTGCCACGGAGATGGGTTCTACCTCCGAGGGAGCAATGAAAGTTTACCTGCGTCCGGAAACTGCGCAGGGTATTTTCGTGAACTACCTGAATGTGCAGAAAACCGGGCGGATGAAGATCCCGTTTGGAATTGCACAGATCGGGAAAGCATTCCGGAATGAGATCGTGGCGCGGCAGTTCATTTTCAGGATGCGCGAGTTCGAGCAGATGGAGATGCAGTTTTTCGTGAAGCCGGGTGAGGAATTGAAGTGGTTTGAGATCTGGAAGGATATCCGGATCAAGTGGCACCGGGGCATGGGTTTCAATCCGGCTGATTACCGGTTCCATGACCATGAAAAACTGGCGCATTATGCCAATGCCGCCACTGACATCGAATACCGCTTCCCGTTTGGATTCAAGGAGGTTGAGGGGATTCATTCCCGGACCGATTTTGACCTGAGCCGTCATCAGGAATTCTCAGGCCGCAAGATCCAGTATTTTGACCCGGAAGCCAATGAATCCTATATTCCCTATGTGATTGAGACCTCCATCGGGGTTGACCGCACTTTCCTGCAGGTGATCGCGGCATCCTACCACGAGGAGGAAGCGCCCACTGCAGAGGGCGGCACCGATATAAGGACCGTTCTGAGGCTGCCGCCAGCGCTGGCACCTGTTAAACTGGCCGTTTTCCCGCTCGTCAAGAAAGACGGCCTGCCGGAAATTGCACGTCAGATCATTGATGATCTGAAATTCGATTTCTACTGTCAGTACGACGAAAAGGATTCGATTGGCAAGCGCTACCGCCGGCACGATGCGATCGGAACGCCCTATTGTGTTACCGTTGACCACCAGACGAGCCAGGACAATACCGTAACCATCCGCAACCGTGATACGATGGAGCAGGAACGGGTGCCCATCGCCGGATTGCGGGAGATGGTGGGCAGTAAGGTGAGTTTGAAGAATTTATTAAGATAACAGGCTCGCTGCGCTCGCTAAAAGGTCGCTGCGCTCCTAAAAGGCCCTTCGGGCTAATAGGGCCTTCGGCCTAAAAGAGACTAAACGCTCTTACCTGTTAGGGCGAAGCCCCTTTTAGCGAAGCGAAGCGGAGCCTTTTAGCGAGCGAAAGCGAGGCCTATTAATAAAAGTTAAGCATGAAAAAAGTACTAAGTAGTGTGTTGCCCGAGCTCCTGATGGTCGCCATCATGGCAGCCCTGGCACTGGCTTTCATGAGCCCGGTTTTTGAAGGTAAAACCCTGTTTCAGAACGATATCGTACAGGCGAAAAACCTGGCATCTGAGGTGAATCAGTTCCAGAAGCAAACCGGGGAATATTCAGCCTGGACTAATTCCAGCTTCAGCGGCATGCCCACCTATCAGATCAAGAGTGCGCCGACCAGGAACGTGTTTCAGTGGTTGTTTCATGCGTTCAAGCTGTTTCTGCCGGGTTACACGGTTGCAATCCTTTTTGTTTGCATGCTTGGATTCTACTTCCTCCTGAGAACCCTTAAGCTCGATAAGTGGCTGGCCCTGGCCGGGGCCATTGCAGTGGGGTTTGGCTCACACCACCTTCAGCTGATCGGAGCCGGCCATGTCAGCAAGATTTATGCAATCGCCTACATGGCTCCCGTCATAGCAGGAGTTTTGCTGGTATTTAAAAGAAAGTATCTGATTGGCGGACTGATCACTGCCATCGGTTTCGGCATACAGCTATTTACTAACCATGTACAGGTGTCATACTATACCGGGATGATCCTGGTCGTCTATTTTCTGGTGGAGCTGGTGTACGCGATCAAGGAGAAATATTTCGATCACCTGGTCAAATCGGGACTGGTCCTGTTTGCCGCTGTCATCCTGGCTGTGCTTCCCAACATGACCAACCTTCTTACCACCTATGAGTACTCGAAGGAGACCACCCGCGGAAAATCGGAACTGGTAAAAGAAGCAGGCCCGACCAAGGGGCTGGATCTGGAATACATCACACAGTGGAGCTATGGGATCGGTGAGACGATGAACCTTTTTATACCGAACCTTTACGGGGGAGGAGGCTCAACGGATGTCGGAACAACCTCGAATCTTTATAAGGCACTCCAGGACCATCAGGCTGCACAGGCCCGCGACTATACGAAGCAGGTACCTACCTACTGGGGAAACCAGCCATTTACCGGCGGACCACATTACATCGGGGCGATAACCATTTTCCTGGCAATCCTGGGGTTGGTGATCATCCGGGGAAAGAAAAAGTGGTGGCTGGCAATTGTAATTGTCCTGTCCCTTATGCTCGCATGGGGGAAAAACTTCATGGGCCTTACGGAGTTTTTTGTTAACAATGTTCCGCTCTTTTCAAAATTCCGGGATGCAACCAATTCATTGATCATAGCCCAGGTAGCTATCCCCTTGCTGGCCTTTCTTGCAGTCAGGGATTGGTTTAGCTGGGATGCTGAGGCTAAGGTAAAACAGAAAAAACTGTTTATCGGGACAGGGATTGCCGGGGGTATCGCGCTTCTGTATGCATTGATACCTACCCTTGCAGGATCATTTGTCGGGCCGCAGGATGCAGCCCAGATGCCGGTCGACTGGTTCCGCGATGCAGTAAGGCTTGACCGTATCGCACTTGCCCGCCGCGATGCGTTGCGGACGCTGGTTTTCGTTCTTCTGGCTGCCGGATTGCTGTGGTATTCACTTCGGGCTAAAATGAAAAAGGAGTACATCTATATCGGGTTGGCCCTGCTGATGCTGGTGGATCTTTGGTCGGTCGGGAAAAGATATCTGACGAATGATGATTTTACCAGCAAGCGTCAGTATGCTGAGGCGATGAAACCCTGGCCGGCTGATGAAAATATTCTCAAGGACAAGGACCTCAGCTATCGGGTTTTTGACATTACGGCCGATCCGTTCCGCAGCGGCCGTGCCTCCGGGCACCATAAATCCATCGGGGGTTACCATGGAGCCAAGCTGGGCAGATACCAGGACCTCATTGACCAGTATCTTGGGCCAAATGCACAGCAGTTAAAGGCAATCATGCAGGACAAGCCCACATTCGAGGCATTCAATCAGGCCTTGTCGGGCATGCCGGTGCTGGCCATGCTGAATACGCGTTCTCTCATCGTATCACCCCAGATACCTGTCGGGAATGAATTTGCCCTGGGCAATGCCTGGTTTGTCGACCGGATTCGCTGGGCGGCCAATGCCAATGAAGAACTTGAGGCTCTGGGCACTCTCCAGCCTGGCACGGAAGCGGTTATCGATAAGCGGTTCCAGGACCAGGTGACCGGTCTGCCAGCGACAATAACTCCAAGTGCTCAGCCCGATGTACTGCAACTGGTTGAATACAAGCCAAATTATTTAAAATATTCGGCTGAGGCCAATCAGAACCGGCTGGCTGTTTTCTCTGAGATTTTCTACCCCTATGGCTGGAAATCCTATATCGATGGCAAAGAGACCCCTCATATCCGGGCCGATTATGCCCTTCGTGCCATGGTTATCCCGGCCGGAAAGCATACCGTGGAATTCCGGTTTGCTCCCAAGTCACTCAAGACCGGGCAATTGATCAGCCTCATCGGAAGCCTGCTGCTTTTGCTCGTTTTGGCGGGGATTGTTTTTCTGGAGGTAAAGCGGAAAAAGGAAGGTGAGGGGTAGTGAGGGATGGTGAGGTGTAGTGAGGCATGGTGAGGTGTAGTGAGGCATGGTGAGGTGTAGTGAGGTATGGTGAGGTTTGTAGATCAGTTTTTCCGTCGCCTCACAAGCAGCACCGGATTGTCCTCCTTAAAATTCACTACCATCAGTTGATCCTCCCCGACTCATGCCCTTGTGCCCTTGTGCCCTTGTGCCCCCGTGCCCCCGTGCCCTTGTGCCCCTGTGCTCTTGTGCCCTATTCCAGCCTGACTTCCTTCACCAGCACCCCTCCCCTTGTCGAGAGCATCTTCACCGTTGTTTTCACCGGATCCTTGGTATAGGTGCGTATCGTGAAGGTTGCGGTTTGTGACTGGTTATGCCAGAGGTGATCGAAGTACCGGACTTTGTCGCGGGTTTTGGGGTCTACGATTTTGATTTTGGGTGTTTCTCCTTCGGTAAGTTTTTTATCAAATTCGAGCATGACCTGGTCTTTCTGAACCATTTTCACGCGGTCGGCCATTTTCAGGGCCGTCGGAATCCTGCCGGTGTTCGTCCAGCTCACAGTAATCTGGTAATCAGTTGAATCCGCATAGGCTTTCAACTTTTTCACATTTCCACTTTTCCACATCAGTGAAGGAAGATCCTTCGCCATGGCCAGATTAAAAAGGGCCTGCTTACGGATCCAGGGTTCGAGGTGTTCGGGCGGCGGATTCTGCGAGAAGAACTTCGGATGATTTCCTCCGATCTCGACGGGACCGAGAGTAGGGTGGACATAGCGCTTCCATTCCATAAAACCGCGACCGCCGTTCTGCGTGTCGTCCCAGATCAGTGCATCGAGCTCATCTTTCTTGCCGTCGCCGTTAAGGTCCTTTTCGGGGCCGCCACTCCAGATCTCGTCGCCATACCAGATGGCGCCGTAATAGCTATAGCCAAAATCGGGTCCATGTCCGAAAAGCGGTTCGGGCTTGGTGCTGTCGCCCGACCAGCCGCTCACCGGCTCATGGGTGTTGTACACGTTGTAAACGTCACCGGCCCAGGGATAACCGGTAATTTTCATTCCGAGCGTATCATAATATTCAAGCAGGCGGCGATCGGGTTCGAACATCACTTCGGATGAATAAGCCACTGAGGGCCCGCGGAGGTGCATCGGAACGCGGGTATCCATTGAATTCACCACCGAGACATTCGGATGGGTGATAAGAAATGAGAACACGGCCCTGGTTTCGGTTTCACTGAGCGGGAATTCACCGGCGCCACCCTGCGTCCAGCCCCTGCCGGTAGAATCCGATCCATCCCCGGGCCGCCAGTTTTCCGGATAGTTCCTGTGCAGGTCGAGGCCGCCGATGCCATCCTCATTGATCTGCTTATCGCCATCATTATCAAATCCTTCGGAAGCGGTCATGTACATACCCTGACCTTTAGGAACGCGCTTCATCAGGCGGCCGGAAGGATCACGGGGATCCGGCGCGAGAGTGCCTTTTTCAAGGTCAACCCATCGCATGGAGCGGAGAACGCCGTCGCCGTCAAGATCCTCCCCGCTGTCCTCGTCCAGCAGCCCGTCGCCGTCATTGTCGGTCGGCCTTACCGTGCTCCGGTTGCTCCAGGGGGTGTTCAGGTACATGTTTGCCCCATCGGGATTATTTTCGGGCCTGATATATATTGTTTTGGTATCCAATAGTTTAGTGATTTCCGGATCCTTCCCGTAGTTTTCGAGCAGGTGATTGAGAAGCCAGAATGCCGATTCGGAGGAGGTCACCTCCCCGGAATGGCGTCCCCCCTCAAAAAAGGCTGCCGGCTTGTCGGTATCCTTCCCGGTTTTCTTGTTGGTCAGGGTCACCTGAATAATCGGGCGGCCTTCATAGGAGGTTCCAACCTCATACAGGTCGACCAGGTCGGGATAGGCAACCGCCCATCTTTTCAGCCAGGTGTAAATCACATCCGGAGTATGGTATTTGTCCCAGGTTATCTTCTCCCCGGCCACGTATTCCACTTCCGGAAACCTGAACTGCGGAGCCACACTGGTTCCATGGCGGTAGCCCTTGACCGTGTAGTGCAGCGTGTCCTTGTCGGATTCGGGCCAGGTGACGGTGGAGAGGGGGCGGATCTGGGCGGAGGCGGACTGGGGAAGAAGGCAGAAGGCAGAGGGCAAAAGGCAAAAATTAGTAAAAAGAAACAAGTAGTGGAAAGGTTTGAAGTTCATGGCTTTATGAATATTGTTGAGTTTGTTAATTCCAAAATGCCTGTTTTAAGTGACAAGGATGGACCAAAGATCCTTCTTTCCTATTGCCTATTCCTTCTTCCTGATTTCTGCCTTCTGCCCTCTGCCTTCTGCCCTAAAACCGCCTGTTCCAACTCAGATAAAAAACGAATCTCACCGCAATCGGCACATGCCTCAGCACCGTGGGAATCAATCCATAATTCCTCCGCATAATATCGAACCGCTCTATCAGGCTTGCCCCTATGGTCTTCTTCGACTGCCCCCCATCCAGAAACGCACACAACACCATCCCCGTATTCCTCACACCCCCTTGTGCCCCTGTGCCCCCGTGCCCTTTTCAGTGCATTTAAAACCCAGTCGAAATCCGCCGAATACCGATACCTCAGATTATAGGGTTCGGCTATCGAACGGTGCACAAGAATTGCCTGATGGCAGACCAGCATACCTTTGCGGAAGCTTTTCCAGGTAAGCTGTTCGGGCGGCCGGAGCCGGCGGAGGCCGATCTCATGATAGTTGGAATCGACGACCATGGTGTCGCCGTAGTATATGACCGCGGACGGCAGACCGCCGACCGCCGAAACCCCCGTCCCAGGCACACTCCTGGTCTCTAAGTCTCCCAGTCTCTTGGTCTCCTGGTCTCCTATTCTCCCGGTCTCTTGGTCTAAAAGTCTTACAGTCTCAAAGTCTTTAAAAACCTTTTCAAGGGTATCCGTTTCGTAAACCAGGTCCCCCGAATTCAAAAACCACACAAAATCCCCGGTTGCGGCGGTGAGCCCCTTGTTCATGGCATCATACAAACCTTTATCGGGTCCAGAGATCCAGAAGTCAATCCGGTCTTCGTATTTCCGGATGATATCGACGGTGCCGTCCTTCGAACCGCCGTCAATGATAAGATATTCGATATTCGGGTAGGTCTGGCCCAGGATGCTTTGGATGGTCCGTTCGAGGAGGGTTACAGAGTTGAAAACTACCGTTATGATGGAAACCACGGGCATACCTGCCTCCCTTTCTGCAGGGCGGCCTGTTGAGCGGGTTCCTCCTTTGAGCATGTGGTCCATTACCATCGGTTTGGATCGGAAATTAGTTAATTTCGCATAAAACAGCGATATGTTTTACAGCCTATTGCGCTTTCAGCGCTTTCTCGAATCGGTTTACCAGGCTTTCATCAGCCTGATACGCGTTTTTTTGCGTTTCCGGTTCCGGTCAGATCTCAGAAGGATTAAACCCGATGGGGATGAGCTGTTTGTTCTGGCCAACGGGCCGTCGCTCAAGGCTGATCTTCTCGAATACAGGGACTTATTAAGCACCCGGTCGCTGCTCTGCGTGAATCAGTTTGTGCTGAGCGATGCCTACGAAGAGCTGAAGCCGGCCCATTATATTTTTCTGGATATCGGTTTTTTTGTTGAGAAGACCATCCCCCGGGTAGCCGAAGTGCGGGAAAAGGTGATCGATGCCTTCATAGCAAAAACGACGTGGCCCATCACGATCTATGCACCGGCCGAGGGCAGGAACAGCAAGTTCTGCCAGCGGCTCACCGCTTCGGGGATTCCTGTGAACTTCGCCTTCATCAACCGGACTGTGGTGGATGGATGGAAGCCTGTCAGGCATTGGCTCTACCGGCGCCAGGCCGGGATGCCTCCGCCCCAGAACGTGCTCATAGGCGCCCTCATGACCGGGATCGGCATCGGATTTAAAAAAATAGTAATCCTCGGCGCCGATCATACGTGGCACCAGGGCCTGGAGGTTGGTTCCGACGGAGTGCTGAATTCAGCGGAGCATCATTTTTATGATAAGGAGCCGTGGAAGGTGGCCATTCATCATCCGGAAACCATGAAAAGGGCCACGGTTCACGATTATTTCCACAACCTGTACCGCACCTTCAGGAGTTACCATCTGATCCGGGAATTTGCAGATTCACAAGGCATTACCATCATCAATGCCAGCCGGGTAACCTTTATCGATGCGTTCGAAAGGCGCCCGATGAGCAGTTATCCCTGGGAGCGCTGAGCCAGGTAGATCCCTGCCAGGTCGAAGTCAACCTGATCATCAATGTCGATAGAATCCTTACGGTTCATGACGTAGGCGTAGGCGCCG
The DNA here is from genome assembly GCA_964512915.1 of uncultured Porphyromonadaceae bacterium. Lineage (GTDB taxonomy): Bacteria > Bacteroidota > Bacteroidia > Bacteroidales > UBA12481 > UBA12481. The sequence goes on from CAZEKJ010000009.1 coordinate 127,853, forward strand.
CTTTTAAGAAAAAGGGTCCTCTCCTGCATCATCCGGCTGATCCTGCAGAAATAGAGTGCGCCGTTGAGCCGGTAATAGCTGGGAAGCTGCTGCGACGGGGTTTTCTGAACCGCCTCAGGAATAAAATGATCCAGCGAAAGGCTTTCGGGCAGCGTATTGCTCCATAAAGGGGAATGTTCAGTCCTACAGACCGATATCACAGCATCTGCCTCTTTTCCCTCCAGCAGTGTCACCGCCTCCTTAATATTTTCTGATGTTCGGAGCGGCGATGTGGGCTGCAGGCAGGCCAGGTGCGACCATTCGATCTCATTATTTCCGGAAAGTTCCTTTACGGCATGAATCAGGACGTCAATGGAGGGGGTGCTGTCGAGGGCCAGCTCTTCCGGCCGCAGGAAGGGAACTTCGGCCCCGTACTGTGCAGCCAGGACGGCTATCTCCCAGTTGTCGGTGCTGACCACAATCCGGTGAAAAACGCCGGAGCTGACGGCTGCCTCGATCGTCCAGGCAATCAGCGGTTTTCCCGCGATTCCCATCAGGTTCTTGCCGGGCAGGCGCTTGCTTCCGCCTCGCGCCGGAATGATGGCAATATATTTCGATGTATTATTCATTAAACAGTCCGTTAAATTCACGATTGGCCCGGTCATAATCGTCCATTTTCCCGATATCCATCCAGTATTCACGGATAGGGAAGGAGAGGGTGGGAAGGCCTTTTTCCACGGCCATCTCGAAGAGGCGGGTCATGTCCAGCGGCAGACCCTTGGGTATGAGGTTTAAGGTTTGGGGTTTGAGGACGTAGATGCCGGCGTTGACATAAAATTGCTGGACCGGTTTTTCCTCAATGGACACGATGGTATCCTTGTTCAGCCGGACCACGCCATAGGGGACTTCCATGCCGAATTCCCGGATGCACATGGTGGCGGCCGACTGGTTTCGGACGTGGAAATCCATCAGGCTTTCAAAGTCGACCTGGGTAAGGATGTCCCCGTTCATCACAAAGAACGGCTCCGTGGGCACCACCGGGAGCAGCCCGAGTGCGCCGGCTGTTCCCATTCTTTGAGTTTCATCAATATAGCTGATTTCCACACCCATTTTTGAGCCGTCACCGAAATGGTCACGGATCTGTTCTCCCATGTAGTTCAGGGAGATTGCGAACCGTGAGTACCCATGTTTTTTAAACTGGCCGATCACGGTTTCGAGTATAGGCTTGCCGCCAACCGGCAGCATCGGTTTCGGAGTGTTCGTAGTCAAGGGCCTCAGACGGGCACCCAGTCCGCCGGCCATGAGCACCACCAGGTTCGGATGCTTCTCCTTCCGGATCAGGTGGTCGATCTCGGCCAGCCGTACCACCCGGCCGGCTTCATCAACAACCGGAATCTGATAGAGCCGCCGGCTCACAGCCAGGTCGATGATTTTTTCTTTCGGATCGGAGGTAGTAACGGTTACCGGATTTCGGTGATATATGGTCTCAATGGCGTCCTCCAGGCCCAGGCCCGCCAGAATCCCCCGGCGGATATCCCCGTCGGAAAGGGTCCCGATCAGCCGGTCGGCGGGATCCACCACCAGCGCAATCCTCATGGCCCCCTTGTCGATCACCCGCAGCGCTTCGCGGATGGAGGAGGTTGGGGGTAGCTTTATTTCTGAGATTTGGTACATACAAAAAATTAATTGGCTCGCTGCGCTCGCTAATTGGCTTCGCTTAC
>CAZEKJ010000010.1:0-42386 GCA_964512915.1 uncultured Porphyromonadaceae bacterium
CTCACACTCACACTCACACTCACACTCACACTCACACTCACACTCACACCCACACCCATCTCGGGGATCCCGGCCTTCCGGGATGACCCATTCGAAGAGCCCTGTTCCCAACAACCGATACCCGATACCTGAAACCCGAAACCCGATTCCCGATACCTTTTCCTACTTTTGTACCATGAATCTCCGCAAGCACATTCCCGAATTCTTCATCCGGCCGCGTAATACGGTCATTCAGATCATTTTCACCGCTCTCTTTGCCTATGCATTTATCCTGATATACCACCCGTTCGGATCGCAGGAGTGGTTTGAGGTTAACCAGGGACAATTTGCGTTTTATGCTGGATTCGTGGTTGTTCTGGGAATGCTGGTGGTGATTATCAGCCGTGTGATCATGAGTCAGATCCGTAAACGCCTGACAATCACCATCGCCGGATATTCCCTGATGACAGCACTGGAGGTGCTGGCCATGACCGGTTTTTACATGATGATTCAGAAGGTCTTCCTTAAGGATGACCGGTTCTGGTTCGAAGTTTATTACACGGCAATAGAGAATACCAGCCTGATCCTCCTGATACCCTACCTGATCAGTATCCTGTACTTTGCCTGGCAGGACAAGAAACAGAATTTAGACCAATTGCTCAGGCAAAAAGAGAACGGGGACAAACCCAGGTTCATCCCCTTTGCCGATGAAAACGGTGAGGTGAGAATTACCCTGAACCTTGCTGATTTGCTCTATATCGAGGCGAATGAGAATTATGTTTTGATCCACTTTGTCGAGAACGATAAGCCTGAGCGTTTCCTGCTCAGAAACAGCATGAAAGGGGTGGAAGGGCAACTGGCACTCTTCCCGGTTGTCCGGTGCCACAGGTCATACCTGGTTAATACCCTCCGCATCAAGGTCGCAAAAAAAGACAAATCAGGATTGATCATTCAGCTGCACGCTCCAACATCCATTCAATTGCCGGTCTCGGCAACGTTCAAAGACAAAATCATTAACGCTTTAGCAACCTAACGCACCCCATGTTGATCAAAACAAGTTATCTGATTGCACTTTTGATTTCGCTCTCATTGTCCGGCCATTGTCAGGTTACTTTCCTTCTCGAGTCCATTCCGGCCAATACTCCGGCTGCGGGTCCAGTCTATATTGCCGGGGACTTTAATGGCTGGAATCCAGGGAATGCCTCGCAGGCGCTGCAGAAAAACCAGGCAGGCAAATGGTACATCACACTGGCCGCGAGAACACCCGGCACCCGGATCCAATACAAATTCACCCGGGGCGCATGGGCTTCCGTTGAAAAAGGTGCATCCGGAGAAGAGATTTCCAATCGCCAGTATACCTTCAGTACCCCCGATACAGTCAGAATAACCATTTATAACTGGGCTGACCAGGGCAGCGGTGGTACAACCACGGCTGCTGATAATGTTTCTATCCTGTCTGACTCTTTCTATATGCCTCAGCTTGACCGTACGCGCAGAATCTGGGTGTATCTCCCACCGGATTACAAGGATTCCGGGGAAGCCTATCCGGTTATATATATGCATGACGGTCAGAATGTTTTCGACACCTACACCGCTTTTGCCGGTGAATGGCAGGTTGACGAAACACTTAACGAGCAGGCTGCACTTGGCCGGAATGTACCGATTGTGGTGGCGGTTGACAATGGCGGAGCCAATCGCATGGCAGAATATTCTCCCTGGAAAAACAACCAGTACGGTGGAGGTGAAGGTGAGAAATACATTGATTTCCTGGTGAATACATTGAAACCCTTCATCGATTCTGCCTATCGCACAAAAAAAGGACCTGAATTCACCTGCATCATGGGCAGTTCCATGGGAGGGTTAATCTCGATGTATGGAGCATTCAGCCGTCCCGATATCTTTGGCAAAGCCGGGATTTTTTCGCCCTCCTACTGGTTCTCTGATTCTGTGTGGACGTTCGTAAGCAACGCACAGAAAATGCATCCGATGCGATTGTACCAGCTCGTTGGATCTGCCGAAGGTGGTTCAATGGTTCCAGATATGCTTGCCATGCAGGACACCCTCCGAAAGTTTAATTACGGTGAAAATGAACTGACCTCAAAGGTGGTACAGGGCGCCCAGCACAATGAGCAATTCTGGAGATCTGAATTCCGGGAGGCCTGGCAATGGCTGTTTCCCGAATTCAACGGCGCTGCCGGTGTGAACATGAAAAGCAAATTCCGGATCTATCCAAACCCGGCGGGCAACGAATTAAACCTGGAAATCCAGTTTACCGGAGAGTATCCCCGTCTTAAAATTTATGCCATTACCGGTGCCTGCATCCTGAATATTCCGGATTTTTCGCGCAAACAAATCGATGTAAGTACTATTCCTCCCGGCAAATACCTGATAGAAATCTCCTAATCTGATTTTGTATTATCAGAATTGTTTATGAAAGAATAATCAAAGGCGGGTTTTCCTATTCAGCATTTCCCCTGAACATATTGGCCAGCTGCAGACGACTTTTCACCTGAACTTTGGCAAAAACGTTCGCGAGATGATCCCTGACGGTGACCGGTGAAATAAAAAGTTCAGCGGCAATCTCCTTGTTGGTTTTTCCCTCACAAACCAGCAGGATAATCTCTTTTTCCCGTTTTGTAATCTGATATCGCTCCGCCAGCGAATCCACATATCCTGAGCCCTGGGCCGGATAGGCAATGAGATAATCCCTGAGAAACCTGCCGAAAAAGAACACATGATAGGAGTTGAATGCCAACATCAGAATACTGATAACAAGCATTTGCAGGTTGAGCGTGATCCAGGAAGCATAGCCGCCAATCCTGTTCAAAAACAGAAGGATATTAAACAGAAGTAGAAAAAAGATAAAGGTTGTGAGCGCACTTCTGCGTTGCCGGTTTCTGATTTTCCCGGAAAACTGGATTCCTTTGGCCAGAAGAACAGTCAGTATTGCGAAAAAAATCACATGAATAAATAAGGACGAGTATTCCGGAATGCCTTTCCCCCATTCAATGCCGATAAACCGGACTGGCTGGACCAGGCAGAATGCGCCGGTAAGCATCCATGCCCATACCCTTACCTTCCGGGGCCACTCCTTTTGAAATAGCCCCCAAAGAAACCGGGCCATATGGAAGAGTATGAACAGCCGTATCAGCGACAACAGAATATATATCCAGTTATACCGGGCGGCCCCTGTCTCGAGCAGGTAGGTTTCCGGTAAGGTTGCCTTGAGAAAAGTCTCTACCGTGTGGGCCAGAGTGATGGCATTGAAACCGACAAGGACCAGAATCCAGGAGAAAAGATAGGGCTGCCTGTTGGTCTTATAGGACTGGATCGCTATATAAATCGCAATCTGGCCGACGCCCAGCGTAAACAACAATAAAAAATGCGAAATCCCTGTCATGGATAAATAATTCTGTCCCGGATCTGTTCCTGACAAATCTATGAAAACTTAAAACACGACATTTGTAGGATTGCGGCCTCTAACCTGAATATTTACTTTGCGGCCCTGAAATACCTGTAAAATGAAAAAGCTGATTAAAATATCCATCATCTTCCTGTTTCTGGTTTCAGTTTCCTGCAGCGTGCAAAAAAAACCTTCTGATGGCGAGAGGATACTGTCAGTAGAAAATGGTTTGGTTCCTTACAACTGGAAAGAAAAACTGACCGCATGGCAAGTCATTGACCCTGTCAGGATAGATTCATTGCCTAAATTCACGATTGAGCAGCGGATGAAGGAATGGGTGATCCCGGGTTGCGGTGTTGCGGTAATTGATGATTTCAAGATTGTCTGGGCGAAAGGAATTGGTGTGATGGAGGCCGGAACCGATAAAGAGGTTACTCCTGAAACCATGTTCCAATCGGGCTCAACTACAAAAATCCTGATGGCTATTACAATTCTTCGGATGGTTGAAGAAGGTAAGCTTGATCTGGATACCGATGTTAACAGCTATTTGAAATCGTGGAAAATGCCTGAACACCCTTCCGGAATAAAAGTAACCCTAAGGATGCTGCTCACGCATCAGGCAGGCATCAACCGGCCCGGCAACGGAACCGAAAACGAAGAGGGCACAGAGCCGACGCTGGTACAGTTCCTGAAGGGCGAGAAGCCCGTGCTGAGTGATTCGGTCTTTTTTGATTATACACCAGGTACCGTTCATTCTTATTCAAATTTTGGCTACATGATCATGCAGCTGGTACTTGAGGATCTTCTGAACAGTTCCTATACCCAAATTGTGCAGCAATACATTTTTGATCCCCTCGAACTAACATCCAGCCTGATTGAATATCCTTTCCCGGCCCGGTTCAAGGACCGGATTATCAGGCCGCACAGTAAAACCGGCGTGCCCTCCCCCACGGACGGATTAAACTCCGGACCGCTCGCCCAGGCCGGTATGGTCACCACCCCTTCAGACTGGGCCCGGATTGCATGCGAGATCATGCTTGCCAAACAGGGCAAACCCAGCAAAATCATTTCGAAAAAATCCGTAGAAATGATGTTCACCATTGAACGTGAACTCAATCCATCCGAATTTGAAGGCCTCACGGGTCAAGGGCTGGGTGTATTCCGGTTTGGCGGGGGGAACGACCAGTTCTTTATGCATCACGGGCATAATAACCCCGGTGCCAACTGCCTGCTTTTGGGTTCCACCACTACCGGACAGGGAATTGTTGTGATGACCAATGGCATGTACGGACTGGATCTCGCCCTGGAAATCCTGGCCTCGGTATCAAAGGAATACCAGTGGATTCAACCTGATTAGCGGACTTGCGGTCCGCCGGCCGCCGTCTTTGGTCCGCCGTCTGCGGTCAGCTTCACTTTCTGCATCACCAACCCATAGTGGCTTCCGGGAGGATTCTCGATGATCTTCATGCCGTTCCAGTCGGGGGCAAAGTTGCCCGAATAGAGCAGCCAGAAAGTCTTGCCATCCTGACTGATATATTTCGACGGGATATTGACAAAATAGGCCTGCTCTCCCATTTCCTTCATATAGGTCACGATTTTCCAGGGACCTGTCATCTGATCGGATTCCAGAATATAGGTATCCATCTTTGCACAGGTATTCCCGCCATCGGTTACGCACATGAGGTATTTCTTCAAAGGGGCGTTGTAGGTAATCGTCACACAGCCCATCTTATTGTTCCATTCCAGCAATGGTCTTATCTTTTTGAAATCGTTCACCCAGAGGGGATTGCCCTGGACATCATATCCCCCGAAATACTCATACTTTGAAGGGTCGTTAATATTCTCAATCGTCGGAGTTACCCGTATCAGGTAGATTTGGTCACCCGTTATCCAGCTTGAGTTCCAGAAGCGCCACTGTGTATCGGTGGTATCCGCTCCATGCGCCACCAGGTAGGCTTTCCCGTCCGGCGAATGCTCCATGTTTTTTCCAAAATCCACAAAATGAGGAGACCCGATCCGGATGGGATATCCATTGATTCCGGTTTCGCCGAAAATAGGTTTTTCAGGGGTATGCGGACAAGGGATCCAGCTTCTGCCATAATCAGTGGAATAGCGAAAACCTACGAAAGGTCCGAGCCAGGGCCAGTTGATGACCTTGTCGCCATATTTTGCGCCGCCGCTGGGATCCAGACAGTAGGTTCCATAATACCACACTCCGTTGTAAACCAGGCTTCCACAGGGATACCGACCATGATACGGCTTGGCCGGACCTTTTTCAAGGCCGAGACTGTAGGCAACCAGATTCATGGGATCGTCTCCTTCCATCACGCCATTGCCGGTGACGGCTTTATCAATGTCGCCTGATGAGGCGCCTTCCCAGGTGCCATCAAATTTCCATGTGCTTCCATCGGTCCAGGGTGAATACATTTTATCGTCCGATGCCCAGGAAGGGTACCAGGTATCACCGTACCGAAAACCGCTTTTTAAGCCCAGGAATTCGATTGCATTGAAAAGTTTTGACTGTTCAAACGGACAGCCAGCAGGAATCTCCGACTTCCAGATAAAAGGTTTGAAGCTAAGGGTATCGGGCTTCAGCTTTATCTGAGCGATGGAAAACATCGGGATAGACAAAAATATGAACAGTGGGATCCTGGCTGAAGGTTTCATGGTTAAAGTGCTTTTTCCACACCCAATATACAGATATTTTCCTCAATCACCTCGAACTTCTGAACCGCCTGAACCTCCTGAACCTTTTTCCGTATCTTCGTTTTATGGACAGTAAAACCGAGCAGGAGTGGCTGATCGTGCGGGATTTCAGGATTCAGGACACTTTTTTTCCAAAAGGTCGGCTGGTGAAAAGTGAGTCGCCCGATTTCAAACTAAGGATGGCAAAAGGGGCCTTTATCGGAATTGAACTAACAAGAATTCGGATGCTGGATGAGGAGGGGGGAATCTCTGGTATTCTAAGCAATAGAAAAGGTTATGAGCAGGTTTTGGCGACCCTTGAGTCCAAAGAAAAGAAAATCGGAGTTTACCGAAAACAAAAACCTGATTCCCTCTGGTTAATTATCTTTGCGGACAATTCAGAACCACGGGCGATCCAAAAATTAAATAAAACACTGTTGCACAATAAATTAACAACCAAATTTGATCGGGTTTGCTTTTTTAACCTGGAAAACCATTCAATGTATACCCTGAAATAAATGGACCTTCTCGTAATTATCGGAATCGCGATCGGACTGTCCATGGATGCATTGGCGGTATCAGTAGCGAATGGAATCATGATCAAACAGTTACGGACTAGTCATGCAATCCGGATCGCTTTTTCATTTGGGTTTTTTCAGGCTATCATGCCCCTCATAGGATGGGCTGCCGGGATCACTTTCAGCCAGTACATTAAACCAGTCGATCACTGGATTGCCTTCGGACTCTTGCTTCTGGTCGGCGGCCGCATGATTTGGGAAAGCATTTCAAATGCGAAGAAAGATGAGGCGGTCAGAAACTGCCTCCACTTCCCAACACTCTTATTATTATCCATCGCAACAAGCATTGATGCACTGGCAGTAGGGGTAAGCTTTGCTTTTCTCGATATAACCATTTGGCTTCCAATAGTTTTGATTGGATTAATTACCTTTGTGATATGCTTTGTCGGTATCATTATCGGCAACAAGCTGGGGCCGATTCTTGGGAACAAACTTGGGATTATTGGTGGAGTAACCCTGGTCCTTATAGGAGTTAAAATCCTGATTGAACACTTGTCGAATAACTTATAAATCATGAATGCAAACATTGCCCCTCCGCGCGAACAGATCAATGAGATTATTGGCAGGATATACCGCAGGGGATTAACAACAACATCAGGAGGGAACATTTCGATCCGTGATCAGAACGGTGATGTTTGGGTAACTCCCGCAGGCATCGACAAGGGTTCTTTGAGGCCTTCCGATATTGTCTGCGTCCACCCCGACGGATCGGTATCGGGGCCGCATAAACCCTCATCGGAAATCCCCTTTCACCTTGCGATTTATAAGGCCAGGCCTGATCTGAACGCAATTGTTCATGCCCATCCGCCTGCCTTGGTCTCCTTTAGTATTGTCAGGGATTTTCCCAACACCAATATTATTCCTCAAGCCCGGGAAGTATGCGGCCCCATTGGCTATGCAGAATACGAACTCCCTGGAAGTCAGGCGCTTGGTAATAAGATTGCTGACGAGTTTGTAAAAGGATTCAACGCAGTCATCCTCGAGAACCATGGAACCGTGGTTGGGGGAGCCGATCTGCAGGTAGCTTTTGAACGTTTCGAAACCTTTGAGTTTATCGCACGCATCCTGATTAATGCAAAAATGCTTGGACAGCCTAACTATTTAAACGACAAGCAGATATTAGACTTCGAAGCCCAGTTTGGTGAACCCCTCAATGAAATGGAAAGCATTGATCACCCTTCGGATGAGCGCGAACTGAGGTCCGATATTTGCCGCATCGTCAGGCGGGCCTGTGACCAGGGACTCATGATCAGCACCTACGGTACTGTTTCCACTCGCTGGCAAGGCAATGATTTCCTGATCACCCCGAGAAATTTTTCACGGTGGGACATTGAACCTGCCGATGTGGTCCAGATCCGGAACAATGAACGGGAACCCGGTAAAACCCCAAGCCGGTCGGTCAGAATTCACCAGGAAATCTATCGGCGGAACCCATCAGTAAAAGCTATTATCTTTACCCAGGCACCCTTCTCAATGGCCTTCAGCGTTACAGGAAAGTCCTTTGACAACAGGACAATCCCGGAAAGCTGGATCCTCCTGCAGGACGTTCCCCTGCTTCCTTTCGGCGCCCATTTCACCGGCCAGGAGCAAATCAGCCAGTCGCTCAGGTCGGATCACCCGGTTCTGATCATTGAAAACGACAGCATTCTGGTTACCGGCAACAGCCTGCTGCATGCGTTCGACCGTCTTGAAGTGGCCGAATTCAGTGCACGCTCCCTGATAAACTCCATTCCGCTCGGTGAAATGAAGCCCATCAGCGAAGAACAGATCGGGGAGCTACGGCGTAAATTCCTGCCTGAGTAATTATTTTAAGAAAAACCCAGATACCGTTAAAAATAGTTCTACCTTTGTCGCGGTTTAAAAATAAATTCCATTTTATGAAAATTTACGTAGGAAGTCTTCCTTACCGTGTTAACGGTGATGATTTGAAGCAAATCTTTGAAGAGTATGGCGAAGTTAGCTCAGCCACGGTTATTTCTGACAAATACACCGGAAGAAGCAAAGGTTTTGGTTTTATTGAAATGAACAATGATACCGAAGCTAAAAACGCAATCGAACAACTGAATGGTGCCGAAATTGAAGGTCGTACCATCGTTGTTAATCAGGCCATTGAAAAACAGGACAATTTCAAGAAGAGAGATAATAACCGCCGGGACAATTACCGGAGGGATTACTAAGATCTGAAAGTATTAGTCGTGTTCTAAGACCGATCGGACAACCCCGCCAAAAGCGGGGTTGTTTGTTTTTAGCTAAATTTGGTTGCCGGTTGCCAGTCAGGCCGGCACTAAGGCCGGCCGGTACGACAGGCGTGTCATTCCGGCGAAAGCCGGAATCCCCTGGCAAAAGAATAATTGTGGGTTATTAGGTAGAATTCAAATTTCCAATATCTGGGTTATGAAAAAGTCTCTACTGTTGTTTATCACTCTTCCCCTCATCATGAGTGCCTGTGAAAACAGGAAACCCGCTGCCGATTACCCGATTCAGGCTGTACCCAATAGCCAGGTTCAGCTGAACGACCCTTTCTGGGCTCCGCGGATTGAACGGAATCTCTACATTACCATTCCGGCGGTCATTACAAAACTTTATGAAACCGGCCGCGTCAAGAATTTCCAGAATGCCGGCCTCGTTCAGGCTGGCAAATCGGAAGGTGAAGAATTCTGCACCGCCTTCCCGTTTGACGATTCCGATATTTATAAACTGATAGACGCCGGATCCCTTGCCATGGGGTATGCACGGACCCTGCCGGGATCTGTCCTTGACCGGCAGATCGACAGCCTCATCTCCCTCATTGCTGCCGCCCAGGAGCCCGATGGATACCTGTACACCGCCAGAACCATGAAGCCCAAGGCCATGCCGGAAATGTCGGGGGCCGAGCGCTGGATCAACGAACAGGACAACAGCCATGAACTTTACAACCTTGGGCATCTCTATGAGGCTGCCTGCACGCATTACGAGGTCACAGGAAAAAGAACCCTTCTGGATGTAGCAACCCGGAGTGCGGATTTTCTATATCAGGTCTTCATTAAAGGTGGACTCAAAAGATATCCGGGCCATGAGGAAATTGAAACCGGGCTCGCTCACCTGTACCGCACCACAGGAAAACAGGATTACCTCGAACTTGCAGCCTTTTTCCTTGAGAACCGGGGACCCGGTGGTCAGGAGTATAACCAGGCTCATAAAAAACCGATCGACCAGACAGAAGCTGCAGGTCATGCTGTTCGGGCGGTTTACCTGTACAGCGGCATGACTGAAGTTGGGGTCCTGAATCAGGATTCAGCTTACCTTGAGGCCGTTACAAAGATATGGGATGACATTATCAGATCGAAAACCTATATAACCGGCGGAATCGGCTCAAAACAGGAGAATGAAGGATTCGGCGATCCCTACGATCTGCCTAATCATTCCGCTTATTGCGAAACCTGCTCATCCATCGGATTTATTCTTTGGAATTACCGCATGTTCCGGCTAACCGGAGATTCAAAATATGTTGATGTGCTGGAGAAAACCCTGTATAATGCATTTCTCTCAGGGGTTTCCATTTCCGGCGACCATTTCTTCTACCCGAACCCGCTGGAGTCATGGGGGCGCAAGGTTCGGCCCGACTGGTATGCCTGTGCATGCTGTCCCCCAAACGTTGCACGCATGATCCCCATGGTGCCGGGCTTTCAATATGCTACCAGCGGAGATAAGGTTTATGTAAACCTTTATGCTGCCGGAACTGCTAAACTAACAGCCGGCCAGACCGATCTGTCTATTACCCAAAGGACAAATTATCCATGGAACGGGTCGATTGACTTCGCTGTGGACCCGACCTCTCCCGCCGAATTCAGCCTGCTGCTCAGAATTCCCGGCTGGGCTGTTAACCAGGCATTCCCCTCTGATTTATACCGATTTGACACATCTTCCGATATCGCCTACGGGATTTTTGTTAATAACCAGCCCGATACCTTTCAGATCGTTGACGGGTATGCTGTCATTAACCGTAAATGGAAGAGCGGGGACAAAGTAAGCCTGCAAATGCCCATGCCCGTCAGAATAGTCAGGGCCCATGATGCCGTTGCCGCTGATAAGGGCAAGGTCGCCTACCAGCGCGGCCCAGTCATTTATTGCGCAGAGGCTGCTGATAATGCAAATTCCGTTCTTACCACCATCGTAGAGACGGATGATCATCCGCCTCTACAGGGTGATTACAGGCACGATTTGTTGGGGGGCGTGTACACGATCACAGGCAACCTGGAGATGATCCCCTATTTCGCCTGGGCAAAGCGGGAACCCGGACAGATGGTCGTATGGTTTCCCACCGCTCCGGAATATATAACACATTTCCCAACGCTTCCCGGACTGGAAGCCAGGGTAAAAGCCTCCGCCTCATACGCATATGACTCCTCCCTGCCTTATTTGAATGATGGTATTGATCCGATGAATTCGGCCGACAGGGGTAGCAATGCATTCCGTTTACATCCGCATAAAGGAACCACGGAATGGATTGTATATGAATTTGATAGCCCGATAAAAACATCATCGGTAGAGGTATACTGGCTGCAGGATGGATCCTATGGATTACCCGTGGCCTGGTCGCTAAGCTGGCAAAAATCAGATGGTACATGGATCCCGGTAAATAATACCACTCCCTTTATCATTGAGCCGGATCATTTTAATCAACTGAAATTCAAATCAGTTCAAACTAAGGCGTTGAAGCTCGAGATGACACTAAGTAAGGATTTACCCGGAGGAATAATTGAATGGAGAGTGAAATAAGGTATCGGGTTTCAGGTTTCGGGTATCGGGTGTCGGGTTTCGGGTTTCGGGTATCGGGTGTCGGAGAAGGGGCTCTCCGATGTCATCCTGACGAAAGTCAGGATCTCCCGCCAATTGCTTCGAGGCTGGGGATCCCGGCCTTTGCCGGGATGACAGCGTCGGAGAGCCCCTTACCCAACAACTGAAACCCGATACCCGAAACCCCAAAATCGTAAATCGTAAATCGTAAATCGTAAATCGTAAATTGTAAATCGTAAATATGAAATACCTCGTCTGTCCGCAATGCGGCATCCGCCGGTTCCAGGTGAAAGATGATCACGGCAATAGCCGGGTGGTTCAGGTTACCGACCAGTTCCAGATTGTTCCGGTTCGGGAGGATGAATCGCTTGAGGGGTTTAATCTCAATATATTGTATTGTCTGGGCTGCTCCTGGAAAGGACCAGTCTCTGCATTGAAAAAATACTTTGTATGAGAAAGTTTATCGTCATCCTCATGCTGCTGGCTGCCATCGGTGCAGCCCTGTTCTGGCTTTTCAGAAAAACACAGGAAACCGTGAGTGAGGTTTTAATGGATTCATCCATGGGAACCGCCGTGGTCATCCCCGGAGCTGCCGCCCGGATTCCCCAGGAAGCAGCCCTGCTGGAAGAGCTTGACCGGACCGGGCAACTGGAGCACGTGGTTTTCATCTCCGGAGTAAGTTCAGGGGCCCTTAACGCTGTAATGCTTAATGCAATACTAACAGGTAAATACACATGGGAACGATACAGGAGGCTGTTGTTCAACCTGAGGAATGAGGATATCTTCATTAATTACGGGCAAGGCCTCCCGGTTGATACCGAGCCTTTCCGCAAGCTGATGACCCGGATACTGCACGATAGTCTTGGATATTACAAAATGTCGGACCTGCCCATCCCCACTTCACTTTCGGTAGTCAGCCTCGCCGCGGCAACCTTTGGAGAGAACACCTTCAGGCTCAGCAATATAAATATTAACAGAGAGAGTGACCCGTCGCTTGATTTGCTGGAGGTCCTGATGGCATCAACGGCCTTTCCCATTGCCTTTCCTCCTGTCACAATCAACCGGGTAACCACCATTCCGGAGAGCAGGTATATCGATGGAGGTGCAGCCTCCGATTACATCCCGTACCGTGCAGTACTTGACTTTGAGAAGTATTCAACCGTCAATGTTGACCGCATGATCGTGGTATGCAGGAAACCGGATACAGAAGCCGGAATGCGCGAGGAACTCAGAGAGCTCGGACTCGGCCAGGTTGATCATGTGGAAAAGTTCGGTATTTCGCTCGAAGAGCTTGGACGGAGCGCCTTTAAGAAAAGCTTGCTGGCACTTAGGAAGGATGCCCCACTTCTGGCGGATAAAACGTTGCTTTATATACCTGATATTGTGCAAGACTATCCCCTGTTTGATTTCCATAGTCTTGAAGAACAATATCTCACAACTTTCGAATGGGCGCAGACACACAAGCCCGTACCCTATAATGAAATTGTCCCCACTTTAAATGATTTGGAAAAATGAACCCAGTTTATCTAAAGAGATTAGGCAGGCTGATCTTTCTCTTCCTGGCTCTGTCGTCTGGAAGTTTTAAGGTAACCACAATCGCTCAGGCTGAGCCAAACCGGGATCTGAAGGAGCTGATCATCGTTTTTAAAACACATTTTGATAACGGATACACCGAATTATCTGAAACTGTCCTTCAAAAATATGCCTCAACCCTGATTGGGGGGGCGCTCAAAGGAATCGAGCAAACCGCCTCTTTTGGCAAGGACCAGCAATTTGCCTGGACCCTGTCGGGATATCCTATGAAGGAGATACTTCGCCGGAATGAAGAGCTCCGGCCAAAGGTTTCCGAAGCCATCAGGAACGGTCGGTTTGCCGTTCATGCGTTGCCTTTCACTTTCGAGACTGAAGCTATGACCCCGGAGTTACTTGTACGGGGATTTTCCATTTCCGATGAGATCGCCCGAACGCATGGATTGGATCTGCCAACGGATGCCAAACTCACCGACGTCCCCAGCCACTCCTGGATTCTTCCAACCGTACTCACCCAGGCTGGAGTAAAATTCCTGCACATTGGCTGCAATCCCGCTTCCCGATCGCCCGAGGTTCCCCTCATTTTCTGGTGGGAAGGCCCCGACGAATCCCGTTTAATGACCATTTACTGGGGTGGCTATTACGGTACCGACCTTGTGCCGCCCGCCGGTTGGACTCATAAATCCTGGCTTGCCATCATCCATACAAATGATAACAGCGGAGCACCTCCGCCTGAGGAAATCAAGGCGACACTGGCCAAAGCCCGAGAACTAGCCCCTAACGCACATATCCGCGTAGGACGCATGTCGGACTTCTATGATGCTATCATTAAAGAAAATCCGGAGCTCCCGGTTGTCAGGGGCGACATGCCCGATACCTGGATCCATGGCTATTTTTCGATGCCCAAAGAGTACCGCGATTACAGCAAAACTCTTAAGGAACTCAGGGTTATCGAAGCGATCGGAGCCACCATGAGTCTTGCAGACAACAGTCGTTCGGCCGCTAACCCCACTATATCAACGGCTTACGAGGAACTCCTTTTGTTTTCAGAGCACACCTTCGGAATGGCAATGAGTCACGGCCATTCCGGAATCTGGAGGTATGATCAGGACTTTGCTATTCACCGAGCCCAAGGGGATTACGAACTGATTGAGCAATCCTGGAAAGAAAAGGGCAATCATGTTTTTGAGGCCCAAAGGATTACTGTGCCGGCCCTGGAAAAAGAGTTGGGCAGGCTCGCGGCTAGCGTCAAAACCGAGGGCAGCCGCGTTGTGGTTTACAATCCCCTTCCTTATGCACGCAGCGGACCGGTCGAGATCCGAACACACAGTTCGTGGCACGGGATCAAGGGTTTGAAAGATGCAACAACCGGAGAGATCATCCCGTGTGAGAACAAGGACAATGTTTATCGATTCATTGCGAAAGAGGTTCCTGGGATGGGTTACCGGACTTATGTTCCCGCACCCGCTGAAAAAAGCAGCTCTGATAAAAGCCTGGGGGCTGACCCGAAGACAGGAAAGCTTGAAAACACTTTCCTGGCCGTTACCATTGATCCAAAATCAGGCCAAATCAAATCGATCCTCGACAAGGAAACCGGCCGGGAGATGGTTAACACGGACAGCAATGCTCCTTTCGGGGGGTATCTGTATCAGTATTTCGACAAAAAGCAGGTTGAAACGTACGCCAAAGCTTACATCAAGGGGGGCTGGGACTGGGCTCCCGCAGAGCTCGGTCGCCCGAATCTGGATGACCGGCCAGGCTACATCGCCTCTGGGATCAATCCGGATATTAAATGGGAAATCACCTCAACCCGTGCCTCCGTTGCCGCCCATTTTACTCCTTCAGCAAAGGTCCCGCATAGTTTTACCCTTATTTACAACCTCTATCCTGATCGCCCCGGCCTTGAGATCATCTGGTCCATTGACTCAAAGCCCGCCCAGCCATGGCCTGAAGGCGGGTGGATCTCGTTTCCTTTCAGGATGAATAATCCTGAGTTCCGCGTAGGCCGGCTTGGAGGAATTGTCAACCCCAAAACCGATTTCATCAAAGGGACCAATTTTGATTATTATATGGCCGACCGCGGCGTTGCCTTATTCGGACCGGATGGTTCCGGTTTTGCCGTGACCTCCCCGGATGCACCCGCTATCAGCCTCGACCGGCCGGGGTTGTGGACCTGGACCGGCGATTTTATTCCGCAAAAAGCGAATGTTTACTTCAATCTGTATAATAACCAGTGGAGCACCAATTTCACAGAATGGATCGAAGGCTCCTGGTCGGCCCGGTTTTATGTATGGCCGTTCAGAAATTATGATCCGGCCAGTTCGCTGGCTGTTCCTGCTGAGGATTTCTCAACTCCCTTCCAGTCAATAATTGCTTCGGGAAAGGGAGGAAACCTACCCTTGCTATATCATGGTATTGAGGTATCACATAAAAGCATTTCGGTTACTGCTTTTGCTCCTCATCTGGAATCAGAGGGTTACTTGCTCCGGCTTTGGGAATCTGCCGGTAAAACTGAAAATATTGAGGTTTCTTTGCCGGAGGGTTCAAATTTTCGCAGGGCCACTCCGGTTGACCTACGCGGAAGGAATTCAGGAGAATCCATACCGGTAAAAAACGGGAAACTAAGTCTGGTTTGTCAGGCAAACCGGCCGGTCACCCTGGTTTTAACAAAATAATTGCAAGTCATGAGCAACGACTGGAAAGAACGCCTGGGAATGGTTTACTCCACCAACCCTGATTTTAAATACGATACGGGAAAGGAGCCGGAGCCGGAAACGCTGCAGCCGGGGAAGCAGAAACTAAAAATAAGCCTTGACAAGAAAAACAGGAAAGGAAAATCCGTGACTCTTATTGCGGGGTTTATCGGGTCAGAATCGGACCTGGAGGAGCTGTCCAGGATGTTGAAAACCAAATGTGGGACAGGAGGATCCGCAAAGGATGGGGAAATATTAATTCAAGGGGATGTGCGCGAAAAGGTCCGCCAAATATTGATAACCATCGGATACCGCGTGTCCCCGGGGTAACCGATGTGCCCGTAGGGGCGTCCTGCGGACGCCCGCCTGAATGGCGACCGCAGGTCGCCCGTACGGGCACAAGAGATAAGGCAGAAGGCACAAGGCAGAAGGCAAAAGGGAAGGAATAAGTTATGAAGGATAAGGTTAGGGAAGTCGTTATTGGGGAGATGAGTGCGGTGATGCAGGGACCGGGCGCACTGAATATGAAATTCGCGTTGATCGCGATGTGCATTGAATATATGGGTTCGTGCACCGACAGGCAGCATTCCAAAGCTACCGGCCGGAGCGAGAAACGGTTCAATGCAGGCATTACCAGGTTTTTCCCGCAGCGATACCATCATTTTACCAGGCCCGGGTCTATTCCAAACCTGTTCCTTGATTTTCGTTGTCCGATGATTCACCAATTTGCCGCTGGCAATACAATTGTGCTGTCAAACCGTGAAGAAGCCATGGCTTCCGGCTGTAAGCACCTGACCTACAACCCGGAAGGGAGCCTGGTTCTGGTTGTTGAAGATTTTTTCGAGGATCTCACACAGGCAGCCGAAAAACTGATTACAATTACATCATGATTGGTGCGAAATATTTGGTCGTGGGTCTTTGGCTCAGCCTCGTCCTGGCATACCATGCGGAACAGGCTATCTGTCCATTGCTATGCAACCCTGTAAATCTTACGGACCCATCGGGTGAACCTCCTACTTCTTTTTATCAGGCTGATCCATTGTATGATTTCTACCTTATGCCGCCGACCACTGCCCAGGTGGCTCCCGTTCCCATCATCAATGAGCCTCATTTCAAATGGAAACTAGCGGACTCTGAAAGAGTGCTTTCTCCATGTTCTCCCGTTAGAAGCTATCCCGAATTTGTTCAGGATATATGGCGGTGCCCAACCGTTGCATTTGTATTATTTCCGTTTCATGAATTTCTCTAGGTAGCACGCCTGTCGTTACCTGAATAATTCATTTATATCCACTTATAATACAAATACCATGGACGGATCAACCTTAATTGTAGGTATTATCATGATTCTTCTCATTGTTCTACCGGTGGTGCTTATCGCCCGGTCAGGCAAGAAGAAACAGGAATAACAGATATTGTAGGGGCGGATAAATCGGCCAAAGGGCGGATTTATCCGCCCCTACGTATTTTATTTGGCAATCTCCCGGATAATCTTCAGGCACCGGTCAATCTCATCAACGCTGTTGTAAATGTGAGTGGATTGCCTCAGCCCATGTATGTCGCTCGATGCTCTGGGTCTCAGCTTATCACGGTTCCAGAAAAGATCCTGAAGTTTCTGACCTGTCCACCCTTCGATGTTGTATACGGTGATGGCTGCACACATGTTTTCATCTTCCGGCGAATAGATTTTAACTTTCGGAAGCTTTCGCAGTTCATCCCTCAAATATTTTCCCAGAAATTTAACCCGGTCAAGAACCCGTTCATGCCCTATCTCATTATGAAAATCGATTGCGGTTTCAAGTCCGTGCAGCAGGGTAAGACTGCCGGTACCACGCTGGCCAAAGCGAAATCCCTCATCTTCGTGATTATCCCATTGTGAACTGCAGATCGTAGTTGTTATGGATGGCGCAACATCCTTTCTGAGCCACATAAACCCGTTTCCAGTTGGCGCCAGTATCCATTTATGCATACAACCGATATAGGCATCGCAACCAATATCCTCTATATCCAAAGGAATTTGACCCAATGCCTGTGCCCCGTCGATGACCGTGAATATTCCGCGGGAACGGGCCGCAGCGCAGATCTCCTTAACGGGAAGGATAGCCCCGCTTCCGGTGATCACGTGTGACAGCATCAGCACCTTTGTTTTCGGGGTGAACTCACGTGTAACCTGATCAAACATTTCCTTTGGGGAATGAGCCGGTTTTGCCAGCGGTATCTCGCGATAAATAATCCCATCGCGCTTCTGCCGCGCCTTCCAGCTGCTGGTTCCGCCGCCATGCTCCTGATCGCTCGTAATCACTTCATCGCCCTTCTGCAGCCAAAGCCCCATGGCCACATAACTCATGGACATGGTGGCATTCTCAGTCAATGCAATCTGCTTATAATCTGATGCATTAAGTAGCTTTGCAATCTTCTGCCGTATTTCAACATAAGGGAAGTAGCCCGACATCATATCACCGTCGGCCGCATAGTCCCACTCGGCGGCACACATGGCGGCCTTATGCAGATGTTCAGTCATACGGGCCACCACCACCCTCGGCATGGCACCCATCGTGCCTGTATTGAAGAACACCTCATCGGTTCTCAGCATAAACTGATTCCGGATCTTTTGCCAATAGGCCGGATCGTTCGCATCCGGCAGGACTGGAATCTCATTCAGCTGCCGGAGGTCATCAATCGGACTCAACCGGGAAGCCCAGGCTCCCTGGCTTAGAAAAGGCAATGCAGCAGCCGAAAAAGCTACTTTTTTAATCAAATCGCGTCGGGTTGTCATGTTTGAGTTTTTGAAGTTGTTAATTTAGTGATATTGTGGAAGAGTGGAAATGTGATATTGTGATAATATTGCAGTACAAAAATCGTAAATCGTAAATCGTAAATCGTAAATCGTAAATATGAAATCCCTTCTCCTCACCCTGTTCCTTGCAATGCTTCTTATGGGCTGCAAAAAAGACCGCGGCTACCAGGATTCAGGTACCGTTATCGGAATGGACTATCGCAAATGCATGTGCTGCGGTGGATGGTTCATCGAAATTGATAAAGATACCCTCCGGTTCGATGTTTTGCCGGAGGAAGTTTCCATCAACTTCGACAGCATCGGATATCCTGTTGAGGTTTATCTCGATTGGCATCACAAGGATCCCAAATGCATGGATGACGAGATCATTGTTGACCGCATCGAAGTCCGCTAACCCTCACCATACCTCACCATACCTCACCATACCTCACCATACCTCACCATACCTCACAACCCCTCACAACCCCTAAACTCCACCACATGAACCTTAAACCCCTTCTAGCAGCATCCCTACTGGCATCGGCCATCATGTCCTGCACAACCACCCCAAAAGAGGAGTGGATTCAGCTGTTCAACGGTAAAAACCTCGACGGCTGGGATATCAAGATTACTGGCTATCCTCTTAATGATAATTTCAACAATACCTTCAGGGTAGAAGATGGCATATTAAAAGCAAGTTATGACCAGTATACCAGTTTTAACGGGGAATTCGGGCACCTGTTTTACAAGGAAAAATTCTCCAGTTATAAAATACGAATTGAATACAGGTTTACAGGTGAGCAGGTTCCGGGCGGACCGGGGTGGGCCAAACGGAATTCCGGCGTCATGATCCATTCTCAACCGGCAGCCTCCATGGAGAATGACCAGCCATTCCCCACCTCCATTGAGGTTCAGTTCCTGGGAGGATTGGGTGAGGGAGAACGTACAACCGGAAATCTCTGCACACCGGGAACACATGTTGAAATGAAAGATTCTCTTTTTACACCGCACTGCATGAATTCAACTTCCAAAACATTTAACGGTGACCAGTGGGTTACTGCGGAAGCAATTGTTTACGGCGATTCCGTGATTTATCACCTGATCAACGGGGACACGGTCCTTTCCTACCAAAAACCGCAGCTCGACGAAGGGGATGCCGGGTATGAAAAGATGTTGAACCTTTATGGCAGCAAATACATCAAAGAAGGTTATATTGCGCTACAGGCTGAGAGTCATCCGGTTGAATTCAGGAAAGTCGAACTTCTCAACCTGTCGAAAAAGAAATAGCGGTAATTTATTTTCAGAGTTTGGTGTTTCGCACAATTTTTTACTTTTGGAGAAAATGTTTCAGTCATGAAAATCTTTGACGACGAAGAGCAAATTTTTGGCTTAGAGGACGATGACAGTCTTGTTGATGATCTCGACGATCAGCTTTTAGATGACGAAGAAGGAGATGAACTCGGTTTTGAAGAGGAAGAGATCGATGAGTTCTCCATTGACGAAATCGACGAAGACGGATTCGACCTCGAAGACGAGGATGAGTTTTCCTTTGATGACGAAGAGGAAGAGGAAGAAGAGGCAGGCTGGGACGAAGACCTGAGATAGTCTCAACCTTACTGCTCCCCATCAGAATTGTTCATCTTTACAGGTATTTGCAAAAATCTTTACAATTCCATATCTTTGGTTAAAAGCTAATCATGTGGTTATGAGAACAGTTGTATTCTTTTTTGCCATCTGCCTGTTCTTTATCCCTTCCGGGATTCTGGCACAAGGGTGTGGCAGTCCAGAAAACGTGTTTTCTTTCATGTTCCTGGGTAAAAAATACGAAATCATTAAGGAAACCTACTCCTGGGCAATAGCCTCAGAATGCGCGGTTGAACGAGGCGGCTACCTGGTACAGATTAATTCTCAGGCCGAGCAGGATACCGTCTACAAATCTATAATCAACGGGGCAAAAATCTCAAGGACCTATAAGAATGTAAATGATGGCGGCGGGGCATCCTATATCTGGATCGGTGCGACCGATAAGGCTACCGAAGGCAAATGGCTCTGGGACGGGAATAATGACGGTGTCGGCAGCAATTTCTGGAACGGACAGGGGCAGGCCGGATCCAACAACGGAGCTGCCGTAACAGGTTTCTTCAACAATTGGGGCGGGGCTTCATTAAATCCAACAGACCCCAGCCGCAGAAAAGAACCTGATGATTGGGCCTCTAACCAGGATGGAGCAGCCATGGCCTTGGCCCCTTGGCCGGCACCCAACGGAGGACTTGGGATTGCCGGGGAATGGAATGATATCAGCTCAAGCAATCAGATCTACTTTGTAGTGGAATTTGACAGCACAAGTTCCACGAATATTGAAGAACTGCATACTCAGGTAACGGTTTTCCCAAACCCGGCAGTCAGCCATATCCGGATTACTTCCGCAGGCAATAACAATCCGCTGGTGTCAATCAGGATTTACAATTTATTGGGTTCACTTCTGTTCGAGAAGAAAGGCATACGGACCTCTGATTATACCGTTAACCTTCAGGATTTCCAGACCGGCGCATATTTTGTCCAGGCCCAACTGGAAAGCGGCCAGTCGGTCAGGCGAAAGATCATGATACAATAGAACTATCTGCCAGCCAACTCCTCTTTTTCGTATTGCTGGATTTCCTGGATATAACGGTGTCCGGGAGGAGTCCCCATCATCAGGCAATAATAATCCCAGACCGCGCCAAAAGGCATTGACTTCATTTCTTCAATCATTGCCAGCCGCTCAAAAAGCCTTCCTTCCTGCTCCAGCTGAATAAGATGGTCTGTTGGCTCAAGGAGGGCAAAAAGGAAAGCCTTCTGCACTGCCCGGGAGCCTGCCACCAAAGCTCCTGTCCGATTGATACTGGCATCAAAAAAGTCGAGGCCCAAATGGACCATATTCAATGCACCGCTTCTTACAACCTCATGGGCTATTAACTGAATATCATCATTCAGGGTAACCACATGATCACTGTCCCACCGAATGCCCCGTGTAAGATGGAGCAATAAACCATCCGCGAAAGGCAGCAGGGATGAGATTTTATCGGCCACCTGTTCGGTAGGATGGAAATGTCCGTTATCAAGACAAACCATCAGTTTGTTCTGAAGTGCGTATGCGAGATAAAACTCATGAGACCCAACGGTCATCGCCTCGGAACCGATCCCGAAGAGCTTGCTTTCCACCGAATCCTTCATTTGAATAGCCGGGTACTTCACTGCAAAAATCTCATCGAGAGACTCTTTCAGCAACATCCTGTAAGTAAGGCGCTCAACGGGGGTATCCTTTGATCCATCGGGGATCCAGAGATTATGAATGCAAGGCTGACTTATCCCTCTCCCGATTCCGGCAGCAATCTCCCGACAGGCCATCACATGGCGGATCCAGAATTTCCGGATATCCTGATTACGGTTGGATAGAGTCATCCCTGATGCTTTCGGATGTCCGAAACAGGTAGCATTAAAATCAATTGCACTTTTCAGGCTCAGGGCCCAATCGATCCAGCCTTTGAAATGGTTGAGGGTAATGGCATCACGGTCGACATGCTGCCCCTGAAAGTCACCGTAAATGGCATGAAGGTTGACCCTGTGGTTACCGGGGATCAGGGAAAGGACAAACTCGAGGTCCTTTCTCATCTCCTGTATATTACGGGCCTTGCCCGGATAATTGCCGGTAACCTGAATCCCGCCTGAAGCACCGCCGGCACTGATCTCAAATCCCTGTATGTCATCCGCCTGCCAGCAGGGAATGGATAATATCACATGGTTCATCCGCTGCAACGCGCGGTCGGTATCGATACCTAATTCAAGGTACTGTTCATGTGCCTGCATGTAAGCATTTTCAATCAACGGGAAGGGTTTCATCTTGCTTTTACGATTATCTTTTAAATATAGTATCTTTAACTGTTGTCCCCCCAACACCCATTCTCAAAAACACTACCCGTATGAAAGTTTTCTTTAGTTTTCTGGTAAAGACGGCAATTTGTCTGCTTCCCTTGCTGTTGGTATGCTCATGCGAATCAAAGCAACCCTCAGTCAGCGTGAAGGATGAGATTCACCTTACGCTGGAACCCCAGCGCCTGCCGTCCATTGCCAAACTCTCTGAGATTGCCGTGGGTGTGAGGCTGGTACCTCTCCAAACCGACACTTCCTGTTTCATGGGATCAACCAATATGGTTTATGTCGGAAGGAAATCTATGATCATCTCGACGGTGGGAGATATGAGTGAACTTTTTCATTTTACGCCTGATGGGAGGTTCCTCAACAAAATCGGAAAACAGGGCAAAGGTCCGGGAGAGTATACAGAGATCAGTTCCATGACAGTAATGGAAGCAACCTCGAGCGTGTATCTCCGTGGCTGGAGCATGCGGAGAATTCTGGAATACTCGGTTGGAGGTAAACTAATCCGGGAAATTAATGCAGGTATTGGATCAAGGGGAACCATGGTACTTGAGCCCGCTCGGATTGCCTTCAACAGCAGCAAGGATTATGAGGTCCAAATCGTTGATTTAAAGGCTGGTGATACTTTAAAGTATATAAAAACCAATCCCGCGACCGCATCGGGATTACCACGATTCAGCGGAAGCCGGGAGATGGGATTCTATTATTCTGCCCTGGGAAGGGACACAATATGGAGGATCGATCCGGATTCCATGAGGCCACTCTTTGTTTGCAACTTTGGCTCCGGACATTTCACTACGAATGACTATTTTAAATCGATGCATGATCCAAACGGATATCCCGCGGGAAAGTTGTCCATCGGCGGTGGAATCATTTATGGATCTGGGTATTATGGATTTTCTCTGCTCCGGCAAAACGATCAGAAAGAATACACCTATGCACATGTAATGATCGATGAGAAAACAAAAAACGCATGGCACCTGGAGCAGGGGCCTGAAAGTGACGACATCCTTTTTTGTACCTCAACCGACTTCCGGACGGTTTCCGCTTCGGGTGAGTGGGTATCAGTGGTGGGTGCCGAAGAGCTGATCGAGGCACTGCCCCAAATCAGGGAAAATAAAAACTTTAAATATCCTCCTGAGCTGATCGGCCAGATCGAAAAGATGACCATTGAAGATAATCCGGTACTGGTTTTTTATTCATTTCGGTAGGGAGGCGAAAAAGGGCAGAAGGGCAAAAGGGCAAAAGGGCAGAAAGTAAAGTGAAAAGTCTTAAGTACTTAATTCTTAAGAACTTTACTTTCTGCCCTTTTGCCCTTTTGCCCTTCTGCCTTAACCCCGCCCCCCTACCGGCTGAACAGGTACTGCAGCTTGACGAAATACTGGTGGGTCGTCGGGCGAAACAGGAAATCCTGCTCGTTGTAATTTTGAAGGTCCTGGGTCATCCCGGCGCAAAACATTGTAAAAGCATTGAATTTATAGCTGATCAGCGGATAAACGTTGAATGAATCGCCAAAAGAGTTATACTCAAATATCGCCCGTAGAAAGAGTTTCTTTGTGAATTGAAAAGAGGTTATATTCCTGATAATATACCCGTTGTAAAACTCATTTCCGTCTTCGAGATCGCTCAATTTGGCAAACGAGGTCGAAAACCCTGTTTTAATTCTTGATGCCGGCTCGAGGTCCAGGGTGGCAGTGAGATTGTATCCGGTACCCATCTGGGGAGACTGGCTCCGGTAAATAAAACGGCCAACCTGTCCGCTGAGGCCGGCTGAAAAACCCCGGGCAGGAGTAGCACTGATTTGTATCACAGCACGGCGGATACCTTCAAACATAACATCCCGGAACCGCTCGTAGTTAATAGCCATGTAGCTGGCCTGAATCCGGGTCTGGCCTATGAGATTCAAAGAGAATCCCGGCTGAATCACAAATTCCTTGAAAAGACCGTCGTAATTGAAAGAGAGCTGCACAGGCAACACAAGGGAAGCACTCTTCAGTATTTTTTTATTCGGATAGAAAGTATAGCCATGTTGCATATAGGACTGGCGTGTCCCAACCGAAGGAAACATTCCGTTGTAGGTCTGATAGGTAGGTGAGAAATTATTCTGAACCAGGGCAAATGAATAATTTCGCGACTGCCTCATGATTGCAAGGTGAAGTCCCCGTCCAAAGTACTGTTCGCCGTTAAAGGCCGCATCATACTCCGTGGACCCGAACTTCCTGCCGGAGGCTAAAAGGGTGGAGTCATTCAGTTCAGCCGTATGCGTCAGGAACAGCTCGCCCTGCCAGTACCAGTTCTTCCAGAATTTCAGATTCCAGTCAAAGCCGGTCAGGTAGTTGTGCCCCCCGACGAAATTCCGCGAGAGCAAAAGCCCCCCAATGAAACTTTCATTTCCCATGTCATACCGGGCCCTTCCCACACCCGCATAGGATTGCAGGGAGGTTTGAACGGTATTGCTCTGTTCTTCCCCTGGAACCGTGATTCCCGTATTCCGGTCAAGTGCCGCGAGGGCAATGTATGAAACCTTGCCCGCCTTACCTGTTACCTTGCTAGCTAGCAGAGGGTTATTGATCGTGCGGGAATAATACATAGGTGTCTGAAGCAGGTCGGAGCCCGACATAAAGAAGGGTCTTTTCTCAGGATAATAGAGCGCAAATGTGGTATTTACACTGATTTGCCCGGCATCTGATTCGATCTGGCTGAAATCAGGATTTATAACGGCATCGAAGGAGATTCCCGGTCCCGGGGCATAGTGAATCCCTCCGCCAACACGTACCTTAACCGGACTGTTATCTACCCCGGATTCCGGATTTTCCGGATCTGTTCGGGTTCCTGATTGCTCAGCCATTAAATAGGGCAGCAGGTCAAATGAATGGCCGGGCCTGATCCCATTCAAACCCGTTAACAATCCTCCCTGGCTCAGGTAACTGGGAATATTCCGGTCATTCGGTGTCCAACTCATCATGTACCGGTTGTCCCGCGGAAGGCATCTCAAAAGAGCAATGGTCCAGACCTGCTCGGGCACTGACTCAAAGCTGAATACTTTAAAAGGAATAGCCATTTCCGCGGTCCATCCGTCGGAACATTTAGCAGCAGCCGATTGCCACACCATGTCATAGGATGAATCCTCCTCCCCCCCCATCATGAGCAGATCTCCCTGGATACCCATGGGATTCACGGCAAATTCATAGCCTCGCTGATAATTATTATACGTATCGATGGTAGCGATCACATAATCATCCTGAAAGATTCGGTCGCGGTCCGATAAATGTGCACGAATGCCCGAGGGTGCACTGTCATAGCAGAAGAAACCCAGGTAAAGGGTTTCATTATCGTAAAGGGCTCTGACAGTAGTTCTTTGTTTAACCGCACTATTTTCTCCTGGCCTGATCTCATAGGCAAGTTCCACTGCGAAAGCCTTTTGCCACGCTGGATCATCCAGCTTTCCCGACAAGCTGATGGGTTTATCGGTTTTGACTGCAATAATGGATGGTTTATTCTGGCCCTGACCGGTGAGGGTAAATGGCAAAAGGAAGAATCCCGGGATCAGGAGGAGTAACTGAAGATCTTTGCGAAAATTCATCAGGATTGGGTTTATCGGTTTGCCGATTAGACCCAACCCCGATGTTTTTCTTACCGCAACGGTTGAATTTATTTATATGTGGGTTGTACTGAGTGGCCAGTGACCAGTGACCAGTGACCAGTGACCAGTTGCTCCAAGGCAGGGGATCCCGGTTTTTACCGGGATGACACTCCTCTAACCACATCATCACATCGTCACATCAACACATCATCAAATCATCAAATCGTCAATCATCAATCGTAAATCTCTTACTGTCCTTCCCTCCCCGTTCTGAGGTGATCACCGCTTCAATCCATCCTTTTCCACCGCTCTTTTTAATCAGGTAGCGGTAAGTTTGGGAATCGCTGCCATTGAGCCAGAGCTGTATTTCCTTGCCGGTTCCCGGTTTTGGCGCATTCCGGAATCCCTGTGTGGGATCAACGAATGGAAGCTTGCCATCGAGCGGTAGAATCTTAACGTCATCCGAAGTATTTAGAACCAGCTTATCCTTTGGATATTTCTCCAGTTTCTTGCTCCGGTCCGAAGCGGTTGGATAGGTTTTTTCGTTCTTAACCGTCACATCGGCCCAGTAGAGTCCGTCGCCAATGGAGGTCAGGGCAATTTCATCCACCTCAACCTGCGGGAACTGACTTACGCAGTAAAGAACAAAATGAGCATTCCGGTCGGCTTCCTGCTCAATATAGCGGGAAGGCGGAGTGCGCCCGACATGCTTTTTGCCGGAGCCGCCGATCCAGATCTCGCCAAGATCCGGGTGGTTAACTTTATGCGGCAAAATCCAGCCATCACCGGTAAGGTCAAGATCGAGCCATTGCATATACTCTTCATCGGAAACACGGTTGTCATTATTGATATCGGCTTCTGTGGTGGGTGACCCCCACAGCTCGATAAGATATGAGTAAGCACCCAGCATGTTGTAGGAAGCAGCTTGCGTCTGGCCGCTCAGTCCGCTGAAAGTCGGCGTATAGTCTTTGAGAATATAAGCCCCTTTTGAAACGATATCGGTTTGAACATCCAGATCATGCTGAAACTCACGGGCTACCTGACGATCAAAAAGCTGGGCATATTTATCGGTCTTTCGCATTTCAGCCAGTCGCTCCTGAACGGTTCCACGGGGCTGGCCAAATCCACCCTGTTGTCCAAGCATCTGCTGGCCGGGGGGTTGAGGAACCGCCTGGGGTGCTGAGAACATAATCAGCCTGCCGGTGTTGTGGTAATGGAAACTGGCGAAGATGTTCGGGCGGGCCAGCATGGCATTGAAAGCATTGCGGGTCACCGGTTCCGACATCGGGTACGGGTTCCCGTCGCGAAGGTTCCAGCCATAGGGATAGTTACGGTTTGGATCGGGACCCCCGATATCATCTTCATTTATCTGCCCATCGCCATCATTATCAAACCCTTCCGATCCGATACGACGAAATCGCATTCCCGGATAATCCGGTTCATTGCCGATCGAAATGAAACGCCTTTTATCATTTGACAATTTCAGCTCACCTTTCGGGTCAACAACATACATGACCGACAGCTCTCCATCACCATCCACATCCTCGGTCTGGTCTTCATCATACAGACCATCCCCATCGTCATCCTCTGGACGATAAGGCTCCCGCGGGTTGTTTTCCGTATTCGGAAATTCAACATACGATGCATTTCCATCCACATTTAATCCGGGCAGGATATAAAAGGTGTTCTTGTTAACCAGATCAAATACATACTTATCGTAGTCATATCGGGTGAGCAGATACCACATAAGGTAAAGGGAACAGTTTACCCCGTTGACTTCGTTGCCATGAATGGCACCATCAACCCACATCGCCGGCTTTTTGGCATGATCCCCGGTTTTTTTATTAGTAACGGTTATCAGATATTGATCACGTCCCATCTGGCTTTTTCCAATGCTCTCAACAAAGGCAAGATCGGGGTATTTCTTCGCGATATCCTTCATCATCTGGGTCCATTCCACATAGGAATAGTACCGCTTCCAGCTCCAGGGAAAATCAAGCTCGCCGTGGTATCCGCCGGCGGATTGCTGGAGTTTGCTTTGACCCAGGAGAGGAGCGGTAAGAAACATCAGCGCCAGCAGGGGCGCAATAAATGCGCCCTTGAAAGGGTTGAAATGGTTGAATGGGTTGAATCGGTTTATAATGAGGAGTTTATTTTGATTTTTCATGATGATTCCCTCCCTTAGTTAATGGTTACGTCTAAAATTGAGGTGCCGCCTTTCTGAGAAGATGCCGCAACTTTGAGGGTTTCATTTCCCTTGACCCGCACCAGCCATTTAACTTCCGCTGTGCTTTTCCCTGCTGGATACCCGGGCACAGGCATTTTTCCTGCGAGGACACCTAATCGCTGATTGGCCATCCCTTGTATGAACGTAACCTTATCCCTGTCCCCTATAAGCCATGCAACATCCTGACGGTTCCCGGGCAATTCGGCGCCGCGGGCAACCTGCGTGGGGAACAGTCCGGTATTCTCAATAGTGGCCGTGATTTCAATCAACCGGTCACTGCCGGATTTGTCAATCACCGTGCCTTTTGCCGCCTTAACAACAACATGCGGAAGCAAGCCTGCGCGGTATTTCTCATATTGCCAGTGCGTTTCACTTATCTTTTCCAGAATTTCCCCGGGAAAGGCATTTCCGGAGTATTGCGGCAGCCATCCCCCTATTTCTCCCTCACCCAGTTCAGGATGCTTGAAGGATTTCCATTCACGGAACCATTCCCCTCCTGCCTTTTTCTCCTGATATTTTATCGCAGCACGCTGGAATTTTACCCAGGCATCATCCCCTGTAAAGGTATACTCCGGAAGATCTTTCCGGTAGTTGAACAATTCGGTGGTAACCGAAAACATCCCCAGCTGCTGGTATGCCCAATCCGACTGTAGGCCGAAGCCGTAGCGTTTATCCTCTTTTTCGTTGTAGCTGACTACCCAGGTATCGGGCATTTCATATCCTCTGACAATAGCAAACTTGTTCTTCGAGGTCTTTTTGAGCTCAGCCTTGTAGGATTCGATTGAATCAGGGAACATCCAGGCTTTTGGCATATCATCTCCCATCAGCTCAGCGTATTTTTTTCCGAGAATCAGGTCATACATCGCGATATCTTTTGGATGCATGGTGGCATCGGAAGAGACGCCCATCGGACGGTAGGTGAACCCTCCTGAAGTATGGAAAAACTGTGCCATCAGGATATTCGGGTGAGTTACCAGGAACTCAGCCATAGCCTGCACTTCCGGGGCAGAAGTGGGATAATCCCCGGTTCCTCCCTTATACCCTTCATCATTCCACCAGCCTTCGGGGAAGTTTCGGTTCAGGTCAAACCCCTGCTCACCATCTTCACCACGCTTTCCGTCGCCATCATTATCCTTGTCCTCCCGAATCATGCTCCACCTTACCTTATCGGTCTTTTCTTTTTCGCCCAGCCTGACCATAACCCTGGGGTCAACCTCGTCCAAAACATAGTTCCCTTTAGGATCTTTGTACCGGAACCAGGTAATCCGGCCATCTCCATCCAGATCATCGTATCCATCCTCATTGACCCTACCATCCTTGTCATCATCCGCCAACTGGGTGTTACCCCGCTGGGAAAAATCCTTCTCCACACTGTTGAAGACACCATCGGGATTAACCATCGGACAGATATAAAACGCATTCTGATCAACCAGTGAGGTTATTTCAGAATCAGAGCCATACCCCGAAACCAGCTTATTGATAATATATATGCAAACCTCCGTTCCCGTATACTCATTCCCATGTGTTGCTCCGCAGATCCAGTGCCCAGGTTTGGCCTGATGGTTCTGCATCGGCGGCACATTCTTAACATTCTCACTTCTCGGATTCCGTAATTCAATCAACCGGTCAAGGGCCGTGCCGGTCTTTTTATTGCTGATAATCAGAATGGACAAAGGCCTGCCCATTCCACTTTTCCCGATTACTTTCAGTTCGGTAATCTCCGGGTAAGACCTGGCTACCTCCTTCAGGTAATTTTCAGTACCGTTAAACCCATGGAACCGGTCGAAGGAAACCGGCACTTTTTGGGAAAACCCTGCAAGGTACAAGGCACAAGAGCAGGTAAAAATCAGGATACGTCTCATATTGATCAGGTTTAGAAAAATATTGGATTAAAGTAAGGTAAAAGGGAGTAACATTTGCTATTGTAAAACAGTGTGCAACTTTACTGGCCTATCTCTTTAGTCAAAAAGTCAACCTGAAGTCTTTTATGTAGCTGCGTTTCCATTACCTTTATCAGGATTGGTTAGTTTTTGCTATGCCAGATTTGCACAATCTCTTACTTGAGAACGCGATACATGCTTATGCCTATCATCATATTGTGACCGATGATAAAGGCCGGCCTATTGACTATGAGTATCTTGAAGTTAATTCAGCTTTCCTGACCATTATTGGCAAAACCCGCCAGGCAGTTATCGGTAAAAAAGTAACCGAAATCATTCCCGGAATCGAAAAAGATGAGGTTAATTGGATTGAATTTTTCGGAGAGGTTGCACTAACTCAGCAACCAAAACAGGTAAAACAGCATTCCGCCTTACTGAAAAAGTGGTTCAGGATCTCAGTTTTCAGTCCGGAAAAGGGATACTTCATCACGCTTTTCGATGATATCACGGAGGAAACCGAATTAGTCGCCAGGCAAAAAGAGCTCCTCCAGGAAGTCAGTATCCAGGAAATGAAATTCAGGACACTGATTGAGCATAGTCCGGATGCTCTTCTGCTGCTTGACCGGAACAGTTTCGTCGATTGTAATGATGCCGCGTTGCGGCTTATGGGTGCCGGTTCCCGGGACCACCTGATCGGGAAAACACCTATCGAGTTGTCGCCTGAATTTCAACCGGATGGTGCTTCCTCCAGGGAAAGAGCACGGCAAATTATCAATGATGTTTACAATGGAATCGACCAGCGGTTTGAATGGCAACATACCCGAATTGATGGTTCTACCTTTTATGCGGAAGTTATCCTTACTCTGATACCACAAGGTGATGAATCATTGATATATACGGTTATCCGGGATATTTCGGACCGATACCGTGCAGAAGCAGAATTGCGTAGAATCAATGAGGTTTTTCGTGTGATCGTCAACAACTCACCGGACATGATCTGGATGCGGGATCTTAACTTCAAAATGCTTTATATCAGCCCGACTGTCAGATGGCTCAAAGGCTTTACAGTTGAGGAGGCCATGATCCGGAGCCTTGAGGAGAATGTAACTCCCGAAACTTTTAAAGAATTCAGGGGTATTCTGCAAGAAGAACTTGAACTTGAAAAAGATCCCAGGTCTGACAAAACCAGGCGGCGGCGGTTCGAATCAGATGAAATATGCAAGGACGGATCAATAATACATACCGAGTCTATCGCAAGCTTTTTCCGGGACGAAAATGGCGTTGCTATTGGGATTCTAGGTATTACGCGGGATATCACCGAACAACAGGGCGTGCATCTTCAACTGGAAGCGGCGCGGAAAAAAGCTGAGGAAAGTGACAGGCTGAAGTCCTCATTCCTGGCAAATATGTCTCATGAAATCAGAACCCCGATGAACTCCATAGTCGGGTTTGCTGAATTGCTGGGCGATGATGATATAGGTCAGGATGAACGTAAGAAATATATCGAAATCATTCAAAAAAGCTCTGAGTACTTGTTAACCCTCGTTTCGGACATCATTGACATATCCAAAATTGAGGCCGGACAACTTGATCTTAGAAAGCAGGCAGTTGACCTGGATGAGATGATGAAGGACCTGCGGTTACAAATCCTTCTTATGAGAGACCGGATGGGAAAATCGCATCTGGATATTTCGGTCAGGGATTGTCTTTGCGATCAATGTACCCATGTTGTGATTGACCCCATCCGAATTAAGCAACTGATCACAAACCTCGTTCACAATGCCTTGAAATTTACCGAGTCAGGGGTTATAACCATTGGGCACGAGCCCGTTGATAAGCGTAATTTCCGGTTCTTTGTGCAAGATACCGGACCTGGAATATCTCGTGAATATCAGCGAATAATTTTTAATCGTTTTCGACAGGGCGATGAGAACCTTACCCGTAAATACGGCGGAACGGGACTTGGGCTGGCAATTTGTCGCGGAATTATCGATCTGATGGGTGGTACCATCGGGGTAAATAGCGAGCCAGGCCATGGTTCGGAATTCTGGTTTATAGTACCTGTTGTCCATACCCCCCCCTCTGCCTAAATCGTAAATCGTAAATCGTAATTCTACTCACCTTATTGCGTCAAATCAAAAAAACTCTTTTGTGGGAGCTTTCGGCGAAAAAGAATTTCTTGAAGCGGTTGCAAAAAACCAGAACATAATCCATAAGGTTTGCCGGTTGTTTACATCGGACCGGGATGATCATTCCGATCTTTTCCAGGAAATTACCATCAAACTTTGGCTCGGTTATGGATCCTATAAAGGAGATTCTTCTTTTACCACCTGGATGTACCGGGTAGCTCTGAATACTGCGATTTCAATGAAACGAAAGTCAAAGCTTTATCAGAATACCCAACCGCTGACTCCCAACCTCGATGCCGCTGAAGAGGACAATTCTTTCGGCGATCAGGAAATCGCGATGCTGTACAGGGCAATCGAAGAGCTGGACCCGGTTGAGAAGGCCTTGATACTGCTCTATCTGGAGGAAAAACAATATCAGGAAATAGCTGATATAATGGGTATTACAAAAACCCATGTAGGTGTGAAACTGGTTCGCACCAAGAAGAAACTGGAAACAATCATGAGGAAAATGAATCAATAAGGAGATTGGTGATGGAACTGGATGATATGAAGAAAATTTGGAATCGGATGGAGGAGCGCCAGGTCCGCAAGGAATATTCGGTAGAAGAGATTTCCGGATTCCGAAAAGCGCGTTCCCGGGATTTTACAGCGTGGATAAGGATTTCACTGGGCTTTGATGTTGTTCTGAAAATCTTGGTTGCAGTGGTTTTATTAGTTACCCTATCCCTTTACCGGAATCAATCCCTTGCTTTTTTCACGAGCCTTGTTTCCCTGGTTGCACTTTCTGTTCTGATCCCCTACCTGGTCCGCATACGGAGGGCTGCATTTGAACTTGACTCTTCTAATGCCACCATTCAGGAGACACTCGAAACAAAAATTCAGTTTCTGAAAAAGATGTATTACAAGGTTCAGTTTATCCAAAGCCTTACCAATCCTTTTATCGTAATAGCCGGCACGCTGGTATACTATTATGTCCGATTTGGGTTTGTACCTCCTTTGCACTTCCACGACCGGCTGATAATTGCCACCCTGGTATTGCTCTCGTATCTGTTTACTCTTCCCGCCACCCTGAGTATTTATGGGGTGCAACTTAGAAGCCTCAGTGGGTGCCTCTCTTCACTGACGGATCCTGAAGGTTGGGAGCTTGAGGACGAAAAATTCAAAAGGAGCAAGCGGTTTCTGTCCATACTCATGTATGGCTTGCTCATTTTGGGAATCGCCATTCTAGCGGTGGTTATGTTACTATAGCCATTAACCCTTTCAGGTATTTCCCCTCCGGAAAGCTCGCCATCACAGGGTGATCCGGAGCCTGTGAAAGCCACCTGACTATTTTGAGTTCACGGCCGGCATCCAGTGCAGCATCCGCAACAATTTTCTGGAACAGAAGATCCTCCATATGCCCGGAGCATGAGAAGGTGAATAGCAATCCACCGGGGTTCAGGAGCTTGATCCCCAAAAGGTTAATATCCTTGTATGCTCTGGCACCCCGGTCAACCTGGTTTGCAGAATCAATAAATTTTGGAGGATCGAGTATGACCATATCGAATTTTCTGTTCTCATCGCGATATACACGTAACAATTTGAACACATCAGCTTCCACCATGGTGTACCGCGAAGGATCGAAACCATTTAATCCGGCATTTGCGATTGCATTTTCGATTGCCGGGCCGGAAGAATCAACCATGACAACATGATTTGCGTTACCCTGGAGGGCGGCAATGGAGAATCCTCCTGTATAACAAAAACAATCAAGAACCTCTCTGTTGGCAGCAAACCTGCCTGCTAAAGAGTGGTTGTCGCGTTGGTCAATATAATAACCGGTCTTATGACCTTCCGTGATGCTAACCCGGAACCTGCGATCACATTCTGTTATTGTTATCCACTCCGGTGATGGTTCGCCCCACAATAAACCCGTGCTTTCCTGAAGCCCCTCTTTTCGTCTGACAGCAAGGTCCGACCGTTCAAATATTCCTTTACAGGGGATGATATCGTGGAGAGCCTCAACAATCTCCTTCTTCCAGAATTCCACGCCTGCCGAGGAGAACTGACAAACCAAAAAATCCCCGAACTTATCAGCAATCAGACCGGGAATTCCGTCGGATTCCGAGAAAAGAACCCGGTAAGCATCCGTTTCATCCGGAATGCCAAAGGATTTCCGCTGCTCACAGGCTTCAACTATTTTTCGATGGAAAAAGGCCGGACCAATCTCCTCGGCTTCGTCCCAGTTCCAAATCCTGACAGCAATCTGGGAAACCGGCGAATAGGCGCCATACCCTAGAAATTTTTGGTCAGCAGAATATACTGATACAGTCTCCCCTTTACCCGGTGTACCTTCCATGCGTTGAATGGCGCCGGCAAATACCCAGGGGTGTTTGCGAAGGAGGGATTTATCGCGGTTTGGCTTAAGAATGATTTTTTTCATATCCGGTAAAGGTAAATCGTAAATACTAAAGCCTTTCGCCAGTAATGCAAATAATTCTATCTTTATTTCGTCGGAGTTGATTAATAAAGTATGAAAGAATACCCCTTCAACTGGAAGGATATAGGTGACATCCACCTGGGTCGGCCTAACCTTGGCCAGGAAACACATGTTGCCGTTTATCGCTTGATGCAATACACCATGCGCGCCGTGCTCGAGGAACGTTTTGGTTTAGAGTTGGTTAAAGAACTTTTCGTGGAAGCCGGCAGGCTTGCGGGTCAGGAATTTTGCAAAAATCTTCTGGACCCGTCACTTCCACTGAATGAGTTTATCGCAGAATTACATGATAAACTGATAGAAATGTCCGTGGGAATCCTGCGGGTAGAGAAGGCAGATCCCGTTAAGCTCAGTTTCGTAATCACTGTTTCCGAAGATCTCGATTGCTCGGGCCTGCCCATTACCGGCCGAACAGTTTGCGATTATGATGAAGGGTTCATTGAAGGAATCTTTAATGTATATACCGGCAAGGATTTCTCAGTCAGGGAAGTTGACTGCTGGTCAACGGGTGAGCGGACCTGCCGCTTCACCATCGATCTTTCAAAAAAATGAATGATTCCGAAAAGAAACTGATTGTGGCTGCCACCACCTCAGTTGAAAGAATCCTCGCCGGTGGTATACCTGTCATCAACCTTACAGAAGGACTGGATGAGACTATCAGTCCTGAGCTTAAGCAGATGACTCTGGACCTTCAGAATCTGATAACCCAATATCTTGAAGGCTACCGGTTTGTTCTGGCATTAAGCAAAGGATTACTCGACCAGGAGCCTCCCAAGGGCAATCAATTTGTCAGCAGCTTCAAACAGCTCCATTCTGATTTGCTGCATCTCACCTGGCAATCTCAGCAAATTGCGGCCGGTGACTATACACAAAAGGTTTCCTTTATGGGAGATTTCAGTGTTGCCTTCAATCAGATGATTGATTCTCTCAGGCAAAAACAAATCATTGAAAATGAACTCTTTGAACGCGAACAGCGTCTTCAGGAAAAAACTGAAGAGCTGATGGCCATTAACCGGATGAAGGATCAGCTCTTTTCAATTATTGCCCATGATTTAAGGGGCCCCATCGGAAACACAGGAAACCTGGTCAGATTGCTCATCGATGGCGACATTTCTGATCCGGATGAGGTCAGGAAAACATTAAAAATGGTCTATGCATCATCTGAATCGATCTATCTGGTCCTGGAAAACCTGCTTGCCTGGTCAGATAGCCGGCGCAAGGAGATCCCTTACAATCCGTATTCCGGAAACCTCACCTCATTGTTCCAGGAAACAGTGGACCTATACTCCGGTGCACTTCAGATGAAGAACATAAAATCTGAGATCATCGCGGAAGCAGAGGTCACAGCTTTTTTTGATACGGCAATGATTCAGACAATTCTGCGAAATCTCTTTTCCAATGCCATGAAGTTCACTCCATCGGGAGGCCAGATCACCATTGGTGCCAGAAAAATCGGAAGTCAGGTTTTGGTTTTTGTCAAAGACACAGGAATCGGAATGACACCTGAAATTCTGAATGCCTTGCTTACTGTCACTTCAGGAGCCTCCAGAGAAGGTACCAACAAAGAAAAAGGCCACGGATTGGGCCTTGTTCTGTGCAAAGAAATGATAGCCAGGCACGGTGATAATCTTGCCATTGCCAGCAAGGTTAATGAAGGATCAACGTTTAGTTTCCGGCTTCCGGCAGATGCCCCGGCTTAGTTTACAACAACTTCCGGCACACCTTGTTCATTGGTAATCAGCTGTATTTTTCGGCAGTCCCTGTTCAGGCGGAAAGTCTTCTCCTGCCATTGGGTCCTTCCATCAACTGATTCACCACGCAGCGTAATTTTCGTCCCGCCATCAAGGGTGCTAAACATAACGCAGCCTGCTGCACCGCATTCAGGAGCACTTTCATACCGCTGGGTAACCGTTCCGATTCGCTCACCATTCACAAAAACATCCACATTGCTGCTGGTACTGGTCCAAACCGTGATACCATACGAGTGTGTGGCATTCCCGTAAATATCATAATAATCAGAGTAATCACCGTAACTTCCACATCCCACTAACAGTCCCAGGAGCATCAAAACCGGCAATGTTTTAACTACTTTTGCTTTCATGAGTTTGGTTTTTAATTGTTAACCCGAATTTATTAAATATTGACGGAAAAACTAAAAAAAAATTACTCCGGCCAAAATTTTTTGATCATTGGGCTACTTATTCTGATCGCGGCAGCTATCAGGCTGAAAACAAATTTCAGCGCCGATCTCATACCCGGCATCAATGGCGGTTACTACCCGCTGCTGGCCCGCAACATTCTGGAAACCGGTTCCATGAATTACCCAGACGCACCACTGGTCCATTGGTTGTGCGCCGGCCTTAGCGCTATTATACAAGCAGTTACAGGGCTAAGCATCGACAACTCAATTATCTCCTCTGCAAGACTGATCGATTCCCTGATCCCACCGTTGGTGGCAGTGCCGGTATATCTTGTGTCCAGAAACATGTACCCGGATATGGAAAAACCGGATGCCTCCAGGTATATTTTCCCGGCGTTCACAGCTCTTTACCTCGCTTCACTCATGGTCTTGTCAGGAGATATGACCAAAAACTCGATTGGGTTGGTTTTTCTCTCCGCCTTTTTATTAAATGCAATCCGGTTCCTACAACATCGAAAAGCCAAATTCATCCTGCTTTCCGTTATTTTCCTGATGCTTACAGGATTTACTCATATCGGTTGTCTGGCTGTTGCTTTTACATTCATCATACTAAGCGGCCTTGTGAGTCTGATCCGTTCGGCTCAAAAAAAAATTCTCAGGAATTTGTCCTTCTTATTGCTTACAATAGTTTTGTTTGTGACCGTTTCGCTCCTCCTGCTGCGGTCGGATCCAGACCGTTTGACCCGGGTAACCTCGTTTTACCTGAATCCTCTAAGGATTTTCGAGACTCCCTACCTATTCCTTCTGATTAACGGACAGCATCCCTATTCAGGATTTCTTTGGCACAATTTTTTGATTATCAATTTCCTTTCGTTGTCAGGGTTGATCATCCTGATAAAATATCGCAGCCGGATGAGGGTGCAAGAGCAGGTCCCTGTATGGGGACTTTCGATGCTGTCACTTGCCCTCTCTTCTCCATTGATCGGGATCGAATGGGCTTTGCGCTACCACCTCATGGCCTGGTTACCAATCGCATTTCAATATGTCTTCATCCTGCGGATCCTCTCTGGCGGTTGGCAGAAGAGAGCAACCCTCGGGGTTTTCGGTGCATTGGTTTTATTGTCGGCAACCGCTGGAATAACCGGGAAAAGATTGCCATCGATAACCCGCGAATCCTACCAGGACCTACGAAATATTACGTCCTTACAAAAAATCGGTAAGAACGATTTGGTCGTTGCCCGTCATGGACTCGAATGGTGGACCGGTTGGGTTATAAACTGCCGTACAGGTAAAGAATATTGTCTCGTTCCGGCTGACTGGGATAAATACCCGCAAATATTCCTTCTAAGGCAAAAAAAAGGCAATAATTATCCCGGACATCAGGGTAGCGGACAGTTTGCGGAGTTCCCGGTTCCACCTGGGTCGGCTATGGAATATTCAAGCGATTTCTATGATTTATACCGGGTCAAAGCTCCTTCAGCAGAAGGCTTTTACCAGGGAGATCTTCCGCTGGTTCAGGGAAATATCCGCACCATAGGGACCAGCCAGATTCTGGTAGAATCCGAAGGGTATTTGCAACGGATCAGCCTTTCTCCGGGGATCCAATTTCCGGATTTGCCGGCCGATTCTATCGGGCAGGGTAAACGGGCCGACATTTGGGGACAAAGGGTTCCTTTCAGCCTGAGGATTAAAGCCGATATCATCCGCATTTACCGCTGAGCTTTTTCTACTTTTGAATATTAAAGCAAATTCATAAAATGAAAGATCAATCCAAACAGGGGCAATCCAGGCGGAAATTTCTGCGAAACAGCGCGGTCGGCGCAGCAGGTATCACAATCGGAGGTA
Source organism: uncultured Porphyromonadaceae bacterium (assembly GCA_964512915.1). GTDB lineage: Bacteria > Bacteroidota > Bacteroidia > Bacteroidales > UBA12481 > UBA12481. The sequence goes on from CAZEKJ010000010.1 coordinate 38,613, forward strand.
TCGGATTCAGTGCCGCCAGCTACGGCAGGATTGCCGGTGCGAATAACCGGCTGAATTTCGCCGTTGTAGGCGTAAACAGCAGAGGCACCGCGCATATTGATGCCATCGTAAAAGGAAAAAATACATTAATTACGCATATCTGCGATGTGGATTCCCAGGTACTTGATCAGGTTGTTACATCAACCGGGACAAAACAAGGAACCACGCCAGCCGGAATCAAGGATATCAGAAAATTACTGGAAATTAAGGAGATCGATGCCATAACAATTGCCACTCCGGATCATTGGCATGCACCAATGGCTATCATGGGGGTTCAGGCCGGCAAGCATGTTTACCTCGAGAAACCCAGCAGCCATAACATCACGGAAAACGAGATGCTCCTTAAAGCATGGGAAAAACACGGAAAGCTTATTCAGATGGGGAATCAGCAACGCTCAGCGGTTACGAGTGCAGCCGCGATCCGAAAGATCAACGAAGGAGTTATCGGAGACACTTACCACGCCCGCGCCTGGTATGCGAATACACGCGGACCTATCGGAATCGGAAAAACAGTCCCGGTTCCCTCACACCTTGACTGGGACCTCTGGCAGGGACCTGCACCAAGAACAGAATATAAAGACAATATAGTTCATTACAACTGGCACTGGTTTAAGAACTGGGGAACCGGTGAAGCCCAGAACAATGCCCTCCATGAAGTTGACATCTGCCGGTGGGCCCTCGGTAAAGCATATCCATCTGAAGTTCTCTCCTCAGGAGGCAGATTCCACGGAGAGGATGACTGGGAATATTTTGACAACCAGATGATTACCTATAAGTATCCGGGTAACAAAATCATCACCTGGGAAGGTAAGAGCTGTAACGGTTTGCCGGTGGTTAACCGGAGCCGTGGTGCCATTATTTATGGAACCAAAGGATCGATCCTTTTGGACCGAAACGGATACATCCTGTATGATTTATCAGGCAAGACTATAGAGGAGGTTAAAGAGGCAGCCCTATCAGCAACCACAAATATTGTTGGTGCCGGTAATCTGGATGTGGTGCACTTCATGAACTTCATCGATGCCATTCGTGACGGAAAACCACTAAACTCCCCGATCGATGAGGCCATGATCAGTGTTAACCTTTGTCATCTGGCTAACATCGCCCAATTCAATGGAGGACAAATAAAAACTGATCCGGCAACAGGAAAGATTTTACAGAACAAGGCAGTAGAGAAAATGACGGGCAGGGATTACGAGCCCGGCTGGGAACCAAACGCGTAATGCGGAATTTTGCCAAAACGGGCGCGCGCAACGCGCCCCTACCTGTGCCCTTGTGCCCTTGTGCCCCTGTGCCCTTGTGCCCTTGTGCCCATTATTTCCATTTGATCCCGCACCCGATCCCCGGCTTCTGCCTTGCAGGAACCGGCCTTCCGGAGAGTGTCAGGTCCAGCGCCAGGGCAAGATCCTCGCCCGTAACCGGGATACCACTGTTAGGACGGGAATCATCCATCTGGCCATGGTAAACCAGTAAAAGATCGCTGTCAAACAGATAAAACTCAGGGGTGCACGCAGCATCATAAGCCTTCGCAACTTTCTGATCCTCATCAAAAAGATAGGGGAACGTGTAGCTGTTTTCGTGGGCAAATTCAGCCATCCGGTCCGGTGAATCTTCAGGATACCGATTGGGATCATTGCTGTTAATAGCTATAAAAGATACACCTTTGGCTATATAGCGGTTGGCCAGCTTCACCAAACCGGCATTGATATGCTTGACATAGGGACAATGGTTGCAGATAAATGCAATTACTGTTGCCTTGTCAGATTTCAACTCTTTTAATGACAACACTTTACCTGAAACCTGATCAGTCAGGTTAAACTCGGGAGCTCTGGTTCCGAGCGGGAAAGGATTCGATTGTGTGAGGGCCATGGGATTTACGATTTACGATTTACGATTTACGATTTACGATTTAAGAGAGACGACCGATGACGAATGACCGATGACGGATTGGTGAAACGTGTTAAAGATTCAATTAATTACTATTAATTTCAACAGATTGAAAGGACAATTGTTTAGCACCAAAACAAATCATAATGAATAAAGATAAAAAATCGAATAGAGTTCTGGCCCTGCTATTTTTTGGTGTTTTAATGGGTGCACTGGACATATCCATCGTGGGGCCGGCGATTCCGTCGATCACGGAAACCATCAAAGTGGCTCAAAAGGACCTTTCCTGGATTTTCAGCATTTATGTGCTATTCAACCTCGTAGGAATCAGCCTCTTTGCAAAATTATCAGACTTGTATGGCCGCAGGAGCATATACATGATAACCCTGGCGATTTTCGGGGTTGGCTCCCTGGTCGTCTCCTTTGCCCCCAATTTTGACATATTGCTATTGGGCAGGGCAATACAGGGATTTGGCGCAAGCGGCATCTTCCCGGTTGCCTCGGCAGTTATCGGTGATCAGTTTCCGCCCGAAAAGCGCGGACGGGTTCTGGGCATGATCGGCGCAGTTTGGGGAATTGCCTTCATTATCGGGCCGATTCTTGCCGGCACTCTGCTGGCCTTTTTTGAATGGCATATTCTGTTTCTCATCAATATTCCGATCGTCTTAGTATTGATATTCTTCAGCTCCCGGCTCCTGAGTTCCGAGCGTGTTGAATCCGTCAACCAGATCGACTGGAAAGGAATCATTTTTCTGGGCCTGTTTCTTGGCACCCTTACCTACGGTGTCAATAGCTTTGAACCCGTCAGCGGATTATCCGGAATTGGCGAACTGGATGTCTGGCCTTTCCTTGCGGCGGCCATGGTGTTCCTTGGTCTTCTCTTTTACTTTGAGCAGAAGATAACTTTTCCGGTTATTAATCCCTCTCTTTTCAAATCCCGGCAGATCCGGATCGTTGGATTTATCGCCTTGATTACGGGCCTCTTCCAGTCTGCATTTGTTTTCATACCCAATCTTGCGGTTCTCTCCTTCGGTGTCAATCCTTCCGAAGCGAGCTTTATGCTGCTGCCCTTTGTAGTAGCCACAGCGATAGGTTCTCCCATATTCGGCCGTATGCTGGATAAAACCGGATCACGGCTCGTAATCCTGACCGGACTGGTTCTGTCAGCAGTCGGACTCCTCCTGATTAGTTTCTCGGGTGATTCAAAAAGTATTTTCTATGGCTCGGGCGTTCTGATCGGGTTGGGTTTATCCGTTATGGCTGGTTCAGGGTTGCGCTATATCATGCTCAATGAGGTTGGCGTCCATGATCGTGCAATAACCCAGGGTGTTCTTACCATTTTTATCAGCATTGGCCAGATAGTTGGCAGTGCAGCCATAACCATGGTTGCCGCACAAGAACTCCTACCAGCTGCGGGGTACCGAAAAGCGCTGTACCTGATGGCATTCCTGATGGCTGTAACTTTCATTCTGGCCCTGCGTCTTAAATCCAGATCTCAGGAGATTCAACAACCAATTGCCCATTCAGATGAAACCAATCAGTAAATCATTCATTTCAGGAATTTTCCTGGTGGCAGTATTATTTTCAGGATGCAAAAAAGAACCGGCCGGGCTGTTTTCCGATGACTATTTCCCGAACAGCATTGGAAATTCATGGGTTTACCAACGGTTCGACAGTCTGGCCATGGAGCAGACTTCATTGAGGGTTGATATAGTTAGTGATACCACTGGAACCGACGGCCTTACCTATCGAATGTGGATTTTCAGCAAGTCCAATATCTATGACACTCTATTTGTAAGAACCGGACCAGATTCTGTTAAGTTTTACCGCTATCCCGAAGGATACCCG
>CAZEKJ010000010.1:42396-48266 GCA_964512915.1 uncultured Porphyromonadaceae bacterium
TGTTATGCTGATTCCACTGTCGGTCGGCCAGTCGTGGCAACACCCTATCATGGTACGTGACTCCTCCAAAGTGGTTTCGGTGGAAACCCTGACAGTGAATTCTTTCACATTTGAAAACACGTATCTGATTCACCGAAGGATTTCAGCTTTCAACGATTACCTCAGTGAAGACCGATGGTTTGTTCCTTACGTAGGGCTTGTCAAGCTGGAAAACTGGCACTATCTGTTCGGATGGATATCCAAGGAAAATTGGTCCCTGACCGCTATTTGGGTGAAATAGCCCGATAATAAAATTCCCGCAAAGGCAACCCTCCCGTTTGCAATAATTCTCTGCTCGGTTGTCTTCATCCTGATCTCTCAGAGGTTATATGCCTGTAATGATCGGCCTTGATCAGTCGTCTGTTATACAGAAACATACTGACCATGAAACCAATCCTGACCGGGCTGCTTGTATTGTTCATCCAATGTCAGGCATATACCCAATCCTCGCCCAGGGAGTCGGCGGAAAACTTCTTCCGGAGCCGGCTGGCAAACAATCAACTGGTATTCACTCAAACTCAACAACAGGGAAATGTCTGGATTTTTGAAAATCCGGGATACCCTGCTTTTGTCATGGTGAAAGATGAACCAGGATTCCCAGTAATCGGCTATTCAACGGAGAACACCTTCACCCGTAAGGGCGCCATATGCGATCCTGCCGAAATATTCCTGGAAGCCCTTATGAACAACCCGGCGTCAAAGTTGCTCCCGGCAGCGGGATTAAAAACCGGATTACCGGGCATGAACCACCTGCTAAAAACCCAATGGGGTCAGGATGATTTTTTCAACTTTTATTGTCCCAAAGACCTGGAAGGGCCGGGAGGAAGAGTGATGGCCGGATGTGTTGCGCTTGCAGTGGGACAGATCGTCCGTTATTATGACAAATACAACAGTTTTAACTTCTCTTGTGAATTGGAAGCCGGGCAGTATGGCAGGATAACTTCCGGAATAGGAAGCTATGAATGGTCTTTGATGGAAAACAAGCCACTGGCTATCGACAAGGAAGCCAGCAGGTTTTTATTGGGGATGGGCATCATTACCATGATGAATTACGGCCCCGATTTTTCTACCACCAGTAATTATAACGCCTATGACGCCTTTAAAAAGCTGAAGTACTTTACAGCCGACCGGATCGTTGCCAGCGACACAGATTTAAGCACCTGCCGACGGCATGTTCTTGAAAACCTCCGCCGGTATCAGCCTGTCTATGTTTCAGGCTCGGGTCACGCTTTCGTTTGTGACGGGTTTGATGCCGATGGCTTTTTCCATTTCAACCTTGGCTGGGGTGGTTATGCCGACGGATATTATCCCTTTGACATGCTTGGGATGTTCCAGATCGACAATTACATAACGGGGCTGGCCCCCTATTCAAACCTCGAACCGCCCTCAAACCTCCGGATTGAAGACGATGCCGGAGAAGCCCAAATTGCCTGGGACAGCGGAAGCAACCAGAATGATCATCCGATGGCATGGAGGATTTATATCGACGAAGTGTTTTACACAGAGACTTCAGAGAAACATATCGGGACCAGGGACATGCCGGCCGGGCAGCACCTGATCCAGGTTTCGTCCATCCATGACCAGGGCGAATCCCGCTGGATCGGACCAATTGGGGTAAGCATAGCCGGACAGCCTGTTCACATCCCTGACCCGTCGCTGCGGCGGGCTATACAGAATCAGCTAGCTGAATCCCCTGCTGTCACAACCGAGGGGCCTCTGGAGTCAGGCTCCATGCTTCCCATTACCAGACTGGAAATCATGGAAACCTGCACCACACTTGAAGGACTGCAAAACTGCTCTAATCTGCAAAGTCTTACAATTGCTTGCGATAACACGCAGATTCTTGACATCACGCCGGTCTATACCCTGAAACGGTTGAAAGAATTAAAACTAATCAATATCATTCCAGCCAGTTACGAGGGTTTTCCCTCTCTCACAGAATTAGTAAACCTGAGCATTGACGGATGCCAGGCAGACAGCCTTTTGAAAAGTGAAAATCTGGCCGGACTGATCGAACTGCGGATCAGAAACAGCAAGGTTTTGTTAACTGATCCGATCGGCAGCATGCCTGAATTAAGAATTCTGACCATGGACAGCACTGGCATCGAAAACCTTCAATTTACCAATAATCTCAAGAACCTTGAGATCCTTGAAGCAATAAACAATTCTATAGTCCGGGCGGGATGGACCGGTGAATTTCCATCACTGATTTCCCTTGTCCTGAGTAACAATCGTTTGGATGACACCGGATTTCTCCGTTTCACTCCAAACCTTGCTTATCTGGATGTAGCTTCCAACCAATTCTCCATCTTTTCGGTCGATCGAAATCTTGCCCGTTTGAAACAGGTACGAATTGACAATAACCGAATTACAAGAATATCAGCCTCACAGCCTTTACCTTCTTTACATACCCTCATTGCAGGTCATAACCTGATCCGTTCACTTGATGGCCTCTGCGGAATGCTGCCAGTGATTGTAACCCTCGATCTTCATGGCAACCAGGTAAAATGGTGGACAGGCTCCTGGGAAAACCTTAAAACGCTGGACCTCTCTGAAAATAACATAGTGTATGTTGATAATCTGGCAACGAATCCAAGCCTTGTTCACCTGAATCTTGCTGACAATGGCATTTCCAATATCAAAGCACTGACAAATGAGGCCTTTATTAAAAAATCAGAATATATTAGCCTGATAAACAATCCATTATCACAAGAATCATTTCAGGAATGTATTCCAGTTATGGTTAATAAAACAGATACACTCCTTATCCCGGAATCCTCTCAGGTATTGAGTCCCTGCTATCTTGATCCAAATGGACCGGTAACCATTTCCGGCCCGGAATTGACACTCTCCTGGTCAGGCACCGACCTTCCGGAGAACAGCTGGTTTGATGTATATATGGGTACAGATCCGATGGAGCAAAAAAGGATGGTGACCGGATTGGTTACGAATCAGGCTACCATAGAAACTTCAGGTGGTAAAAGGATGTTCTGGTCGGTAATGACCGTAACACCGGATTCCTCTTTTCTCAGCGGCTATGGGACTTTCAACACATTCACTCCCGCAACCCTGCCCTATTTTGATGATTTTGAATCCTATGAATCATTTGGCGTTCTGACTTCACTTTCACCCAATTGGATTTCAGGATCCCTTTCGGGCAACCCTGGTTGGGATGGCAGAATCGAGCGCTACCGGAAATTTGCAGGCCGGCAGAGTGTTAAAATTGATAATTCATGCGATCTGGTTCTTCCATTGGAACATAACATATGCAAGGATCTGGAGATCCAGCAGTATGTAATGATTGAAGAAAACAGGAGTGGTTGTATCAGGATTAATGGAATTGCCGGCAGCGACCTGATTGCATACTTTAAAACAAACGGAAAGGTTGACATTTACTATAATGATATAAGGCAGGGTGAATTTGATTATCCAAAAAACAAATGGTTTTTATTCCAAATCAGAATCCTGCCAATAAAAAAATATATTTCTATCCGGCTTGATGGCAAATATATACTCAATATCAACCGGCGTATTCCGGAAGGATACCCATTGGCAAGGGAGCTCAGGTACACCTGGCAGGAAAGTCCGTTAGCCACTTCGCCTGGTTACCCGGTTTTTTACGTTGACAATCTGCAGATCAGCTTACTATCCACTTCGATAGAAGTATCTGAACATCAAGAACTGGAGATTTCAATTCTTCCAAACCCTGCGTCAGACTATATCCGGATTACTCATCAAAAACTTCCAGCCATAGCTTATGTATCATTAATCGACGGAAACGGAAGAACAATCAGCCGGACAACAGCCGAAGTGGCATCGGACTTTACACTATTGGATATCAGCAACCTAACTAACGGAATCTATTTTATAAGGATTACCGGGCAAGGGTTCTCTGCAACCAAAAAATTGCTGGTGAGTCGTTAAATCATTTTTTGCTATTTTCATTGACCAATTCTAACTATGCCGGTTCCCATAAAAATCGAGTGCGTCAATCTGACCAAGCGTTTTGGTGAACAGGTAGCCGTGGACCAGGTCAGCCTGGAGATAAATCCGGGAGAGGTCCTCGGCTTCCTGGGACCGAACGGTGCCGGAAAAACTACGGCCATCCGAATGATTTGCGGACTTCTTAAGCCGGATGAAGGTCAGGTACTGTTTAACGGCCTGCCTCTTCATGAATTCCCGGATGGGAAATCCCTGCTGGGTGTCTGTCCGCAGGAAAACGTTCACTGGGAACGGTTAACCTGTCTCGAACAGCTTGTCTTTATGGGAGAGATGTATGGGTTGCCTCATCGGGAATCTTCGCTTCGCAGCCGGGATTTATTGAATCAGCTCGGGCTGCTTCCACAATCCGGAAAGCAGGCCCGCCGGCTCTCAGGGGGTATGAAGCGGCGCCTTAGTATCGCCTTGGCTCTCGTTCATAATCCCGATGTATTGATTCTGGACGAGCCGGAAGCCGGACTGGATCCTCAAAGCCGGGTCCTGATGCGTGAATTCATCCGGGCCATGGCGGGCAGCCGCACGATCATTCTCACCACCCACGATATGGATGAAGCCGAGCGTCTTGCCCAGCGGGTTTCCATTATCGATCAGGGAAAGATACTGTATACCGACAGTCCGGCCAACCTGAAGCAGACCTTTGGCTGTGACAATCTTGAAGATGTATTTATTCGTCTTACCGGTAAAAACCTGCGCCCATGAAACTCATCGCCATTATACGAAAGAGTTTTACGGAGCAGGTAAGGCAATTCTGGATTCTGCTACTTACCATCAGCATGGCTCCCTTTTTTGTCGGGATTTTCTACCTGATCTACAAAAGCACCACCCTGAACCTGACTGTTGCCGTTGTAAACCTCGACCGGCCGGAAACTACCTGCTCATCAGCCGATTATGGCAAAGAGCTACTTGGTTTTCTGGGATCCGTTAAAAATGACACACTCCCGGTGAAGTTCAGGGAAGTCAAGGATCGCGCAGCCGGCGGGGAAGAGATCAGGAATAAAAAGTCACATGCCATGCTCGTGATCCCGCAGGGCTTCACCGACAGTATCTTACGCAGACAATCAGGATCTGCCGTCAGGGTTCCATTCGAAATTAGCGGTAATCTTACCGAGACCAATTATATGGTATCCGCTATCATGGGAGTTACCTATGTCTCCGGTTTTATCAACGCAGCTACAGGAACCCTCGAACCCTACCACTTTATTGAAACGCCTGCCGGGATCTCCTCCCAACTGAATGATTTCACCATTGCCATACCGGGTATGCTGGTGCTAGCCACCATCATGCTGATGTTTTCTGGAGCCATTGCCTTTGTGGTTGAACCGGAAAAAAAGACCATGCTTCGGCTAAAACTATCGAAGGTCAGGCCGCTCACTTTCATGACCGGGGTCACAGTGGTTCAGCTGTTGGTTGGACTGGTCAGCATTTTGCTGACCCTGGCGACGGCCTACCTGTTTGAATTTGATTTCTCGGGTTCATTCTGGTTGTTCCTTCTGGTATGCCTGCTTACCTGTCTTTCGGTGATCGGGTTCAGCCTGATCCTGGCCGGACTTACCAAGTCGGTAAATGAGGTGCTGGTAGTGGGAAACTTTCCGCTGTTTCTTTTCATGTTTTTTTCCGGCACGGTATTTCCCATACATGGTGCCACACTTTTTGCAATTGGTAATTATGATTTTACCATTCCCGGTCTGATGTCCACCTACCACGGGGTGGAAGCCCTCAAGCAGGTCCTGATATTTCAGGCCGGTATCGGAGATATCTGGCCTCACCTGGTCTGCCTGGCAGGGCTCACAGTGGTGTACTTCCTTATCGGGTACTGGGTGTATCGGAGGAGA
>CAZEKJ010000010.1:48366-127230 GCA_964512915.1 uncultured Porphyromonadaceae bacterium
CGGAGGAGAGGCGGCAGGTGGCAGGGCAGCCGGAGGAGAGGCGGCAGGTGGCAGGGCAGCCGGAGGCGATGTACCCACCTAGGTCAGGTACCGCTCATCATAGGTAACCCCAAACTCATCAAGGAGCCTGCGAAACTCCTCCCTCGGATCTACCCTGCGGTGATGCTCTTTCTGCTTTATTACGTAATTGATAACGGTGTTACGATCTGACTTGGCGTAGCTGAATATCCCATATCCAGCCGACCAGCCCCGGAATCCTGGGAATAATCCAGATTCCTTCATCCATTTGGAACTTGATGTTTTGATGTCCCTCATGAAATCGGCAACGGAGATAGAAGGGTGTATTTCACAAACTATATGCAAATGGTCCTCCACACCATTTATCCTATACAATAAGCATCCCTTTTTTTTAATGATTCCCCAGATGTAGCCATATAGGGACTTACATGCGGACTCCGGGATTACTTTTCCCCGCATGCGCGTGCTGATGATGATGTGATATGTGAGGCTTCTGTAGCTATCCATAGTGTCCTGTACCTCCGGCTGCGCCGGAGGTTACTCAAATGACGCCCCTGCGGGGCTATAGCATGCACTGCAGGGGCATCATCTGAGTAGCCCCCGGCACAAGCCGGGGGTTTCTGGCCCCCGGCGCAAGCCGGGGGTTCCGAGGATATATATGCAGGAAATCGGTTAGAATGGAGAAAATGGGAATTGTTTATTTTACCGCCCCGTAAGCATAGGTCATGAAATCCATGCCCCGGTTAACGTTGCCCTCAAAGTCGAAAAAGGTACAGTTTTCCCAGGCGGAGCCGGTTCCCCAGAGGTCTTTGGCCTGCGAGGTAATCCATGCGGGTTCCCACACCATGATGCCCATCCCGCCGCCATCTTTAATGGCCTGAGTCAGTGCAACCAGATACTTATACTGGCCTTCCGGAGTAAGCGGATAGCCGGGTTCGGCATCATTTGCTCCGAAAATATTGCCATAGGAATCGGCACCATCGCCTGTCCAGGGGTATGCCGTCTCCACAACCATCACCGTTTTTCCGAAGGTTTCCCTGAAGTCCCTGATATAACCCGATAATTGGGCCAGCTGAATGTCGCTCCACTTGGAATAATACGAGAGACCGATAATATCAAAATCATTGACCTCACCCAGTGTTGTGACACCCCGGAACCAGAACTCAACATTTTCCGGTTGGGCTACATGCAAAATGATTAACGTCTTGACATCGGATTCCTTCGAAACATCACGAACGGCCTTGATACCCGAATTGATTAATCCGCCAAGCTGCGCCCAGCCATTATCCATGTAACTTCCCACCGGCAGCAGCATTCCGGGGTTGATTTCATTACCGATCTGCACCATATCCGGCATAAGTCCATCGGCATTAAGACTCTGTAAAACCCGAAAAGTATACTGATAAACTGAATCCTTAAGAACCGAAAAACTCAATCCCTTCCAGGCTTCTGGCGTAATCTGCTTCTGCGGATCGGCCCAGGTATCGGAATAATGAAAATCGAGGTTAACTGCCATCCCGGATTCTTTTGCACGACGGATGGCTACCCTGACGTCTTCCAGATCGTTGTATAGCTTGGTCCCCTCCTTCCCGTAGACGGTTTTAGTCCAGGCAGGATTATACCAAAGCCGCAGGCGCACCAGGTTGGTACCTCGGTCGCTGAATATCTGATAAGGATCCTTTACAATCCCGCTATCCTTGTATACCCCGTCGTGCTCCAGAATTTGGTTTACGTAGGAAAGGTCGGCCCCGAAAACAAATTTTGTTTTACCCAGGACATCCTCCTTTTTACAAGAGGTGACCATCCCCACGCTTGCCAATCCAAATATTACAATCAGGCTAATTATTAAGATCCTTTTCATGCTATAATTATTGTTTGTCTGTTCTCTTGGATCCTTATCTGCCAGCACTTTCCACCCTTGTTTTAATATACTGGCTCGCAAACCAGGGGAAATCAATAAGGTCAAACGTTTCGGCTCCAATCGAAATATTTGCTTCGTCCAGGGACCGGAGATATCCCCTGTATTCCAGGCTGGCAGGATAATTATTTGCGGAAATAATCACCAAAGCACTACCGGTAGGGGAAATCTTCATATCAATACGAAAACCTATTCCTGAGGTAGTCATGATTTTAAAAACCAGCCGGTGATAGCCAGTTCGGGGATTAGTGTCCAGTTTCCTGGACGTCACCTTTCCTTTAACAGTTTTGTTTATCAGATTGTAACCGGATGATTGCCCAGTTGTAACATTCGTTTGGAAAATAAGGGTCCCTTCTTCAACCAGTATGAAGTTGGTGATCGGGCTTACAGGATATCCGGAAACCCGATTCGGTTCGACGACAAAGGAGGAATCTTTAACCCAGCTACTTATCCTATTCTGATACGCCATGTCGACTGAATCCTGGCGTATCTTATTTTGAATCCTTTCAGCCTTAAGAACAGAAGAACGCTCCTGAGATACACCATAACCCGATATGGCAAGTCCTCCAAGCATTGCAATGATTTTTAAAACATTTGCTTTCATGAATCAAAGTTAAAAAATACTCAGTCTATTGGTTCTGAATACATCTTACGGAAAATCCAGCCCATTTGTCTGATGTATAGGTATATGCATCCTCACCGTAATAATCAAAACGCACATACCTGGCGCTACTTTGATCGGTTTCATCAGATGCCCAAATCGAGGCATGACGGCCAATATGCCCAAAGCCTTCAGATTCAAACCACCTCCACCTTCCGGATGGAAGAAGGTTGAATCCGAAGGAATCGGACCCGTTCCCGTTTTCGTACCATCCCGTCTGGGATTTTAGTTTTATTCCGGGATGTGGGCTCACACGCTCAAAAAGGCTCAGCCATTCGTCCATGGTGGGCAAATGCCAGCCATCCGGACAAACTCCAATGGCTGATTCCCACTCATACAACCGCCCATACAGATTACAAAAAGAGGTATCATTCCCATAACAGCGGGATCCCCAAGCAGTTTCATAATTCATGTTGGCCGCCATCCATGTCTGGGTTCCGATCCTGACCAATGGATAGATCTGTCCATCTCGGAGATCGGTATAGGCATACGCTCCTTCAACGTGGATTTCCAGTGTATCGCTTACGGTGAATTCCATATCCGAAGCGCTGACGATGATCTGATATTCCTTGTTTTTTACCGAAAGTGGTGGTTGCCATCTCACTTTCTCCAACCGGTTCCCATCCGGAAAATCACCAAAAGAGCAGGTCCAGGAAAAAACTAAAGCATCACCGTCTTCATCGGCTGCATTAACCTGCAATACATAAGTTTCCGGGCTGCTGAGCAGTACCTGGGTAAACCAGGCGCTGGTAATAATTGGGGGATGGTTTCTGGTACATCCATAAGATCCTGCCAGACCAAGAGCTAAAGCAAATATCCATATTTTCATGCTTTTTAAAACTGCATATACGAATTGGCCAGGGGGATAATCAAAGGTACGACTAAATCCGATTTATAACATCGGGTTTCAAAAGAGCGCCTGATACCCGATACCCGATACCCAATACCCAAAATCACAAATCATCAATCGTAAATAGTAAATCGTAAATCCCTAACTTTACCCCAATACGAATAAATCTTTATCAGACCCGATATGCTACGAACCTCAGCCTTTCTCACGGCAGGAATGATCATGCTCTGCCTCTCCTGTTCCAAACAGGAATCCAATTACCCGGCTAACAAGGAGCCCTTGAAAGCCAATACTTTCATACAGCTCCCTCTGGGCGCAGTAAAGCCCGCCGGCTGGCTTAAGGACCAGCTGGTAATCCAGGCCAATGGCCTGCCCGGGCACCTGGATGAGTTCTGGCCTTCCCTCACCACTTCCGCATGGCAGGGGGGCGACAAGGAAGCCTGGGAACGTGGACCCTATTACCTCGATGGACTGGTTCCCCTGGCATACCTTCTGGACGATCCTCGTCTGCTGGAAAAAGTTAAAACCTGGATGGAACCGATTCTTGCATCAGGGCAGCCCGACGGGTGGTTCGGTCCGGCAAAGAATAAGGATCGCTGGCCCCTGGCCGTTGGCCTGAAGGTGCTGAAAAGTTATTATGAAGGCAGCAACGATCCCAGGGCTCTGGATATGATCAAGAAGTATTTCACCTACCTGGCCAATAACAATCCCGATTGGCCCGATAAGGAGTGGCGCGGGGTCAGGGCCATGGAAAATGCCGTTACCGGCTACTGGCTCTACCGGCAGAACGGTGACACCACCATTCTTACTGCCCTTCGGTCGATCGAGGAAAACTGCTTCGACTGGGGCAGCTATTTTACACGTTTCCCCTGGGATTCCCTGGCAGCCCGTGAGGGCAGGATTCCTAAAATATGGGATGCCGTGGGACTTACCGCCCATGTGGTAAATAATGCGATGGCGGTTAAATATCCGGGCATATGGTCACAACAATCTGGTAATCAATCAGATCTTGATGCTTCCTATACCGCTATTCGTAACCTTATTGACCACCATGGCCAGGCGGGCGGCCGGTTCTCGGGCGACGAGCACCTGAGCGGCCGGAATCCCATTCAGGGTACCGAGATGTGCGCCGTTGTGGAATTTATGTATTCTCTTGAAAGCCTGATAGAAATTACCGGGGATGTTGCGTTGGCCGACCGCCTGGATGTACTGGCTTTTAACAGCCTGCCCGGAACCTGCACCCCCGACTATTGGGCGCACCAATACGATCAGCAGGCGAACCAGGTACTGGTGAGCGACGCTCCCCGCCCCTGGTCGAGCAACCGTCCGGATGCCAATGTTTTCGGGGTTGAGCCCGATTTTGGCTGCTGTACCGCCAACGGCCACCAAGGTTGGCCCAAATTCACACAGTCGCTCTGGATGGCATCGCCCGACGGCGGCCTGGCTGCGATCAGCTACGCTCCCTGCTCGGTAAAAGCACTGGCCGGCAAGAAAGTTCCTGTAACCATTGAAGTCCAGTCGAACTACCCGTTTGAAGAAAAAGCACTTATCCTGATAAACCCGGAAAAAACAGCCGCCTTCCCGGTCTATCTGAGAATTCCCGGTTGGGCAGCCAATCCGGTCATTACGGTTAATGGCGAATCCGTACCGGCCAAATCCGGAGAATTCCTGAAGATTGAACGGACCTGGAAATCCGGAGATAAAATTGAATTAAGCCTCGGTTCCGCTGTTCAGTTGGAGACCCGATACAACAATGCCGTGGCAGTAGTAAAAGGCCCGCTCTATTTCAGCATCAGGATTCCAAAGAAGTTCACCCCGATAACCATTACACACAGTTACCAGTATATGGGCTCCACCGATTTCCAGATCGAGCCCACAGGCGACTGGAACTTCGGATTGGTTGTGGATCCCTCGGATCCGGCTAAAAGCTTTGAGGTAGTAAACAATCCCATTGGCAAATATCCGTTTGGCGACAGGGGCGACCTGGTTTACAACGCTTCCCTGAATGCATTTGACACCCTCGATATCAATCCCCCGATCATGCTCCGGGTAAAAGGAAAGAAAATCCCGGGCTGGGGAATGGACGGGAACAATGCCGGGCCGGTACCCTATTCGCCGGTTGAATCGGTTGAACCGGTTGAAATGGTTGAATTGGTACCCTATGCATCGGCTCGGCTAAGAGTAAGCGAAATACCAATAGTTAAGTAGGTTAGGATTTAGGATTTACGATTTACGATTTACAATTTACGATTTACGATTCGGGGTTCGGGGTTTGGGGTTTAAGGTCGCATCAGGGCAACCCTACACCTCAAACCCTCCACCTCGAACCAGTAACCAGCAACCACTAACCATGAAATACCCAATTACCCTGTTTTTCTGCCTCGGCCTCCTGGCCGCCTGCTCCCCGCATATCACCGAGTTTAAAACATCGGAATTGATTCTCGGTCTCTCGGAAACGGGCCAGGTGGTCAATTTGTCTGATGCGCTGACCGGAAAAGAGTACCTTCCTGATGGTCAGACTGCTCCATTGATGCAAATCCGGAAGAACGGAACCTATTTCCAACCCGTCTCAATGGCGGTGAACGAGGATAAGACCGGTGTGATTCTCGAATTCCCGGGAGGCGTGAAAGCAACGGTTGATATCCTGGAGAAGGAGTCGCATCTGGTTCTGACGCTGAGGGAGATCACCGGCACTGACTCCCTCGACCTGATTGTCTGGGGTCCCTACCCGACCCGTATCAGCCAAACCATCGGGGAAACCGTTGGCGTGGTCAGGGATTCGGCTTTCGCCATTGGGATCCAGTCGCTGAACCTTAAAACCCTTGGCGGCTTACCAACCGAAGAGAGTGACGTGGACCCCGGGTATGATATTTTTGAGACCAACAGCCTGATTGATGTGGCAGATTCTGTGAAGATTTTTTACCGTGGACAGACCGCAAGGAAAGAACCTTATGGCAGCGTGATCCAGGCCTATTGCAGGAACCGGGATAAGGAGAGGATCATATCCAACTGGAATCATGAGTATTATGTAGCCCCGGCTTTTGATGATGGAGGCGTGGCCGGTTCATCCATTGCCCTGTTCGGATGCAAGGCTGCTGAAGCCCTCACCACCATCGGAAAAATCGAGATTGCGGAAGGCCTGGCCCATCCGATGATCGACGGAGAGTGGGGGAAAACGGCAAAGGGAGCCTCAGCTGCCTATCTGATCATGAATTTTGGCGTTAAAGAGTTTGAAGATGCTTTGGCGCTGACCAAAAAAGCCGGCCTGAAATACCTGTATCATGAGGGCCCATTTGAAACATGGGGGCATTTTATGCTGAATTCCGGCCAGTTCCCTGAAAACTGGGAAACCATGAAACTGATGGTTGACCGGGCTGCAGAGGAAGGCATCCGGATTGGCGTTCATACCCTGTCGAATTTCATTACTACCAATGATCCCTATGTGACCCCGGTTCCGGATCCGCGGTTGGCAAAAGTCGGATCCACAAAACTGAATGGAGCCATCGGAAAGGACAATAAAAATATCGGAATAGAAGATCCCATATTCTTTAACCAGATGAAAAACAACACACTGCGGGCAGTGGTAGTTGGTGATGAAATCATCCGGTACAAAGAAGTTTCCGCAACTTCCCCGTGGACGCTGACCGGCTGCGAACGGGGGGCATTTGGAACAACCGCTTCAGCCCATCCAAAAGAATCCGTGATCAGCAAACTGATGGACCATGGGTACCAGACTTTCCTGACCGACAATGCCCTGTCGGAAGAAATGACGCTGCGGATCGCCGATTTTTTCAACCAGACCGGATGCCGGCAGATTTCATTCGACGGACTGGAAGGAAACTGGTCGACCGGAATGGGGCAATATGGACAGCAAAGGTTTACTCAGATCTGGTACGATCACCTGAAACCTGAGCTGAAAGGCCAGGTGATAACCGATGCCAGCACACCGGGGCATTTTTTCTGGCACATGTACACCCGGATGAACTGGGGAGAGCCCTGGTATGCCGGATTTCGGGAGAGCCAGACTCAATACCGCCTGATCAACCAACTCTATTTCCAGCGCAACCTGATGCCTGCCATGCTCGGTTGGTTCCGGATGACTCCGGAAACCAGCCTGGAAGATATCGAATGGCTTCTGGCACGTTCAGCCGGGTTTGATGCGGGGTATGCACTGGTTACTTCCCTGGCTGCGGCATCCGGCAACGGCTTCAGCGAGAAAATCCTCGTCGCGATCCGGGAATGGGAACGGGCGCGCATGGCAGGAGCTTTTCCGCCGGACGTTAAGCTGGCCATGCAGGACATCAAGAATGAATTTCATCTGGAAATGGATGGTCCCAATAACTGGAACCTATATCCGTATACCATCTGGCGGGCAGAACACAAAGCTGGTTCAGGAACAACTCTTATCGAAATGAACAACGAAAACCCGGATCAACCGGTACAGTTTATTCTCTCTTCGGGTCCCGAAAATGCCGCAACCGGAATCACTCTTGATTTCGACGGCGACCATACAATCAGCATTCCCCTCGACCTGCCTGCCAATCACCATATCAAGTATACGGGAGGAAGCTATGTCTACCTGTATGATGCCAACTGGCAGCTGGTTGCCACCGGACAACTGACCCAGTATGATGTCACCCTGACTCAGGGGCCGCACAAGCTCGGGTTCAATGCGATATTCAGTTCCTCGGGTGCAAAACAGGGGATAAAGATTGAGATGAAGACGGCCGGATTGGCGCACCAATTGACGATTTACGATTGACGATTTACGATTTATGATTGAAGAATGAAGAACGAGCATTGGGAGTCTCTTTTGAAAGTTATTAACGGACAGGTTGTTACGCCGGTTCCGATAGGATTTATCATTGATTGCCCGTGGCTGCCCAACTGGGCGGGGGTTACCATGGCAGACTATTTTACCCATGAAGAGACATGGTTTCAATGCCATACCCAGGCATCCGTCGCTTTTCCCGATATTATCTTCCTGCCGGGATACTGGTCGGAGTTCGGGATGTGCACGGAACCTTCTGCTTTTGGCGCCCGGTGCAGTTTTCCGGTTAATGAGTTTCCTCATGCTCACCGGATCATCCATTCATCGGAAGATATCGACCGGTTGGTTAAACCCAATCCTGAAACTGACGGGTTCCTTCCATTTATGCTAAACCGTTTGGTCAAATACAGGTCCCTGATTGAGCAATCCGGCCAGCAGATTCGTTTTTCAGTTTCACGCGGCCCCCTGAATATTGCATCCTACCTGATGGGAACCACCGAGTTCCTGATGCTGCTCCTGATGGAGCCTGGCAGGGCTCATCAACTGATCCGCCTGATCACGGATTTCCTCATGGAATGGCATGATCTGCAGAGAAAGAGGATCGACAGCATCGACGGAATTTTTATGCTTGACGACCTGATTGGTTTTATGAGCAGGGATCAGTTCGAAGAATTTGGACTCCCGTACTTCAAAGAATTGTATAACAGGCATTTATCGGTAAAGTTTTTACACAACGACGCGCCTTGCCGGGAATCTGCGCCCCTTCTGAATGCGATGGGTGTCAACCTGTACAATATGGGAACCGATGTTTCGCTGAATGAATTGAGGGAACTCACCGGACCCGGAATCACCCTGTTGGGCAATCTTCCACCGCGGGATGTTCTGGCTGCCGGAACTCCTGCAGAAGTTGAACAGGCTGCCCGCAAGATGATTTCAGAACTGACGGAGACCCGATATTACATCCCTTCCTGTGGTGGTGGAATGCCGCCCGGGGTGAGCAGTGATCAAATCAGGGCATTCGAAGCGGGTATCAGGTATCGGGTATCGGGTGCCGGGTAAGGGGCTCTCCGTGAGATGTCATTCCTGCGGAAGCAGGAATCCCCAGCCTCGGAGCACTTGTCAGGAGATTCCGGCCTTCGCCGGAATGACAGTTCTGGCGATACCCGATACCCGATACCCAAAAATCGTAAATCGTAAATCGTATATCGTATATCGTAAATCGTAAATCGTAAATCTCATGTGGATCTGCCCCGATTGCGGCCGTAAATTTTCCAGGGACAACCAGAGTCATTCCTGCTTTGAATATAGTCTTGATGATCAGTTCATCGGCAAACATTCACACACCCGGGAATTGTTTGACTACCTGGTTAAACAGGTTACTTCATTCGGAGAATCATCCATCTATACGGGCAAATTCAATATCACCCTCCGCAGGCTTTCCACTTTTGCTGCCATCATGGTCGAGAAAAATCACCTGACGATAAGCTTCATAAGTCGCGAACCAATCGATGAATTCCCGGTTCATCAAACGTATCAGCATTCGCAGAACCGAAGCTCCAATGTGATCAAAGTAGAGACAATCGAAGAAATCGACGATCAGTTGATTCGCTGGTTGAAAGCCGCGTGGGAAATGGCAGTTTAATATGTATTTGTCATCCGGGTCGGCACGACGACAACATAATCCGCCTTGCCTTTTGTTTCTTCGGCCAGCTTGTCGATTTCATCCTGCGAAACGGTAGTGATCACCATGATTTTCGCTTCGGGATAATATTTCTTCAGGTACCAGATGATCCCTTCATGGCTATCGGAATGGTAGGAGCCATTATAATGGATAAACTGCTGGCCTGGTTTGTAATTCTGATGTATAAACCAGGCCATGGTTGCATCCTTAAGGGCCTGGGCCTTGATAATATTGGATCCCCCATGGGCTCCCATCGGGCCGGATGGAGCGCCTCCACCCATCATGCTGAGCATGTTTTTATAGCAGGGCACTTCCGGATCAAACGGAATGGGCAGTGGTGCCATCCAGGTTTTTGCCAGGTCTGATAAAGAATCCAGAACCGCGAAGCCCTTTGAGGCAACCATGGAGGCATATCTGCGGGGAACATTTGTGGCAATGAAAGGCAGGTTTTTCTCTTTGGCGAACATCAAAAGTGGCTTGTAATCTGTGGGGTAGTTCTTCCAGAGTCGGACGTCCTCTTCGAATTTCTTCTGGGGAAGGAATCCGTCCCAAAACTCCTGAATGAGAATCTGGTTGTCGGCCTCAAACATCTCGGCTCCAAGTACAAGATCCTGTCCCTTGTTCTCAAACAGGTCGCGGGTGATCTCAAGTTCAAGCCAATGAGCGATTGCGTTGTTATGAAGCTCTCCATAGAATACGAAATCAGCCTTTTCGAGTTGTTTTATCATTCTGCCATACTTAACATCGCCACCGTCACCGGTGAAAATCTGGTAGGCTGGTTTTTCCTGAGCGTTAAGAATAATCGCAACCATCAGGCTGCAGATAAGGAGAAAGTATCTTTTCATTGTTTTTGCTTTTTCCAAAGAAAATGAAAATTCATGTACTTTTATTCGAATTAATTCTGACGGAGAGATTTATGCGATTCCACCTACTGCTGATCCTGATTTTGACAGTTCTTCTTGGGAGCTGCGAAAAAACAAGACTTCCTCAATCCGGTTCCTGGCGGGCCGTTCTGATCCCGGACACATCGGATCCGACTATGGAAATCCCCTTTATTCTGGAAATCAAACATAATGATGGGCAAACACTCACCGCGGCTATCAGGAATGGGAATGAAACCATTGAGATCAAAGAGATTATTCAGGACAATGATTCCATCCACTTTCACCTGCCCGTTTTTGAAGGCACCATTGATTCCCGTTTAGTGAAGAATCGGCTTGAAGGAACCTACACACACCGTAGCAGCGGACGTTCGTGGACCATTCCCTTTTTTGCCGAACACGGAATCACCGATCGCTTTCCTGAACATACCGGAAATCCGGCTGCAAACCTGTCAGGACGATGGGAGGTCCGCGCCGGTGCGGGAGACCAGGCCGAAAAGCAGGTTGGGGAATTTGTACAGCAAGGATCCCGTCTTACCGGCACTTTCCTGACTACAACCGGCGACTACCGGTATCTTGACGGAAAGGTTTCTGGCAGCCAGATGATGTTTTCAGCATTCGACGGGGCCCATGCCCTGGTTTTTAAGGCCGATATTTCGGCAGACGGCCAATTGACAAACGGAACCTTTTGCGGCGGTCCCGCCTGGAAGGGGGTCTGGAGTGCGGTCCGAAACGATACAGTCACCCTGCCCGATCCAAAAACGCTGACCTTTCTGAAACCGGGCTATGAAAGGCTGGAATTCGCATTCCCCGATCTTGATGGGAATCTGGTTAACCTGAACGATCTGAGGTTTACGGGGAAAACCATAATCGTTCAGATCCTAGGCAGCTGGTGCCCCAACTGCATGGATGAAACCCGGTTTTTTGCCGGACTCTACAGGAAATACAAGGATAAGGGCCTGGAAATCATCGGACTCTGTTATGAATCAAATGATCCTGCAAAATCTGTCAAGGCAATCAAGAGGTTCCGGGATCAAACAGATGCCGGTTACACCTTTTTATATGCCGGTGAATCAAACAAGCGTAAAGCTGGAGGAACTCTTCCAATGCTTAACCGGATACTGTCCTACCCCACATCGGTATTTGTCGGCAATAACGGTATCGTCAGAGCGATATTTACCGGATTCTCAGGTCCCGGAACCGGGGAGCATTACGAGCAGCTATCAGGTGAAATGGAGGAGTTGCTAAAAACATTGCTCGGCGAAAAGATCTAAGCGAGAAAGGCATGATTGTTGATTTCATCATCCAGACAAATCAAAAACAAAAAATCAAAACCAGATCATTATGAAAAACTCTACTAAATCACTGATATTCTTATTATTAATGAGTATCTCGATTACCCCCTCATTTGCCCAGGAAGAGGGTGACTATTTGTACAAGAACGCGCAGATCACTCTTTTTCCGCCTGTCGGGACCAATGGCTCCGATGCCAGAGAATGTGTGAATAAATTTTCACTGAATCTCCTTTGGGGTGTAAGTTCCGGCCTGCAAGGGTTGGAACTGGGTGGGGTCGCCAACCTGGAGAGGGACTTCGTTAAAGGCGTCCAGCTCGCTGGTTTTGCGAACATCACGGGTGGTAATGTTACCGGCGGACAGTTATCGGGTTTCATGAATGTATCGAAAAACCTCATGGGAGTAAGCGGTGCCGGATTCATGGCCATCAGCAGCGATGTACTGGGCCTGCAGGGATCGGGATTCATGAACATTGCTGATGACGTAACCGGTGCACAGGCATCCGGATTCATGAATATTGCTGACAGGGTTAAGGGTGCACAACTAACTGATTTTATGAATATTGCAAAAAATGTGACAGGTGCGCAGGTATCAGGCTTCATGAACATGTCGGGCGATACAAAAGGCGCCCAGGTGGCCGGTTTTATGAATACGGCCGACGAAGTCACCGGGGCCCAGGTATCGGGTTTTATAAACGTTGCAGACAATGTGAGGGGAACCCAGATCGGATTTATCAATATCGCCGACAATTATGAAAAAGGTGTACCGATCGGTTTCATCAATATCGTTAAACGCGGTTACCACGTATGGGAATTTGCAGGGAGTGAGATCTGGAACCTGAACTTTGGGTACCGGCTGGGAGTCGACCGCCTGTTCACCCAGTTTATGGTAGGAGCCAACTGGGACAAGGACAGTAATTTCTGGGGCTTTGGCGTGGGTATCGGGAGCCGGTTTGGAATAACCCGATATTTTAAGGGTAATATCGACTTTACCTCATACCAGATCATTGAACGGCACCATATGTACGCCAAAACCCCAAATCTCCTCGAACAGCTAAGGTTTACAGTGGAAGGGAGGATTTTCGGAGGTTTGAAATGGTTTGCAGGGCCTACCTTCAACCTACTTTTCGTTCCCTACCGTTATCCCGAGCCAACGTTCCTGGAAAACATCACCCCATGGACCGTGTACGAAAGCGTAAGCGGGTTCAGTCATGTGAAGATGTGGCCGGGGGTGAGCGGGGGGATAAGATTCTAGGTAGGGGAGGACCCGTGGTCCTCCCAACCCGTGGTCCTCCCAACCCATGGTCCTCCCAACCCATGGTTTGGTTTTTTTTCGGTCAATACTGCAATAACATTATTTTTGTGAGGAATTACTATATTATCGTACAAAAAAACGGGAGGACCATGGGTCCTCCCCTACATTAACGACCATGCCCCCTTCCGATCCCCGCATTGACTCCTACATCGCCTCTGCAGCCCCGTTTGCCCAACCTATCCTAACGCATATCCGTAAACTGGTCCATGAAGCCTGTCCTGAGGTTGAAGAAACTATGAAATGGAGCTTCCCTCATTTTGATTACAAGGGAGTGATGATCAGCATGGCCTCATTCAAGGCACATTGCTCGCTGAACCTCTGGAAAGGCGCGCTGATCGGGGGGCTCCCGAATATGGACGAAGGAGATTCAGGCATGGGAAATTTCGGAAAGATCAAATCAGTTTCCGATTTGCCCCCCGAGGAGAAGTTGCTGTCAATCTTCCGGGAGGCAAAACGACTCAATGATGAAAATATCCGTGTTCCCCAAAAACCCAGGGAAAAGCAGGTGAAGGAGCTTGTTGTTCCCGATGATCTGACTGATGCCTTAAAAATTCATCCTGAAGCCCAGTCGACCTGGGACAAGTTCTCCTATAGCCATCGTAAAGAATATGTGGAATGGATCGTCGGTGCAAAAACCGAGCCCACCCGACAGAAAAGGCTGGCTACTGCAATGGAGTGGATGTCGGAAGGGAAAAACCAGATGTGGAAATATTCAAAATAATTTTAGCAATATGGACAAAAAAGCACTCAGGAAATACTTGTCGGTTGCCTTATATGGAATCGGCATCATTGTGGTCGGCCTTATCATCGTAAGCTGGTTTGTCGAGTTTCCCGACTGGCTGAGTCAGCTTCTTACCAACATCATGCTCTTCGGTCTGGGTGTGATCCTTCTTTATCAGGCTTACCGGATACGAAAACGCGACAGAAAGTTTGCTGCCATTTATGCGATCTCCGGCGTAACCCTCATAGTGGTTGCATTTGCCACTCTTGCTTTTATCAAGATAATTGCCGTAGCCGGCCTGGTAGCATTTCTGGTGACCCGGCCGTTTGTGAAAAAAGAAATCAACAAAGACCAACCCAGCTCATGAAAAAATTCACCATTCTCCTGGCCCTGATTGCGGCAGTTTTCTGCATTGATGCCCCGGCTCAGCAAGCAAAACGCACCTTTGAATTAGGGGAAAAGGATTTCCTCCTGGATGGAAAACCTTTTCAGATGATTTCGGGCGAAATGCATCCGGCGCGCATCCCTCGGGAATACTGGCACCATCGGATCCTGATGGCCAAAGGAATGGGATGCAATACCATAGCCGCCTATCTGTTCTGGAATTATTTGGAACCTGAGGAAGGGGTGTTTGATTTCAAAACCGGTAACCGGGATATCGCTGCATTTGCCAAAATAGCACAGGAAGAAGGTATGTGGGTATTATGGCGCCCAGGCCCCTATGTTTGCGCCGAATGGGAACTGGGTGGAATTCCACCCTACCTCCTCAGGATTCCCGATATTAAACTCCGGTGCCGGGATCCCCGGTACATGGTGGCTGTTGAGCGGTATATAACCGAAATGGCAAAAGTGATCAAGCCTCTTTTGGTAACCCATGGCGGGCCGATCGTGATGCTGCAGATCGAGAATGAATATGGCAGTTTCGGCAACGACAAGGAATATCTGGAAGAACTGCGAAGAATGTGGCTCCGCAACGGTATCGATATTCCATTCTATACGGCTGACGGCCCTACACCCTATATGCTGGAGGCCGGAAATATTGACGGGGCGGCAATCGGACTGGATTCTGGTTCTAATGAAGGGGACTTTGCCCAGGCTGCTAAACGGAATCCGAACGTTCCTGCATTCAGCAGTGAAACCTATCCCGGATGGCTAACGCATTGGGGCGAAAAATGGGCCCGGCCTGACACTGCCGGACTGCTTAAAGAGGTTGATTTCCTGATGAAGACAAAGCGTTCGTTAAACTTCTATGTGATACACGGCGGAACCAATTTTGGGTTCACGGCCGGCGCCAATTCCGGCGGCAAAGGGTATGAGCCCGATATAACCAGCTATGACTATGATGCACCGATATCGGAACAGGGCAATGCCACTCCAAAATACATGGCACTGCGAAACCTGATCTTTCGGTATACAGGGGTCATGAATGAGATACCAGCTCCGATCCCATCTGCCGATATTCCTGAATTCACCATGAAACCGGTGGCTAGCATCTGGGACAGGCTTCCCGCCGCTGTATGGTCCGTCCAGCCAAAACCTTTCGAAGCCTATGGACAGGATTACGGTTTCATCGTATACAAAACAAAACTGATCGGGCATAAAAAGGGGAAACTAACTATCACCGACCTGCACGACTATGCAACGATCTTCCTTAACGGGACCTATATTGGAAAACTAGACCGCCGGGAGGGTGAAAAAACCATCGACATTCCGGCCAGCGATGTGAAGGATCCGGTCCTTGAGATCCTCGTAGAAGGTATGGGCCGGATCAATTTCGCCCAATACCTGATCGACCGGAAGGGCATCACCGACCGGGTAACCCTCAACGGGATGACCCTGATGAACTGGGATGTATATAACCTGCCGATGGACGAGGGGTTTATCAAAAAACTGACAGCAGACCGCGGACCGCAGACCGCGGGTGCACAGCAGATGGCAGTCACTGGTCTGGATCGGCCCGGGATTTTCTTTAGCGGCACCTTCGAACTTGCCGAACTGGCGGATACCTTTATCGACATGACCCAGTATCAGAAGGGAATAGTTTGGGTAAACGGACATAACCTCGGCAGGTACTGGAACATCGGGCCGCAGTTCAGGCTCTACTGTCCTGCCACCTTCCTAAAAAAAGGCACCAATGAAGTACTTGTGTTTGATTTACACCAGACCGAGGCGAAAGGGCTGAGCGGGAAGACCACGATGGAATAAATTGAAGGACAAGTGCACCTGTAGGGGAGGACCCATGGTCCTCCCGCCATGCATGAATGTTTAAGGTGGGATCGTTATTCCAAATTTCTGATTATGACCTTCTTGACCGTTGTTTTTCCCAGGAGGGTTATAGCGACCATGAAAATTCCAGTTGCGACGTGAGGGAGTTCGATCTCACAATTTTTCGCACCGGCAGGGATGTTTAGTCTTTTAATTACTGATCCTGAAACAGAGGTTACTTCAATCTGTGATGGATGCTCGGCTGATAACCCGAACAGGCTGATTTTGCCCGATGCCGGATTGTAGAGGGCGTTGATTTTATTCTGATCCGTTCCTACAGCCGGGTTGCCTGACCCACCCGAGAGCACCTTAAAAACCGGGTAGGAAACAGGAGTTGTATTGACATTGTGTTCAATCAGATAATCATCAAAATAATTCCAGACCACCAATCCGTCATCAGAGTTGGGCTCGAGCAGGTAGAATATAAGGTATGCCAATGGCTGCGCCATGTCCACATACCAGGAACCAGCCGGTATGGCAGCTGTACCTACTGTGAAACTTCCATCGACTGATGCCATCCTGTGACCCTGGTAGGAAGTCGCATCGCGATTCCAACGGGTGATTGTGAAATTCTCGCCGGAATACGTGGCATTCTGAGCGGTTTGTGTGACCTCAATGCCGTGCTCACGCAGCTTAGCGGCAACCTGAGTAAGCTCAGACGGAAAAACATATGCTTTAGGAACAATTGAATGCCTTACGGGGGAGAATTGGTTCATCAGTTTAACATCAGAAAACCAGACCCGCTTTCCGGTGCGCTTGCCGCTCTTGACTTCATAAACCAAAAGGTCGGTTTTCTGACCGGGCTGCGTATATTCAAAAGCTACGCCTTTTTGCAGGGTTCCACCGGAATTCCGAATCTCCTGAACCACCTCCTTATCAATGGTTTTCGTCAGGTTTTGAATCTCCTGGGAGTTGGCACCGGTATATTCCAGCAAGGAGGTCAGATAGACAATATTGGACGAAATACGCTTTTCAAACCGGTCATGCGAGAAAGTCTCAACCAGGATGGACAACCTGTTTCTCAGGGCGACGCTATTGGTTAGATATCGGGGCTCAGCCGCCATCCCGTAGAAGGTGCGCGGTGGATATTCATAAAAATCCCCATAATAGAAAATATCATAGCCGGCCCGCTCTTTAACCTTTTCATTCACCCATGGAAAAAGCTCATTCTGAATATATTGCGTGGTTCCCGGATGACCGGCCGTAGCCATCCCGGGAGCCGTGGTAATGGCATAACCGTGCCAGGTTCCATTGGTCGTGTGCAGATCCACCACCACCAATGGATCCCATCGAAGCATGACTCGCTCCATAAAAGCCTTCCCTTCTATGGTTTCCAGTTTCATGCCGTCACGGTTGAGATCATAGCCCTGTCCGCTGGTCCGCTGACCTGCCAGATAGGGACTGCCATCCTGGTTAGGACGGTTATTTGGACCCAGCGCATCATTCCCATCGGCATTAAACAGGGGGCAGAAAATCAATACCTGGTTGTCAAGAAGATATTTCATTTTACCGAATGCGATCTCCCGCATCAGCTGCATCGAGGCTTCCTTACCCTCTACCTCTCCGCCGTGAATATTTCCCTGAATGTAGATGACCAGCTTTCCGGACGACCGGGCCTCATCGGGGTTTGTAACAACCGGATCTGCCATAATGACGAGAGGAATCGAGCGTCCGCCATTACTGATTCCGATGGACTCAATATGCACCAGGCCGCTATTCTGCCGAAGGCTTTCAACAAAACTGACAACATCCGAATGAAGAGAAGTTTCAGCATACCGTGTTCTTTCCGGCCGCGAATAAAGTGGATCGGGGTAGCCTGTAATCTGGGCACTCAACATCACGGAAGAAAGCCCAAGACTTACAGCTAACGTAAGGGTAGCGTAACGCATTTTTAACCTTTTTTTCAAAGATAGTGGTGAATAGCGGGTAATTATGTTCTGTTTTATTTTATCTTTTATCCAGATCAATTGATCAAAAAATGAACATACCAGAACCGGTCCTGACCTGGCTGCTTGAAGGCGAACCCTGGGTCCGGTACCTGACAAAAACGACCCTCATGGGCCTTCCGGAAGGCGATCCGCAAGTCAATCTAGACTGGAACAGCATGATCGATCACCCGAAAATTCGCACTATCCTTGATGAAAGCCTCAACTGGCCCGGTCAGGTCGTGAACGGCCATAAGAATGCAGCGCTGATTTATCACAAACTAGCTTTCCTGTCGGAGCTGGGACTGGATCGGAGGGTTCCCGAGATCGCGCGGATATCGGAGAAAATCATGTCACATGGTTCAGATGCCGGTCCGTTTCAAGTGGTTATGAATATTCCGAAACATTTCGGTGGAACCGGCGAGGATGCCTGGAGCTGGGCGCTATGCGATGCCCCGGTACTGGCGGAAATTCTTTGCCGGTTCGGTTACGGTGACGATCCCCGTGTTCAGAATGCAATCAGGTACCTCGACGGAATGTACCGTCCAAATGGCTGGCCCTGTGGCGGTGGCGGGTTGGGAAAATTCCGCGGTCCGGGCCGGAAGGAAGATCCTTGCCCCTACGCTACCTTCATAATGGTTAAGCTATTATCAGCAGCCAAGGCACAGTATACCTCACCGAATCTCCTTACCGGAGCTGAGGTTATATTGAATTTATGGGAATCCAGCCGCGAACAGCATCCTTACATGTTTTATATGGGGACCGATTTCCGCAAGATCAAGCTGCCGTTCATCTGGTATGACATCCTCCATGTCACAACAACTCTTGCAAAAATTCCTGAAATGCAGAACCACCCTGTAGTAAACCAAATGGTCAGCGTCATACGGGCTAAACAAAACACCGATGGCCTTTTTGTCCCCGAATCGGTCTATCAAGCATGGAAAGATTGGGAGTTCGGTCAGAAAAAAGGACCATCCCGACTGCTTACACTTTTCGTTTACAGGCTGCTGAAATCTTATTAACCTAAAATCATTCATAACTAGGGCAAAGTTTGATCATCTGTGTCAGAGCTGCGGCATGCCGCTCGACCAGGATCCCCAGAAAGGCGGAACTGAAAAGGACGGCTCCCGCAGTACGGTTTATTGCAGCTATTGCTATGAGAACGGAGCTTTCCATGACAACTTCACCAAGCCCGATGAAATGATCCGGTTCGTTAAAGGTAAACTGAAAGAGATGGGACAGGGTCCGATTAAAAGATGGTTCTTCACTTCCCAGATTCCTCAGTTAGGCCGCTGGAAAAAAAATTAAACAAAAAAAATCAAGAAAAATAAGTTTGGTATTGAAATATGTTTTATGTTTGTATCGCAAACTAATTTGTTTTCCACTTTTAATTGAATTGCCATGCAAACAAGCAATCTACCAAAAAGCATTGAAAAGAGATTGATCTTCCTGCAATCCCGTGATGGGGTAATGGATCTTTTCTTTGGCTGCATGCTTATGGCGGCAGCACTGAGCGACACATTCACCTATTATGATTGGACAGAGCCCTGGTATGTAAGGTTTATGATCATCATCCTGATGGTTCCATTTGTGCTCGTCAAAGTGTTTATCACAACCCCCCGAATCGGGTATGTCAAGATGAAACCCGTTGCAGGTGGCAGGAAGCAGCTATTGACCATCCTCACGGTTATCGGAGTCATCCTGACCGCACTGCTGCTGCTGGCCACCTTACTAAAAGTCCCCTGGCTCAGTAATCGGGAATTTTCCCTGTCTCCGATCCTTGAGTTTGCTTTCCTGATTTTCGTCTTTGGATTTGTCGGCTGGCTAATGGGATTGTATTCCCTGATAGCTGTCGGAATCCTCCTGGGATTTGCCTGGCCGATCGCCGAGATGATTGGCCTGGAAACGATTGCCAATCTTCCGGCAGGGTTGTTTACCCTGGGCTTGCCCGGATTTATCATCGGTGTAACAGGAATTTTCAGGCTGGTGAAGTTTTTACGATTATTCCCGCGTCAGAATTTAAATGCCGATTATGAACACGGACAATAATAATATCCGGAGCATCCTTGATGCCGATAAGGTTATCCACGAACCGGCCAGGGTTGTGATCCTGTCATTGCTGAATGCTGTGGATAGCGCTGACTTTGTATTTCTCATGAACCAAACAGGACTGACGCAGGGTAACTTGTCCAGCCACCTGAGTAAACTCGAAGCTGCAGCATACATCGAAATAGAGAAAACCTTCCACAAAAAGCGCCCGCGAACCATTATCAGAATCAGCCAGACTGGCCGTGAGGCTTTTGCGAAATATATGGAGACAATGCGGGGCTTCTACAATTCTGCTGGTTAATTCGTAATTTTGGCCCTGATAAGGAATGTCAGCCTGTCATCCCGGTGAAAGCCGGGATCTCCCTTCACACTCACACCCTTACCCACACCCACACCCACACCCACACCCACACCCAATTCGGGGATTCCTGCTTTCGCAGGAATGACAGTAGTGCCAAACCAGTAACCAGCAACCAGTAACCAGTAACCAGCAACCATCATGGAAACCCCTGTCCGCAAACAAAGTCCTTATGTCCGTTACACAATTCTTGTGGCCGTTCTCGGCGTTTTTCTATGGTCCTATTTTCAGGAGAAAAAGCCACGCATTGAAACCGGCACGCTTGAGTACCGGATGGTTACGGGGGTCAATAAAGGTAATTTTCAGCTGATTGTAATGGAAATCCCGGAGAGTTTCATTATCCCCGACTCTGCCTACCGCACGGATTTCGATAATAGTCAGGCCGAATTAGTCTCCAGGCCCCTTCAGGTTAAAATGATGGAAACCTTCCAGAATATTGAATATAAGATCGGCATCAATGAGATGTCATCCCTGACAAAGCCTACTTACCGGGTGACCCGGGAAGTTTTTAACAGCGTCAGATTTGGTGTTCCGATCAAATACGAGGTTGATAAAAAGCAGAAGGACGCAATTATCAAACTGGTTGAATAGAGGGTTTGCCGTTCAAACCTCTACAGTTGATACAGGTATCTTTTGATTTTCTTGGTGGCTGTTTTCTCGAAGGGCGTATCCTGGATAATGATCCCCTGCAAGCGTGAGTAACGGTTTACCTGGGAGTTGACAAAATGCTGCAATTCTTTCCGCATTTCGTCTATTTTCTTCTCCATTTGCAAGCGTGCTTCATCCTTGAAATGCTCGAAATGTTTTTCCAGTTCTTCAATATTAAAATGTACAAGGGCTACCAGTTTTCCTTTTTGTTCGACCACCACGGATTCCAGTACATACTGAAACTTGTTGATAACCGATTCGATTTCTTCCGGATAAATGTTCTCACCTGATGCTCCGATAATGACGTTCTTCAGCCGGCCTTTGATGAAAAGGTAGCCATCCGGATCAAACACGCCCAGGTCTCCGGTCCGGAACCATCCATCCTTCATAAGAACCTTTGATGTGATATCGGGTTCTTTGTAGTAGCCTTTCATCACATTGGCTCCGCGGGCCCAGATTTCACCAATCCCCGTTTCAATATCAGGCTCATTAATTTTTAGTTCCACGCCAACAACTGGAGTTCCGGTCGACTGGATCCGTGTGTTTTTCGGATTTGCCCCACAAATCAGCGGAGCGGTCTCGGTTAATCCGTATCCAATAGCATAAGGAAAATGACCTTCCTTCAGGAACCGGTCTGTTGATTCATCGAGTTTCGACCCGCCAATTCCAAAAAATTTCAGTCTGCCGCCAAAGGTTGCATAGAGTTTCTTACCCGCCAGTTTATGGAAGAATTTCCGGAATGCGGGTAAGCGATACAGTAATTTCAAGGGGGCTGAACTTTCAACTTTTCCCTTTATCTGGGTTTTAAAGATCTTTTCAATAACCAGGGGGACTGTCAGCATGTAAGTAGGTCTCACCATTTTCAGTGCCGGAAGAAGGACTGAAGCGGTTGGAGGCTTCTCAACATAATGAATAGAGGCTCCGTAAGACATCGGAAGTAAAAGACCCACTGTATTTTCATAGGTATGCGACAGCGGGAGTATCGAAAGAAACACATCATCGCGGCCGGGAGGTTCAACTTCGTAGCATTGTTTTACATTGGTCGCCAGGTTTTCATTACTCAGCATAACCCCTTTGCTGAATCCTGTCGTTCCGGAAGTATAAATCAGTGTAGCCAGGTCGTCTTTGGTAACGGAAACCGTGAATGGATCCATGGATCCCTGCGGAACAAATTCTTCCCATGAAGAGGCAGAATCCGGAGACTCATAGTTAACCAGTCTGGAGAAATTCTCAATATGGAAAATGAGTGAAATTGAGGAAACCGTCTCGCTCGTAAGGCGGGTAATTTGCTTTTGGCCAACGATAAATCCCTTGACATCTGCATGTTTAAGGATATGATCTATTTCGGCGGCATGAAAATCGGGCAGGATTGGAACCGCAATGATTCCCGATCCGAGCAGGGTAAAATAGCTTACTACCCAATTAGGGGAATTCGGGCCCAATATGGCCACCCTGTCACCCTTCACAATTCCTAACTGTTTGAAATAAAAAGCGAGTTGTTCTGTCTGCTGCTTGATTTCAGCGTAAGTAGCCATTTTCTCACCCACGAACCCTATTGCCGGCTGTTCTGGAAAATTCCGGAAGGCATTCCAGATTAACTCCCTCACCGTCAACGCTGCTGCTTTTTTTTCTAACATCTGTGATTATTATTCTGAGGCAAAATTACAACTAATAACTGACATGGGGGCAGAATAGTTTAATTAACCTAAAAGGATCAAATACAAAGCTATATGACACACTTATGACGTCAAAACCCCGCTTTACCAATTACTATCACTCTGTAACCCATTGACCTATTGCATTTTAACATCTCTTAACATATCTTTAATACCGGAAAGACAAGGGTAATCGGTTGACCTGTCGGGAGTTGTTTGAAAAGCATTGGAGAAGAAGGTTTGGCTGACCTAAAAGACGTGAAAGGAACAAACGGTAGGGGGACTCCGTTCGAAAACAATCACACTTTTCCTACGTCATAGGCAGCTCTTTGGCAGGTCAACCTTTCTTTAAGACACTTCAATTTCTTCCATATTATCCTCCCAAACATCAAAGGTCTCCTCAGCAATGAGGGGGCCTTTTTTTTTGACGGACGACGGATGACGGGCGACGGACGCAAGTCCGGGCCTCCATCGGTCGTCAGTCATCCGTCCTCCGTCATTTACCAGAGTGTCGCTGTGCCAGAATTCCGGCAACATCTTCCAGCGTAACGCCCTTTTCAACCAGCAGAACGATATAGTGATACATCAGGTCGGCCGCTTCGTTCAGAAAGGCCTGGTCATCCGTGCCCATAGCCTCGATAACCAGTTCAACGGCTTCTTCACCAACCTTCTGTGCAATTTTGCCGGTGCCTTTTCTGAATAGTTTGGTGGTATATGAGTTTTCCGGGAGTTCACGCTTCCTTGAGTGGATCAGTGATTGGAGATGGTCGAGGAAGAAAAGTTCGCCCCGGTTGATTTCATTAAAGCAGGTATCGGGACCGTCATGGCAAACCGGACCGGCCGGCTCGGCAAGGACCAGCAGGGTATCGCGGTCGCAATCGACCATAATCCTGACCAGTTTCATGGAGTTCCCGCTGGTTTCACCTTTAGTCCAGAGGGTTTTGCGCGACCGGCTGTAGAAAGTCACCAGGCCGGTTTCACGTGTCATCCTGAGTGCTTCTTCGTTCATATACCCCAGCATCAGAACTTTCCGGGTCACTGAATCCTGCACAATGGCAGGGATCAGGCCGTTGTTTTTAGAAAAATCAAGTTTTTCGTCCATATCAGATTGCATTTAATTTCATAATCTCACCGGGATTCCCTCCCGGTAAAGGTATTCCTTAAGATCCGGAATCGGGATCTCCCCAAAATGAAAAACACTTGCAGCCAGCGCGGCATCAGCCTTGCCAAGAACAAAGGCATCACGGAAATGCTCCGGGCAGCCCGCCCCGCCTGATGCAATGACAGGAATTCTGAGCATTTCCGATAAAAGGGCCAATTCATCATTGGCGTATCCATTTTTTGTTCCGTCGTGGTCCATGCTCGTAAACAGGATTTCTCCGCAACCCCTCTCCTGCCCCTCCCTGGCCCAATCAAACAGGTCGCGGCCGGTTGGAATGCGGCCGCCGTTAATGTAGACTTCCACGGGCGTCGTTGGGTTAACGTGTGTTGTTGGGATAACGGGCGTCCGCAGGACGCCCCTACGGGAACGTTCCTTGTGCCCTTGTACCCCCGTGCCCTTGTGCCCCTGTGCCCTTGTGCCCTTATGCCCTTGTGCCCTTGTGCCCTTATGCCCTATTTTTGCGTCGATGGCGAGGACCACAAACTGGCTCCCGAAATCTCTGGCCAGCCGGTCGATGAGCCCAGGATCCTTCACTGCGGCCGAATTCAAACTGATCTTGTCAGCCCCGGCCTCAAGCAGCATAACTGCATCCTCAAAGCAGTTAATCCCTCCACCCACCGTAAACGGAATATTCAGTTCGCGTGCAATCTTTCGTACCAGGTCGGGGAAAGTCTTTCTTTCCTCATGGGTTGCCGTGATGTCAAGAAAAACAAGCTCATCGGCGCCCTCACGGGCATACCGGGCGGCCAGTTCCACCGGATCGCCTGCATCCCGTATCCCGATAAAATTTACCCCTTTTACCGTCCTTCCGTCGCGGATGTCTAAACAGGGTATGATTCTTTTGGCTAGCATATTTATTAATTATTCATGAAGGGCGACCACAGGTCGCCCGTACGGGCACAAAATCGATCGTCAATCGTAAATCGTAAATCGTCAATCGTCAATTCTGATTTTCCCCTCATAAATCGCCTTCCCCACAATCACCGCCTCAATCCCAATGTCTTCCAGAGCCTGAATATCTTCTTCCGATGAGACTCCGCCGCTTCCAACCAGCCGTATCCCAGGAAACTGTTTTAATATTTCCTGATATAATCCGATGGCGGGGCCCGTAAGTTCTCCGTCGCGCTCCACATCGGTACAGAAAAAATTTGTGATCCCCGCGCCTATCCATTGGCCGATGAACTCCCGCCAATGGATCGCCGATTCCGTTTGCCATCCGTTGTAGGCAATGCAATCTCCCTTCACATCGGCACCGATGAAAAACCTTTCAGGTCCGAACTCCCCGATCCATTCCTGCAGTATTTCCGGCCGGCTGACAGCCAGACTGCCGATACTAACCATGGTTGCCCCGGCCTTCAGCACTTCGTCAAGGACAGCACGGCTTCTGATCCCTCCTCCAAAATCGATACTGAGACTGGTACTGCTTATAATCTTTCTAAGCACCTCAATGTTACCGGGAGCGCCGCTCCGTGCTCCATCGAGATCAACCACGTGCAGCCTTTTGATCCCGGATGCTTCAAACGAACGGGCCGTTTCAACCGGGTCATCTGAATAGGAGGTTACCTTGCCAAAGTCGCCTTTGCTGAGCCTTACACAGCGGCCCTCAATCAAATCAATAGCCGGGATAATTTCAATCATAGGTCCACGAAATTTTGAAGAATCCTGAGTCCGGTCTCTCCTGATTTTTCAGGGTGAAACTGGGTTGCATAAAAATTATCTTTTCTCAGTGCCGCGCTGAAATCAATTCCATGCCGGCAGGTTGCAAGGGTCTGTATTCCAATTTCTGCATAATAGGAATGAACGAAATAAACATAGACCCCCGATGTCAGTCCGGCAAACAGTCCCTCCGGAGTAAAGCTGATCGAATTCCATCCCATGTGCGGTATTTTTTCACTCACGCGGAAAAGCCTGACTTTTTCATCAAACACTCCCATTCCCTCTGTATCTCCCTCTTCTGACCAGGAGCACAGCAGCTGCATTCCAAGACATATGCCCAGCACAGGCTGTGTCAGCGATGGGATCACCCTGTCGAGGCCGCTCTCGCGCAGATATCGCATGGTAGTGCTGGCCTCGCCCACTCCGGGAAAGATCACCTTATCCGCGCTGCGAATAGCAACCGGATCATCCGTCACCTCCGCCTCGAGCCCCAGTCTTCCCAGTGCGTTGAGGACAGAACCGATGTTGCCGGCGTTGTATTTGATTAGTACCAGGTTCATATTTCTAATTTATAATTGGCTCCCTGCGGTCGCTAATTGGCTCGGCTAACGCCTCGCTAAATGGCTCCCTCCGGTCGCTAATTGGTTCGCTGCGCTCACTAATTAGGCTCTGGCCCAATTAGCGCGAAGCGCCAATTAGCGAGGCGTGAGCCGAGCCAGTTAGCCGACCGCAGGGAGGCCATTTAAATAACCCCCTTCGTACTCGGTACCGAATCTCCCCCATCCTGCGCCACGGCCTGTTTTAGTGTTCGGGCGAAGGCCTTGAATATTCCTTCTATTTTATGATGTTCATTTTCACCTGTTGCCTCGATATGCAAGGTACATCTGGCTCCATCGGAAAAGGAGCGGAAAAAATGGCTGAAAAGCTCGGTCGGGAGCTCTCCCACCTTTTCCCTCCTGAAGTCAGTTTTCCAGCTCAGGTAAGGTCTTCCGCCCAGATCAAGGGAAACAGAGGCCTGTGCATCGTCCATCGGCAGAACGAAACCATACCGGTTCATTCCTCTCAGGTCGCCCCAGGCTTGGCGCAATGCCTGTCCCAGCACGATTGCAGTATCTTCCACGGTATGATGTTCATCCACCCCCAGATCTCCAGTTACCTTTACAGTCAGGTCCATGCCGCTGTGACGGGCAATCTGGTCGAGCATGTGATCGAAAAAACCGATGCCTGTTGAAACATCTGAGCGCCCCTCTCCGTATAAAGAAACCTCGATCAGGATATCCGTTTCTTTGGTTATCCGCTGTATTTTGGCCGACCGCTCCCTTTTGATCAGAAAATCAGCAATCTCTTTCCAGTCAGTAACCTTAATAGCGCAATTCTCCTCGTCGCCTGGCTTAACCCGGCTGTTCCATTTTTCAATGGGTCCGATATAAATCCCCTTGCAGCCGAGGTTTCCGGCAAGCTGGATGTCCGTGGTCCGGTCGCCGATGGTGAACGAATTGGCCAGATCATACCCGCCATCAAAATATTTCCCAAGCAGGCCAACTCCCGGCTTCCGGGTGTCCAGTACAACCAACGGAAAACCCAGCTCTATCAAAATATCAGTAAACACAATCCCTTCCTGAGCAAATGTTTCAACCATACGGTTTTGCACCGGCCAGAAAGTGTCCTCCGGGAAGGCGTCCGTCCCCAGTCCATCCTGGTTGGTAACCATAACCAGCTCATAAGGCAGCTGCCTGACAATCCGGCCAAGCTGTGTAAAGACTCCCGGCAAATACCGGAACTCCTCAAAATTGTCCACCTGCTCGTTCTCAGGCTCCTGTATCAGGGTGCCATCGCGGTCGATGAAAAGAATGCGTTTCATGGCCCTGGTTGCCAGTTGCCAGTTACCGGTTACCGGTTTCGCCTGAAGAAAACTTTCTGTTTTCATTGTCTTACAGTCTTAAAGTCTCTTAGTCTTAAAGTCTCTCAGTCTCTTAGTCTCTCAGTCTCTTAGTCTCTTAGTCTCTTAGTCTCTCAGTCCCTCAGTCTCCGAAGTGCACTTAGAACCGCCTCATTCTCGGCGGGCGTTCCCACGGTAACCCGGAGACAGTTCTCACATAACGGCTGATTGGAGCGGTCGCGTACGACGATGCCCTGATCGACAAGATACTTATATATTGATTTTGCATGTGTCACCTTGACAAGCAAAAAATTCGCCTCCGAAGGAAAAACCTTCTCCACACAGGGCACTGCTTCCAAAGCCACCGCCATCCGCTTACGTTCGGCAATGATTTGAGGCACGGATTCCGGCCTTTCAACCATTTCAACCTTTTCAACCTTTTCAACCATTTCAACCCCCCGCAGTACTGCCTCCTGCGCCAGCGTACTGAGATTGTACGGATACTTAACCTTGTCCATGAGACCGATGATCTCGGAATTGGCAAAAGCCATTCCCATCCGGGCGCCTGCCATCCCCCAGGCCTTTGAAAACGTTTGAAGAACCACAAGGTTGGGAAGTCGATCAAGAATGCCCAAGGCTGACGGACCGGGCGAAAAATCGATATACGCCTCGTCCAGGACCAGAATCCCGCTAAATCGTCCTGCAAGAAATTCAATATCCTCAATGGATATGCTGTTGCCAGTAGGGTTGTTCGGGGAACAAAGGAAGATCATCCGTGTGTCAAACCGCACAGTATCAAGAATGGCACTGGTAGCAAGCGAAAAATCGGGATTCAGCAGAACCGGGTCTACGGCAACATCCTGAATATCGGCACAAACCTTATACATGCCGTAGGTTGGACTCATGGTGATGATGCGGCTCTGGCCGGGCTCGCAAAAAATCCGGATGAGCAGATCAATGGCTTCGTCGCTTCCATTTCCCAGGAACAATTGATCCGGACGGACTCCCTTCAAGGCGGCCACCTTTTCTTTCAGACTCCTTTGGTGCGGATCGGGATACCGGTTCAGACCGGTATTATTTGGATTCTCATTAGCATCCAGGAATATCCCCTCCCCCCCATAAAACTCATCCCTCGCCGAACTGTACGGCAGTAACCGTAAAATATTTCCCCGTACCCGTAATTGTCTCCCGGTCTCACAGTCTCTTGGTCTTACAGTCTCACAGTCTCTTGGTCTTAAAGTCTCACAGTCTCTTGGTCTTACAGTCTCAATGTCTCTTGGTCTTTCATTGTCATCGTCCCCCGTTCTCTCAAGGACCGCCCTGGCGTGCCCCTCCAGCCCCTCCGCCCTGGCCAGTGTTATGATGGCATCGCTGATTCCAAGGAGCCCGTTCTGAGTAAGTTCCTGAAAGGTAATGGCTTTCATGAAGCTGTCGAGGGAGAGTCCACTGTAGGCGCGTGCATAACCCGATGTAGGTAAGGTATGGTTAGTTCCCGAAGCATAATCCCCGGCACTTTCCGGAGTATACGGGCCCAGAAAAACTGAACCGGCATTGCGTACCTTCTCCGACAGCTCCCGGTAATTGCGGGTCGAAACAATCAAGTGTTCCGGGGCATATGAGTTTATCAGGCTGATCATCTCCTCTTCTTCAGGAGCCACGATTATCAGGCTTGAATCCAATGCCTTTCTTGCTATTTCCTTCCTTGGAAGCTTCTCCAGCTGAATTTCAACTTCGTCGCGAACCTGTTCGGCCAGTTTCAGGCTGCACGTGATGAAGACCGCCTGGCTGTCGGGGCCATGCTCGGACTGCGACAGCAGATCGGCCGCCGCGTAAGCCGGCGGGCAGGAATCATCGGCCATGATGGCCACCTCAGAGGGGCCGGCCGGCATGTCTATGGCCACCCCATCGCGGCTCACCAATTGTTTGGCCATGGTAACGTAAGAGTTTCCCGGACCGAATATTTTATAAACCTGTGGCACTGAACCCAAACCGTAAGCCATAGCTGCTATTGCCTGGGCGCCGCCCAAAGGAAAGATTCTGGTAATCCCGCAATAATGAGCAGCGAAAAGGATGGCCGGATCAATTTTTCCATCGTGG
Organism: uncultured Porphyromonadaceae bacterium; assembly: GCA_964512915.1. Taxonomy (GTDB): domain Bacteria; phylum Bacteroidota; class Bacteroidia; order Bacteroidales; family UBA12481; genus UBA12481. Next base: position 78,169 of record CAZEKJ010000010.1, read on the forward strand.
TTTGCCGGAGTGCAGAGAACAATTTCCCGGCATCCTGCAATCTTTGCCGGAATCGAAAGCATCAGCACCGTTGAAATGAGCGGGGCCGTTCCTCCTGGAATATAGAGACCAATCCGTTCGATGGGCACCCATTTCCGGTAACAGGTAATTCCGTTTGAAACGCTAACAGGTTCTTCCTTCCGCACCTGGGCTTCGTGAAAGGTGAGAATGTTTTGTGCAGCCTGTGCAATGGCCGATTTTAACAATTCCGGCACTTCCGATGCCGATGCACGTATCATTTCTTCCGGTAAACCGGCGGGCTCCGGATCATATCCATCAAAACGCCGGGTGAGGGCCGCAACAGCCTGCCAGCCTCCTGACTTCATTTCCGTCAGCATTTCAGCCACCCTGCCTTCCAGACCGGTATCAGCCTCGGAAGGCCGCTTCAGCAGCTGATTCCACTGATCGCGGGGTGGGTTAATTACTATTTTCATGGGTTGATCAGATTATCATTTTTTCAATCGGGATAACCAGGATTCCCTGGGCACCGGCCTCCCGGAGCCGGTTAATAATGCTCCAAAACTCGCTTTCACTCAGGACCGAATGAACCGAGCTCCAGCCTTCCGCCGCCAGCGGCATCACGGTCGGACTCTTCATCCCCGGCAGGATGCTGCAAATCTCCTCGAGCTTGTCATTCGGGGCATTCAGGAGGATATATTTGTTATTCCGCGCTGCCAAAACCGACCGGATGCGGAAGCGGAAATCATTCAGTATAGCAGAAGCTTCCGGTGATATCCCAGGTGTGCAGGCCAGCACTGCCTCGGATTCCATAACGGTTTCCACCTCCTTTAATCCATTGCTGACCAGCGTGCTTCCCGAACTGACGATGTCAAAGATACAATCCGCGAGCCCGATGGCCGTGGCAATCTCCACCGAACCGTTCAGAAAATGAATCTCAGCCCGGATTCCCTTTTCATCAAGAAACTCCTGGAGGATTTTAGGAAATGAGGTTGCAATACGCTTGCCTTCAAACCACTTCAGTCCGCTGTAAGAGACATCCTTCGGCACAGCCAGGCTCAGGCGGCACCGGCTGAATCCCAGCCTCTCCCTGATTTCAAGGTTATAACCGGATTCACGAAGGACATCTTCCCCGATAATCCCGGCATCGGCAACACCATCGGCAACGTACTGAGGAATATCATCGTCACGGAGATAAAGTATCTCGAGCGGAAAGGTCGCCGAACGGGCCAGAAGCGTCCTTTTTCCATTGGTCAGGTCAACTCCTGCTTCCAGAATCATCTCGATCGATTTCTCACTCAACCTGCCCGACTTTTGCAATGCTATTCGTAATGTCTGCATAATTATTCATTTCCTTTCAAAAAAAAAGGCCTGCAGATCTGCAAGCCTTTTTCGGTTTAAAAATTCCGATATCTTACTTCTCTGCATGGGTAGCCCCTTTCATCGAATGATGATGATGATGGGTCCGGTGCAGAAAACTGTTGTTCATTTTGTTTTTTCTTCGGATCAAAAATAGAAATTTATTTTATTCATCCAATAAAATCTTATTCCCTTCCCCACCAACTCACCGGAACGGATTGCTTTTTAAGCCCCGGGCCTTCAACGGCAAGTGAAAAAGCAAGGTCGGTTGACCCATTGTAATATTGAACCCTTATTTTATGCCATCCGGCTGCCAGTGCAACATAGCCTGCCTCTTCTGCTTCTCCATGCGCGCCGTCATTGTCGGTGATCAGAAGGTCACCGATGCTGATCGTACTACCATCATCGGAAGTAACGTAGAAGATATAATTACCGGATTCTGGGATCTTGATAAAACCATCATAAACCACGCCGAAATACTCAGGTTTGTGACCGGCCGGCAATTCCGGCGCCAGGAGTGTGCCTGACTTCACGGGTGTAAGCTTTGACCAGTCGGGCAGCCTTCTCCAGCGGCCTTCATAATAGGCATAGGAAACACCTGGTTTAAGGTTCGAGGGAGCGTTCGCTAAAGCTGGGATCGGAGCCTGTCCTTCCATGGAAACAGGTTCTTTCAGTTTAGCTGCCATCTCCCTGACCTTCTGAGGATCCCGGTTAAACTCAACCGCGATGGGCGCTGCCGGACGGGTCAGGCGATTTTCATCGTTTGAAAGGGTAATGGCAGCAATCTTCAGGTCGGGTTGGCTGGGCAGGCGAATCGATTTGGCGCCGGCCGGGATGTCGAGGGCAATACGGAACAAATATCCGAATATGTACGCCTCATTCTGGTTGGAATTCCCCAGATGGCGGTGAGTAGCTACATAGGCCACCGGCACGTTTTTAATATAGGCGGGAATGGTCTCAACCGGCCGGGGATATGCTTTCCCGTTAATTCTGACGGATTGTTTGTAGCCATTTTTTATAATACGGTTATCCCATTGTCCGATTTTTCCGGTATATCCGGGTATTTCGGCCTTGCACGGTTTCCCATCGATTGAGAATTCAACCGTATGATCTTCGCCGGCAGCAGCAGCAAGAAGGTACAATGTAGTATAGTTTCCTTCCGGCAGGGTGATGCTCTGGCCCTTGCAGCTCAGGAAGTTGTTTTGTCCGTCAGCAGCCGAGCCCATTTTGAACACCACATCACCGGATACGATTTCGGAGGGCCACAACTCGGCCGGGTAGGTGTTTCCCTGACCGTCAAAATTGCCATCGGTGCGGTTGGCATCCCCACTGATTCCGTCAATATCAAAATTCAGTGCGATCCACTGGGAGCTTTTTTTCGAAATAACAACTGGCGCCTTATCGAGCTTAATGGCAAAAGACTTTGGCTGATAACCTTTCAGGTCAAAAACCAGCTCGCCCCCCGACAAATTGGCCGGGCCCGCTGGCTCTTCCGCTCCATTGACCTCTCTGACTGATAGGATAGCTGCCGGAAACTTCACTTTAACCTGTCTGGCATCCTGTCCAAAGAGTTCCTGAACGCGGATAATAATCTCCTCTGAATTCTGTGCCTGCTTGAGGGCTTTTACGGCAACCTGGCCGGTGTTCAGGGAGACCAGGCTAAAAGATTTACCCAGTGGTCCCTGATGTTTCGGCGCGGTGAAAGTAAGCAGCGGCTGGTTCAGGCGGGTAGCCTGCCATTGAGTTGCACCCTGCCTCCAGTCACCGGAATGACCCGTAATTGCAAAACTGAAAGTATGAAATCCGATGTCCTGGGTAGCCTGATCCACATAGGACCGGCCTGGTTGCGGGGTGTGTACCAGGGTAATTCTCAGCAGGTTATCTACCGGCTTATCCCATCCCATTTTATAATCGCTGAGGATGGAGACTCCGTATGAATTGTCGGCTGCTGTAATATCGGCCCACTGCTGTGCCGGAACTTCGTATAATTTAGGCTGGTTGTTATCTCGCCGGATCGTGCCGATTCCCAGGTCATAGGTAGCCTGCGGATTGGAAACGGCAAGCGGGAATGATGCTTTCAGAAGGGTGCCCTGAGTAGCCCAGTTCAGTTCATTGCGGAACTCCAGCCGGTCGCCGGCTGATCCGGATGCCAGGCTAATATACTGGGTCATCTCGGAGCCCTCCTTTTTCCTGACCACCTTAAAAGTTACCCGGGCCGGGCCATTTTCGGCGATTGTGACAACCGGCTCGTCGAAGTATGCCCGCGGAGCCTTGGTCACCGCGTCGTACATGATTTCCCATGCGGGCCATGCTTCTGACCGGTTATCCAGCATCTGCATACGTACCGGTGATTTCAGAAGCTCCTTTTTTGCGAGCTTGTCATACATTGAGGCAACATCGCCATTTTTGTCTATCACCACCTTATACCGGCTGTTTTCCATCCGGTTTTTAGAAATGGAGAGTCCGGTGGTTAAGGCGCAACCTTTATCGGAAGGGATAACCGAAAAAACAGTGTAGCTGACCGGCTGGCATTTAGCAGTAAAAAGAATAGTAGCCTTCCGGCCGTCCATGTTAACCACCTGCGACGGAACCTCATTTCCGGCGGCATCCAGTACCCTGACAGCAGTCAAAGTCCCGGGCAGCTCAAGGGTAGCTTGCGTAAGATCCTCACGATCAATCGATAGCGGGTTATAAACAACTACCGGAACACCATCGGTGCGGGTATCCAAGGCCCTTATCACGCCGCCGGCCGTATTTTCCAGGATGCCGGCAAACTGATTCTGGCTCAGGATCTCATCGTTCCAGGAAAAGGTATACGCCTCAGGAATGCTGGTTCCGGTAAGGTCATCATGAAACTGGTGCCATAAAAACCGGATCCAGGCTTCATTCAGGGTTTGTTTAGGATAGTAGGCGGCTCCCAGCCAACTGGCGGCCACAGCAGAACGCTCTGCCGCATCGGCGAGAAGCTCGTTCTTGCGGTTGAGATGTTTCATGGCACTCTGAGAAGTATAACATCCGTTCCCATGCGGGGAAGTCAACAGTTCCCCGTTAAACTGGGGAAGTTTCGCGAGCATTTCAGGCGTCATCTGGCGTGCCATCAGGTCGGCCGGCGCACTGACGATCTTAAGTGGACCATCGGAATGAATAGCCTTTTCCAGGTAATAAACCGATGAATCTTCCGGGGCTCCGCCTATATCTCCGGTACCAAAATATCTGTATCCCATATAGATACCCGACATATCACCGGTTTTGCTGACCGTCTCAATCCATTTTGGGTCCTTCGAAAGGTCGCCGCGCAGTTTCGCGCCGTAGCTGCCACCGTTGAGTGCGGCAAAAACCTTTGAACCGTCAACCCCCTGCCAGCATCCGATATCAAAAGGAACACCAAACGGGGCGCCCCAGGTAAGCTTCTGAGTTGAGAACCCCTTAAGACCGCAGTGGGCCATAATCGTTGGGAGGGCATAGCCGAAACCAAAACAGTCGGGGAGGAAAATATCATAACTCTGAACCCCGAACTCCTTCTTGTAATAGTCCTGGCCCAGAAGAATGGTGCGGATCACCGATTCCGGCGAAGAGATATTTACATCTGTGGCATCGATTGAGCTGCCGCAAACAGTCCAGCGCCCGGCCCCGATGTATTCCTTCATACGCTGATAGGCTTCCGGATAGTATTCCTTCATCAGCATATATTTAATTGCGCCTTCGAAACTGAATTTATAATCCGGATACTTTTCGAAAAGCTTGAAATTCCCATTGAATGTACTGGGAATATACTCATTGATAGAGGTTTGAATTGTCCAGCGCCATTGAGTGTCAAAATGGGCGGTTCCGATAACATGCAGCGTCTTTTGTTTGTCGTCGGCAGCAGCCTGAGCCAGGAGCATGACGGTTGGGGTGACCAGCAAAAGTGCAGCCACCAGGATCTTCCTGAAAATGTTCAGCATGGTTGAAATAAGTAGTTTGGTTTACAGAAACGCAAACTTACCGGAATACCATGAATAAACAACTGCTGTAGGATATCGGCCTAGATTACCTTCTTGAGCGTAACAGGCACTTTCAAATCTTCACCGTTTCTCCGGAGATTAACCGAGTAGGTTTGACCCGGCTTCCTGAAGAGCTGGCGGAGTGTCCAAAGCCTCAACTGGGAGGCAGAATACTGATCCACACCGATAATCTCATCACCGGGTTGCAAACCTGCAGATTCGGCAGGAGTACCCTTGGCTACCGTAAGAACCTGGAAGTTTTGAAAATCGTCACCGGTAGCAAGAATTGAGGCTCCAAGAAGTTCCGGGTCAAATGAGTATTCCAGGTATTTGTTAGGTTCAAAGTAGACTGATTCCCTGGAGTAATCGAAAACAAGTGTAAAACGGTTCAGCACCGGTCCGCCGATCAGCCCTATTCCAGCATCAGCAACAGCGTCATTGATGGGATTGCTTTCTTCTACCTTGTTCTCTGAGGGCATGCCACCCCATACATTCGCCACTTTGATATTACCAAGCTTGACCGCATCGATCCTGCCTAATTCTCCCCCGGCACTGGTTCCCATCAGGCCGGCCGATATCGGATTCGGAATGGTCTGATCACAGAATCCGGCCGAATTCAGACTAACCGGGGTCATGGATCCGGTATCAATCAAAACTTTCCCCTTGAGCGTTTTTCCGTTCTTCTGACTGAATACCGCTTCAACAACAGGCCAGTTATTGGCAAAGGCAACCTGCAGCTTCTCACCATGTCCCCTATATCGGTATGAGGAAGGATCATAGAAGTTTAAATGATTTCCGGCATAATCTACCTCAACCACCATTCTGCTAAATAGTTCATATCCAATCACTCCATCTATCTTGTGACCGGTGAAAACGGATAATTGTGAAATGTTCATCGCTCGCAGGTCGAGTCCGGTTACTGTAACTCCGGGTAAGTCAAAATCAATGTTACCGGCAATGAGATATTCCTGGCCGGTTTTTGCTGATATGCCTTTTTTTGACAGGTCAACACCGGCCGAAGCAGCAAAAGAAGAATCGATCACCGAAACTCCTGCACCACTGTCGAGGATGAAGGTTCCTGTTTGCAGACCATTCACCCTGGCAGTAAAGACAATCAGGCTATTCCAGTTCTTGATGGGTATCTGGCGGGCACAGTTTCCATGAGAATAACGGATCTGGGTTTCGGGCAGGGCATTTGCCTGTGGCATAATTCCTGCAGCCAGCAATACGCTAAAAAAGAAAAAACGGGTTTTCATAATCGTCATTTTGGTTTGTTTAACCATAAGACGAACTAATAACCAGATGATTACCACCAACAGACAAACCACCCAACCCGGTTGCTAAATTGTCTACGACAATCGTAAATCGTCAATCGTCAATCGTAAATCGTCAATCGTAAATCGTCAATCGTAAATCTTATAGTGTTCCGCGATGATCCACCTCACTACCCCGGGTGGTAGCAGGTGCCGGATGCGGGCAATGAGCCGCTGGTCGAATCGGCCGACTATATAGCGATACGCTGGCTTTTTACGGCGAATGATCCTGCTGATGGTTTTTGCGATCAGGAGCGGATCGCAGCCCGACTGCTCGTCTTTACCCATGACTGACACGGCTTTGACAACCCGTTCCTTGTAATCACTTCCTGATGCATCCCTGGCAGCAAGGGTGCGGCTCCCGGTAAATCCGGTTGCAAAATCACCCGGATTAACTACCACTACAGGAATATTCCAGGGGTTCAATTCCATTGCGAGTGCCTCGCTGTATCCCTCTATCGCAAATTTAGCCGCAGAGTAAAATCCCTGAAACGGAAGTCCGATAAGACCTCCTATTGAGCTGATATTAATGATTTTACCATTTCCGTTTGCTCGCATGTGCGGAAGCACTGCGCGTGTAACCCTGACCAGTCCGTTGAAATTGGTGTTCATTTGCAGGGTCACCTCCTTATCGGTAAAACTCTCGATGGCCCCGCCGATTCCCATTCCTGCATTGTTGACCAGCACATCGATCCGGCCTTCGCGGGTGATGATCTCTGAAACGGCATTTCCGACGGAAAGATCATCGGTTATGTCCATTCGGATCATTTTCACAGCAGACAAGGACTCATCCGGGTTTCTGCTGGTCCCATAAACGGTATGGCCCTGAGCAGCCAGAAAACCGGCCGTTGCCTTACCCAATCCTGATGAGGCACCCGTGATGAGAATGATCCTGTGCATGGCAGAAGAACTTACAATACTCCGAGTTCTTTGCAGATCCCGTAGATATTCTCCACCGCAAAATCAACCTGTTCCCTGGTATGGGTGGCGATCAGGGAAAAGCGAATGAGAGTATCATCCTTCGGAACGGCAGGGGCCAGCACCGGATTAACGAAAACCCCCTTTTCGAGAAGCAGCTTGGTAAGCATCAGGGTATTATTTATATCACCGATTCTTAGCGGTATGATCGGACTTTCTGCCTTTCCTGTGTCAAAGCCAAGTTGTTTGAATGCATTGAGGGAATAGCGAGTGAGGGCCCACAGGTTTTCAATCCGCTCAGGTTCCTCTTTCATCACATCGAGGGCTGCCAGAACGGTAGCTGTTGAGGCCGGAGTCATGGAAGCTGAAAAGATCAGCGAACGGGAGGTATGCTTCAGGAAATTGATCGTATCAAAATCTCCGGCGATAAAACCGCCCAGAGAAGCCAGCGATTTGCTGAAGGTTCCCATCATCATGTCAACTTTGTCGTCCAGGCCGAAATGGTTGGCCGTGCCGCACCCGTTCCGGCCCAGAACTCCGATGGAATGCGCGTCATCCACCATGATGGTTGCGTGGAACTTTTCAGCCAGTCTTACGATTTCGGGAAGATTGGCGATGTCCCCTTCCATGCTGAATATCCCGTCGACCACAATGAATTTCATTTTATGAGGCGGGCAGGCACGCAGACGTCTCTTAAGGGAATCCATATCATTGTGAGCGAACTTGTGAACCTTGGCGAATGACAAGCGGGCGCCTTCAATAATGGAAGCGTGATCCAGTGCGTCGAGCAGGATAAAGTCGCCCCGCTGGGCAATACACGACAGCACACCAAGATTTGCCTGAAAACCGGTACTGTAGCAGAGTGCAGCCTCTTTACCGACAAATTCCGCCAGCTTCTCTTCGAGCTGGATGTGGATGTCGAGTGTCCCGTTCAGAAACCTTGATCCGGCACATCCCGTACCATATTTCCGGGTGGCAGCGATCGCCGCCTCAATGATTTTTGGGTGATTGGTTAAGCCGAGGTAGCTATTGGAACCAAACATCAATACTTTTTTTCCGTTGATGATAACTTCCGTGTCCTGTTCGGATTCAATCATCCGGAAGTACGGATACACACCGGCTTTCTGAGCCTGCTGGGGTGCATCGTACTTTTTCATTCGGTCTTGCAGTATGCCCATAAAGGGCAATATTAACTTTTTTCTTTTATCAGATTATTAACTCCCCAACCGGTTATGCCAAAGTTCAGTATAAATACCGATCAGCCTTTCGGTGATCTTTACCTCATCAAACTGCTGCAGAAGCTGCCGGGAGACAGCAACCTGTGCACTGTAGAACTCTTTATCGGAAATCAGTTTTTTAATCAGGGTTAAAAATTCTTCATTGTTAGAGGCTGGAAGCCAGGGATTCTCGTAGAGCAGTTTATATTCCGGCAAATCCCTGAATATTACAGGCAATCCGGAGGCTGCAGCCTCAAGCGGAGCCATCGGACAATTCTCCTGGTAGGATGTGAAGATAAATGCATCGGCAGCGGCATAAACGGCTGGCATTTCTGACAGCTCAAACATCCCGGGAAACTTGATATGGTCCGGTAGCCTTGCCAACCGGGCATTGATCCGGGTCAAACCCTCTGTTAGGGCGCCGAAAGGCCTTCCTCCTGCCCAAACAAAACGGGCATCGGGGACCTGCTCCGCAATATCCAGAAAATCCTCAACCCCTTTGCGGCCTTCCAACTGTCCAACCCCAAGCACAACGAATTCGGAATCTTTTATGCCGAGCATGGCACGGCCCTTTTTCCTTAATTCTACCGTACGTTTCCAGAAATCGAGGGGAACAGGATTGCATTCCCTGACGATCCGCGTGTTAGATCCCGTATCACGAATAGCCTTTTCAACCATGGGTGAAAGGGCGATGCATATATCGGCAAAATCATAGACCTTTCTGAAATACCAGCGCAGAAGCGGCATGAGGATCTGCCAGCCCGGAATGGAGCCCCGGGCAGAATCGGGGATCACATGAACCGTGAGCACCCGTCGGCCCTTATAGCGGAGCCCGCGAATGAAATATCCGAGGCCATATGAGTGCGCGTGAAACACATCACCGGTTCCGCCGCCATTAACGACAACCTGCATATCGGGCCTCTTTCGGAGCATTTCCACATGCTGCTCAAACACCGTGTTGACTCCGTTTCCCTTGAGCAACCATGATAGTTCCGATACAACATGCACCTTCATAATTCGCAATTCGTAAATCGTAAATCGTAAATCGTCAATCGTCAATCGTAAATCGTAAATCGTAAATCGTCAATCGTCAATCGTCAATCGTCAATCCTAAACTGCCCCTTGCCCATCTTCAGGTCCGACTTTTTCATTTTCTCCATTCTCAAGTTCTTACCAAGAACGGCGGGATCAATCTGATTATTATTGATTACCACATTTTTACAGGCTTCAAGGCTGACGGAAACCTTTCTCGGATGCCAGGGTTCATAACGGGTACTGTGAGTCAGGGTATTTCCCGTAAATGAAAGATTGTCAACAGACCGGGCATATAATACAGGGTAATCAAACAGGTTGAACAGATTGTTCTCAATCCTGATATTCCGGTGAAAACAAGGTTTCGACGGATCCGGATCCGGAATTTCGGGATAGATGCTGATCACCCCCTCGCAGAACTGATACATCGAAGTAAGACATTCATCAGTAAAAATGTTATTCCGGATCATAACATCCCTGACCCCACCGGATTCGTACCACTGATTGGCATCACCGGCAATCAGGATGGCCGATCCGCTCGACTCAAACCGGTTGTTTTCAATAACCACCCTGCCTGGCGTTGAGATCAGGATTCCCCGGGCGCGACAGCTTTCGAATGCACTGGCCGTAATCAGCACATCAGGGGTCCATGTCAGATTCTCAAGGGCATCCCCCGGTTCTATCCCGGCCGGAACAGCATCTGCAAATTCAACTTCAAATACCTCCGTATCCATCGCATTGAACTTTGTAACCAAACCTGTGGCCATGGTAACCATCGAGGCATTCTCGATGAATCCGACTTTTTCACCTGCACGGGCCCATATCATTCCTATGCTCTGTCCATGCATAAATCTGCATACCAGTGTCCGGTCGCCCTTTTTCTCCAGAATCCTGACAGAGGTACCATGTACGTTGATCGGATCGTCCATCAGCGCATGGAACCGGCAATTCTCCACGGTAATTTGTCCTTTGCAGTTTGAATAATGGAATCCGTCATCATGCCCGGCGAGAATCCGGTCCTTAGCTGGGTTCGGAACGCTGTTGACCCTTCTGAAGGTGATGTTTTCCGAAAATTGAGTCAGAATTCCCAAGCCTGCATTATGGTACATATTGATATCTTCGGCCAAAACATTGCGGCTGTCGATAATAAACATACCGGCATGATCACGTTCTGAATGCCTTAAAACCAGATAATTTCCCTTAACCGGAAGGCGTTTGAAAGCGTAGTTCAGCCGGACAAGCCCGGGATGCAATTCTTCTGCACGGTAACTTCGCCAGTTGCTGCCCAGGCAACCCCAGTCACCCGTCTTATAGGCAACGATGCGTGTATCCCTGGTAAACTCCATGGTGCCCCACCACTCACTTTTCCAGCCTTCACCCACAAACACCAGCTTACCCTTTTCAATCACATAGGGTGATTCCACTTTATCTATCCTGATATCCAAGTACTCCGGGGTAACTGCAATCACCTCAGCTTCCGCAGTCAACGGGATGTCCCAGTCGACAGAAACCCTTTTGATCAGGATGTCGCTGCTCTTGTCCACCGTAAAGGGCTGCATGCGGTCGTGAAACACAAAATCCGATTCGCCGCAGTCAAGGGTTACCCCCGACAGGCCTTCAATCAGGATTGCACATCGCCTTGGGTTATTGACGGTTGTATTGGACTCATAATAAACCTTTTCTATGCATTGATGCGGCCAGAAATCATACCGCCCTTTCGGGAAAACGATCACCGATCCCGGCTTGTTTTTGCAGGCTGCGAGTGCCTTTTGCACATAGGGAACGGCGTTGATTCGGGAATCGGGGTTTAGACCGAAGTTCTTGATATTTAATGTGTCACCAGGGAAGGCGAAAGAAGAAAGGCGAAAGGCGAAAGAAAGGGTTAAGAAGAAAGAAGAAAGACGAAAGATGAAAGAAAGACGAAAGATTTTAAGATTTGAGCAATGCATTTCGGTGGTGGTTAGAAGTTTCTGTAAATCAGGGCAAGGCTAAAGAAAGAAAAACCCGGGATGTTTCGGAACTGGCCGTGGGGATTGATCCCGGAATAGTACCGGAGGTACGCGCCGATCCGGCCTGGGTAGCCCGACCTTCCACGATCCTGAAATCCTGCATAAACATTCAGGCAGGGAACATATTCCTCCACTCCCTTCACCTCCCGGAAGCCTGTGGATAAGGCCGGATCATCTTCGAAATACGAATATCCATAACGGATGCACTCCCTGAGCTCGGCGGAGAAGACCGGATAAAAGCGCCCGATCCGGAGCCGGCTTGCAGGGCCGTCATACTGATACCGGAGGTAGCATTCCACCCTTCGCCAGGAGGAAACAAAGTAATTTTCATCCCCTTCCCAGGATTGCATGGTATAATATCCGTCTGTTATATCATTCTTATACAACAACTTACCTCCGATTGCAACCGAATGGTTATTATTTCTCAGACGTCCCGGATCATTGAAAGTCAGGGATGCTTCTCCAGATTCATACGAGACATTGATGCGGGTTATCGGAAACCCGGCCTCCTTGCGGTATAGGGTGAGCTCATCGCCTATGTGGGTGCTCTCATGCTGGAGCAGGACTACCCGCACCATTATATTCTTCAGATATTTGTAGTTGAATTCCCTCCGGATATAGATCTCAGGGAAACCGAGGCGGTAGTTTACGTTCAGAATTGGTGAAGATTTCCTGTTGAGAAAATCAAACCAGATAACCGATGACAGGGAGGTAGCCACTGAAAATCTGTAGCGATCCTGAGCCAGGCGAAAACTCCCGGTAAATAAAGGAAGATCCATTCCAAGAGTGATCTCCTCTACCACAATTTTTTTTGCATCCCTCAGCGGATCAGTATTATAGTCGGCTCCATTGTCGCAGATCCCAAGTTCCAGTTTCGTAACCGGGGAAGTCAGGTCCGATACCATATACCGCCCGAAATCCCTGGGCGCAAAAAGGCCCTTCCTCGCAGAGTTAAAATTTTGGCCCTGAACCACTAAGCCTAGGTTCGCAAATAGAAATAATGCAAATAGATACTCATAAAACTTTGTCTTCCATTGCAGGTTTTGTGCAATTATTTCTCGCAAAGTCGCAGAGACGCAAAGGGAGCCATTAACGATCTTCCTTTGCGGCTTAGCGACTTTGCGAGAAAAAAAAATCACCGATCTATCTAATTCCATACCAATATGTTAATATCTAACAAATGGAATTTCTCATTGCGAGAAGATTTTCGCCGGGAGTATTTACCGTGATCTCGCAGCCGCCGGAGAGCATGAATTTCCTGCCGGCTTCGGCGTGAATCAGGTTATGGCAGGCGCTTTGAATTTGCTCCGGGGTAAAATCCTGGATATCGACCGGATTAATGTTGCCGCAGCGGATCACACCCGGTCCGAAAGCATGGAAGGCATCGCCCATGTCAGCCATATAGTCCAGGTCGAAAATATCGAGGTTGAGCCCGGAAAGGGAAGGCCAGAGATGTGTGGTATTTCCGCAGATGTGCATTTTTACTGCTGCACCGCGGGAATGGATGAATTCCACCAGTTCGCGGTGCCGGTCCCGTACAAAAATATTATAGGTCTCCTTATCGATCTGCGAGCAGATGGCATCCCCGATGCCGATCAGGTCGCATCCTGCCTCTATCTGAGCAGCCGCGAAGTCCTTTGCCGTCGCCAGGCACTTGTCGAGCAGCATCATGGAGGTATCCGGCTCCATCATGAGCATGATCAGCATTTCTGTAACTCCGGCCAGATCACATGCCTCCGCGAGCGGACCTTCCACCCAGCCCATCACCGGCACCGTTCCCTTCAATAGCTTCTGATAATATTCGGCCCCCTTAATCCGATCCCGCGTCCTCTCACTCTTATATACATCCGGCCTTTTCAACTCCTTAACATCCTCACCACACCTCACAATCTTCTCTTTGCACTGCGGCACCCCCTCTGCAACAAACTCCACCGGCGCCCCGAAAGCCGATGTCTCCCGGTAGGGATCAGAGATCAGGCTGACCATGTCGAAATCAAAATGCTCAAAGCATTTTACATTGGACTCCACCAGCACCCGGTAATCAGAAGCCAGCTCACCGTAGGTTTTCCCGTTAAAGCGTGCCGCAAAGTGCATCAGGATCGGATAAAACTGTACCCGGTCGGGTATTTCTCCCGCGAGAAGCTTCTCAAAATCGGCTTTTTTGCTCATGATCACTTGAATGTTACCTGTCTAAGCACCGTCTGGCCCATCGGAACCAGGCTAACCGTTTCCGGCAATCCGGTTGTCCCATTAACCAGGGTAGCCTCGAAAAACAGTTTTTTCTGGTCCGTAACCCGGGGGGCAGGATTGGGATCAAAACCATAAACGACCGGGTTCAACGGTTTAACATGCAGATCGCGCAACCCGGGCAACGGATACTCTTTCACCGCAATAGACTGCCCTTCAATTGGATGAGCCAACACCAGCGGCCCATAGGTAAAATATTTTTCCCGGTTCACATCGGACCGCATCTGAATATCGGGCTTCAATTCTAGGATCACCTCATCGCCGGTTTGCCAGGTTCTCCTGACCGATATGTATCCATTTTGTTCACGATATGGCTGGTTAATAGTGAACCCCCTGGTCCAATCGGGCTTCCTGAATTTCAGCGTAAACCGCTCTGGTTTCTCTACTGTTATCTTAAACCTGATTGTAAAATCATACGGATAATTCGTCTCCTCTTCAATTGTGATCTCCTGGTCTCTTGGTCTCTCAGTCTTAAAGTCTCCCAGTCTTACAGTCTTAAAGTCTCCCAGTCTCGTCTTCACCACAGACGGCCCATACAGACACGCAACCAACCCTTCACCGTCACGCATCCACATCGATCTGACAAAATAGGGTGAAATCCGGCCTGCATTCGGCACGCAGCACACGGCAACATCCTGATGGGCAGGCGAATACTTATAACGGGTCTGCCGATTAACCGGCACGGTATCGTTAAGGGTTCCCGTCATGTACCAGGAATTATCCGACTTCAGATAGGCAATGGAACTCTCTTCAGGATGACGCGCGCCTTGCGCGGCATTGAAAAACAGCCGTTCGATTTTATCGGCATAAGCTGGTTTTCCGGTTTTCTGCAGCAGGAGAGAATAGGAATCAAGCAGTTCATGTGTAGAGCAATACTCATAGCCTGTCTGCGAGGCATCCGCCTTCCGCCCGCCGATCCACTCATCACCAACCGGCCCCCCGGATGGGGTTGTAACAGAATCGATCCGCCGGAGGTAGATTCCGAGTGCTTTTTTCAGCTCATGATCACCCGTGGAAAAGTAAGCAACCGTAAGGGTACGAAGGTGTTCATAGGTGTGAACCCCATGGCCCTTGAGCTTGTATTTAGGATTAAGAATATTATCCAGGCATATATCCTCTTCCATAAGTTTATTATCCGAATAGTTCCGGTACAGGAATGCCGCATAGTCAAGGTACTCGCGGTTTCCGGTAAGCTGGTGCAGGCGGTCAAGCACATCGGTAAAGACCAGGCCATGGCAGATTCCGGCAAAGGAATTATCAGCTTTAAAGGGATTCGACTGGTTAATGGGGTAATTAGACATCACATCCTGAACGGCCCGTTCAACGGATTTCAGGAGGGTTTCAAGATTTCCGGTGCCCGATTCGTAAAAGGCCAGCATCCCCCGGATCAGGGTAGCCTTGGCCCAGAGCTCACCGTTCTCCCCGTCGAACTTGTATCGCAGGTCTGTGTCGTAGATACCAAGGTAGCCGCTGCTGTCCTGGGTGCTCAGGATATGTTCCAGATAGGCATTGACCCTGGCGAGTTGTTCCTGGTTGCCGGTTAGAATTGCCTGCCGGATCTGGCCGTCGCGCCAGTTCGACTGCGTTTCGCTGTTCCACCACAGGTACTGTATTTCCCAATCGGCTCCCTCCTTTATATTCCCCACATCCTTGTTCTTGTCACGGCGGGTGAGGCGATTCTTGCCATAGATATCGTCATTCGCGATGAGGTCAGGTACCAATTCATCCAGGTGACCCGTGAAACCGTTGAGATCGCAGTCCATCTGGTCGCGGATCCAACCTGCCGGTTTCACTTCGCCAAAGAGCAGGTAGTTGAATTTTTCCTCTGTTTTCATACAACCCGACAGGATCAAGGGTAAAGTCAGGTACACCCATTTCATGACTCCAGCAGTTTGAGGCGGAGTTGGTCCAGTTCGGCCGGGGTAATCCCGGCTGACAGGAAGTATTTTTCGATCCCCCCGTATTCCTTTTCAACTTTGGCCATGGCGGCCGAAAGATATCTGTCCTTAACCTCAAAGGCTGCCTGGAGGTTTCCTTTTGGGAATAGCCCTACTGTAAAGATCCGTAGACGCTTAAGCAGCTTACTGAGCCGGGGGTTCAAAAAGTCATTGGAACGGAGGTATTCCTGCATCATGGTGTCACGGTCAAGCCCCAGGTACCACTGGATCATCGCCGCCGCAAATCCGGTGCGGTCCTTGCCAGCCCTGCAGTGTATGATCAGGGGTGCTCCGCCGGGTGAAATGATAAGCCTGATCAGTTTTGCCATCGGCTCCACCATCATGTCGACCATATCGAGATAGACTCCCTCGATAACCTCCATAATGCGTTCATCGGCATGCCGCTTAAACAGCAGGGGTTTGAGCCTGTCGCGGGTCGACCGGTCGATATTGCAGGGAAGCGAGACCTTATTCTCACCCGGCAGCAAGGCCGGGGAGCGCTCCTGTTCCTCGAGCGACCTGAAATCTACTACATGCTGAATATTAAGGGATTGGATCAAGTCCCGGTCCGATTTATTGATCCTTTGCCAAACTGCCGACCGGAACAGCAGGCCAGTACGGATTTTTCTTCCGTCCGGGGTAATCTCCCCTCCAAAGTCCCTGAAATTGATACGGTCCAGCATGGTTTATTGTTGGTTTATAAGGATGCGTCCCGTGATTTTTCCATCCAGAATATCCCGGATCTCTTCTCCAAGGTCGCTGATTCCGATTTCACGATATATGCCTGTGAGTTGATTGATTTTCCATTCCGATGAGAGGCGCTGCCAGATCATCAGCCGTTTCTCCATCGGGCAACTCTGGCTGTTGATTCCCAGCAGGGATACGCCCCTGATAATGAAGGGGAAAACGGTGGTCTCGAGTTGGGCCCCGGACACATGTCCGCAGGAAGTCACGGCTCCCTGCATCTGTATGGATTTCAATACATTAGCCAAAATCGAACCACCCACCGTGTCCACGGCGCCAGCCCACTGGCCTTTGAGCAGGGCCTTAGGATCAGATTTCAGCAATTCACTTCTTTCAACCGTTCTTCCGGCGCCAAGATACCGGAGGAACTCATCTTTTTCGGGTTTACCGGTGAGTGCGGCAACCGAATAGCCTGATTTTGCCAGTATGGCAACCGCGAGGGAGCCAACCCCGCCGGTTGCGCCGGTCACCAGGACTTCCCCCATCTCCGGGGTAACAAATTGCGACAGATGGTAAACGGACAGGCCGGCGGTAAAACCAGCTGTTCCGAAAATCATCGCTTCTTTGAGCGACAGTCCGGAGGGAAGCGGCACCACCCAGGCCGCAGGTACACGGATATACTGCCCGAACCCGCCTGAAGTATCCATGCCGAGGTCATAGCCCGTAACCAGAACCGGATCGCCCGTCTTGAACTTACTGGCATGACTCTCCTCTACAACACCCGAGGCATCGATCCCGGGTGTATGCGGATAATTTCGGGTGATGCCCCGGTTTCCGGTGGCCGAAAGGGCATCCTTGAAGTTCAGAGAGGAATAGTGGACCCTGATAAGAACCTCACCCGCAGGAAGGTCGCGGGTATTGCGGGTTTGAACATCCTGCACAAAGGTTCCGTCCTGCTCTCTCGCCACCAACGCTTTAAAGTCCCGGTCCATAAAAGGTTTTTAGGTTGTCAAGTTACAGCTATTTGCCGAAATCATCGGGAACCCTTACGGCAATGATTTCACCCGTAACGCAGATCACACCGTCAGCTATGAGCCGGGCTTCCACAATCACTTTCCTCCCCTTAACCTCCTGTATGATGCCGCGGATCTCAAGGTGAGCCCCAATGGGGGTTGGCTTCTTGTAGTCCACCTTCAACGAAGCCGTCACACATCGGGGTGCATTATACCCTTCGAGGGTAATTCCCTCTTCACGGGCTAAGGCCAGGGAAGCTGAACCGGTACCGTGACAATCAATGAGTGAAGCGAGGAGGCCTCCATAAACAAAGCCGGGGATGGCCGTGTGATAATGCTGCGGCACAAACCGGGTTACCGTCTCATCGCCGTCCCACATCGTTTTCAACTGGTAACCATGCTCATTGAGCCGGCCGCATCCGTAGCAGGCTCCGAAATGATCGGGGTAATAATCCTGTATGCCTTTCATGTTTGAAGTTTTAACTTTATGTGCATATTTACGTTAAACCTATAAAATTATCCGGATATGGCATACAGCGAAAGTGCTCACCGACTTAAGGAGATGATAAACAGGGCAATTGAGGATCATAAGATTACCCGAGACGAATATGACCAGATCATTCACATCGCCACGGAGGACGGACATATTGATCCGCAGGAACGTGCATTGCTGGCCCAGCTGCAGGACATGATCGAAGACCGGTCGGTGCGATTTACGGCGGAGTAGGCTGGGTTACTATAGTCGCCTTCTATTTTTTAACCACATAGGCACATAGAACACAATAGAGAAAAATATTCATAACAACGGATATATCCGTCCCTACTGTGTTCTATTGTGCCTATGTGGTTAAAAAATAGATAAATCGCCAGATGCACTAAAATTCTACTTTCCCACAATCTTAAACAGTATCACAAACGGATTATCGTTCTCCGAAATGACCAGATCCTTCATCTTCCCGGTCTTTTCCTGATATTTTATCATGGCCTCGGGTTCTGCGAGGGCGTAAAAGGTTTCATCTTCGGTAACGCCGTAGATCCGGCATTCGGGCAGGATGCCGGCATCGATGCAATCGGCCAGGGGGTATACGGTTTTAGTTTTGCGGGACTGAAAAAAAGCTACGGGTTTTCTTTTCATGGTGGTATAGACACCTAAATAATCACTGGTAACATAAAGACCCCAAAGCATATAGATTTTTTCACCAGCAGATAGGGGATACATTTCTCTTTCGTCTCTTATCAGATCTAATTCTGTCTGTGGTACGGCAGCATGCCCGAAATCGATCGTGTAGGCTATTCGTGCCTGACCATTCTCGTACCTATAAACATTGTAATTCAAAGGAGAAATGAAGAACAGGTCTGAACCGGTCTTGCTGAAAGGTGATATCAAACCAAAACCTGGTAGCTTGCCAAGCAGGAAAACATTAAGGTGCTGCTCATTCTGGAAATTTCTGGAATAAACCGAAAACATGGCATGCTTTCCAACGCCAGACTTCTCTCCAACTAAGTACTGGTGATAAACGAGAAAGGAATCCCTGGTAAGTGGAAAGAAATCTTCGGTATATACTCTGGGCATTTTGTCCGTTCTAAAATAACCCAGATCAAGGTTAAAAACATGGAATGCCGACAACATCTGATCATACAGTAAAACTGTCGAATCCTCAGGGTTTAACGAGAAAGCATACGGAGCCACCACCTCACCCGGACCATTCCCGATGAGCGTTTTTTTCTTAAACTTTCCTGATTTTTCGAACAGAAACAGGCTCGGATTATTGGACATGTCGTTGTTCAGAATAAATATCCTCCCGTTATAATATTGAAGATCTGCTGTGTAGGACCACATGCATTCCGGTTTGGTTTCCAGCGGCACGATGGCCTTCAGTTCGATCGGGAGAAGTTTCGGCCCTTTGGCCTCCACATCGATGCGGATCACCTCGGGCTCTGCACTGGCGAAAGGCTTATTGTTTTTACAGGCGGGCAGAAGAACGATCAGAAAACAGGCAAGGATTGCGGCGGGTTTGAGATACATGGGTTTAAGGTTTTATTGAGTGTTCATACTTGAGGTGTTCCAGGGGGTTGCCTTCTTTTCTTTAACCACATTGGCACATAGAACACAATAGAATAAGAACTCAAATCTACTGTGTTCTATTGTGCCTATTGTGGTTAAGAAAATGAATCGTTGGCATAATTAAAACCACCTGATAACGAACTAATTGTATCCTACCAGTCAACGAATTTCAGGTGTTTCGTGTATTCTCCGCTGCAAAGTTCCACGATGCTGCGGTGATCAAACAGAATGGTAATAGTCCGGTTATATCGTGATCCGACAATTCCCATGCCGTTAACCACATTGGTAAATGGCCGGCCGGCCTGGTCGGAGGGAACCGTGCGCTGCGATTCGTTATATCGGAATACATTTTCATCCAGACAGTTTATGATGATCTCGGCATATTCAAATTTGCGGTTAATCACTGCGGTATCTTCGGGAATATTGTTGCCGATCCGCTCATACAAAGCGACCCCCTCCAATGGTATATTAAAATCCTTCCCGATGCCACGATCCACAATATCATGATCGTGAAACTCCCTCCAAGATGCCGTTTCGGTGGTGAATTTATCGGCATACCGGTTCAGGTAATGGATTCGCACATACAACTCGGTATAATTGGAAAAGGCTTTAAATATCACACTGAAATCAAACATATTATAGGTATTTCCACTGTTCCGTGGTGTTGCCATCGCAACCGGAGATATCAGGAAAAATTCACTATAAACAATCGGTTTGCCTGGGAGATCTACAATCAGACGAAGGTCTTCCGATATCCCTGAATAAACATAATCCGAATTACCCTTGCCTTTTTCAAGAATGAATATCTGGCATGGAATGCCAGGGAAAAAGCCGCTGTCTCTTTTAACATTGGGTACCTCAATGAATGTTTCCTTTTCTACAAACTTTCCCTGGAACCATCGCTCCAAACTTATTTGCGCATTCGGCCATATCAATGAATCTGTCGGAATTTCATACTTCTGAATATTCGTATCCGTTTGAAAGGTGCGACCTAAACGAATGTAAAAAACTGAGTCTGCATCATTGAACAACGCATAAACTAAAGGAATGGATGAAATACGCGTATTTGGATCCAGTTCCGTTTCGCAGGAGAATCCGGCGGCAACAAGAAGGAATAAGCTTAGGATTCTTTTCACAGTTCAGGAATTCTTGATGCAACGTAGATAAAAAAGCCGGACCGGATTATCACTATAGAGAGGGATAGGTATCCAGTCAGCTTGGCCTTTCACTGTTCCGTAAGAATATGTTGTCAGGTGTATAGCTGTTCCCCAATGACTTGTATAATAACCATTGATAATATATTCAATAGGACATGAAGTCCAGAAACTTACAGATTGGTCTGCTCCGGAAAATTTCGCTCTTTTTCCGGATTTGAGATCATACAAGTTTCCATGACCCTGAAAAGACACATTCAGTTTTGTGGGAGACACGGGGCCGAAATAAAAAGGAACATTAACGGGAAAAGCGGGACTTAGCATATGATAATTATCCCATCCGATCAAGCTGTTCCATTCGTCAAAGGTTGGCACATGCCATCCGTTGGGGCAGATCCCCTGCCCGCCCTCCTGCTGCCTGTAATTCATCGCTTCATAACAGGTGTAAAGTCCGCCCCACGAAAGGTTCTCGGTATTGTCGTTATACAAATAATACTCAGGCCCTGTGGATTGAGAAGGATAAACGGTATCCGCAATACGGGTTCCGTATCTCAGGTTTTCCGTCATGATCCAGTTGCCGCCCAGCTTCACCATTCCATACACCTGACCATCCCTATCGTCGGTGAATTGTCCGGTTTCGGCATCGGTCCACATAACGTGGATCGTATCGGTTTTCAGAATCCGGTTGCCATGCTGATCTGCTGCTTCCATGGTGATCACATAAAAGCCAGGTTTGTTATACCTCCTTGCGTATTCTTTATCGAGGGACAGCTCGGTATCCCAGATGGAATCGCTCTCCCAATCCCACCGTACCCGGATGCCCTCCACATGGAGGTGATCTGCTCCGAGGTTCCGGGCATCGAAATGAAAGACGGTGGTGGTGTCGCCGTAATCGGGGAAAACAGTGAAAGAGATATCAGGGTTTATGCCGTCCTTCTGGCAACCTGCGATTAAGATTATCAGGACAATTAAAAAATGCCGGAGTTTCCTCGGTAGCGACATAATTCACTATTAAAACGGGGGGACAGGCTAAGGTAAGGATTTTTTGTTGCTTTCTATTATTTAACCACATAGGCACATAGGACACAATAGATAAAAAAAATAAAAAGGACGGATGTATCCGTCCCTACTGTGTTCTATTGTGTCTATGTGGTTAAGAAAATGTCGGTTGGCCAGATACATTATCTCAGCATCACCCTGATCTTCGCAATCTCCGATCGGGTCCCGATGCGCACCGGCGCAGCCCAGAGACCCAATCCCGAGGAAACATAATAATGCGTTTTGCCGGATTTATGGTATCCATAGGCCAGCGGATACATCCTTTTAACCAGGTAGTTTAGCGGAAAGATCTGGCCGTTGTGAGTATGGCCGGAGATCTGCAGATCGATTTGATTGTTTTCCGCATCCGTCAGTCGGGCGGGATTGTGGTCGAGCAGGATTCTCGGCAGTTTTTGATTGAATCCCGATACTATTTCCTCCAGGGGCTTGCGATGGCGCTGGGAGATATCATTGCGGCCGGCAAGGACCAGGCGGTCGGCTACCGTGACGGCGGTATCGGTGAGCAGGGTGATTCCGGCCTGCGTATAGAATTCGGCAGCCTGCTTGACATTGCCGTAATATTCATGATTGCCGAAAACTCCGTAGACTCCATAGGTGGCACGAAGATCGCGCAGCTCCTCATCCATCCGCTGGGCCAGAACCGGGCGCATGCTGTGATCGATCAGGTCGCCCCCGAAAAGAATAATATCGGGCTTCTGTTCATTTATAAGGTTGACAAATTTCCGCAGCCTGTTTTTCCGGATGATCGTTCCCAGGTGTACGTCGGTAGCCGCAACCAGGGTGAGTTCGCCAGCCGGGCCGTCGCCTTTCGGGATTTCGATGGTCAGCTCCCTGACGGCCGTGTGCCGGAAACGGTAATTCCCCACGAGCGAGAAACCCGTGAACAAGACGAGGACAAATATCAGGTAATAGAATTTAACCTGCTGATAATTAGCAACTATCCAATCGGGATAAAAATGAAAGAAGTGATTTGATAGCCGGATTACATCGGCAAAGAACACCGCGAGTGACATATATAACAGGCCGATCATCCAATAGGCCCCGACGTTTTCCATGACGGTAACGATACCCAGCGGCAGTTTGCCACCGAGGAGCATGCCCAGTGGAAATGCCAGCGCACTGAAAATGAACAGGACCGCAAAGATGGCGCGGAACGGTCCCTGCGGCGGCAGCGCCTGGGTCATCCGGATGAAGAGATAGGAGTGGAGGCCGAGGTAGAAGGTGAAGGCGAAGAGGATGGCGAGCTTGTTCATGTTTTTTACTTGAGAACAACTTACAAACTTCTGACTGAATTGTTTTGGGTGTCGGGCATCGGAAAAGGGTGTCGGGTATCGGGTATCAGTTGTTGGCAACAGGGCTCTCCGACTATGTCATTCCTGCGGAAGCAGGAATCCCATGCCTCAAAGAGCCCTTTACCCGTATCCCGAAACCCGATACCCGATACCCAAATCCGTCAATCGTCAATCTTCAACCGCTTTCCCCACCGCCGCCACTGCATGTATCGTGGTGGTATCAAACACCGGCACCGGACAATCCTCCTGCTTCACGAGCAACGGGATTTCCGTGCAGCCGAGAATGATGCCCTGCGCACCCCTCAGAATAAGTCTGTCTATTATGGCGAGGTACTCCTGGCGGGATTCTTTCTTAATAACTCCGTGCACCAGCTCGTTATAGATGATCCGGTGCACCGTTTCAACGCCGGCCAGGTCCGGGATAATCACCTCAATGCCATGCTTATCGGTCAATCGGCCTTTGTAGAACTCCTGCTCCATGGTGAATCGGGTTCCGAGCAGGGCAACTTTTTTCAATCCCTGATGCAGAATCTCCTCTGCTATCGCATCAACAATATGCAATACCGGTATTCCGATGCTCTGCTCAACTTCCGGGGCCATCTTGTGCATAGTGTTGGTACAGATCACCAGAAAGTCGGCCCCGCCACGCTCCACCCGCTGCGCGGCATCAATCATGATCCGGGTCAGCCCGTCCCAGTCGCCCTGGTGCTGCAGGTGCTCGATCTCCGCAAAATCCACGGAATACATCAGGCACTGGCATGAATGGTGCCCGCCCAACCCCTTCTTAACTTCCTTATTAATAATATCATAATACACAGCCGAGGATTCCCAGCTCATTCCGCCGATCAGGCCAATTGTTTTCATATTTGCTACTTAAGTGAATTTTTCGAATCGGGTATCGGGTATCAGGTTTCGGGTATCGGGATAAGGGTAAGGGGCTCTTCGAAGGTGTCATCCCGGTGAAGGACGGGATCCCCGAAATGGGTGTGGGTGTGAGTGTGAGTGTGAGTGTGAGTGTGAGTGTGAGTGTGGGTGTGAGTGTGGCGGGAGATCTGACTTTCGTCAGGATGACATCAGCGAGCCCTATTCCCTACAACTGAAACCCGATACCCGAAACCCTTTTCCGATACTCGTAACCCCAAATCGTAAATCGTAAATCGTCAATCGTCAATCGTAAATCGTCAATCGTAAATCGTCAATAAAACACCGCCCCCACATAACTCACCGACGCCACCCCGTTATTATACGGTATACCACAAGCGGTGACCAGTGCGGTTACATCGATGCCATAGGCCTCCACGGAGGCAAGGGCTTTATCGGGATACAGGCAAGCGGCATCCGGATAGGTGCAGTGTTCGCAAAAACTGCATACCCCTGCATTCAGAGGCAGCCACGGATCAAGGAGATTCTCCGACCGGATTTTCTCTACGATTGTGCGGAACACCTTTTCATGGATCTCCTTAGCCTTCATCATGCCCTCAAAATCAAAGGAATCTTCCATCTGGTAAACCGTCTGCACCACCAGCCCCAGGTTAAATTTTAAAACCTGATTTTTTAATTCCTCATACTCCCCCACGGCAGGCGGGCACATCCAGTTGGTCCGGTATTTTCCGCAGGAGTTCATCTCGCAGAGCTGGCGGAAGGTATCGGAGAACTGAACATCGGCGATGTTAACGATGGCGGCGCGGGTGGCACCGGCGGCCAGAGCGAGGTTCGTGAGAAGTTGAGTGTCCGTCATTTGCTAAATGTTGCTGGTTGCCGGTTGCCGGTTACCGGTTGCCGGTTAGGGTGAACCGGAGGGGGCCGTCTTTCCGATGCGAAATATGAGGTAAAGATAGGTAAGCAATCCGTTTTCGGCATTATGACAGGAGGCTTTGAAGCGGTTGGCTTTTAGTGTCACTTTTACGGTTCCGCTTTCGCTGACGGTGAAATAGGTGTCGCCGTGCATCCGGTCGACGAAACGGGGATGACAAGTGCGCTTTTGAAATTTGGTATTTGGTGCTTATTTGTGGTTTGTTTTTTGTGTTTTGGGTTTTATCTCAACAGATAAATCGCCGCCGCGCACCCCGTGACAATAACCACCCACCGCAGCACCACCGGCTTGATTCGGCTGGCGAACCTGCCGCCGAGCAGGCCGCCTGCCACTGCACCCACCATCATCACCCCGGCAAACGCCCAGTCCACTTTTCCGGAGAAGGCGAAGTAGATCGCTGCGGAGATATTGATACTGAATGATATGGCCTGTTTGAGAACATTCAGGCTGGTCAGGGAATCGTCGTAGATCAGGCCCAGTATGGCAATGACAATAACGCTCACCCCGGCTCCGAAATAACCGCCGTACACCGATGCCAGCAGCAGGAGCGACCCCGCTCCCACCCGCTTGATAAGGGAGCTGTGGGTTTTCCCGCTTCGCGACTGCATCCACTTTTTCACCGGTACCTGGATAGCCAGCAGCAGGCAGGCCAGCAGGATCAGGTAAGGAACTATCCCATTGAACGCCTTTTCACCGGTATTCAGCAGGATCAGTCCGCCCGCTATACCGCCGAGGACACTGACCGGCAGGATGGCAATCAGCCGTTTCTTCTGGGAGGCAAAATCCTTGCGCTGGGCAAAAATCCCGCCGAAATAGCCCGGACAGAGCGCCACGGTATTCGTAACATTGGCCGCCACCGGCGGCAGTCCCAGCGCCATAAGCACCGGAAACGTCACCAGCGTGCCGCCCCCCGCAACGGCATTGATGAAGCCGGCAGCGAGGGAAGCGAGGAGGGCGATTAAAAGGTGGGTTAACATATTTAGTATATTTAGTGACCAGTGACCAGTGACCAGTGACCAGTGACCGGTTAAGGAGCCAGGACTAAAACGTAAGTAGTGCCAACTAGTCACTGGTCACTGGTCACTGGTCACTGGTCACTAGTCACTGGTCACTGGTCACTGGTCACTTTATCAAAATCAGCTTCGTCTGGTTCCCATCAATAAACCTGCACCCGTCTTTAGTGAACGAAGCGTTCTCTTCGTAGCTGATCACGACATCCTTGCCTTTCCATTCGGGAACCGCAGTGGTGCAGCTGAATTCGATGGCATAGCAGTTATCGAAATGTAGCGGGTATTCCATCACTTTGGGCATCTCTTCGGGCATCGACCGGAGAGGCCGCGAGTCAACCGTCATGCCGGCCGAATGGCCGAAAAACCCGATCGGATGAGAATAAAGCTGGGCCCTGAGGCCTGCCGATGAAGCCTTTGTGAGCGTATTAGCCGAAATCTGGTGACCGGTTAGCCCCTCCTTGAATTCCCCCATGAAAATCCCGGCAAGCTGTACGGCATTGTCAAGCGCTTTCTGCAGTCCGGCCGGAGCCTCGGTTTCCCCGGTGTTCAGCACATACGCATGCCACTGCATATCGGTACAAAGACGTAAATATTTTATCCCGATGTCACAATGAAGCAAATCGCCCCGATGAATTACATCGGGCTTATCTTTATATAATTCCGCCTTGTCCGGGTGCCGCTGGATGTTGACCGACGGCTCAAACCAGGGAACCACCCCGATATCCACCATCCGCTGCCAGATCCACCAGTTGACGTCCTCCGTGGTGGTTACATCTGGTATGATCACCCCGTTGGAAAAAAATTCATGGATCAGGTCATGTGCAATGCCGCAGATGTGCCGGTACATACTCAGTTCACCGGGACTCCGGGTTTCGATCCAGCCAACAGCGACCTTCTCAGAAGACACCAGCCGCTTCGAATAGTCAGTCCCCAGTGCCTCCGAGAAACGGTCACGAAGCGAAGCGCTCAGGCCGTCGCTACTCCTGTGCGTATTTGAAACGTTTATACCGATTTTTTTGGGATCTGCTTTCTTGATGAATTCGACCAGGCTGGTCATCTGGTCCTTCGTCCGGTCGGTCCAGATATTCTTGTAACCAAGTCCCACAGTACCAACAGAGAGCCTTTCAACTTTCTTCCCTTCACCCGGGTTGTGAAAAACCAGAATCTGCAGCCGTCGCGCAGCCAGAACCGGCTCGGGAGCCAGCGTGAAGAATATCGGATCCTCATTTATTTCCCGGCACATCATGACCCACATATCCAACCCCTCGCGATTCATGAGGTCCGGGATTATGTTATCAAGCCTCCATTCGAGCCAGCCGTTGACTACCGGCACCCGGTCCCGTACCGGAAGGACGTTGTCAATGTCACGGGTTCCCGTTTGCACACCAGGCTGGGATTGCCCGGCCGTAATCATTGATAATGAGAACAATATCAGAATCATCTGTTTCATGGCCATCATATTTATTTAAGTACTGTTGTTTTAAGTGCATCCCGGAATTCAGGGGTAAAGGAATTACCCGAGAAGAAAATGAAACCATCCGCCCTTTCCTCGCGCGCTATCTGTACTTCCCTAACGATCAGCTCTTTCGTAATCTTATTGTGTGAGGTACCCACTCCGATTCCCGGATAAACCCTGCAGCCGTTCGCGGCCAGTTGCACCGCCCTGGCCGTGTATTCCCGGAAGAGATCCAGGTCATTGGTATACAGCATCGGACAAATGAAATCCACGATCCCTTCGCCGGCCCATTTTTCCCAATCCTGACCGATCAGCACCTTTGCCGTGGCCGGGTTCGGGAAAACATCGACCCCGATCATGAGCTTCTTGCCCGATTTATCGAGCATCTGGCGGGTTTCGTGGATGAACTCCGTGATCTGCCGGGCGTTCCAGCCGATCCATTCGCACCACATCATGCTCCCGTCATCCTGAGACACCTCCTTCGGTGAATACCCGTATTCCTTTTTAAATGCAAGGCAGGTGAGGCTGTCATAACTATACCGCTGATTCACAGGGAATCTCATGTAGTCCAGATGGATGCCGTCGATATCATAGCTCAGGACCCTCGACATCCTTCTCATCCAGTAACTCCGCGCCTCGGGCAGGGCCAGGTTCATGGCGGTATACCGCTTTCCGTCGCGGTCCTCGATCAGCCACTCCGGATGATCTTTCACCTCTCCGGTAATCGCTACCTCATGGCCGGGGCAAAAGATCGGATGTATCTTTATTCCGCGGGCATGCCCCTCTTCGATTAAAACCTGCAGGTAATCCCACTCAAAACCATTCTCCTCTTTCAGGGTATAATAGCAAAACAGGTTGTTGATCCCGATTTCACGGTAGGAATCAAACAGCTTCCGGATCTGGTCGCGGCCCGTAGCGGCATTTTTATCGAACAAACCGGAATGAAGCCAGACTCCCCGAAACTCTTCCTTTACTTCAGGACTCCGAAAATAGCTCATAATATCTCCGGCGATCATCTGATGCCCGAGCCTGTTCGGATGATTGACCTGCGACATATAGGCTCCCACAGGATTGCCGGCCCTGACTTCAGCCTGAAAAAGGCCATAGGAATCAATCAGCCCGATATTGTACTTTTTGGCCAGCTGCACTACCTGGTCCGCATGTTTTTGCAGGTCAGACGATGAATCCAGGATATTGAACTGCTGATTTGGCGAAGGAGTCAGGAGAATTACGCTGATATTCTTTTCGAGCGCTCTTTTTATCATGGACTCCCAGGCCAGCATGGCCCGGGTCAGGCCCAGTCCGATATCATTCAGCGAATAATCGATAAAGAGCACATCGGGATTATGAACCAGAACATCCCGGCCAAAACGCTGGGCGCCGGATTCTGAGTTCTCACCCCCGATAGCCGTGACAATCACATTGACGACGGCCAGGGGATACTGATCCTTAATCAGTGAAAGGACCTGCTGGGGATAGGCATCCAGCGTCCTCACGTCAGGAGTTTTGAAATACCCCGCCGGCACGGAGTGTCCATGGAAAACCAGGTTGACCGTCCGGTTTCCCGGCCATGGCTTGACGAGTTCCTTTTTTATTTCATCCAGGTAAGTGGAAGGGTCCGCAATGTTTTGCCCCATCAATGAAGCCGCAAAAAAAATCAGGATAAGGCTGCTGATAAGATGTGCTTTCGTGGGCTGCATGGCTTGGGTATCTGTGATTAATAAAACTCGGTTCTGCGATCTGAAAAAAGATTATTGAGGGGATTAAGCTGTTTGCTGTCGGCCTCACTAAGATCAATTTCAACAACATCAATAAAGGTTGTATCAATCGGTGCTGACGAAAGCACTTCCCCGATAATGCCAGTTATCTGGCTCGCGCCGGTAAAGAAAAAATCATCGGTTCCGCGGCTTTCCCGTCCGATGCGGTTGGCGGTTACGGCGAATACGCGGTTCTCCAGGCACCGGGTGGGCATGGAGCGCTGGCAGTAGGGCATCACCAGGTTGGAGGGATGGGCGATGATCTGAGCCCCTTTAATGGCCAGCAGCCGCGCGGTCTCCGGAAAGAACCAGTCGAAGCATATCATGACGCCGATGCGTTCACCGTTGATTTCAAAAACTTCCGGCGACCGGTTTCCCTGGGCGAACCAGAGTTTCTCACGGTTAAAAAGGTGGATCTTCCGGTAGGTGTCGAGCACTTCCCCAGCCGAAACCAACAGCGCCGAATTATAAATCAATCCCTGATGCTCCTCCGCGAATCCGGCAACGATGACGGCGCCGGTTTCCACTGAGAGCTTTTTCAGGAAATCCGATGTGGGTCCCTCGCCTGCCGGTTCCGCCATCGATCGGGCCTCTTCCGGAGAGATGAAGGTGTAACCTGTGGCAAACAGCTCCGGCAGTACCAGCAGATCGGCCTTAACTCCCCGGGCCAGTTCCTCAACCTGACTGAAGTTGAACGACTTGTCCCCGAATCGGGGCGCAGTTTGAATGTAGCCGGCTTTCATGGTCGTAAATCAGCATTCGATCATGCTAACTTACGCAATAGTGCTAAGAATTTGCGTTCTGATGAACAGCTTTTACAGATCGGCCCGACGGATCGGCATTATTCCTGAAGCTGGCATCCCATTCGAGGGCTACAGGCGTGCTGCAGGCAATGGAGGGAACCGATGGCACGCAGGAAGCAGCAGAATCCGAGGGGAAATGCTCTTCGAAAATTGCCCGGTAATGGTATTCCTCCTTCGACATCGGGGTGTTGATCGGGAAGCGGAATTTTGCCGAAGCCATCATCTCATCGGTAACCCGCTCGTTGGCAACCTGTTTCAGTGTATCGATCCAGCTGTACCCTACCCCGTCGGAAAATTGTTCCTTCTGCCTCCACACCACGCTCTCAGGAAGATAGCTCTCGAAAGCCTTCCTCACCACCCATTTCTCCATGCGCCCATTCCTAGCCATTTTCTCCTCCGGATTCAGGCGCATGGCCACATCAAGAAACTCCTTGTCGAGGAACGGCACCCTGCCTTCCACGCCCCAGGCCGACAGCGATTTGTTGGCCCGCAAACAATCGTACAGGTGAAGCTTCGAGAGTTTTCGCACGGTCTCTTCATGGAAGGCCTGTGCCGACGGTGCCTTATGGAAATACAGATATCCACCGAACACCTCGTCGGCCCCTTCGCCTGACAGCACCATCTTGATCCCCATCGATTTGATGACCCTGGCCAGCAAATACATCGGGGTAGAAGCTCTTATGGTTGTTACGTCGTATGTTTCAACATGATAGATCACATCCCGGATGGCATCCAGTCCCTCCTCGATCGTGAAATGGATCTCGTGATGAACCGTATCCAGATGGTCTGCTACCTTGCGGGCCGCGGCCAGGTCGGGCGACCCTTCCAGACCCACCGCGAACGAATGCAGCCGTGGCCACCAGGCTTCCTGGGTATCGCCGGACTCAATCCGCTTTCGTGCATATTTTGCCGCAATGGCTGAGATAACCGATGAATCAAGCCCTCCTGACAGAAGCACTCCGTAAGGCACATCTGACATCAGCTGCTTATGTACGGCTTTCTCCAGGGCATCATGAAGAGCCTGAATATCAGCACCCTGGTTTTTTACCGCCTCATATTCCATCCAGTCGCGGGTATACCACTTCTTCATCTCTCCCTCCGGACTGTAATAATAGTGCCCGGGCAGGAACTCCTCGATCTTGCTGCAAACCCCTTCCAATGCCTTTAGCTCTGAAGCCACATAGAACTGGCCCAGCTTGTCCCAGCCCATATAAAGCGGGTTGATACCGATCGGATCGCGTGCGATCAGGTAAACATCCTTTTCCTCATCATATAAGGCAAAAGCGAAAATTCCGCTCAGGTCCTCGAGGAAATCCTTGCCCTTTTTCTGATAGAGCGCCAGAATAACTTCACAGTCGGAATGCGTTGTAAAGGAATAGGATCCATTAAGACTATTTCGAATGTCCAGGTGATTGTAGATTTCGCCGTTAACGGCCAGGATCAGCTTTTTGTCTACGCTGTAAAGGGGTTGCCTGCCCGATTCCGGGTCCACGATCGAAAGCCTTTCATGAGCCAGGATAGCTTTCTTTCCGCAGTAGATCCCACTCCAGTCGGGCCCGCGGTGCCTCAGCTTTTTCGACATATCCAGAACCTGGGTTCGCAATTCCCCCGAGTCCGTTTTCAGATCAAATGCTCCTACAATTCCACACATACTCGTTGCCTCTTAGTTTAGGGTGCAAAACTAAGAGGCAAGTGGTGCATAAACAAGAGAAATCGCCCAGTATGCTAAAAATCATGTTTCCTGACCGTTGCGATCAGCTCCAGGGTATGCCGCACCGATTCGGTTAGCCGGGCAGCGTCGGAGATTAATTCTTTAGTAAACAATTTCGATCCCATGCCCACGCAAACCACGCCGGCATCAAACCAGGCTTTCAGGTTATCAAAATCGGGACTAACCCCGCCGGTCGGCATGATCTGGGCCCAGGGCATCGGTCCCAGAACGGCTTTCACGAATCCCGGGCCGCCGACAGAATCGCCCGGAAATATTTTTACAATCCCGGCTCCCCATTTCTGTGCCTGATGGATTTCCGTCAGCGTACCGCAGCCGGGTATCCACAGTATATTCTGTTTTTTGCAGGCCATTGACATTTCAGGGTCCAGTATCGGGCTGACAATAAAATCAGCACCCATTCCGTGGAACTGCCGGCAGGTTTCAGGATCAAAGACCGACCCTGCACCCAGCAGCATTCCCGGGCAATTTTTATTGATATATTCCCGGATCACCTTAAACAAACCGGCCGCCTCGGCGCCGCGGTTCGTCCATTCAAACACCCGCAATCCCGCGTCATAGCAGGCTTGCACCACCCGGCAACCGGTATCGGAATCCTTGTGGTTGAACACCGGCACCATGCCGGCAGAAATGATTGTTTCGGAGATGTTGGACATAAGGATTGGGTATGAGGTATAGGGTATGAGGTATGGGGTATGAGGTATGGGGTATGGGGAGCCTGTAGCACTTGTCATCCCCGCTTTCGCAAGGATGACAAGTGCTACAGGCCATCATTGGCACATTGGCACATTAGCAAATTAGCACATTGATAAATTGGCACATCATCGAATCGTAATAACATCCCTCCAGTACCTTGCTTTTCCGGTTCGCGAGGTATCCTGACTCCCGTCGAAGTTCAGTCCGAAATAGGAAGAGGGCTGCTCGAACAGGAGCTGGTTTTTATAGGTTGCCTTCGTTAAGTTGACAACGGTAAAAGCCAACTGATTGGCCTTCTGGTCAGTAAAGAAGAAATCGCTGTTGGTTTCAACATCTTCGTACTTGATGCGGCCGGCTTCCCATGTATATTTCGGCCGCTGATAATCCCGGACCATGTCCATCTTCATGTCGCATTTCACGCCTACGCGAATAATGCGGTCGCCCAGTGTGATTTTGACCGATACGCCATCTTCCTCCTGCTCGGATCCCACATACTGTATGGCTTTAAGCCACTTCTCGGGGGATTCGCCGGATTTGTGCGGAACCAGCACCGTAACGAAGGCAATGTGCTGGCCCAGCTCAAAATATTGGCCGGTATACTCGGAGATGGCCATCTCCTGCTGGTATGCCCGGTTGGCTTTTTCAGTCTGATAGAACCGGTACTGGTTCCTCGGAAAATAGATCAAAAGATTATGATCAGGGTTTAAACCCCTGGTTTGCAGCGAGTCATACTGGGTATCGAACCAATTGGGTCCGGAGGCTACAATTTTCCTGGTGTGCCACATATTGACTCCGGTAAAATACTGTTCCGATCGGGATTTCAGAATATCGAACACCACATACACTCCGGGATCCTTAACCCATGCAATGGCACGGTCCCACTCATAGCCCATCTGGTCGTCGATCAGTCGGGTCCGGCTGTAATCCACATCAGGAAAAGTGAGAAAATCAATCTTTTGAGTACGAACTCTTCGGTATGAGCCTGCGTTGTGAAGGAAGTCGAGAACACCCTGAGGCTTGATGGCCGGATAGTCGCTCATGCTGTACCGGTATTCGCCGGCTTTTTGTCCGAACCAGATCTTCTCGGCCCTCACGCAGAGGCGGTTGTGAAAATAGTCCTGGCGATAGGAGCCGAAATAACCGGAGGGCAAAAAATCCCTGTAACCACCGTCATTCAGCAGGATATTTCCCTGATCCATGAGAAGGCAGATGCTGTTCTCATCGGCATGGCCATGGGTCATCTTTTCTTCCTCAACCGGAATGGCATCCCTCAGATAATCCCGGTATAGCAGTCCGCCGTCACCCTCATCGCGGTAATTATAAAGCATATAGGCCGATTTTGTATCCCAGCCATTGCGGAAAACGATTTTCTTGCCTACAATATCTTCCATTACTTCTTCGCTGGTGCCGATCGGCTGTTTCGGAGTAATCGTCTCCGATCCGTACCGGACAATATCAAGCAGCATATAACCCAGACCCACACTGCGGGGGTTGGTCAGGTTGAGGAATTTGTTTTCGATCACCGTTGCGGCCCATTTCATTTCCGGATCGTTGTATGCCTTGGCTGCAGCCTCAAAGAACACCATCCAGCGATCCCAGTTCACCAGGTTATGTGCATCGCCGTAATCAGGGATCATTTCCCGGGGCGACATCAGGTGAAGGAAATACTGTGCATAATAATACATTTCCGGCTCCTTGAAGAGCTTATCAAGTTCCTCGCGGGCATCCGCAGCACCCAGAAGGGCATACAGCCACACGGCATGATACAGGGAGGCATCCTCTATTTCCCACTGGCCCCAGTTGTCGGAAAGAAGGGCCGACTCAGCTGTCCGGAGCTCTTTGGTTACCGGGTGGTTCGGTATCGCACGCACGGCCCACGACAGGGTCTCAGCCCTCAGGGCAGCGCGGTTCATGGCACCCCACTCCTGGGTTCGCAGGAGGAACTTCAGGCTGTGTGCAATGGTATTCCCAACTTTGGTCACCTCGTCCGGAGCCAGAAATCCCTTGCGATTAAGGATATCAAAAGCCCTGATATACCGCATGGTAACGAAAAAATCGGGCAGTGCCGGAACCCCGTCCGGATAATCCGCCTTTCTTCGGGAAGCCTCTGCCGGAAAGGCACTGCGGTAATCCTCATAGGT
The DNA here is from genome assembly GCA_964512915.1 of uncultured Porphyromonadaceae bacterium. Taxonomy (GTDB): domain Bacteria; phylum Bacteroidota; class Bacteroidia; order Bacteroidales; family UBA12481; genus UBA12481. The sequence continues at coordinate 112,853 of CAZEKJ010000010.1, forward strand.
GAGCAGCACTTCCCGTGCGCGCTCGGCATACTTCTTTTTGCCCTCCATATCATATAGAGTGGCATAAATAGCGGCCATTTCAAGCAGGTGGCCGGGCGACCGGTAGCCAAAAATCCCCTGCACATCGATAGACTTTCGCCATGCATCCACGAGCGAATCCTTATGGTCATATACCCAGTCGGCCGACGTGCGGGCATAATCCACATACTTTTTATACGGAATGGGTTCCTGGGAGAAGAGAGTGGCTCCGAGGGAGAGGAGGAGGAGGAGGGTTGTGAGTTTTTTCATGGGAATTGTTACTGGTTGCTGGTTGCTGGTTGCTGGTTACTGGTTGCCGGTTGCCGGTTGCCGGTTTGCGCCAGAACTCTCATTCTGGAGCTCCACATCTGACTGATGCTCTTCTTTAATTGGCACATTATCACATTGGCACATTGGCACATTATCACATTGGCACATTGGCACATTGGCACATTATCGCATTGAAATCCGGTTCCATTCTTCAAAAACGCGTTCCACGTTTTCGGGCTTGGCGGCCGGGCCAAATTCGCACTGGGCAAAGGCGCCGCCATTTTTATACAGATGTGAATAAACCTGATGTACTGCCCGGTCAATATCTTCCAGTGAGCCGTTGGGCAGTATATCCTGCCGGTCGATCTCACCCCAGAAGGTGATCCGGCCGGTGCATTCCCGCTGCAGCCGCTCCATGTCCATGCAGAAAACCTGACAATTGAGGGCATTGACCCCTACCTCGATAAGGTCTGGGATGATATCGGCAATGTTGCCATCGGAATGCATGAACACGAACTTTCCCGCGCGGCGGGCTATCTCGCAATACTCGGCGTACATCGGTTTAAAATATTTTCGGAATATCTCCGGATCGATCATCATCGAATGCTGCGTGCCCCAGTCATCCATGAGGAAAAGGGCATCAACCTCGGTCTGAGCCCAGGCTTCAGTCTCTTTAACATAATGCTGGTGTATCCGCCTCAGAAGCTCCTGAAAGCCAGGCTCCTCAAGCATTACATCAACAAAGGACTGCTCCATGGTCCGCAGGAACTGGAATCGCTCATAGGGCCTCACAAAGCCGCCCGAATAAACGAACTGGTCGGTAGAGCGGCAGAAGCGGTTGATGGCATCCACATCGAGGTCGCACAGGATATCCGGGGTTTTGAAAGAATCCAGATCCGACCATTCCTTGATGCGGGCTTCCTGAATAATTCCCATCAGCCCCTCCTCCATGTTCATGAAGCGGCATCCCCACTCATCGATAAACTCCCCTACCGTGTATTTCCCGCCTGTTGCATAGGTTGGCCTGTTCAACACGGTAGGCGCCTGCACACAATCATCAGGATACAGCTTCCTGATCCGTGCAACCTCAGCGGGAAAATGAATTTCCGCCCAGGGCAACACCCACATCTGGCGCGGAGCCCGCGGAGGGGAAGCAAAAGTCAACGCCTTTTTAACCAGTTCTCGTGAAGTCATTGAAGATTTACGAATTACGATTTACGATTTACGATTTGGGGTGTCGGGTGTCGGGTGTCGGGTATCGGGTTTCAGAACTGTCATTCCGGCGAAGGCCGGAATCTCCTGACAAGTGCTCCGAGGCTGGGGATTCCTGCTTCCTCAGGAATGACACAATCGGAGAGCCCTGTTCCCAACAACTGAAACCCGATACCCGAAACCCGTAACCCGATACCCGAAACCTGACACCCATATTATTCCAGTATTTTCCAATCTCCGTAAGCCACCGCCATTTGTTCATACAACCCCTTTACCCATCTCCTGCCCGGTTCCATGATGACCAAATCACTGGGAAAATTAACGATTTCAGCCGGGGATTCCTGAAGTTTTTCTATACAGACCGTTTGGAAAATTGCGGCCTCCGGAGGGCAAACCGGGATACCGGCCTCTCTCACAGATTGTATCGCGCTGAACATTTTTTTAAACTGATGATCATCATCCGGCAACCCGTAATTACGGGTGCGCCCGTCGCTCCAGGTAGCTAAAATGCCCTGAGTGCTTTCATTCAGTGAGATAACAGCATGTTCGCACTCCATAACGAACTCAGGATTCCGCGCATGCTCCGTTGCATGCGACGCATAAAAAAACAATTCAACTCCCGAGCCGGTCAGGGTTCTCAGTGAAACTGTGTCAAAGTTTTCGATATCATACGCCCTATACCTTGAACCCTTTACCTGAAACCCGAAACCCGAAACCTGATACCCCATCAGAAAAAACATGTTATGCAGGAAATGGGCGCAGGCGTTGTTGGCCGGACTGTCATTCACAATCTTGCCATCAGGCGACAGGATTTTGCCGGCCCAGCTGTTACGTGAATAATAGGCATAATCGCGCGGCCAGAGGCAGATGGTTTTCATCCTGATGGGCCGGCCAAACTCCCCGGCCTCAAGATCCCGCTTCAGGTTCTGTATGGCTTCGGAAAATGACCATTGGTAACCCACTTCCACAAAGAGTCCGGTTTTATTTTTTATCCTGATAAGCTCCTCAGCCTCGGCCACCGTTGCGCTCATCGGCTTATCAACCAGAACATTACTTCCATTCTCCAGAGCCATTATCGCTTGGGGTACATGGCACTGAATCGGAGAAGAGATGATGGTAAGGTCCGCCTTGTGCCCATCGGTAAAAAAGGGCCTGATATCCGGATAAACCGGGATTTCCCGGGACAGAATCTTCGGATAATATTCGGATTTTTCCGGTGTAGGATCAATAACCCCCACAAGTTGGGCCCTGGATTCAGGAATTTCTTCGAACAGGGTTTTCAGGTAGTAATAGCCGTAGCCGGAGATGGCGGAGGCGAGGATGTGGACGGGGGTGGACATGTTGCTGGTTGCTGGTTACTGGTTACTGGTTGCCGGTTGCCGGTTGCCGGTTGCCGGTTAACGATTGGGTGGCCCGGGCGCTCCCCTCTCCCACGACCGTAGGGAGTGCGGGAGAGGGGCCGGGGGTGAGGTGGATGAAAGCTACTGTTCGTTCAAGCAGATCCACCTCTTGTATCGTTCCTGATTTTCGGTCGAATTCCAGGGTCTTGATCTCAAACGGCCCAAAATCCAACGTAAATCGTAAACCGTAAATCGTAAATCGTACCTCTTCTACCGGCTTTCCCGTGGTTTCGAAAAGCCTGATAATGAACCGTCCCGACTTTTCGGCCATTTTCAGGGCTGATAAGCGGATCGCCGGATGAGATAGTGTTATGGCAGACTCTGGTTTCTTTCCCTTTTTCTTCGGATAGCAGCAGAGGCTCATGGATCCGCCGTTCAGCAGCCGGCTTTCGAGGTCGATGGCTTTCAGTCGTTCATCTGCCTGGCCTGCATTGATACGGAAACGGAACAGGTGCTCGCCCTGGTCCATCCGGGGGGTAAACCGGTCCTGACGGACAATTGGCGTTAAGTCATCCACTGGATGCCCGGCATACGCCGGCGAACGCAGGAGGGATAGCCGCAGCTCCCCATCGGAATAATCAAATCCATGGGTGGTCTGGTTGGAAATCGTTAATGCTCGTCCGGTTTGGTTAGAGAAGAGTCCGACCCATTGCCGGGCAACAAGCTCTTCACCTTCCCGGTCGAACTTCTGTACCCCGTAAGCTACCTGTCCAAGGCATTCAGCGTCGGTCAGTTTGCCCGGAAAAGCCAGTTTGACCATTCTATCCTTTTCGTTCCAGAATAGCCGGATCTCTATTTCGATTTCGTTGCCTTCCTTTGGGATCATATACCTGACCGCTGCCGAGGAGCTATTATACCGGAATAAACCTTCAACTACAGTCCTTACCGGACCTTGCTCTATAATCCTAACCGGTTCCACCGCACCCTGCGTTCCGGCAAATCCGGCGGTCTCACCCGGACTCATCAGCCTGAACCGCCCTGCCAGATCGCGGAAGGAATTCACCTTCATGGCCCAGGGATCGGCATAATCCTTCATAACGAGCAATTCAGCCGAATCAGGTTTCAGATAATCGGTCCCGTGAACTTTATACTGGTCAATCAGTCCGGTTTCAGGGCTGATCCTGATTTCGCACGTATCATTGACAAAGTGGAGCTCATCCTGAACAGCCGGCAAGGGTTTTTCCAGGATATCGACCTCCCTGAGAAAACAGGAGAAACGATTCATGGAGAATGCCTTCAGGTTTGCCTTGAATACCAGCCGTTTCCGATGATCGTTGGCAATATTGGCCGATTCCTTCTCGAGTTGATACTCAACCGGATTACCCGATTCATCGAACAGCTCCGGCAGCCAGAAAACTTTTGAATTAAAGTTCGGCTCCGGGCCTTGCAATTCCACATTCAACATTTCCACAATTTCATACGGCTCCGGGTTGTATACCAGGATCGGAAATTCATCTTTACGGGCGGGCGATTGACCGGCCAGCAAGGCAAAAAAAGCTTTGGCCTTTAACCGCGATAGAATTTCGAGGCCATGGCTCATCCTTTGTAATGCATAAGTTTCGACTTCAGGGATGCCGGAACCCGGAAGAATATCATGGAACTCACAGAACAGCATATCCTCAAGCGCTTCGTGCAGTCCTTCATCCGGATATTTCAATAATCCCGCAAGGACGGCATGTGTAAGGATCTTCTCCGTGAAATAGTAGGCCTCTTCCAACTCGCGGTGCATCTTCTTGACCCGTGCCATTGACGTGTAACACCCTACTGCCCATGGGTTCAGATCAGAATCGATTACCGGCAATTTTTCCTTGCTCGTGTGCAAAAAATCAAAATAGGGTTCTGGATAGGAATGTGCAATTTGGGGAGGTGGGGAATCGGCAAGCAAGGGCGACCGCAGGTCGCCAATCTGTGCGCGGGGATAAGTTCGGGCAAAATCGTCAATCGTAATTCGTAAATCGTAAACATCCTTTTTGGAGGGCCCGCCGCCATGGTTGCCAATGCCCCACAAAAACAGCCCTCCCTCCGGATGGGTCTCCATCCATTTATCAAGCTTCTCTGCCACCTTCCCCCGCTCGGAATTGTAATGTTCCAGCGACCGGTGGGCGAGGATTTCAGAACCGTCGAAGCCGGTCCAGATAAAATCATCCGGTACCGTCAGGTGTGGTTCACCCGGGCGACAGAAAAGGTAGGAGGTATAACCTGATTTTTTCAGGATCTGAACCAGCCCTCGCGAGTGACCGAAAGGATCAAAATTGACCGCTGTTTCAGGCTCAACTCCGAATTTATCGAGAAAATAGTTTTTTCCAATAAGTATTTGTCTAACAAACGACTCCCCGGAAGGCAGATTACAATCGGGTTGCAAATACCATCCCCCGATGATCCTCCATTTGCCCGCCTTCACCAGTCTCCTGATCTTCCGGAAAAGATCGGGCTCATATTCCTCCACCCATTGATACAGGAGCGATTCATTATGGCAGAAAATAAAATCATCATGCTCCTCGCAGAACTTAGCCGCAATGCGGAAAGTTGACAGGGTTTCGGCAAGGCCCTCCTCCCATTTCCAGAGCCAGACGGGATCGATATGTGCATTGCAGACCAGATGGATTTGAGGGAGTGCCATAATCATTGCTGTTTACTGTTCACCGAGCGGGTTCCCGCAGCTGTTACAGAAGAGTGCACCCTTTGGATTATGATGATCACACTTCTGACAATGCGAGTTTCGGAACCGGTTTTTGGATCTTGTCAGTTCCATGGTGATGATTCCAGTCGGTACAGCAATGATGGAATAGCCGATCAGCATAATGAAAGAAGAAATGAATTTTCCAAAAACGGTGGCAGGTACAATATCGCCGTATCCAACCGTGGTGATGGTGATGATGGCCCAGTAGATGCTTTGCGGAATGCTCGTAAAACCATTATTCTCACCTTCAACGATATACATCACACTGCCCAGAATAACCACGATGATAAGTATCATCAGCATGAAAATGGATATTTTATAAATGCTTGACCGTAGTGCGGCATAAAGCGACTTGGATTCCAAGAGGAACCGGGTCATCGAGTAAACTTTAAAAACCCTGATTAAACGGGCGATTCTTAGCACAATCAGGTACTTGTACCCTACAAAGATCAAACTCAGGTAGGTAGGTAAAAAAGCGATCAGGTCAATGATTCCCCAGAAACTAAAAATGTATTTCCAACGGCGGGGCACCGCATACACCCGTACAAAGTATTCTATCGTAAAAAGTACAGTAAAGCACCATTCTAAAACAAGGAGGATAGTCCCAAACTTAGCATTGATCGCGGCTACGCTGTCGAGGATAACAACCGTAACGCTCACAAGAATAATCCAGAGCAATATCATATCGAACCGCTTGCCCGCCTTATTGCTGGTTCCGAATATGATCTCAAAAAGATCTCTTCTTGTGCTCATCGATGTTCGGATTTTAAGGTATAAACCTGTTATAAATGCCTGATATTCATCCCTCCGCTGAGCTCAATCACGGCTCCGGTAGCAAACGGAATCTCACCGCCGGCCAGAGCTGCAACTGCTGCAGCGATATCCGCCGGTTGTCCCCAGCGGCCTTCAGGGATCAGCCCTTCGGCAATTTTTTTGTCGTATTTCTCCTTAACGCCGGCGGTCATATCGGTATAAATCACCCCGGGTCGAATCTCATATACGGATATGCCAGTTGAGGCAAGCCGGTCGGCATACACCTGGGCCGACATGCTCAGTCCCGCCTTGGAAATGCAGTATTCCGCCCGTTCCGGCGAGGAGGCAGCGGCAGAAACGGAGGTTATAAAAATGATTGAAGCCCGATAATCATCGAGGCGTTTCTGGCAATCGAGCATGTAGTTGGTCACTGCCTGTGTAAGAAAATGGGGCCCCCTAAGGTTAATATTCAGTAACCGGTCGAAACTTTCCGGCCCCGCCTCAAGCACATCCACCCTCTTGAGTGGCGCCACGCCCGCGTTGTTAACCAGCAGGTCGATCCGGCCGAACTTGCCGGCAATTTCACTCAGCGCACCGGCATGAGCATCAATATCTGATACATCTGCCCGGATAACATGGGCGAAAGGGTTGCCCGCTTCAATATTCCGGGAGATTCCCACCACCTGGTAACCTTTCTCTGATAATTTCTCTGAGATGGCCAGTCCGATTCCGCGGCTGGCTCCTGTCACGACAGCAACTTTCATACTCATTCTCAATAATTTGTGCCTGTACGGGCGACCTGCGGTCGCCCATTAATTATTCACGGGCGACCGCAGGTCGCCCCTACGAAACTCTTTCCAAACCTTCTCAAACCACAACTCTTCCTGTGGCACCGGCCTCACCGGCACCCAATTTTTTACGACTGCCTGGTTATCATCCAATCCGATTTCGAGAATATTTCGCTGAATGAATTCCTCATTTTCTGATTTATCCAGATATTCAGCGATCGCTTCGAGGTACACGGCGTGGGTGAGGCACAGATCAAAGGTACGGAATGCTTCCACCAGTTCAGCCGGAGGCACCTGCATCAGATCCTCATTCATTCGTTTCCAAAGCTCCCATGCCTTTTTCACCTGCTCGCGGATGTTTTCCCGGTTCCGCACCGGTCCCCCGTGATCCGACATACGCTGGCGGAGTTCGGCGAGGGCTGAGCGGTGGTGGAGGGTGCCGGTTGCGCGGAGCAAGGCGTTAATTCTGGGATAGTGACCAGTGACCAGTGACCAGTGACCAGTTGATGGAGAGTGGCGAATGTCGGATGGTGACAGGGAATGGGTTTCAGGCTCTGCATTACTGGTCACAGGTACCTGGTCACTGGTCACTATTTTCATTGCAGCCCGGATTCCCCCCACCTGCCCTGCGTTCAGCGCAGCACCGCCCGGCCGGGTAATCCCGTGTGAACCGTTGACCTCACCAATCGGATAGAGTCCGCGGATATTGGATTCCCACCAGATATCACCAGTCAGCCCGCCGTTGCTGTGCTGGGCACATACCGCGATTTCGAGCGGTTCACGGGTAATATCAATTCCATGACTCAGATAAAGATCGATGGCAGGCTGGTTCAGAAGCCGTAGTCGGTCGATTGGTGTTTCAGCCAGGGCACCTGATTTTTCAAGATACTCTCTTGCCACCGGCTGAAGTTTTTCAATACTGAATCCCGATGCATTCCGTGTAAAATCGAGATATACCCTGCGTCCGGATGCGGATTCCTTTTGAACCATCAGATCGATCAGGGATGATCCGTGATTCTCCACTTTTTTGGAATCGAACGGCCACTGGTAACCTTTCAGGAAAATCGCCGTATAAAGGGTCCCTTTATCGGGAAAATGAGGAATCAGAAATTCATGCGCATCAGATCCATCCTGATTTACGGAATAATATCGGGGTATAACCTGCTGATAGGAGCCCGAGAGGTTCCATCTGAATTTTGAAGAAGCAATTCCGAATTGGGAAAGGCTTAAGTTTTGAGCTTTTGCGCCAGCGAAAAGGGCCATCCCGGTGGAGCCGGTCTGGCTCACCGGATAAACCGAATCCCTGTAAATGCCGGCCGGACCGCCGGTGGCAAGAATTACGTTTACTGCCTGAAAAACTATTGTTTCGGGCTGTAAACGCGAAGAGTCATCTGTTTTTAATCCGATAGCTCCCGTAATTATCTTTCCTTCTGATGTTTGCCGGGTAAGCAGTTCGACTATAATCACCCGATCCCGGACCGGAATCTTATACTCCTCCACTTTACGGGCGAGGCAGCTGAACATCAGGTGCGAGGTAAGGGGACCGGCTGAGGTAGCGCGCGCCCTGGGATCATGATCGGTTTTATACCCCGGATAGGCTCCAAAGGCATTGTGCGGAAAAGGCACTCCTATTCTTACCAGATTATAAAAGGCCTGCAACGAATGCTGGGCCTCGCAGAGTGCGATATCTCCGTGCATGGCGCCTCCGCGGCATATATCTCCGGCCATTTCAGAGGCTGAATCTGCAACCGATGGATCCAGGGAGAGTTTATAGTAGGTCTGTTTATCGGAGCCTGCATTGTTTGAGGTACCTCCGCCCCATTTTTCCGTAACAATCAGGATATCCTTCACACCGGATTCCCACAGGCAGATGGCGGCATTCAGTGCCGCCGCACCCGACCCGATAATCAGGGTGTGAATAGTTGCCGGTTTTTTGCCGGTTGCCGGTTGCCGGTTGCCGGTTGTTTTGGTTGCCGGTTGCCGGTTGCCGGTTACCGGTTCAGCCCTGGGGTTACTGATCTCCCCTATGCTCCCTTTTTTCTTCATTCTTAATCCTTATTCCTGATTTTTGCCTTCTGCCTTCTGCCTTCTGCCTTTTGGCAAGTACACCTCATCCCTCACCGCACACCCCGTGGCCACCCCCATCCGCATAAACTCCGTGCATTTCGAACAGGCCACACAGCATTTTTTGGGATCCATAAAGCCTTTCTCCATCAGGTCTTTAGCGGCATCGGGATAAGCAAAGGAACTGCGACCCAGCCCGATGAAGGAAGCCATGCCTGCATTCAGTACCCCTGCACCGACGATTGGAAAAAAGTGGCGTAACCAGGAGTACCCTGAGCCTACAAAAAAGAGGTCGGGAAAAGAGTGCTGCAGCGAAGCGGTAATTCCTGCCAGCCGGGCAATTCCTTCGAGCGGATGCTCCTCCGGCGGGGGTGCATTGAAAGCGCCCCGGTCGTAGGGCCGACCTACATGAGCCGCGTACCGCGGGATCCCCGCGGTAATATTCCACAAAGGAACCATCGGCGAAAAACGCGCTACCAGTTTCTCAACCTCAGTCAAATCAACCTCCATCGAACCATCAGCCTTCATCCCAAATCCATGAGGCCACGGAATCAGATCCGTGCCGTTCAGGCGCATTGCCTTGATCAGTGGGGTCGGGGTATCAAACACGTCCGCCAGAAATCTCGTTCGCCCTTCAAATGACCCGCCATACCGGCTGTCGGTGCGGTCATAGGCAAATAACATCTCATGAAGCAGATATCCGTGGCAAGCCTTCACATCCACCGCATCGAACCCGGCCAGCTCGGCGAGGCGGAGGGCTTCGATGTATGCGACCTTAATATCGTCTAATTCGCTATCACTATATAAGTCTTCTCGGTTGCCGGTTGCCGGTTGCCGGTTGCCGGTTAAAGCATCTGGCTTTCGTCCGTCGTCGGTCATCGGTCGTCCGTCATTTAAAAATGGATTCCGCGAAAAGATCTTCGGCTGAAAATCACCGCCAGGTTTCGAATAGCGACCTGAATGGGTTAATTGCAGCACCAGAAAAGGCCGGTGCTGAGGTCCGAATGTATCTTCGGCTGTTTTCCTGATATGATCCGTTAGTTTTTTTAGGGTGGGCACCGTTTGAGGAGTAATCATCATCTGGTGCGGGTTCGATTTGCCATCGGCCACTACCGAGCAGGCCTCAAACCATATCATCCCGCTGCCGCCCGCGGCATAACGGCCGTAGCGCCTGAAAGCCAGCTCCCCGGGGATTCCGTTCTCATCGGAATCAAAACCCTCCATCGGCTGAACCATTAACCGGTTGGGAACCTCCACACCATCAATCCTAGCCGGTTGAAACAATGCTTCCACCGAATCCGACCATGGCAGCTCAATCCCTAGCTCCACCGCCTTCATCTTCAGCTCCTCCGCCGACTTAAACCGAAACTTCCCGTGCCGCGCCATCTTTAGTCTTTATTCTTTACTCTTTACTCTTTCTTTCGCCTTTCGCCTTTGAACTTTCGCCTTAAGATCATCAAAATCTTTAGCCATTCTGGCTTCACATTCACCCGCCCACTCCTTCCTGTCCAAAACAGCCAGCGACCCGGCTTCCATTTTCTTTTGGGTCTCTACTGCCAAACCAACCAGTTTCTCCATTTCTTCATCCGTCAAATCCGGAAACTCCTTCCGGAACTCCGGATTAAATATCGGGATATCAAAATCACCGCCGTGATCTTCGATGTTCAAATTAATATCCCATGGCAATGTCCCGATTAAACCAAAAATCCTCTCAAAATCAACAATCCCTTCACCGAAAGGCGCCGGGAAGGAATTAAACCCGATATCCGAAACCTGAAACCCTGCATCCTTTATATGTGTTGAAACCACCCAGGGCAGCACCCGTTCGGTGGCCAGGACCGGATCTTCGAGCATTGTGAGGAGGTTCATGGTATCCAGACAGATCCCAAGCCACTCTCCGGGTTTTGCAGCACACGCCTCAAAAACCCTCATGAGCTCAAAAGTGGTGAACTCAAAATGGGTTTCTATCGCCAATATCACGTTATGATCAATCAGCATCTGCTTCTGGGCTAGCAGGGCTTCCGCCATTTCATCCAACAGCTGGTTGGTTGGCAAAGAGGCGGGGTTCCAACGCATCAGGCCCCCCGAACAGGAGCGGATCATCCGGGTACCCAGTGTCTGAGCCTCTTCAGCGGCTACACGATTATGATTGAACAGATCCTTCTTTTCCCAGGTCGTGAGATCGCGGGGTATATGCTGTCCGCCGCCCCACTCTAAATAGAGATTATGCTCCTGGGCAAAATCCTTTAACTGAAGCACTTGCCGGCAATCGAAATGGTGGCGGGTCAGCTCATCAAGTCCTGAAAAAGCAACTCCCTCCGCACCGTGATCCAGCGCCCACTGCATGGTTTGCAATGGACTCAGGTTCAGTGGGAAAAGTCCGTAGTTATCTATTCCGACTCTGAACATCAGGTTTAAAATATGGGCATTCCTGCCATTCGTTCAATAAAGTTATGATCAATAAACGGATCATCATCGAAATGTTCTTTCATCATTTCTATCCGTTTCGCCATCAGCTCCGGCAGATTCACTCCATAGATCAGTGGTGTCTCCCCCTGATCGGTGAGAGCCATGAAATCAATTCCCTCCCTGAACAGGCTGATCACCTCTTCCGTATTGGCAATTTCCATCACCATCATGGCCTGGTTCCTGAGCTTAAACTCCTGCTTCTGCTTTGGATCCGGAGCGTTCATATAACCATAAACCGTGTCCACCCAAACGGCAATGTTGCGCATGGTGACCATCCAGGCACGGAGGGTTTTCAACCGGACCCACTGGTCCTTAAGAATCGGCGCCTGATTCCGGATCTCCTCCAGCATCAGAATGGCTTCCGTAAGTTTTGGCAATACATTCCGGTCGATCCGCTCCGCATCCTCATGACTCCGCTGAGGAGTGGTGAGGGTAAAGAGCACATCCTTGCTCAGGTCGACATTGTTGGGATTATGGGGAATCGTGCACATGAAATCCTCATAGAAGTCGCGCTCTTTCTGCGGAATCTTTTCAATATCCGGCACAAACGGCCTTACCCACAGCCGGTACCAGGTAAAGCCGATGGTGGAATAAAGGGACGAAATATTCGGGAACCCGAGGATACCGGCCTCCGCAACATCCCACGCTTTCAATAAAGTCCGATATCCGTCGCCCGATGAATGTTTTTTCGCATAGGATTCAAGCAGATCCTCAACCGGCCGGCCGGAGTTAAGCTGGTAATTTCTGAGAACTTCATGATTTATATTAAACGGCACCTGTTCCGGCGGGAAAGTTCCACCCATGTGAGCAAGGTAGTTAACACCATTCTGATGCAGGATCTCCAGCCGCTTGCGGGTCAGCTTCGGATAGGGTATCCCCATGAGCGGGGCAAACATGGTCTGCGGTCCGTAGGCATAATAAAAGGAAACCTGTGAACCGCCCGCCTCAATTCCCTGGAATATCGGCTTTTCGCGCTCATCGAAATCCTGCTGAAACACGCATCCGGCATTAATGTCCTTGCGGTCGGGGTACATAGGATGACTGTAGGGCATGTCCCACCCGCGCTGGATCAGCGAGGCCGTTTCAATGTCTAGCTTGCCCTTCAAACCGTTGATGATGATATCGTGTTCGCCGTAAAAGGATTCCATCCGCGTGATGACCCGAAAATCGGGGTTGAGCTCGGTAGCAGCATCCTTGAGCACCCCGAAGAAACGTAGGGCATTGTCGCCGGCCAGCCGCGCAATCTCGGCATCGTCCTTCCATTCACGCACCAGGTACGCACCGCCATTCCTTCCAACATAGAGTGATTTTGTATGCTCAAAACCGGCTCCGCTGTCGTTGGTCCAGATATTCAGGAAGCCCAGGTCGGGCACTTCCCTGATCAGTTTCTGGATCATCTCGGCATAATGATCTAATACCTTCGGATGGGTGATGGTCATGTTGTAGCGCGGACGGAAGCTCCGGAAGGGATGGTCCACCCGGCAGCCTCGCAGCATCGGATATTTATTGAAAAACTCCTCCGGTACGGCGCGGGGCTCAAAGGAGAGCATCCCCGGAATCAGTCCGTATTTCCGTGCCAGCCGTGCATTTTCCTTCAGATAATTGAGGTTGGCCGAAAGGTAATAGTAGGGGTAGATCCCCTTGTTCAGGGTGCTGTATACAAATTGGTCGAGAGCCGGACAATAGGTGTAGAACATCGGGTAAACCTCGCCTTTCGGACCGGTTTCAATGCCCATTGGTGACCCGAGGCCGTTAACCTCCACATGCGTAAAACCGTTTCTCGCAAGTTCCTGCATATAGCTTTCACGATCCAGCCCCTGGGCAATTCGCCCCTCCTGGGTGAGGAAATAATCATAGGCTACGCGGTGGGATTTGAAGGCAGGCTCAAATATCCGGCCGGACGCCAACCCATTGATATCCTCATTCAGCAGGTCGGAAAGGAGGTACTGGACAAATCCATACAGGTAATAGGAATGGGAAGCGATGAGACAGCCGGTACCGGATTCGGATACTTTCAGGTAAATATATTGCTCAGGAAGATTTGCAGGCAGGAGAATTTTCTTAACGGCAGTGGTCAGATCATTTGCAGTCCCTATCAAGAAACCATGATCCCCCACTGCAAGATCCTTGAATGTCAATATATCAGAATTCTTAAAGAATTTCCGAACATAAGAAGCGGAAGTTGAAACCACTTCTGGGGCCCCGGCAGGGATTAAAATCCGGGTGGGGTTTCCAAGTACATGCTTTAATTGCATTGCATTTAGTCTGGTTATGGTAATAAAAATTATGCTAAAGCTAAGGGGTAACTGATATGCGACAAATTAGCACATTAGCACATTGGCACATTGGCACATTGGCACATTGGCACATTGGCAAATTGGCACATTAGCAAATTCTCCTGATCTCTTCCAGCAACCGCTCCACCTCAAACTCCTGGTTGTACACATGGAATGAAACACGCACGGCATTCAGTCCCGCTTCAGGCACCACACGCACGCGCATGCGCTTTTCGCCGGTGAGGTAATTGGCTATCTCCTTGTAGTCTTTTGTTTTATGCCGGAAGGTGATCAATGCTGAACGATAGGGTTCTTCGGTTGGTGAAAGGAGTTCCATGCCCGGGATCTTCCCGATGCCGTCACAGAACTTTTCAGCCAGCAGCCTGTCATGTGCATAAACCTTTTCAATGCCGATGGCCTGGATGAACTGGGCTCCCCTCTCGAGTCC
>CAZEKJ010000011.1:0-88629 GCA_964512915.1 uncultured Porphyromonadaceae bacterium
AGATCGGAGTATCCCATATCATCGGCGAGAATGAGGATTATATTGGGTCGTTCCGGAGGCTTGGTACATCCACCGGTAATTCCTAATGCAGTAATGGAGAGTCCTCTAAAGACGTTTTTTAATTGGTTCATTATTAGTTGTTTGCCGAGTTATTTTATTCATTAATCCCCGGAAACTCTGCAATTCTGAGCGTTGTGCATCCATAGGGCACCAATATGATTTCCCTTGCAGCTCCCCGCTTCCTTGCAGGAACAGTAGATGATGGTGTTTTGCCTGCCGAGAAATTCGACATTTGCCACGATGGCACCTGATAACCGGTTGTTTTGATGCTCACCGGCGCATTTTCAAGATTCCAGGGCATTGCCAATACAGATTGAGATTCATCAATCTCAAACCATTTATCAGTCAGCTTCTCCTCATTCAGGGCAAAATTCCAGTCCCCATCCGGCAAAACTTCGAAATAGGAATCCGGATACAGGTTATCTTTTTTCTCAATCCATTTTTCATTGATCTTTAACGCATACACCAGCGGGCCCCTTTCAATTCCGATCGATCCCTCGTACCAGCGGGAAAACCTCATCTTCATGGGTAGTTTTAAGGTAATCTGATCGCCTGTGTTCCAAGTCTGATCCATTACCGCTATTGTGTTTCCCGCATACGTTTTAACGTCCTTGCCATTAATGGAAATGGTTGCCGATTCACACCAGGCGGGAATTCTCAGGTGGAAAGGAAATCTGACGGCTGAGGCTTTCTCAATCACAAAAAGGATTTCATCCCGGAAAGGATAGTCGGTTTTTTCTGATATTGTAACTTCCTGATTATTTGCAACTTTCAAGGTGACGCGTGAGGGCCCGAAAACCAGGGCAGCCACACCCTGGTCCAGAGTTGCATACCAGAGATTCTGAACGAACTTGGGCCAGCCCTGGTGCATATTGGTTACGCAGCAGGGATATCCTGAAGTGACTCCGTATACAATGCTACCGGGATAATCGTTGTGAAAATTCCGTTGGTCTGCAGTTACCATTACCTGGTTTACCTGCTGGTAGTATTGTTTTTTTGTGAAATCATCGTTGTGCTGGGTGGGGAGAACATTGTAGGCAATTTTCTCAAGATAATCCGCATAAAACAGATCTCCCGTAACCGGCAGCATGCTTTCGAAGGAGTACATCATCTCCACAGCGGAACACAATTCCGATCCCTGTGTCGGATCGTTTCCATGGAGTTGCTCGTCACCGCCGTACATGCCATTGACAAATCCGTGTATAGCACTTAACGATTGCAATCCTTTCCTGGCTGCATCAAGATACTTTTGGTCTGAATGCTGCTGATAGTAAATTACCGGCTCCTTCAATCCTTGTGCAACATTTACACAGTGGAGGTCGGGATAGGGATTCATCCTTTCCAAAGTACCATCAGTAAATACTTTAGTCCAGTTAAATGTCTGCTTATGAATCAACTCAGCGAGTTGCAGCAGATAGGATTCACCCGTCATATTGTACAGCCAATACACAATGGCCAGGTTATCGCCTCCCCTTTGTTCGGCCCAATACGTCCAGTGGCCCAACGGGAATTTCTCCAGGTTCGCCAATTGATATCGGAAGTATTTATCCATTAGTGTAATAACTCTTTTATCCTCCGTGGCAGTATAATACTGTTGGAGAGCCTTCAGCATGACCATTTTGGGCCACCAGTCCTCACTCATATTCTGTTGGGTTCCCTTGATTTTTGGCGCATCCGCGGGTAGTGGCAGTGGGCCGAAATACCCGTTTTCACGCTGATTCTTAAGACTCCATTCAATCCATTCCTGCGCCTTCTTTTTGAGTTTTTCATCGTCAAGAATATAGGCTAAAGGCACGAGACCGTCAATCCAGTAGGGCCCGCGCTCCCAACCATCTCCATTACCCCCCAGCCAGCCGTTATCCCGGCCGCAAACAACGCTGTAAATACTGTCAAGGTGTCCGGTCAGTCCATCTCGCTGAAGTTCCAGCATCTTTAGTAAAAATCCCTCGGGCTTGACTGCTCCCAGGGGAAGAGGGAGGTATGCCTCCCTAACCAGAGGTGCCCGGTTGGCCTGGTAGTTCTGACCAATAGATTCCACATGGGTGCCATAGACTAAAAATCCCAGCAATATTGCTACTATCTGATTATTGTTTTTTTTCATTTTGTGAATTGATATTTGCGTTAGTTATTGTTTTGATACAGTTATGGTTTTAAAAGGCCCTTTTGCTGCGGAAGTGATGTTTCGATTACCATCGGTCCAATGATCCCGGTAGGTTGCATAGGTATATTACGCGTTGAAACTCGGGGAGATTCTTTTTATAGAAATTAAGCCATCTCACGGGTTCCTTAAACCGGTCCATGCAGCGGTCGGGGGTATCACTCCAGGTTTCTGGGTATCCGAATATGCTGTCGCGATAAAAATTATACCATTTAGCAGGAACATTTTTTTGGGTCCATGGATCATGCGGAACGCCAATACTCAGGAAAAGGGCGAAAGGTTCTTTTTGGTTTTTTGCAGCCTCCACATAATTGATCACCATGCCGGTGCTGCTTGTATATTTTCCGGTTAAAAGTGAGGCCCGCATGGGTGCCGGGACCGGAGATACGGAAACTGCATTCCGGAAATTCATGCTTTGGGCGGCGAGCTTGTCGAGGTTCGGGGTATGGGCTCTCATATCTCCGGCATAACCTACCCGGTCATGCCGGAGCTGGTCGACAAATACAAAAACGATATTGGGCTTCTTATCCTTTTGCGCCTCAGCACTCACTCCGTTGACGAGCAACAGGGATGCTGCGATACCGGTCAGTTTTAGGTTCTCTTTAGTCATGCTAATTATTCTTTGGCGGTTTAGGCAGGACCTTGGCCCTGATAGCCCATTGATCCCATTTATCAGAAAGTTCTCTGACGATTTCAGGTTGCTGAGTTGCCAGATTGGTTGCCTCAGTCCGGTCTGTCTTCAGGTTGTACAGTTCCCAAACTCCCTGATCACCAGCAGATACCAGCTTCCAGTCACCTTTCCTTACGGCCCGGTTGTTTTCGTGCTCCCAGAACATGAAGTCGTGTACAGGCGGTGATTTCGGATTAAGATAGGGCATCAGGCTGCGTCCTTCAACCGGTATGATCGTATTGTCGCCGAAAGTATCGGGATACTTGGCACCGGCCAGCTCCAGGCAGGTAGGTAGAATATCAATAATTGAGCCGGGCTGCCGGCGGTATTGACCTGATTCATTGTTGAATTTTGGACCCGTTATAATCAATGGGGTTGAAATCCCACCTTCATGAACGTAATGTTTGTACAATCTGAATGGGGCATTTTGAAGGTTTGCCCAATTGAGACCCACACTTTGAAATGTGTTTTCAGGTCCGGGCATTACATCGGGGGTATTGCAGAACTCAATCGGCCGCCCCTGTGAATCGATCGAATCACCCGAAAGACGTACCACGAGATTTCTCCAGCCTGGACCCAGTTCTTCGGCACAACCTCCGTTATCTGAGAGAAAAAAGATATATGTGTTCTCAGTAATCTTCAAGTCATCAAGGGTTTTGATCAATCTGCCCACACTCTGGTCAAGGGCTTCAACCTGGGCGGCATAAACTTCCATTCGCCGGATCATCCACTCTTTCTCGGCTTCATCCTCCCAGGCCGGTATCCGGGGATCGCGCGGAGACAATTCCTGATCTGCCCCAAACAGCCCGATCGCTTTCATCTTTTTTAACCGCTCGATGCGAAGTTGATCCCAACCTCTATCATAATTGCCCTTCTGCTTTTGGATCAGGGAATCCGGTGCATGAAGCGGCCAGTGGGGTGAAGTGAATGCAGTATAGAGGAAGAAGGGCTTGCCGGGTTTCTCTTTTACATGATTCCGGATGAATTCAGAAGAATGGTCAGCAATCTCGTATGGATAATAGAAATTCGGACCTGCTTTGATGAAGTCATTGTTTAACAACAGGTTGAGTGGATTGAAATAATTGCCTGCACCGTTTATGGTCCCGAAAAACCGATCGAATCCCCGCTGTAAGGGCCAATTGTGCTTGTCGGTCCCATCCTGAGACCGGGCAACATGCCATTTTCCGGCCATGTAAGTGCCGTATCCTGATAATCTGAGAGCCTCTGCTATAGTTACACATTCATTGCTGATCTCGCCACGGTAGCCCGGGGCTGCGGTTGGCTTTCCTGTCATGCCGCCCAGTCCGGTTTGGTGCGCATATAAGCCCGTAAGCATTGCTGCCCGGGTAGGGCAGCAACGGGCTCCGTTATAAAACTGGGTAAACCGGATCCCTCTCTCGGCCAGACGGTTGATATTTGGTGTCCGGATTTCACTTCCATAACAACCGATATCCGAAAAGCCCATGTCATCGGCCAGGATCAGGACGATGTTGGGTTGAGTTGCTTGCGGGTTGCCATACGCCAAACAACCCAGCGACAAGAGTGGAACACTCTTCCATAGTGCACGGTTCAAGTGGGTTTTCATCTTAGCATTTATTTGGTTGGATACACGGGGCATAGATTTTAGAGATATCCATATGATTTTTGACTGGTTAAAGATCCTTTACCTGGCCATAAAAGGTTGTTAAGGATGTTCCCAATTCATGTACAAATGTTCATGATGGGAACAAAATGAATAGTATCTCAGGATGGGTGGCTGCCAAATTCTTTCGGGCTGACCCCAAAAAACTCCTTGAAGCGACGAGAGAAAAAGGCTGGGCTTGAAAACCCGGTTGAATAGGCTATCTCCGAAATGTTGTTGTCTCCTGTCCGGATCATTTTAGCAGCCTCTTTGAGCCTGATCATTCGGATAAAACCTGTTGCCGAGCACTGAGCCAGCTTTTTAAGTTTTACATGCAACAGGGTCCTGCTCATGTTAGTTCCGGATGTAAGAAATGAGACATCCAAATCAGGCTTGTCAAGGTTTTCAATAATAATCTGAGTCAGCTTTTCCAGGAATTCCCTGTCCGATTTGGAATGAGCTATTTCGGCAGGTTTTACTTCGATGTTTTTCTTGAATGTCTCAATTATTTTATTCCTTGCAGCCAGTATGTTCTCAATTTGCTTGATCAGGATTTCGGGGTAGAAAGGCTTATCCATATAAAAATCAGCTCCACTCGATAAACCTTCAAATCTGTTTTCAGCTTCAATCCGGGATGACAGAAGAATTATCGGTATATGTGAAGTTTCCAAAGCTGATTTAACCTTGTGCGTTAGCGCAATTCCATCCATCCTGGGCATAATCACATCACTGACTATTAAATCAGGAAGCTCTTCCCCCATTTTATCCCAGGCGGATTGGCCATCCTGTGCAGTTATAATCCGGAAAGAACCGGCAAGACTTTCTTGCAGGAAGGACAAAAGCTCCAAATTGTCATCCACGACAAGAACTACCGGCTTACCATCCAAGTCATAGTTTTCGGAAATTGAATGAATCAATGGAAACTCTGATTCAATCCATTCGGCGGATAGGTTGGAATATTGGCACTTTTCGCTGATAATCTCCTGCACCTGATAATCCGAATACCCGCATGGAATACTAACGGTAAAAGTGGATCCTTCATTTTCACAACTCTCAACTTTTATTTCCCCCTTATGAAGTTCTACCAGTCTCCTGGTAAAAACCAATCCGATTCCCATGCTTCCTTTTCTTATTCCGGAAAATTCTGTTTCCGGGTACCTTTTAAAAAGTACGCTTCGGATCTTATCCGGAATGCCGACGCCGTTATCCGTTACCTGAAACTCCAGCATACCCTTCTGAGTCAATGGATCGAATGATGACGCAACCTTAAGGCTTATGGTTCCGCTATTGAGTGTGTATTTGAATGCATTGGAGAGCAGGTTAAACAGGATGCGTTCCATTTTGGCATGATCAAACCATAGGTGTTCATCCTGAACATGGATTAACGTGGTAAAATTCATGTTCCGGAATTCGGCTACGTCAACAAAAGCTTCTGAGATTTCCCTGACAAACAGGCTCACATTACCCTTGCAGACCTCAAGTCTGGTAGCACCAGATTCTATTTTTCTAAATTCCAGTATCTGATTAATCAGTGAAAACAACCGTTGACTATTGTCTTGTATATGTTTGAGCTTTAGCCAAAAGACATCGTTAACTTCCCTGGTTTTTAGCAAATTTGACAAAGGAGCGATAATCAGGTTCAATGGAGTCCTTAACTCATGGGCAATGTTGGTGAAATATTCCAGTTTGATTCGATTAAGCTTGTCAAGATGCTCTTTCTGAGTTCTTTCCAGAACAACGGAGCTTTTCACTTTTTCCATTTTGGTGCTAAACAGATAAAAAAGTAACAGTGCACCGGATAGGAGTAGAATATAGAAAACAAATGCCCCTGCAGTCAGGTAAATTGGCGGTTTAACCCGGATGTTAAGTATTGAGGAATCAGAGGTCCACTCATTGTTCTCATTTGCCGCTTTAACATGGAGACGGTATCGTCCCGGGGAAAGGTTTGTAAAAGTTGCCGAAGTCTGATTGGCTGCCAGGATCCAATCTGAATTAAAGCCCTCCAGGTAATAGGAATACTGAATTCTGCCAGGATGTATAAAATCGAGAGCTGAATAAATAACTGAAAACATTTTCTCCCGGTATGGCAGTATTACTTCGCGGGTTCCATTCAATGAACCAATGATTGGTGAACCTGTCCCGGATTCAACTTTTTTACCGAAAACTTCGAGTTTGGAGAACACGACCGGTTGACAGCCTGATTTCCCGGCTTGATTTTTCTCATTAAAAACAACCAGACCATTGATTCCCCCAAAATAGAAATTGTTGAGTTTGTCCTTATAAAAAGCCCTGAAATTGAATTGACTGAAAGGAAGTCCTGAAGCCGAGTTAAATAAAATGAATTCCTTGGTTTCCGCTCGGAATTTTATCAGCCCTTTTGCAGAACTTACCCAATACCAGCCATCTGTGCCTTCCAGAAGTCCGAAAATACGATTAGCCGGAAAGCCATTGCCCTGCCAGTAATGTTCGACTTGATCTGTTGCTGATGAATATCGGAATAGTCCATAAAAACTGTCACCGATCCAAATATCTCCTTTGGAATCCGAAGTAAGGAATGATACATTTATTTTCTCCCGGATTTTATCGAAGAGTTGCAATGAATGACTTTGCTTATCAAAAATAAAAATGGAATAGCGACAAGAGATCCATATTTCAGCATCTGTTTCTAGAATTGATTCAATGATTTGGTTCCTGAAAATGTGAGGTTCAAAATGCCTTAGTGTTTTATTCTTAGGATAATAGATCGCGACCCCGTTATCGGTTCCGATCCAGATACTGTCTCCTGCCGGGTGAAGGCAATAAATACTAGCCGACGGCATCGGATCAGGCTTAGTATCGGAAATAATACTAAAAAGGCCCGTTTGCGGATTGAACTGGTTGAGCCCCCCTGTAAAAGTGCCAATATATATGAGATTATCTGGACCTTCCTCAATTGCATGCACATTGTCATAACTAAGGCTATTGACTCCTGGAGTATGCTTATATTTCTCTATAAGACCTGTTTCAGGGTCAAGAACATTGATTCCTCCACCTTCCAAGCCGATCCAAATCTGGCCACGGCTGTCTTCGGAAATATGGCCAACTTCTTTATCCGTTAGGCTGTAGTGATCCTGTCCGGCAGTAATTGTTTTAAAAAACTCTGCTTTCGAATTCCAAAGATTTATCCCCCCAAAATAGGTGCCTATCCATACATCGCCCTCACGGTCACAAAACAATGCATAAATGGCATTGCTGTTTATTCCGTTAGGATTCTGAATGTTGGCCTGGTGGATCTCACTGGTTCCTCTTTGAAGGTTTAAAATGCAAAGTCCTTTCTCGGTCCCGATCCAAAGATTACCGGTCCGGTCTTCGGTTATGCACCTGACCAGATTATGCGGGAGATGATGTAACCCTGTGCTACCTTTGGAAAACTGGTCACTTAATCCACTGTTAAGGTTGATTCTGAGTAATCCACTTAAATCCTGTTGTATCCAGAGGTTTGAATCTTGATCAATATACATCAGCCCAAGATTCTTATCTAATCCCGCATCAAAAGAGTAGGTTAATACCGATTGGTCGCGCAAGCTGTACAAAACCACGCTCTGATCGGAGAATAGCATATGTAAGGTTGAATCCTTTTCTTTGGTCATCAGGAGTTTTCTGTCGTCTCTTGTTAGTGTATTGACCAATGGCAAGGAAACGGAAGTGGCCGGCATAATTCCATCAAAACGGATATGAACGAGACTGTCCGGGTAGCTTACCCAAAAGCCATCTGTTCCGTCAGCCGAAAGGCATTTGAATTCAACCTGATCCAGATTGACCAGGCATTCCCTGAATCGGCTCATTTCGACATCAAGGCGAAAAAGCTTGAAATTCGCGTATAAGAATACATTTCCTACTCCATCCCGGATTAGTTTGGGTGTCCGGAGAATTTCCAGTTCATCGTTCCGGTTGAATGCAGGAATCTCCTCAAAACGGTATCCATCAAAACGGCATACAGATAGCCTTGTTGAAATCCAGATAAAACCTTCAGAATCCTGTGTGAAGTCTGTAATGGATGAATAGGGCAGTCCTTCAGAAGGGGTGTAGTGCAAAAATGAACGGTTCTGGCCTGCTCCATTCAAGGGAAGTGCCGAGAAATATAGAAAAGTAATTAGCCTGATCAGAAGGCGTCCTGGTTTCATAAATCCCTTGAATCAAATTGCATTGCCTTTCCAAATATAGGGGCTGGCTTTCCTCACCCCTAGCTATAGCTGAGGGGCAACATATAGGGGCTCCGTGCACTTGTCATCCCCGCGAACGCGGGGACCGCGTTCCCTTCGCAGGAATGACACGATCGGGCCAATGCCCTTATTCCTTATTTCTTAAACCTTCTTACTGATTTCTGCCTTCTGCCATGTGCCTTGTGCCTTGTCTTTCCGGGCGGACCGCGGGTCCGCCCCTACCAGCGCGATGCCCGTCACGGTTCACGCGTCACGCATCACGTTTTCTCCCCAATGAACTGATCTTCCTTATTCTTGAACATCACATTAAACGTTGTAAGGCTTCCGTAGATCCGGGTAATGTACTGTTCCAGATCAACTTTTTCCTCGTCGGTAAGGGCGCTGGCGTTGATGCGCTGCTCCATTACTCGGACCCGGTCGCGGATCATCACGATCTTGTGGAAGAAGGTTTCAATCGGGATCTCCTTTTCTTTCAGGGATTTGTCGCCGGGATAGAGGATCATCTTTCCTCCGGTCCATTTTTGTCCAAGCGGTACGGTCTGCTGCACATCGCTGAAGCGGGTGAGCACCCGCACCAGGCTCTTCTCGATATCTTCCCAGGACACCAGATCCTCCGGGGTTTCCACAGCTTCGATCACCTCCAGCCCCTCGTAATCCCGCTTGATCAGCTTAACACCGTGTTCAATAAACCCAATCTCATACGCATCCGAACGAACCTGAATGATCACGCCCTTGCCCATTTGCGGGTGCTTGATGCGGGAGCCTATGCCTAAAATTTCTGTTGCCATATTTTATGGTTATTTGTTGTCAAATGACACCTGACAAATTGGGTTTGAGGATTGAGGTTTGGGGTATAAGGTTTGGCAAAGGCGGCCTCATACCCCGAACCTCAAACCCCGAACCATTAACTTCAACTCATCCCCGGTTGTCCGGTTGCCTCCAGCACATTCCACCACAACTCCCCGTTTATATCGATCTTTTTCCGCTCACTGATTGTGATCGGGATGGGGATCAGGGTGAATTCGTTGTTCCAGTGCCCGACGACAAAATCGGTTTTCCCCGACATCGCCGCATGTACGGCATTCTGCGCCAGCAGGCTGCAGAACTTGCTGTCGTTGGCATTGGCTGCTGCGCTCCGGATATAGTAGCTCGGGTCGATATACCGGATCGAGTGGGGGAAGCCGGTCGGCTTGAAGGCTTCGGTTATTTTTTCTTTCAGATAAATTCCGATGTCCTTGTTCTTCACATTCCCGGATGCGTCTTTTTCCTGTTTTTCTCCGCAGAAAAACTCCTGGCCTGCCCCTTCGGCCACTACGATCAGCGCATGATGCCGGTGTTCAAGTCGCTTTTTCAGCGCATCGATAAAGCCATCGGGCCCATCCAGCCGGAATCTCATCTCGGGAACGAGTACGAAGTTCACCTCCTGAATGGACAGGGCCGCATGCGCCGCGATAAACCCCGATTCCCGGCCCATCAGTTTCACCAGGGCAATACCGTTATAGGCGCCTGAGGCCTCATTATGTGCATTCCGGATCACCTCCCGGGCAATAGTGAATGCCGACTCGAATCCGAATGATTTGTCGATCAGGTTGATGTCATTGTCGATAGTCTTGGGAATACCCCCGACTGCAATCTTTAACCCCCTTTTGGTGATCTCTTCATGGATGGCGTGCGCGCCCCGAAGGGTCCCGTCGCCGCCTATCGTGAACAGTATGTTGATATTCAGCATCTCCAGCGTGTCAACCATCCGGGATACATCCTGGTTACCCCGGGAAGAACCGAGCACTGTACCCCCTATGTGATGGATGTGGTTGACGTATTCCTTGGTAAGGTCGACAATCGCATGGTCATAATCCGGGATCAAGCCCTCGTATCCATACTGAAACCCGATAATATTCTTTACCCCGTAACGGTAGTGCAGCTCCATGACGAGGCTTCGGATAACATTGTTCAGTCCCGGACAGAGCCCGCCGCAGGTGATGATCCCAACCTTGGTTTTGGAGGGCTGAAAAAACAGGAACTCCCTGGGGCCTGCCTTCTCAAACGAAACCGGCGGTTCCCCCATTTTGCAGTATTTATCATAGCTCGCCAGGGTGGTATCATACAGCACGCGGTCATTGTCCGTCACAAATCCGAACGACGGCCGGCACCGTATCGATTCATTAAGCGGCGTTATGGCAGTCGCCCTTCCCAGTTCCTTTACATCAAAATCTTCGGGTTTCATTACTTGCTTCTTTGTTACCTCAAAGATAGTTGAAACCGTTGAGCAATTGAAACGGGTTGCCGGTTGCCGGTTACCAGTTGCCGGTTAGGGGTATCAGGTATCGGGTATCAGTTGCTGGGAACAGGGCTCTCCGACGGTGTCATTCCTGCGGACGCAGGAATCCCCAGCCTCGGAGCACTTTACTGGAGATTCCGGCCTTCGCCGGAATGACAGTTCTGGCGACACCTGATACCCGACACCCGATACCCCTATGCCCTTGTGCCCTTACGCCCTTGTGCCCTTATGCCCCCATGCCCTTATGCCCTTGTGCCCTTGTGCCCTCATGCCCCAAATTTCTCCTGTGAAGTTTTTCACACCCCTTTTCGCCGTACCTTGCACTCGCATTTCAAAAGTTGCACAAAATGAACTACTTAGGTAATCCTCATACATTCCACATACCGGTAATGGGGATCGGATACTCCATCGATACTGCAGTTAAGGTAGCTCCGTACGGCATTTCTTCCGTTATTTCCCTGGTGGACGATATCCTGATCGAAAAGATGCGGGAGTTTTACAGCCGGCAGCATAATATTCCTTTTGAGCCCATATCCCGAAGGATAAAGGATTTCAGGGCCAAGCGTATAACATCCTACCTGAACCTGGTCGACCACATCGTCAGGGAAAAGTTTGAGGAGCTTAAAAAATCAGCCATCGAGAAAAAGGAGGAGTTCAATAAGTATATTGAGATGCTGCCTGATTTTTCAACGGTCAAGCGTGAATTTAATGAGTTGATTGCCAGTAAACCCACAGCTGCAGAGGTGAAAAGATGGGTACAGAAAAAATTGAAGCCGGGCTCAATTGATGTGAATATCATGACCAAGCTCGATAAGGAAAACTATTATCAGGGCGAAACCCTGCCGCAGGAGTTCAATGATGCACATGCAGCCCTTCGTGGTTTTGCCGAGAGCAATCTTGATTCATCAATCGTTTTATCGGCCGGGATGAATCCCCGGCTCTACGCCTACCTGGAGAATTTCGACGATTTCTATCCCAATGCGAAGGGATATATCAAAAAAAGAATTACGCTGAAAGTCAGCGATTTCCGTTCGGCGATCATTCAAGGTAAGTTTCTGGCTAAGAAGGGGATATGGGTATCGGAATATCGGGTTGAATCAGGATTGAACTGCGGCGGCCATGCCTTTGCCACCGATGGGTTCCTGCTCGGACCGATTCTGGAAGCCTTCAGAAATTCCAAGGAAGAATTCGGCAAGGAGGTCTATGAGATTTGGGTTCAGGCACTGAAGGCAAAGAACCGTCCGGTTCCCTCCACTGCACCTGAAATCCGGGTTACCGCTCAGGGAGGAGTGGGTACTGCAGAAGAACATGAGTTTCTTATTGATTATTATAATCTCGACTCTGTAGGCTGGGGGAGTCCATTTCTCCTGGTTCCTGAGGCAGTGGCAATGGATGATGAAACCCGGGAACAGCTTTGCTCTGCCGGTGAGGATGAGGTTTACCTCAGCGGAATTTCGCCATTGGGAGTTCCGTTCTACTCGATGAAAGGGAATTCAAAGGATGCGGAGAAGGAGGAGCGCATTCGCCTGGGCGAACCGGGCAGCCCCTGCCCAAAACGATACGCCTGCCTGGATACTGAATTCACCGAAAAGCCGATCTGCACGGCATCGCGCGAATACCAACAATTAAAGATCAATCAGCTGGATGAGGAAACACTTACGCAGGTTGAATATCAGCAGCGATACGACAATATTGTCGAAAAGTCCTGTATCTGTGTCGGTCTGGGGACGCCTTCCCTGTTGGCCAACGACCTGAATCACAGGGCTGAAGGTCCCGGGGTTTCGGTTTGTCCCGGTCCGAATCTGGCCTACTTCGATCATACCGTAACCCTTCCGGAGATGGTGGGACATATTTATGGCAGGAACAATGTCATCGAGCGCACCGACCGGCCGCATGTATTCATCAAGGAACTGAATATTTATATCGATTACCTGAAGAACAGGCTGGCTCCGAAACTCAATCCGGCCAATCCAAAGGAAAAAAAGACCCTTGACGCATTCCAGGAAAACATCCGGGAAGGCATCCGCTATTATAAAGAGCTCTTTTCAGGAAAAATAACAAAACTTCAGGGCCGCTCGGAGGAAATACTCAGGGAGCTGGCTAAGAAGGAAGCGGAGCTGTCTTAGTTGCCGGTTACCGGTTGAAACCAGTTGCCGGTTGACGCCTGGATGTCATTCCGGTGCAAACCGGAATCTCCTGAAAGATGCACTGATGCATGGGATTCCGGCCTCCGCCGGAATGACAGTTCTGGCTCTAACCGGCAACTGGCAACCGGCAACCGGCAACTGGTTTCAACCGGTAACCGGCAACCGGCAACCTCCGTTCACCCCCCCTCCCAAATCCTCGTTCCCCTCCCGTTTTGGCGGATAATCGTGTAATTGTTTTTGCGGGCAAGCCTGAGCATTTTCCTGCGGAACAGCCGTGGATAGAAGTTCCGGATAATATTGCGGTTGTAGGAAAGGGGTTCCACGATTCCGATCTGGCCTAATACCTCATAGGTTGCAGAGGCGCATCGGATTCCAAAAAATGCATAGTCATAAGGTGTGTTTTCAATATATCCGACAAGGATCTCCCTGAGCTTGTTGTACTTTTCATGAGTGAGCGGAATCTCTATGGTTGCACTTTTTTTGGAAACAAGACTATCCTCGTAGTACTTTAGGTATTCCCAATAATAATAACCGGTGGGGTTATCGGATTTTTGAAAAGTGTGAACCCGCCTTTTGTTGGAGAAGCCAATTTCGAGGGAATCCAATCCCAGGCTGACATGGCCGCCGAAAAGCCCGCCAACCTCCCGGTATTCCCTTTCCTCATGACCCGGCGCAGGTATCGAACCATATCGGAATATAACCTTGAGAATATGGGAGGTGTCCTGCGCGAATCCCGCAGAAAACCCAATAAAAAGGGCCAGTAATAGAATCTGTTTTTTGAAAAGCATAAAGAACCGGGGTTTTTCAGCTCTTTGACAACAAGGCGGCCGGAATGTTTATTTGGTTGACCTGAGTTTTATATTCAGTTTCTGATCTGTTTCCCCTCTGTACCAGCTTCCGCTGCCGTCATGGAACTCGGGGTCCAGGTACTGGACCACGGTATCGCGTGGAATAAATTGTCCGTTGATGCTCCCGTCAACATCGGAAAAATTTATGTTAAAGGTTTGACTTACAGGAAATCCAAAGGTTGAAACAACGTATTTTCCGGCCGCATCACTATACGCCGTATCATACCCCATTATTATTCTGATATGGTCTATCGGGGCATCTGTCTCCTCCGATGTAACCGTTCCCGTCAGATTGAATTTAGCCTCCGGCGTACCATATTCACACGCAATATTCGTGCACGCAATCCCGCCTAGCGACAGTACCCAGGCAATCACCGCATTCCACTTCCTAAAAAAACTCCTTTTTGTACCTCCCATACTTCATTCCTTTTAACCGGCAACCGGCAACTGGTAACTGGTAACTGGTAACCGGCAACCAGTAACCAGCAATTATTCAACTATGACTTCGTCTGCAAACAGCCACGCCTTCCCCCCCGCTCCGTGGTGCCATACCGGGCAAATGCCGATGCTTTGGGCTTTTACTTTGACATACCGGGCTTTATTGCCCATGATCAGGGTGGAAAAATATCGGACGCCATCGGTCATAGTGCTTCTGTCGGGATAATTATCTATCACTTCCATCATCCTGAAATCCTTGCCATCGGATGAAATGGAGAAACTGACCTGGATCGGGTGGAATATCCATACTGCAAGGCTCTGGAGAAATCCGGCCGTGATCCGGAACACAGGCATGGTGCGCCCAAGATCTATGATCACCTCCATATCCTTGCCCTCAAATCCCTGCCAGCGTCCATCGGTATAATCAGCGCTGCCGGTTTTTCCGTCGAGCAGTGCCATCTTTCCGCCGGCAGAGTAATTCGCTGCATAAAGGCCATCCGTCTCCTTTCCCGCATAATCCCTGCCGAAGGGAGGAGCCATGTATTCGAGTCGAATCATGGGTGAGTTTGGATCCAGTGAGCTTTCATAAAAATTGACCGAAGCCGTTTCACTCTCGCCGAATCCAGTCTTGAAAGCCTTTGCCCGGATCCTGACCGACCGGTCGATCTCA
Source organism: uncultured Porphyromonadaceae bacterium (assembly GCA_964512915.1). Classification (GTDB taxonomy): domain Bacteria; phylum Bacteroidota; class Bacteroidia; order Bacteroidales; family UBA12481; genus UBA12481. The sequence continues at coordinate 15,093 of CAZEKJ010000011.1, forward strand.
AACGGTTTGTCGTAAACCGGAGAAGTCAGGGTCGGCTCGGCTCCGTTCAGCATATAATGAATGGCAGCACCTTCCGACAGGCAATCCATCTTTATCATCATCGACCGGCGGAACCAGACATTAGTGTACTCGATGTGCGGCATGAACAGTTGACCGGAACCTATCGGATCCAGGAGATTTTCAGGTTCAACTGGTATGGCGGAAGGCCGGTTCTCGGGTTCGCTTCCCCAACCGTTCCCCTTGCCCGATCCGTAAGAAATGCTGATTTCTCCGCCTTTTATAATATCAGAATACCGGATAAACGAGTTCTTATAATCCTGACCATTCAGGCTGGCTGATACAATCTCTTTCGCCTTTCCCCTTTCGCCTTTCGCCTTGATTTCGAAAGTCTTACCGTTGGCCAGGGAAATTGTAACCTTTTCGAAAGACGGATTTCCGATCACATACTCATCGGAGCCCGGACAAACCGGGTAAAATCCCATCGCGCTGAACACATACCAGGCCGATAGCTGGCCGCAATCATCATTGCCACATAGCCCATCGGGTTTAACGGTATAAAATTCCTCCATGGCCCGCCGCACAATTTCCCTGCTTTTTCCGGGGGCGCCCGCATAATTGTACAGATAGGGCATGTGATGGCTCGGCTCATTGCCGTGAGCATACTGGCCGAAAATCCCTTCGAAATCGGATATGGCGTGTTTGGTTTTGGACTGGACCGTGAAGAAGGTGTCGAGCTTGGTAATAAAGGGCTGGTCGCCGCCTGAGAGACGGATCAGGTCGGGAATATTCTGGGGTACATAAAAGCTGTAGTGCCAGGCGTTGGCCTCGGTGTAATCACCCTGGTCAAGCATCGAAACCTTAAAGGGATCGAAGGGCTCCAGCCAGCGGCCGTCGGCATATCGCGGCCGCATGAGCCCCGTTTGAGGATCATACTGGTTTCGATAGAACTGTGACCTGAGTATATATTCCCGATAAACCGAGTCGTTGCCCAGCGATTTGGCCATCTGGGCAATACACCAGTCGTCATAGGCATATTCCAGCACCTTGGAGACTGAGTTGGTCGACATTTCCCGGGGTATATACTGATATTTCCGGTACTGCGCGATCCCCTCGATGCTCTGGGAACCGCTGGCAATCATGGCCTCAAGGGCTTTGTTTCCATCGAAATCCCGGTTTCCCTTGAGCCAGGCATCTGCTATGACCGGCACCGCGTGGTATCCGATCATGCAATTATTTTCGCATCCGGCCAGCTCCCAGACCGGCAGCAACCCTGAATGCTCGTATTGCTTCAGCATGGTACGGATGAAATCGGTGTTCCGTTCGGTATCAATCAGGTTGAACAGAGGATGCACAGCCCTGTAAGTATCCCAGAGTGAGAAAACATGGTAGTAATTGAATCCTTCACCCTCGTGAACCTGATGATCCATGCCCCGGTACTTTCCGTCAACATCAGAATAGAGGTTTGGCGTAAGAAGAGCATGATACAGAGCGGTGTAGAATATTTTCTGCTGGTCTGCCGTGCCGCCTTCGACTTTAATTTTTCCAAGTTCGTGATTCCAGGCTTCTTCGGCATCTTGCACGGTTTCGTCGAAATCCCAGCCCGGGAGCTCTTTCTCCATATTTTTCCGGGCGCCCTCGGCACTTACGGCCGACAAGGCAACTTTAACCAGGACCGGCTTGCCGTTTTTCTTTTGGAATGTAAATACAGTTTTAACCGATGATCCCCTGATCTCACCGGGATTTTCGGTAAAAGGTTCTGAAAACCGGGCCACAAAATATACATACTGGTCAGGAGCCCAGCCTCTTGAGTGCCGTAGACCCTCTATCTCTGTGTTACTGATTATTTTAAGGTAACAATCCTCCTTTGGCTGATCTCCGGCTCCGGAGATATCATGCTCCAGGTCAACCAGAATTTTTGCCTCCTGATTTTCAGGAAACGTATACCGGTGAAAACCAACCCGGTTGGTAACCGTAAGTTCCGCCTTAACCTGATAATCATCCAGGATCACCGAATAATACCCCGGCGACGCCTTCTCATTCGCATGCTGAAATGCCGACCACATGCTGTCATTCCGGCGAACGCCGGAATCCCCTGATTCAGTGAACGGAAGAAAGAGAATGTCCCCAAAATCCGCACACCCCGTCCCGCTCAGATGCGTATGCGAGAACCCGAGTATCCGGTCGTTGGAATAATGGTATCCTGCGCAGCATCCCTCATTGTAGGTATCCGGACTGAGCTGCACCATACCGAACGGCATCGAGGGTCCCGGAAAGGTATTCCCCGTCCCGGCAGTTCCGATCATCGGATCAACACGGCTTACGAAATCACCTTGGGTACCCTGATTGCATGAAACAACCAGCGCTCCTAATAAGCATGATATGAGTAAGTTTCGAAACATGGATTCCGGTCGCTCGATTACTGCAAGATACTTGTTTTTCCCAAATCGTAAATCGTAAATCGTCAATCGTCAATCGTCAATCGTCAATCGTAAATCGTCAATCGTAAATCGTCAATCTTCAACCTCCCACCCAATATCCCTATACTCCCACTCAATCCGATCGCCGAACACTTTTACCAGGACGAATCCCTCCTGCAGGGTCCCGTTCGGACCGCCCCACCAGGCGGCAGAAACCGCACCCCCTGTGATGATATGCACGCCATCCACAATAATGTCTTCCAGATAATGCTGGTGTCCCTGAAGGATAAGTTTGAGATTCTTTGACCGGAGTAATGCCAGAACTTCCTTGCCGTTTGTAATCACGCTGCCAGGGCCGTTGGTGTATTGGCCACCCTGTTCCCATTGGTTATAAACAGTTACGAGAGGAATATGTACCGACACTGCCACGGGCGTTTTTGCATCCACCATGGCCAGGTCATTTTTCAGCCATTCCATCTGTTCCGGATTGATCAGGCCCATGTAGCCCCTGCCGGGCGTTTGCTCTATCGACTTAAGGATGATAAAGTGCCATCCTTTGTAATCAAATGAATGCCAGGGATCCCCGAGATACCTTCTGTACATTTTATCGCCATAATCAACATCGGTGGTATCAATACTCCGGTTGTAGAAGGCAAAAAGCTCGTGGTTGCCGACCGTATTGTACACCGGCATCCGGAAACCTTTCATGAGTCCTTCATACAATTGATAGAGCGAATCGGCTCGTCCCCGGGTCTGACCCAGCGCATCCATGATCAGGTCGCCGCCTGTAATGACAAAATCAGGTTTAAGCGCATTCACGGAATCAATGGCCTGCTGAAATCCCCGGGGGGCAGATTTCTCCGGAGAAAGATGGATATCGGTGAGGAAGGCAAAGGTAAAATCGGGCTCTGCCGGCTTGTTGGTTGTACAGCCTGTCAGAAGGGAAAGGAGGAGGAGGAGGGGAGTGAGGAGTTTCATAAGTTACTGGTTGCTGGTTGCTGGTTACTGGTTCCTGGTTATCGTGGTTGCCGGTTGCCGGTTACCTGTTGCCGGTTAGGCCGGCCGGTACGCTGGTGCTGTCATTGGCACATTGGCATATTTTCAAATTGGCAGATTATCAGTCGTCAATCGTAAATCCTCCACCCATTCCCGGATCTTCGTTGTTCCATTGATCCAGTCGAAGGCAAGGCCCTCGAACTGGTATTCATACGGTGCGGTGCTCCAGAAGGGATGAATATCGGAATTATGATAGAGATATTTCAGGATAATCAGCATGAATTTCCAGGGGGTGAATGTTTCGGCATCTGTCACATGGATCTGGTAGCCGCCGCACACCTCGCCCGCAAATTTCTGATACGTGGGCTGAAACCAGACCGGCCTGAGCGCAAAACCTTTCTGTTGTTCTTTTTCCAGATAAATCAGGAGGTCTTTTCTGATTTTATAAGGATCGATGGCGGGGTGTCCAAATTGCTCCAGGCTACGGGTGGTACCCCGGCCTTCCGATAACACGGTGCCTTCCAGCATCACGGTTCCCGGATACACCAGGGTTCCCTCGGGTGTGGGCAGGTTGGGTGATGGATTTACCCAGATGCGGCCCGTATCCTTCCACAACATTTCGCGGCTCCATCCGGCCATCCCGATGACCAGCAGATCCAGGTCCCAGTTGTTGGAATCCTTGAAAAATTGAGCCATTTCACCGAGGGTCCGACCGTGCCGCATCGGGATGGAGGCCATGCACACAAAGGAGAACCATGCTGGATCCGGAAGTTTTCCTTCCGTTTTGATGCCTCCGATCGGATTGGGCCGGTCGAGGATTATTATTCTGATATCCTTCCCAAGACAGGCTTCCATGGTGAGGTAGACCGTCCAGATATAGGTGTAAACCCGTGTACCCACATCCTGCAGGTCGATAATCAGGGTATCAATTCCCTCAAGCATCTCATCGGTGGGTTTTCGCGTCTCGCCATAGAGACTGTATATCGGAATTCCGTATTCCGGGTGCGCAACATGGTCCGATTCGATCATGTTATCCTGCACCACGCTTCCAAATCCATGCTGCGGTCCGAAGGCCTTCACCACACGCTTCCCGAAAAGCGCGACCAGCTCATCCAGTCCGTTTTCCATACGGGCGGATACGGAGGCGGCATGGCAGAGGTACGCAATCCGGCCTCGAACTTTCTTCTGAGCATTAGATGAGTTTAGCAGGATATCGAGGCCGGATTGGGTCATGAGTATCGGGAATTGGGTATCGGGTATCAGGTTTCGGGATAAGGGGGAAGGGGCTCTTCGAGGAACGATGAGCGGGTTTGGATTAATTTATTGAGCATTTTTGAAATGCTCCTTGTTTCCTGTTCAATGTGATCAAATTCATCCAGGCTTAAATATTGGATTTCATGGGCAATGATAGCCTGAGTTAATAGTTCTGCTGAAGATCCTTTAGAAATGAAAAAATACCGGATGCTCTGTTTGTTGGTGCCATACTCTTCGCCTTCAGCGATATTGCTGGGAATACTAACTGCAGCCCTCCTCATTTGATCCCTTAATCCGTAGTCTTTCAGGAATTTTCCCTTATCAGTGACCTTATAGATATAGACAGCGAGCTCCTTTGCCTTCTGCCAAACTCTTAACTCAGTAAAATCCCCCATCTCTCTATATTCTTTCTTCTTAATTCTTTGATCTTAACCCGATACCTGAAACCTGATACCTGAAACCTGATACCCGAAACCTGATACCCGAAACCTGATACCCGACACCCATTCTTCCCGTAAATATCGTATTTTTGCCCCAAAATCACATTATGGTCACCCTGGAACAGGTAAAGGAGATGGCAGAGCGCGGGATAGCGCTCAGGAGGTATCTTTGACATCGATACCAAGCGTATCGAACTGACAGAAGAAGAGAAAAAAGCCCTCGTCCCGGGATTCTGGGACAACCCCAAAGAGGCTGAAAAGCAGATGAGGCATATCCGGAATCTTAAAAGCTGGATATCTGCTTATGACAAGTGCATAGACAATATCGGCGATCTGCAGGTAATCTTCGATTTTTATAAGGAGGAGGAGGCTACCGAGGCGGATGTCGACAGGCAGCTAACCGAGGCCACCCGCATGGTGGAGGAATTAGAAACCCGGAACATGCTGCGAAAGGATGAGGACGCCATGGGTGCCATCATGAAGATCAACTCCGGCGCAGGCGGAACAGAGAGCCTCGACTGGTGCGGCATGCTGATGCGGATGTATCTGCGGTGGGGAGAGTTGAATGGTTATAAAGTTAAGGAAGTTGATTATCAAGCTGGGGATGAGGCTGGGGTCAAATCGGTGATTCTTGAATTCGAGGGAGAGTTCGCCTATGGATACCTAAAAGCTGAGAATGGAGTTCACCGCCTCGTCAGATTATCCCCGTTTGACTCAGCCAATAAGCGCCATACCACCTTTGCATCGGTATTTGTGTCGCCCGCGGTAGATGATACGATCGAAATCGAGATAAACCCTGCTGATATTGAATGGGATACTTTCCGTTCGGGGGGTAAGGGCGGACAAAACGTCAACAAAGTGGAAACTGCCGTGCGGCTCAAGCACAAGCCCACAGGCATTGCGATTGAGAACAGTGAAACACGCAGCCAGCTGAAGAACAAGGAAAACGCCATGCGGCTTCTCCGCTCTCAGCTCTATGAACTGGAACTCCGCAAGCAGATGGAGGAGAAGCAGAAAGTGGAAGCCACAAAGAAAAAAATCGAGTGGGGCTCACAGATCCGCTCCTATGTGCTTCATCCCTATAAAATGGTGAAAGACCTCCGGACCGGCTTTGAAACCAGCAATACCCAAGCGGTTCTCGACGGCGAAATCAACGGATTTATCAAGGCGTTTCTGATGGAGTTCGGGAAGGAATTGTAGAGACGCATAAATGCGTCTCTACCGGTTGCCGGTTTGCGGGATCTGTCATTCCGGCGTATGCCGGAATCTCCTGTAAAATGCTCCGAGGCAGGAGATTCCTGCCTTCGCAGGAATGACAGCAGGAGCGATCCGTTGTCCGTCGTCCGTCATTCATACGGATGCGTAACCCAGAACGCCGACCCTTTCCCCATCTCTGAGGTTACCCAGATCCGGCCGCCCAGGAGGCGAACCAGGTTTTGAGTGATATTCAGGCCGAGGCCGGTGCCGCCGAATTTACGGGTGAGTCCTGAATCAATCTGCTCGAAGCGGCGGAATATTCGTTCCTGATCCTCCGGACTGATCCCCATGCCGGTATCTTTGATGCAAAAGGTTATTTCGCGGTCGGCAGAAATTTTGCAGCCCATTGTCACGGAGCCTTCCTCAGTAAACTTATAACCGTTGTCGCAAAGGTTTCTGAGAATCTGCTTAAACCTGACCGGATCGGTATGAATAGTTGCATTTTCCAAATTCTTGGGAATGTCGATCCGGAACTCTATGTCGCGCTGTTTCGTTTCGGTTTGTCTGGTAACCACATCTGATTTAACCTCTTGCATGGCTTTCAGGATACTCATCGGCTGACGGTGGATTTCCAACCTGTTGCTTTCGATCTTGGCCAGGTCGATAATATCGGAGATCAGCCGCATGAGGCCTTCTGAATTCTGCTTGATGAGAACAATATAACTCTGCTTTTCCTCCGGGAACAGATCCTCCATCATAAGCAGTTCGCTGAAACCCATGATTGCGTTAAGCGGAGTTCTGAGCTCATGGCTCATGTTTGCCAGAAAGGATGATTTTAGCTTGTCGCTTTCCTCTGCCATTTCGCGGGCTCTTACCATTTCGATCTCAGTGAGCTTTCTTTCCGTAATATCGGTATGTGTTCCGACAGCCCTCAAGGGCCGGCCGGCATCGGATCGCTCAATGCAGCTGCCACGTGCCTGTATCCAAATCAGGTTTCCATTCTTGTGACGCATTTGAAACTCTGAAACAAAAGGCTGAAATGAATCGAAGCCCAGGCGGAACTCATTGAGCACACGCTCGGCATCGAGAGGGTCTATCAGGCTCCGGAAAGTCTCAGGGGTATGAGAGAGCTGTCCGGGTTCGTAGCCAAGCTGCGCGAACCATTGATCACTGAAAACCACGGTATTATTCCTTAGGTTCCAATCCCAGATCCCATCGTTGATGGCTTTGAGCGTTAACTCAAACCTTTCTCTTGATTTTTCCAGTTCGGATTCCCGGGCTACCTCTTCAGAAATGTCCTTCACAAATCCGATAACCCCGCTGATCTGTCCCCTGGAATTCTTCAGCGGGAGATATTTTTCAAAGGTAAATCCCTCTTTTCTGCCATCAATCATGTAGGTTACCGCCCTGGGCTCCGAATACCCTCCTTCCAGGGTTTCCCGGATGGTTTCGGCAATGCGGTTTTTAAGTATATGAGGGAACAATACCCATATCTCTTCCTTAAACAGAACCTCCTCTTTTCTTTTTCCGCTGATCTTTTCCATCTCCTTGTTCCAGAATATAACCTTGAAGGTCCGGTCGAGAACGTAAATCCCCTCATCGGTACTCGACAGGATATCGTTCAGCAAAAGCTGGTTGTCAATCAGGTTTCTCTGAGTATCCTGCATGATTTGTTCAAGCTTGCTTTTCTGCGTATCCAGTTCCCTGAGGGTGGCCTCCTGGGAGGTTATCTCATCAAGGACGCCAACTATATATTCGGAATGCTGAGCGTCATTCACCCTGAAAAGTTCAATCAGTATCCAGTTATCAGGTCGCGAAGCAAACCGGCACTTCCCGGTAACCCTTTTTAGATCACCCGTCAGGAAAGAATCGAAAAGAGCACCGCAGGATTCGCGAAACTCCGGCTCCAGGTATTTCAGCAACTCCCTGGGTTTGGAAACCTGCCGCTCTTCCAGTCCGGTGAGCTCCCGGAAGGCCGGCGAGAGAAATATCGTTTTCTGAGTGTTAAAAATCCAAAAAGCTTTTGGCACAGAGCGTGTTAACAGCTTGAGCCATCCTTCCTTCTCCTGTGAATCCTCGAGCTTGATTTTATCGCCGATCCACTCCCTTTTCAGTTTCCTGTATTTGGAGCCCTGGGCAAAAAGCACTATCAGGATGATTAAAATAACCACCCCGCTGCCGATTATGATCCCGCTTTCAAGGGATAAATTTTCGATAAATTCTGTCATGTACTTTCGATTCAAAAATTACAACTATTGGAGTTAAAAAGAGGGAGGGCACATCTGGCTTTTATTAACACTATTGTTAACTTTATTGATCAATAAAACTGAGAAATCCTATGGAATACCGTACTGAAAAAGACACGATGGGATACGTTGAGGTCCCGGCAGATAAATACTGGGGTGCACAAACCCAGCGCTCGATCAATAATTTCAAGATCGGAGAGAGCGGCTCCATGCCCCGTGAGATAATCATGGCCTTCGCTTATCTGAAAAAGGCAGCAGCCCTGACCAACCTCGATCTTGGCGTGCTGTCGGAAGAAAAAGCCCGTCTGATCGGTGAGGCCTGCGATGAGATTCTGGCCGGAAAGCTGGATGATCAGTTTCCTCTCGTGATCTGGCAGACGGGGTCAGGAACACAGTCGAACATGAACCTCAACGAGGTGATCTCGAACCGGACCCATGTGATCCAGGGAAACAAGCTGGGGGAGGGCAAACCCCTGATTCATCCGAACGATGACGTGAACAAGTCGCAATCCTCAAATGACACTTTTCCCACGGCCATGCATATTGCGGCTTATAAAATCCTGATCGAGACCACGATCCCGGGAATTGAGCTGCTTCGAAATACGCTGGATGCCAAGTCGAAGGAGTTCATGGAAATCGTGAAGATCGGCCGTACCCATTTTATGGATGCCACACCGCTGACACTCGGACAGGAATTCTCCGGATATGTATCACAGATCGATCATGGCCTTCGTGCGCTGCGCAATACACTGGCACACCTGACCGAGCTTGCCCTGGGAGGAACGGCAGTTGGCACCGGAATTAATGCTCCCAAAGGGTATGCGGTTAAAGTGGCTGCGAAAATTGCGGAGCTTACCGGATACCCGTTCATCACGGCCGAGAATAAGTTTGAGTCTCTCGCCGCCCATGATGCCATCGTGGAATCTCACGGTGCCCTTAAGATGCTGGCTGTTAGCTTTATGAAGATCGCAAATGATATCCGCGTGCTCTCATCCGGTCCGAGAAGCGGTATAGGCGAAGTTCACATACCTGAAAATGAGCCCGGATCCTCGATCATGCCAGGCAAGGTAAATCCCACCCAGATCGAAGCGCTCACCATGGTTTGCGCCCAGATCATTGGTAACGATACGGCGATTTCTGTTGGCGGCATGCTGGGCCATTTCGAACTGAACGTCTTCAAACCGGTGATGATAGCAAACTTCCTGCAGTCGGCACGCTTGCTCGGCGATGCCTGTGTTTCCTTCCACCACAACTGCGCTGTCGGGATTGAAGCTAACCTGCCGGTCATCAACCGTCATGTAGAAAACTCGCTGATGCTGGTCACCGCACTGAATACTCATATCGGCTACGAAAAAGCCGCCGAGATCGCAAAAAAAGCCCACAAGGAGGGTCTTTCCCTACGGCAGTCCGCGATGGCACTGGGGTACGTAACCGATGAAGAATTTACGGCCTGGGTGGATCCGAAGAAGATGGTAGGAAATCTGTAGGGACGCATAAATGCGTCTATCCTGACGCATACATGCGCCTCCATCAACGGATTATTATGCATCTCTGCGAACCTCCGCCAAACAAATAGGGTCCCCCGTCAAATAAATGGCTCATCATGATGTTTATGACGGAATGATTGCTTAACCTTTGCACCGAAGCAGGCACTGTCAATTTCCGTGGCTCCAATTAATTACGCGTTTTTCATGAAGAGAGCATTATATTATTTCGTTGTGACCATGTTTATAGTGGGCTATGGGAGTGCGCTTAAAGCACAGGTTAAGTTAACAGGTAATATTGCAAGTGCAGAATTGGTCTCGGCAATTACGATTACCAACACGGCCCCAATGAATTTCGGGGTTATCTCCATTCCTCAAACAGAGGCGACTGTTCTCATGAATACTTCAGGAACACGCACTCCCACCGGAGCAACAATCGTTGAATCAGGTACACAAAGAACGGTTGCAGAATTTTCCCTTCATGGAACACCCAATGATAACTATACTATCACCCTTCCAACAAGCATCAGTGTATTCACAGCCGGTGGCGGGGGTGAAGGCCTTATAAAGGAAATGGTCATTGACCACCTGGTGGTTAAAGTTGACGCTTCTGATGAGGTCGCATATACCGGGCCCATTCATACACCCCAACTTTCAGCAGCTGGCGTATCTACCTTTCTGTTAGCCGGCACGCTGAATATTAAATCTCTTCAGACTTTGGGCGTTTATTCCGGAACCTATCAGGTAACGGTAGACTATTTCTAAAACAGTCTCTTTACAGGTTCACAATGTGTGCTTCGCGCGTGCATATGCGTGAATCATGTAACAATTTTCTCTAATTGTATAACATAACCCGCCCTGGGTGCCTCATCTTTGCATATATAATTCGTTTGATGGCAAGGAAGGGGAAAACTGAAAATGATTAGGGAACACTTATAGACTCCGCAAAAGCATGTTATCCAACATGATTCATCCTCAATTTTGCATTCCAAGAATACTTATTTATCGAAAAAATCATGAAAAATATTTTGAAAATATTTCTTGCCATCTTTTTGATGGCAGGAATAGCCTCCTCAGCAATGGCGCAGGTAACGTTAACGGGCAATACTGCAGGGGCAACATTAGTCACAGCACTTACCATTACAAACACAACACCTTTGAATTTTGGCGTTATCGCTATTCCAGCGACTGCTGGAACAGTTGTAATGAATACAGCAGGATTAAGGACTCCAACTGGGGCATCCTTAGTTACAACAGGGACTCCCAGTACAGTCGCCTTATTCACTGTTGGCGGAACAGCCAGTGACAATTACACGCTCACATTGCCAACGAGCATTAATGTTATAACTGCCGGAGGTGGAGGTGAAGGCCTTATTAAAGAAATGCTCATTGACAATATTATGGTTAAGATTGATGCTGCGGCTGAAACTGCTTATACAGTACCTATCAATACCCCTACTTTATCAGCTGGCGGTGTTTCTACCTTTTTAGTGGCCGGAACACTTAACATTAAAGCACTCCAAACACTAGGTGTTTACGCCGGAACTTATACCGTAATTGTAGATTATTTTTAGTTAATCTGATCTGTTTATTAAAAGGAAAAGGCCTTTCATACAGGCCTTTCCCTTTGTTAAACCAGTAAAACAACGTCTTCGAGCAAGAAAAAAAGCCATCATGAAAATATTTCTATTTCTGGTAACAATTTTCATTTCGGTTTTTTTTCAACAGGGTTTCGCCCAGGGCGGTCTGCTGATAACACCCAAGCGGGTTGTGTTTGAAGGCAATAAGCAAAAAACGGAGATCAACTTAATGAACACAGGAACGGATACGGCACTGTATTCTGTTTCATTAAGAAATTATAAAATGACTGAAGACGGTAGGCTCGAACTCATTGAAGTGCCGGATACCGGGAAAATGTCCGCCGAGCCCTATCTCCGATTTTTTCCACGGCAGGTAACTCTGGCTCCGGGTGAATCCCAGGTTATAGCATTGCAGTGCAGGCGAACACCCGGCATGGCCCCGGGTGAATACCGGTCGCATCTTTGGTTCAGGGATGAAAAGAATTATAAGCCGCTGGAAAAAGAAAAACCCTTGGCTGAAACAAATCAATTAAGCGTTTCATTAATAGCAAAATACGGAATCACGATCCCGGTAATTATCCGCTCGGGAGCAGTGAATACAGGTGCAACGCTCACAGCATTAAAATTGGAAACCGGGCAGGATTCAACACAATATCTCAAACTGACCATAAACAGAACGGGCAATATTTCAATAGACGGCAAACTGACCGCTGAATATTACCCTTTGATGGGGAAACCATTATCGGCAGGTCTTATGAATGTTGGAGTCTACACCAACATCAGTAAGCGATCTGTGGCAATAAAATTAAACAGAATACCGGGAGCGACTTTAACGGGTGGAAAAGTGAAAGTGCGATATACCAGCAGGGATGGAGAGAAATATGTGCTCTATGCCGAAGCGGAACTTGTGCTTTAGATATGACCAATGACCTTTGAGTGCGAGTGAAGCCAAATATTAAGTGATAACCGATAGCCGACAGGTAATGATTAAGTGGAAAACAAATCAACGCTTTCTGAGAATGCTGTTCGCGATAATGGCTTTTCTTATTTATTCCAGCGTTTCTTTCGCTCAACCCAGACTGCCCCCGCGATCGACAACAGTGAATGCCACGCAGGCCATCCATTTTGGCACCATTGCTGTCACGGGTGGTTCCGGAGGTACTGTTACCGTAGGGTATGACGGAAGCCGGTCTTCATCCGGGGATATCATGCTTTTTTCAATCGCACCGGTTGCCAAGGCCGCCATCTTTGAGATCAAGCTGTGCGAAGGCCGCAATGTGAATATCTCGTTTGATGCCAGCACGATTTTAACCGGCAGTAACGGAGGAACGCTTACGCTCAATATCGGGCCTACCGACCGGGGTGGAAACGGCGCCATTTTTGTCACCAATGGCGACTGTAACTACATCACAACCCTGCGCGTGGGAGGTACCCTTCACATTCCGGGTACCGCTATTGCAGGCGCTTATTCAGGCACTTTTGAAATCACCTTTAATTATCAATAGTGGATGGACCCAACTTTTTGCATCGGCAAAACCAAAGGCTGTATGCAAGTTTTGCATCCCGGGTTTTCATTTTTGAAAAAAGGTCTGTTCCTTTTAATCCTGTACACCTTCCTGCAAGGATTTGAAGTAAATGCCCAGATTAAAACCAATCCTGTTAACCAGGCGCCTTTGGCTTACGATGAAATTCCCGTTCATGTTTTGATCGAAGGAGTCGGGAGCTTTTATGTAGATGCTTTTTATACAAATACTAATTACCTGTACATAGATATTGGTGATTTATTCAAAACCCTTAGTATTCAATGCGTTTTCACCCCGGGAGGCGATAGCATAACCGGGTTTATTGAGAAGGAGAGTCGGCCTTATTTAATTGATTATCAGGCAAAAAAGATCTTTATCGATGGTAAATCCATCAACCCGGCCAACGGGCTGATAAAAGAAATGGGAACCCTATATGTTGAATCTTCCCTGTTTGAGGAAGCCTTTGGAATAATCCTGACTTTTAATTTCCGGGCTCTGACCTTGATTCTAAAATCAAATTTTGAATTGCCGCTCATTAAACAAATGCGACTGGAAAAACTCCAGAGCAATCTCTCAAAAATAAAAGGTGAAGTAATTGCAGATACCTTACTGAAACGAGATTATCATCTATTCAGATTCGGCATGGTCGACTGGTCCGTCGGTTCTTCTCAGTCATGGGGCGGATCCACAGATAATCACTTCAGTTTAGGTGTTGGAACGGAGCTGTTATTTGGTGAAGCCAATGTATCTGTAAACTATTATGACCGGTACAAATTTGATGATCGTCAGGTGCAGTACCTCTGGCGATGGGTCGACAATGAAAAAACCATTATTAAGCAGGCACAGATTGGCAAAATTTTCAATCAAACGATAGCCTTCATTAACTCGCCGGTCATTGGCGCCATTGTGAGAAATTCGCCAACCACCCTGCGAAACGCAAAGGGATTTTATACGATCAGTGAATATACCGAGCCTAACTGGACCGTTGAACTTTACATAAACAACGTACTGGTGAGCTATACCAAGGCCGATGCTTCCGGTTTATATTTTTTTAAAGTTCCGATTGTCTATGGCTACACCACCCTGAAATTCAAATTTTACGGACCCATGGGTGAAGAGCGCACGGATGAGCGTATTATGAATGTCCCGTATACCATAATGCCAGCGGGCGAATTTGAATATGGCTTATCGGGAGGCGTTTTGCAGGATAGCGTGTTAAGCCGCTTCGGGAAGGGGGAGTTTAATTTTGGAATCAATCGTTTTATCACCGCAGGCGGAGGTCTGGAGTATTTATCATCGATTGTAACAGGGGCATACATTCCTTTCGCGAAGGCAACCCTACAGCCATTCAGCAAATTGATCATAAACGGTGAGTATGCATACGGAGTGAGAGCCAGGGGGTTATTAAACTACTATTTCGGGAAGAATGCCTTATTGGAGATTGACTATGCAAAATATGCAAAAGGACAACTAGCCACCCGTTTCAATGCCACCGAAGAGAGAAAGATAAAATTGTCGCTTCCATTCAACAATAAAATATTTTCAGGATTTGCGAAACTGGATTTCACCCAATTGGTTTATTCCGATTTTTACTATAACCAGAGTAGTGTTATGGTTTCCGCTTATTATAAGCAGTTTAGCGTTAACTCTTCAACACAGGTAAACTGGATTACCAATGGAATTCCTTTTGTTTCTTCCGATCTGGCACTTTCGTATCGTCTAAAAAAAGGATTTGTTATCCGTCCATCTGCCCAATTCAATGTGACTGAGAGTAAATTCATCATGGCTAAGGCAGAGATCGAGAAAAGGATATCAAAATTCTATGCTTCAATTTCATACCAACGAAATTTTTTATACGGGGGCAATTCAGTCAATTTCAATCTCAAGTACGATTTATCTTTTGCCAGAACCAGTGTTTCAGCTATTTATAACGCTGGCAGGTTTTACACATCGGAGGGTGCACAGGGCAGTTTGGCTTTTGGAAGTGGCAAAAATTATGTTCAGGCAAGCAATAATTCTTCCGTAAGTAAAGGCGGGATATCGCTCTACCCATTTCTTGATTTGAACAATAACGGTCTTTTTGATTCTACTGAACACATGGTGAAAGTAACCACCGTCAGAATTGAGGGTGGCAAAGCAATCATCAGGGATCAGGATTCTGTCTTGCGCATTCCTGAGTTAAATGCCTTTGTCAGTTATACGCTGGAATTTGGCGATAACGATCTCGAGAATATTGCCTGGCGATTCAAGCATAAGATTTGGCGGGTTCTGGTTGATCCCAATCAGTACAAGCGCATTGATATTCCGATTATTGCTTCAGGGGAGGTTTCCGGCATGGTTTATCTGAATAAGGAAAATGCATTAAAAGGAATCGGCAGGATTTGGGTTAAATTTTATGATAAAACGGGTACAAAAGAAATTGCGAAGACCTTGTCCGAATCCGATGGCTTTATTGATTACTTGGGGCTTGCACCCGGAGATTATATTGCCCGCATCGATACGGTTCAATTGAAAGACCTTGATTATAAAGCGGATCCGCCATTCCGGAATTTTACCATTAAGACAAGTGAACAGGGCGATATTGTGGGAGGCGTTGAATTTGTATTGCAAACAAAGTCTATTAAACTTCCCCGTAAGCTGATTCCTGAAGCGGCACAAAAAAAAGAGATTAAAGAAACAGGTCAGACTATTACAGTGCAGACGGAAAAGATTGTTCCCACTGAGAAGATAGTCAGCAGGCCCGTCTTTAATCTGTATAAGGTTCAGCTGTCAGCTTCGCGCAAGCCGTTGAATATTAAGGAGTTCTTTTCAAAACTGCTTAGAAATTGTCCCGGGTTGGACATCGTGGAGAAAAAAGGAGAAGACGGATATTATCGTTACACCTGCGGAACATACAGAAGTATTGCCAACGCAAGGGAACTGGTTCAGAGAATTATAAACAGCGGATGGAAGGAATGCTTTATCGCTGTTGAAAAACAAATAAGCCAATAATTGAAATACACTGATAATTATCAAACCTGGAAAATATGAAACGCTTACCCTTGATATTCTTGTTATTCTGGCTCTTCTGCTCAATTGCCGTGGCCCAGAATAATGTCGGTATTAACGACGATAATTCCGTGCCCAAAGCATCGGCGATGCTCGATGTGTATTCTGCCAGCAAAGGGTTGCTGATTCCCCGGATGGCGCTGACATCCACTACAACGGCTGCGCCTGTGACCAGTCCTGTGGAAAGTTTGCTGATATACAACACTGCCACAACTGGCGATGTCACGCCCGGTTACTATTACTGGGATGGTTCAACCCAATGGGTTCGCTTGGTGGCCGCTGCAGATCCTTTAAGAAGATTGGCTACAGTTTCTAAAACTACTAATGCTGCGCTTCAAAAGTCAGATAACATGGTTTTTGCCAGTGGTGACATCACGCTCACTTTGCCCGTTGTTACCAGTGCTGACAACGGATTGGAAATTTCCGTAAAGAACTCCGGAACCTATATGGACGTGGTAACCATAACCGGGGCCACTGGAGCTGAGTTTATTGACGGATCCTTATCATCTATTCATTACAAAAACTGGGGGAGAACCTATATTGCCAAAGACGGAAACTGGGTCAGAAAGGAAAATGTTGGCTTGCCCGATAATGTGTTCGATGTATCCGCTAAATCCAGCTGGACAACGATCGCCCAGATTGTTGAATTTCTCGGGGCGCACATGACGGGACCTTCATTAGTCGCAATTGGTGGCGGAACCTATTCGGTCGCTTCCACGCAAACGATTAATCTTCCTTATCCTGTCACTTTCAAAGGCGTTTCCTATGGTGAAACCACTATTGCCGGAATTGCAGGGGTCTCAGGCACACCTCTTTTCATTTGTCAAACCGAATGTCATTTCAAGATGCTGTACCTGACAGCTTTTGCCAACGCAGCAGGAAACGACGCAATCCGTTTGTCGGGTTCCGGGAGGTACCATGAAATAAAAGATTGCAAGTTCAGCGGATTTAACAAAGGAGTCGTTTCAACGACTAACAATAACCTTTGGCTTTTTGATGTTGACTTTAATACCTGCACAGCGGCGGGGGTTGAGATAGCCGCTGGTGCGGCAAGCGGTGGATCATTAAAAATCTCAGAGGCGGATTTTATTCAATGTGCATCCGGGATCAGCCTTCTGTCGGGTTTGGCCGAGGCCATATCCATTCTGAACTGCACCTTTTATAATACCCTGGCGGGAACAGACACGGGAGTTCTTTATAGTCCGGCCACCTTTACTTCGTATGCGTCCATGTTTATAACGAATAACTCCTGGAATAACCAGGGAACTTTCTTCAGTGGTTTTGATTTCACAAGGGCAGATGGCAGAGACGCTAACGTATTTCTGATAAACAATGCCGGGTCTGAGAATCAGAATCCACATTGCAGAATAACAGTAACTAATTATACGACCTTTACACTGGTTGTCACAGCCGGGACATACGTTAAGGCCGGTTGGGTCAATACATCCAGCTTTACCTGCAATTGGGCCATCAGCGATAACAGAATCACGTATCAGCCCTCGAACAAATCAAGTTCATGGGCCGTAATTTCAGGGAATATTTCTGTTGACAAAAACGCTACCGTCACCCTTGCTATTGTTAAAAACGGGATAACCACCACACGATACGGAGAGAGCGATCTCCGGATCGCCACAACGAATCAGCCCTTCCAATTCTCAACAGTTATTTATGTCCATGATCTCGCCAAGAACGATTACCTGGAATTATTCGCCACCACTAATGTAAATAATATCAAGGTTACATTTCAGGATATACAATGGTACACAACAACACAATAGGAAATAGAATGATGCGCGTTTCTATCGCAATTCTGACTCAGATAGCTGTTCTCGGAAGTATGATTCAGGGCGTTCCGGGCCAACAGGTTAAAATCAATGACGGTGCCTATTTTAAGAGCGCTGCAGCCTATACAGTTTTGAATGGCCCCAGTTTTTCGAACAATGGAAAGGTCACCTTCACCGATGGAACCCTGATTTTTACAGGAACATCCGCACAGCTCATCGAAGGATCCGGTCCTACCATTCTTAATAGTCTTAAGATTGAAAACCCGGCCGGTGTAACTTTAACGAATAGTGCCGTAACCCAGGTTTTGGGCACACTCTCAATAAATAGCGGGACGAAATTTATTGTGGCTCCTGGCATTCAGCTTTCAGCAACGGGTACCATTACCAATTCTGCCGGAAATGCGGGATTTGTCCTGCAATCCGATGCAACCGGTACAGCTTCATTACTGCATAATTCGGCCGATGTGCCTGCCACGGTTCACCGCTATATCAGCGGGAGCGCCGAGGCCTGGCACTTTTTATCCTCACCGGTGGCTGCCCAGGAAATGAGTGGTTCCTGGCTGCCTTCCGGCACTTATGGCAATGGAACCGGATATGATCTGTATCTCTGGAATGAACCCAATAACTGCTGGATTTACAAACTGAACACAACCGCCGTCATCAACTGGAATACCGTACATCCTGGTGCTGGTTTCGCCATCGGCCGCGGCTATCTCTATTCTGTTCAGGCTGCCAATCCAACGAAAGAATTTGCCGGAAATCTGAATAATGGAATGGTCAGTTATGGACTGACTGCAAGCAGTGATAGCGTCGAAATGAAAGGATTCAACCTGGTTGGCAATCCCTATCCGTCATCCGTTGACTGGAGTGCTGGTACCGGGTGGACGCGAACGGTATTAACCGCTGCCGGAGGCGGTTACGACATGTGGATATGGAATCCGGCGGCAAACAATTATGGCGTCTATAATTCCTCTTCAGGGACCGGAACCAACTCAGTCACCCGGTATATTGCTCCGATGCAGGGTTTCTTTGTACGGGCAGCCAATGCCGGAAACCTTTCGATGGACAATACGGTGCGCGCGCATGATGGTGCCGGTGCCTGGAAAAATGAGAAAATACCGCCGGATCAGGTAAGGGTATCGGTAGAATCAGAAGCTGATAAAAACTTTGATGAGGTTTGTGTCCTCTTTGGTTATGACCCCAATCAACCCGGATCCCCCAAACTCTTCAGCCCTGTGATTACTGCTCCCAGTATTTATATGCCGGTTGGAAAGGAATACTTTTCGATACGCTACCTCACCGACACGGTGGATTATCCCGGTATACCTGTAATGTTTAAACCCGGGAGGGATGGAAACTATATTCTCACGTGTGATTTCGATTCTGATCGTTTTGAAGTTGTGATTCTCGAAGATCGTCAGGCGAACAGGGTTCAAAATCTTAAAGTCGAAAAATATTATGGCTTTCAGGCTTTATTGGGTGATGATCCGAACCGGTTTGTTCTCCATTTCGGACCCTTCACGGGTTCCCAAAATACCGAACTGTCTGCCAGGATATTTACCGACGGCAGCCGGTTGATAGTTGACCTTTCTTTGATCGGCAGGGAAACAGAAATTTTAGTTTGCGATATCCTGGGACGGACACTGTTGCGTAGAAAATTGCAGGGAGGGACGCGTAATGCCCTGTACATAAAATCCGCAACAGGGATTCTGGTTGTTTCCCTGAATAATCCGGATGGTGTTATGTGCCGGAAACTGGTATGGAATTCTGCGCGCCTGTAGGACGCATATATGCGTCCCTACGACGTTCATTTGCCTAACGCCTGGGCAATCCCATCAATCGTCGCCACTGCATCCGCGCGGTTTACCGATCCCATGTGCCCTATCCTGAAATACCGGGTTTTAATATCGGGTAAAAGCCCGCCCGCGAGAATGATGCCGGCTTCATTGACTTTTTTCAGAAAGTCAGCGCCGTTTATGCCTTCAGGATACCAGGGAGCGGATAACGTATTGGCTGCCAGTTCATCCGAAACCGGAATCTGAGTGAGGCCCAAGTCCCTGATTCCTTTGCGGAACAGATCCCCGATCACCTGATGCCGTAGAAAACGCTTCTCCATTCCTTCCACTAGAATGCCCTTGAGGCTGATTTCAAGAGCTGCAACCAGGTTTACTGCCGGCGTTCCGAAATAGGATGGTTTTCTGCTCTCATAAGCTTCCATGATGGGAAGCCAGTGGGTAAAATCGGCATAATAATTACTGACAGGGCTCCTCCGGTTTCTCCAAACCTTCATGGCGGTCTCTGACAGAACCAGCAAGGCTAGTCCGGGCGGAACGCCAATGGCTTTTTGCGAAGCAGTCAGGACAACATCGATTCCCCATTCCTCCTGACGGATCTCCTCGCCTGCTACCGAGCAGACCCCGTCGAGAATCGTGAGTACCCCGTGCTTCTTTCCCAATAGCCCGATGGGTAACGGATCCACACGGACTGCAGTGGACGTGTCCACATGTGTGAATGTAAGCAGCTTAAAGTTTTCAGATTCCAGGGTCCTGTCTATTTCTTCGGGTGGCACGGTTTTTCCGGTTTCTGCCCGCAGCACGGTCACCTCCGCCCCATATCGGGATAGAAGATCAGCAAACCGCTCGCCGAAATAGCCGGTTGAAACCACCAGGGCTTTATCACCTGGCTCAATCAGGTTGGCTCCGGCTGCATCCATAGCCAGGGTTCCCGAGCCGGCAAGGATGAACGGCTGGCCGGCGGGAGCCATCCAAACCTTCCGCATCATTTCAAGGCTGTTTCCGAAAAGTTCGATAAAATCAGATGCCACATGGCTGGTGGTTGGCGCACCCATGGCGCGCATTACGGCCGGTTCAAATTCAATCGGACCGGGGATCATAAGGAGTTTGCGGGATTTCATGCGGTTGCTGGTTATTTGTTACCGGTTACCGGTTGCCGGTTGCCAGTTGCCGGTTACTGGTTACTGGTTGCTGGTTACTGGTTACTGGTCACTGGTCACTGGTCACTGGTCACTGGTACAAGGTTGTTCATTGAAAGAGGGGAGATTTTGCAACATAAGGATCAACTTTTCCAAAAGATCCGGAGCCAGCGGCTGCAGGGGTTTTCTCCCGTTCCCGCCGTACAGGCCAAGGTGATCCATTGCTGCCTTAAGGGCCGGAACACCCCAACCCCGGGTAACGGCACCATTGAGCGCAATAACAGACAGTTGGTACTTGCGAGCTGATTCGATGTCGCCTTTCTTTAGTGCATTATATATATCGATGCATTTCTGCGGAGCAATGTTGGCCAATGCCAGTATTCCTCCACAAGCTCCGATTGCCAAAGCGGGCAACAGAAAACCGGCTGAACCCGCAAGTACCTGAAAAGCTGGCTTTGCAGCGTTGATAATAGCCCCCATTTTTGCCAGGTTGCCCCCTGAATCCTTTACCCCGATAATATTCGGATGCTCCGCGATGGCCAGGATATCCGATGCCTCAAGATCCATACCCGAATTGGCTGGCATGTTGTAGATGATTACCGGAACAGGACAGCTATCGGCAATCTCATGATAATGGGCGACCAAAGCTTGCCTGGTCATCAGACCTTTATAATAGTAGGGATGCAGGACCAATACGGCATCCGCACCGGCTTCGGCGGCTGCGATCGAAAGACGAAGGGTTTGCCTGGTTGATTGTCCACCGGTACCGGCAATCATCAGCTTATTCCCGGGGATCGCCTCCCGGCTGAGGCGGTATACTTCCACAGCCTCTTCATCGCTGAGGTGGATCAGCTCACCATTGGACCCCAGCACCAGAAAACCAGCGAGGTCAAAACCAGATAACCTCCTCAGGTTGTTCTGCATCTCAGCCCCGGCAAGATCCCCGTTTGCCTTGAAGGAGGTGGGGATTGGAGGGAAAATACCATGTAGGTTGATCATAGTACTTAGTAAAATAAATTGCTAAAATAAATAATTGGTTCGCCTTCGGCTCACTAATTGGTTCGGCTGACGCCTCACTAATTGGCTCCCTTCGGTCGCTAATTAGGCTTTGGTCCAATTAGCGCGAAGCGCCAATTAGTGAGGCGTCAGCCGAACCAATTAGCCGACCGCAGGGAGGCCATTTACTCCCACTGAACCCGCGGCGAACGATAAAAGTCAACCCCCATCGCCTGGAGGCGTGCACCGTGCTCCGCCAGCCTTACTCTGTACTCTTCCCAAACCCTCATTGCCGGCGGTGTCCAACCGATTTCGGCATAACCGGGCAGGCGAGGAAAAGCCAAAAACTCAATCTCGTCCATTGTGGTTACGGTCTCCGACCACAATGGCGCTTCAATTCCCAATACATTGTCTTTGCCAATCCCTGGGACTAAAGACTCCAGACTCCATATGTAGGCGCTGTCCACTTCAATATACCCGGCCCAGTTCAGACCGAGTTTGGTGGTGGAATCATATTTCATGTCCAGATAGGCCTTACAGGCAGGGGAGAGTACCAGTTTTGATCCCTGGCCCGCCGCATTGACGGCATTGGGCACGGAAGCCCAATGCTGGGCAACCGTTCCGGGTTTCAAGGTTGCAGCCGCAATATCATCCCATCCCATGGTCAGCTTGCCGTGAGAGGTGACAATCTCCTGAACCCGGTTGATGAAGGGAATATAATCTGCAAGTTTTGTTACATGGGATTCATCTCCCCCGATATGAATGTAAGGCCCTGGAGTGAGTCCGGCCAGTTCACGGAATACATCGGAAATGAACTGATACGTGATCTCCTTCGAGGTACATAATGTGCTGAATCCTACGTTGGTGCCGGTATATAATTTGGTTGCCTTACCATTGCAGTTCAACTCGGCATAGGAGGCAAGAGCGGCATTGGTGTGGCCGGGCATGTCGATCTCGGGCACAATCGTGATATATCGGGCTTGAGCATACCGGACAATGTCCTTATATTCTTCCTGGGTGTAAAAACCACCGGCACCGCCGCCTACCTGTGTGCTGCCTCCATAAGCCGCAAGATTCGGCCACGACTTGATCTCGATCCGCCAACCCTGGTCATCCGCCAGGTGGAGATGCAGATAGTTCAACTTGTAAACGGCCATCAGGTCGATGAACCGCTTGACATCATCGGGCTTGAAAAAATGGCGGGCCACATCGAGCATGGCTCCCCGATAGGCATATTCAGGGGAATCTTTTATAATGCCTGTCGCAAGAGTAAGCGGAACGGCCATAGCCCGGGTGGTGGATACGGGCAGCATCTGGAGCAGGGTTTGAATCCCGTAAAAAACCCCGGCAGCCTTAAGGCCGGTAATCTGAACCAGTTTTGGACTGATACTGAGCTCATATCCTTCCATGCCCAGATCCGTACGGGTTGAATCCAGTACCAGAAAAATATTTCCCTTCCGTGGAGTTTTGTGTATTTCGGAAACCTCAGAAAAAGAAAAACCGGTGGAGCTAACCAGGTGTTCGGCCAGATAAATGCCAGCACTGAGAAGTTCCATGTAACCGTTGTGATACACCCCGCTTTCGTCAGTAAGGGTGAAGGATTCGCCCGAGGCGGTAACCGAAACCGGCAGCGGAATGAAACTCTCCTTTGTGAGATCAGTCGGGGTCTGCGGAACTTTGGCACAGGCAAGGGCTGCCGCAAAAACCAGTAGACTCAGGGATTTCTTGAAAATCCGGTAAAGGGGATGCAATTTCATGGCAAGAAAATTTGCCTTGAAAATAGCTATTTAAGCTTGTAATGCGCCTTAATCCGTTTGGAAAAGAAGACCAATCCTGATAAAACAGTAAAGATCGCAACAATTGAAAGGATAATAGCCAGGCGGGTCCAGTCTTCACCGGTTTCCTTTCGCTGAGCGATATATCCGAACATCGATCGTAACCATTCGATACCGCCCAGGAGAAGGGCTGCCTGAATTATTCTTGCAATCAAGGGTTTGCGGATGAACAATAATCCGATCATTGCAAGAGCCAGCAGAACCAAAACATAATGATCGTTCCGTGAAAAGTGCGCCCCCAGGATCAGGAAGCTCAGAATTACCGGCACCAGACGGCCAAGTATCGAGAAAAAGGATTTCATCGTGTTAAATTATGGACCAAATATAGGCTAACCCACCAGTTCATATTGTAACAATTGTTACAAAAATCAACTCAATTGCCCTTGTGCCCTTGTGCCCTTGTGCCCTTGTGCCCTGACAAAAGTCATCCCCCCATCCTTCCTTTGTTCGCATTAAGTCCGTACTTTTGCGACCAAATTGAAACTCTTTCATTATGGGACAATCCGAAAAGAAGGAGCACCTGTTTTCTGAATTTCCACCCATCTCCACCCCGGAATGGGAACAGGTGATCCTCAAAGATCTCAAAGGTGCTGATTATGCGAAAAAGCTGATTTGGAACAGCCCTGAAGGTATTGCAGTGCGGCCCTATTATCGGTCGGAAGATCTGGATAAACTCAGGCACATGGCTTATTTACCCGGTGAATTTCCTTTTGTCAGGGGAAATAGCGCTGCAGGCAATTCCTGGCTGATACGTCAGGATGTGGTGGTTGAGGAGTACGGAAAAGCCAGGGAAGATGCACTCTTTATGATTTCAAAAGGTGTTGAATCGATAAATTTCCAGACCAACGAGGACCACACCGACGAGGAGGTGGCCGAACTGCTGGCGGGTCTTCCCTATGAAGCAGCAGAGTTTAATTTCGAAGGCTTTGATCCCGAAATTATCCTCGATGTACTGGATGCCATGGTGGAAACCGGCAGCCTGAAACCTGCAGTTTTCAAGGGTTGCATCCAATTCGACCCGATAGGAGAGTTTAACCTGACAGGCCGCTTTGACGAGGAGGAGGAACTGTATGAACTTTGCGCCGCATGGCTGGTACGTGCTGAAAAATACCCCGGACTGAGAGTCCTCGGAGTAAACGGCAGGTTTTTTCATAATGCCGGAGCCAATTCCGTTCAGGAGCTGGGTTTCAGCCTGGCCCAGGCCAATGAATACCTGGTTGAGTTTACGGAGAACGGACTTCCCGTGGATCTTGTTGCCAATAAGCTCTCTTTCCACTTTTCCGTCGGCTCGAACTATTTTTTCGAGATCGCTAAATTCCGCGCTGCCCGGATGCTCTGGGCCCGCATACTTGAGGAATATTGCGTAAAATCTGAGAAATCGGCGAAAATGTATATCCATGCCGAAACCTCTTTCTGGAATAAAACCGTTTACGATCCCTATGTCAACCTGCTGAGAACCACCACCGAGTCCATGTCGGCAGCGCTTGGCGGAATCAATTCGCTCACGGTGCTTGCCTTCGACCTGACCTACGAAGAGCCCACTCCCATTGCTGAAAGAATAGCCCGCAACCAGCAGATTCTGCTGAAGGGGGAGTCCAATCTGGATAAGGTAGCCGACCCTGCTGCGGGATCCTACTATATTGAAAGCCTTACCCAGTCGATCGCTGAAGAATCCTGGAAACTCTTCCAGCAGGTTGAGGCAAAAGGCGGATATACAGAAGCCTTTTTTGAGGGATGGATCCAGGATGCTATTGTAACCTCAGCCAGCCTTCGCGACCAGAATATTGCACAACGGAAGGAGACGCTGCTGGGGACCAACCAGTATCCGAATCCGCTCGACGAGATGCTCGGAATAGCGGATCCCGATATCATTGCTTCACCCGTCGCCGACACGGAAGAGGCCGATGCCCAGCCGCTGAATCTTTACCGGGCTGCCGAACCGTTTGAGCAGCTTCGCATGGAAACGGAAAAATCAGGAAAGAAACCGGTGGTATTCCTCCTGACTACGGGAAACCTGGCGATGCGTCGGGCCCGCGCGGGGTTTGCCAATAATTTCTTTGGGTGCGCCGGGTATAAAGTGCTTGATAACAATGGTTTTGCAACAGTTGAAGAGGGCGTGCAAGCCGCCATGAAGGCCGGTGCTGACGTCGTGGTTCTCTGCGCCTCAGACGAGGACTATGCAACTCTCGGACCTCTATTTGGTAAACTGATGAGCGGAAAAGGCATTCCGGTCGTTGCCGGTTATCCGAAGGAAATCCTGGAGGATCTCAAATCTGCCGGGATCACCCAATTCATACACGTCCGGAGCAACCTCCTGCAGACCCTGCAGTCGTTCAATAAACTGATCTTTAAGAGCTGATAAAATATGAAACCCGATTTTACCAAGATATCCCTTGAGACCGGCAGGAAAGCCGGTAACCATTCTGGAGCTGAGGGGCAACCCTGGCTAACGGCGGAGCATATCCCGGTTAAGCCGCTTTATGTACCCGGGGATCTTACCGGCATGGAGCATCTGAATTATGCTGCCGGATTGCCGCCATACCTGCGCGGCCCCTATTCAACCATGTACGTGATGCAGCCCTGGACCATCCGCCAGTATGCAGGATTCTCAACAGCCGAGGAGTCAAATGCTTTCTACCGCCGCAACCTGGCGGCCGGGCAGATGGGCCTTTCCGTGGCTTTCGACCTGGCAACGCACCGCGGTTATGATTCAGACCATGAACGCGTGGTGGGCGATGTGGGGAAAGCGGGTGTGGCGATCGACTCGATCCTCGACATGAAAGTGCTGTTCGATCAGATACCGCTCAATAAGATGTCGGTTTCCATGACGATGAACGGTGCCGTTCTGCCGATCCTGGCTTTCTACATTGTCGCCGCCCTGGAGCAGGGGGCAAAACTGGAGGAGCTCACCGGAACAATCCAGAATGACATCCTCAAGGAGTTTATGGTTCGCAATACCTATATCTATCCGCCGGAGTTCAGTATGAAAATTATCGGAGATATATTCCGATATACATCCCAGAACATGCCCAAGTTCAATTCAATCTCAATATCGGGCTATCACATCCAGGAAGCGGGTGGAACGGCCGATATTGAACTGGCTTATACGCTGGCCGACGGTCTGGAATACCTCCGTACCGGTGTGCGCTCGGGACTGGATATCGATGCCTTTGCACCACGGCTGTCTTTCTTCTGGGGCATTGGCATGAACCATTTTATGGAAATCGCCAAGATGCGCGCCGCCCGAATGCTGTGGGCCAAGCTCGTTAAGCAGTTCAATCCCAAAAATCCGAAATCACTGGCTCTCCGCACCCATTGCCAAACCTCTGGCTGGAGCCTGACGGAGCAGGATCCATACAATAACGTTACCCGCACCTGTGTTGAAGCTCTGGCTGCCGTTCTTGGCCACACGCAGAGCCTCCATACCAATGCCCTCGATGAGGCCATTGCACTCCCAACCGACTTTTCGGCCAGGATTGCACGGAATACACAGATATTTATACAGGAAGAAACCGGGGTGTGCCGGTCGGTCGACCCCTGGGCCGGTTCCTACTATGTGGAATCGCTTACCGATGAGCTCGCCCGCAAGGCCTGGGCGCTGATCGAAGAGGTGGAGGAGCTGGGCGGCATGTCGAAAGCCGTTGAAACCGGAATCCCGAAAATGCGCATCGAAGAGGCAGCCGCCAGGAAGCAGGCCCGTATCGACAGCGGCCGGGAGATGATCCTCGGGGTTAATCAGTATAAACTCGATAAAGAGGACCCGATCGAAACCCTGGATGTTGACAATACCAAGGTTCGTTTGTCGCAGATCGAAAGACTGAATAAACTGCGCGCTGAGCGAAATGAGGCTGAATGCCAGGCTTCTCTCGCAGCAATAACCCGATGTGTGGAAACCGGGGAGGGCAACCTGCTCGAATTGGCCGTGGATGCTGCGAAAAAACGTGCATCTTTGGGTGAAATTTCCTATGCTTGTGAAAAAATTGTTGGGAGATATAAGGCCGTGATCCGTTCAATATCAGGAGTATATTCATCAGAATTCCAGGGAAGCGAAGACTTTGCGAAAGCTCGCCAGCTAGCCGATGCCTTTGCCGAAATAGAAGGCCGCAGGCCCCGGATCATGATTGCCAAGATGGGACAGGATGGCCATGACCGCGGTGCCAAGGTGGTATCCACCGGTTATGCAGATATCGGATTCGATGTGGATATCGGGCCTCTTTTCCAGACCCCGGCCGAAGCTGCGAAGGATGCCGTTGAAAACGATGTTCATGTTCTGGGTATTTCAAGCCTGGCCGCCGGCCATAAAACGCTGGTGCCACAGGTGATGGAAGAACTGAAAAAACTCGGGCGCGATGATATCATGGTGATTGTGGGAGGTGTAATCCCCCCGCAGGATTACCAGTATCTCTATGACCATGGTGTGGTGGGCATCTTCGGGCCCGGCACCTCGATCCCGAAAGCAGCCATCCAGATTCTCGAGGTCCTGATCGAAAGCCGCAAGTAGCCACAACCTGTCAGGTTTTTTTAAACCTGACAGGTTTAAACCCTCACCCCATGCTCAAACCCTTCCTTTTCATCTTCCTCCTTCTTCCCTTACACCTGTCAGGTTTTCAAAACCTGACAGGTGTAAAAACCGGCATGACCGGAACCATGAGGGGCCTCCATGCCGTCTCCAACAAAGTGATTTGGGTTTCCGGCACCAAAGGTGAGTTTGCGGTTACCCGTGATGCCGGCAAAACCTGGTACCAGCAAGCGGTTCCGGGAGCCGGAAAGCTGGATTTCCGGGATGTTCATGGTTTCTCCGCGGATGCAGCCCTTCTTATGAGTATCGGGCCAGGGAGTGCATCCAAAATTTTCCGGACAACCGACGGCGGCAAGTCGTGGACAATGACTTTTGAGAACCGCGATTCCCTCGCTTTTTTCGACGGAATGGATTTCTTTAACGAGAAGCACGGACTGATCATTTCCGATCCCACGGCTAATAAAACATACATTCTTGAAACCATGGATGGCGGTTTGACATGGAAGCGGATTCAACCTAAAACGGTTCCCGACCTGGTAAAAGGCGAATATGCCTTTGCTGCCAGCGGGACCAGCCTGGATGCGCTGCCCGGCGGCGAATGCTGGCTGGCAACGGGTGGAGCGGTTGCCAGGGCTTTTAAGTCTGATGATTATGGTGTAAACTGGACAGCGGTTAATCTCCCGGTACTTCAGGGTGATGCAGCCTCCGGAGCCTTTTCCATTGCCAAAGGACCGGGAAAAAGTATTGCTGCCTGTGGCGGACATTACCAGCAGACTAAAAGATCAGGATCCAATATCGTAATCTCCACCGATAACGGCAAAACCTGGAGCATTCCTGCGGGAGCATCGTCCGTCCCCTTTATGGAATGCATCCGCTGGACCGGCAAAAAATCCCTTGTGGCCTGCGGCCCTCCGGGCGTCTGGATTTCAGAGGATTCAGGAACTTCCTGGAAAGAAATCAGCAAGGAAGGCTTCCATACCTGCGATGTTGTACCTGGGAAAAAGGTGGTCTGGCTGGCAGGAAATAAGGGAAACGTGGCTACCTTTACTCTTTAAACCATAAAACAACCCTCAGGGTTAAACCTGTCAGGTTTACAAAACCTGACAGGTTTAAAAAAGAAATATGTCAACATTCGACTTCTGGGGCATCATCGTCGTACCTCTTCTGATCTTCCTCGCCAGGATCGGAGATGTATCCATCGGCACCGTCCGGATTATTTTCGTTTCAAAAGGGTACCGGTACCTGGCTCCGCTTTTGGGTTTTTTCGAGGTATTCATCTGGCTTTTGGCCATGACCAAGATCCTCGAAAACCTTGATCGATGGTACTATTACCTGGCCTACTGCGGTGGATTTGCCACAGGGAACTTCATCGGCATTATCATCGAGGAGAAAATTGCCATCGGCTACACAGCCGTCAGGGTGATCACCAAGGTCCCTGCAGAAGAACTGATAAGGCAGCTGACCGACGCAGGTTATGGAGTTACCTTTCATACTGCCCAGGGCAGCACAGGAACCGTAGATGTGGTTTACACAATTATCAAGCGGTCGGAGCTCCCCGCCACGGTATCGCTGATCAACAAGTTCAATCCCGATGCATTTTATACCGTTGAAGAACTCAAGGCTGTAAACCGGGGGATACATCCCTTTGCCAGCTCTTCCAGAAACTCACCCTTCAGGCGCTGGCGGCAGGGGAAGTAGGTCGCTGCGCTCCTAATTGGCTCCCTGCGGTCGCTAAAAGGTCGCTGCGCTCCTAATAGGCACTTCGCGCTAATAGAGGTTTAGCCAAATGCCTGTTAGGGCGAAGCTCGTTTTAGCCCGAAAGGCCTATTAGGAGCGCAGCGACCTTTTAGCGACCGCAGGGAGCCTTTTAGGAGCGAAGCGACCTATTTAAAAACGACCAACCCTCCCTTCGCCAGAATCCCGATATATTCGACAATAGCCCCAAGGTCAGACTCCCGAACAGATTGTGTGTCTAGCATCTGCTTGATCTGCAGGGCATTATGTTTGCCGTTGCAGAGGCGTTCCAACTCGGTTTTGTCAGATATCTTCTGATAAATTTCGTTCATCTGTTCACGCGGAACTTCAGGCATATACTTTGAATATCCGCCATACCCGTTTTCCCTGACCCTGGATGTTGGAACCGGAATGGTGGCTATAGCCTTCTTCTCCAGTTCATTCGGCTTAAGTGAAACAACCGGGACGCCCAGCTTGCCAGCCATTTTTTTCATCTCCTGGTCAATAACCGCGAGTTGTCCTTCTCCTATCTTTTTCAGCTGGGCTGATTGAACCGCGATCGATCCGCTCAGTACTGCATCGCCCGGAGCTAATTCCATCGCTGACTCAACGGTTTCGGTTTCATTGAGGACCGCGGCTTCAACATAGCCCCTCACTTTTTTATATACCTGCGAAACATTCGCAGCAGTTGCATTTGACAGTTCTTCCAACGCTCGCGCCGTTTGAAGGCCCATGCGACGGACTCCATTGGAAAATACTTCTCCGGATATCTTGCAGGCCATATCTGCATCTGCAGTGGCAATGGTATAGGCAGATGCTGCTGTGATCACACAGCAGCGCTTCAGCTGGGTGGGATCGCATTTATCCGCCACATCTTCGGATGTGTGATAAAACTGATCCGGCCAGGTGATCATCATGATGCCCGGTACGCCCACTCCCCAGTCGTTGAAAACCTCATGATCCGAGCCGCCGAAATGCGTTTCAATATTGTAATAGAATGGCTCATCAGATCCCGATGGAGCAACGATACGGTTGATGTATCCGCTCCAGATGGCGATCATGGTACGGTTGGTTTCTCCTACATACCGGAAATAATTTTCCACTACATCATTGATATAATGAGGGTTGCCGAATGTTGTCCGCTCCAGGTTGAAAAAGGACTGGCTCTTGCTCAGCCAGAGGCCCACCATATCAAGATTAATGTTGCATAAGGTCTTTTCCATGATATCCTTGTGTGCAATCACCCAGGGTATCGAGCCCGAAAATTCGGGGATGAAAATAAAGCGCAGGGTCCGTTCAGGCCTCGGCAGCCTGCCTTCATCAAACATGGTCTTGAACATGCGTGCAACCTCAAGAATAACGGCACATCCGGATAAATCATCATTGCCGCCCTGTTTAAGGTAACCTTCAAACAGGTGAGCCGAAAAGATGATCTCTCCGGCATCAGGATTAGTGCCCGGAATCACACAGGTTGGAACCTGCAGGTCGGTGGTCTCCATGGAGGCCTTGACTACGGCATGTACCCGGATCTTTTCATTCCGCACCAATCGGTCGCGGAGAAGATACCCTTCTCTCGGAGGCATAAAGAATGCAAAGCCCACCTTCTCACCCCCGTTGCCCCAGAACCCGGTCCAGGGAATCTGTAGCGGATCAAAGAGAGGCCTCCAGGAGTGCATCGAGATGATCCCGACAGCCCCGAACTGCTGAACCCATCGTGAGATGGATCCCGGATCGGCATAGGTTACTACGATCTTATCCTTAACGCTGACTTTCTCAAAATCCTCCTTCCGGCCATTCTCCACCCAAACCAATTCTGCTTCCACATCAGCGTCCTGACTTCCTACGGCCAGCATGGCTTTCAGATCGTCATAATCGGCAAATTTCCTTCGCCCCGGCGATACCTCCCAAAGCTCACCCCGGATTCCGTTCCAGTTAGGCTGGGCATCCGGAAACCTTTCCAGCTTGCCATCCAGGCCGTACTCCCTGAATTTATCAAGGATATACTGTGCTTCAAACAGGGTTGTTTTATACTCTTCTGATGTCCGGCCGCGCGTGTACCCGCCCATTTCCAGGATATGATTGAAGGCCATCTCACCCGAGGCTTCACCAATGATCTCATCCATATGAGGTTTGCCCATTAGGGTCCACTGGTGATAGGGAACGATCTGCGCGCTGCCGCTGAGCATTAGGGCAGCGAGGAGAATTGACAGAGATAAGTGTTTCATATATATTGTTTTAATATGTCGCTGCGCTCCTAAAAGGCTCCCTGCGGTCGCTAAAAGGCCCTTCGGGCTAATAGGGCCTTCGGCCTAACAGAGCCTGACCCTTAATGCCTATTAGGGCGAAGCCCCTTTTAGCCCGAAGGGCCTTTTAGGAGCGCAGCGACCTATTAGCAACCGCAGGGAGCCATTCAGAACCGCAGCGACCTGTTACTTCTGCACCACCAACCCCGCCGTCTTCAGCACCTCAATATACGCAAGGATTGCTGTGAGGGACGATTCTCTCGGGAATTGGGTGTCCAGCATCTGTTTGATTTGTACTGCATTATGTTTTCCGTTGCAGAGTCGCTCCAGTTCGCTCGTATTTCCTATGTCACGGTAGGTGGTTGCCATCTGTTCGCGGGGTATCTGCGGCATGAACTGGCGGTATCCGCCATAGCCGGCCTCTTTAACTTTTGGGGTAACCACCGGGATTACGGCAAGCGCTTTCTTTTCCAGGTCATCGGGCTTCAGGTTTACAGCGGTCGTTCCCAGACTGGTTGCGAGCTGTTTCATCTGCTGATCGAGGATGGCAAGTTGAGCCTCTGCGATTTTCTTAAGCTGGGCAACCTGCAAAGTGACCGTTGCGATCAGTGCGGGATTAGCCGGAGCCAGTTCAAGGGTGGTTTCCACAGTTTCAGTCTCGTTCAGGAGCGTGCCTTCAATATACCCTCTAACTTTTTTATACATCCGGGAAAGATTTTCTGCAGTCGCGTAAGACAGCTCATCGGCAGCTCTGGCCAGCTGATGTCCCAGCCGCCTCACGGCATTCGCGGAGGTTTCAGCGGCAAACTTCTGAGCCATGGCGGCATCTGCAGAGGCGATATTATAGGCCGTTGCAGCCCCGATCACACAGCATCTTTTCAATTGGGTGGGGTCCAGTTTATCCGATAAGTCCTGGGAGGTGTGATAATACAGATCGGGCCACGTGATCATCATGATGGCAGGAACTCCAACAGCCCAGTCATTGAATACCTCATGGTCAGAGGCGCCGTAATGGCCTTCGATGGAATAATAAAACGGTTCATCCGATCCTGAAGGAGCCACGATCCGGTTGAGATACCCCTCACGACCCGAAAGAACCAGGCTGGTGCGGTTTGTTTCCCCTACATACCGGAAATAATTCTCCATAACATCATTGAGATAGTGCGGGTTCCCGAAAGTTGTGCGCTCCAGGTTAAAGAATGACTGGCTCTCGCTGAGCAGGATCCCGACCATATCGAGGTTAATGTTACAAAGGGTGTTCTCTATGATATCCTTGTGGGCATTAACCCACGGACCGGTTCCGGAAAACTCGGGGACCCATATAAAGCGCAGGCTGCGTGCCGGACGGGGCAACCGTCCATCGTTGAACATGGTGTTCAGCATCCGTGCCATTTCCAACAGGCAGGCACTGCCGCTGATGTTGTCGTTAGCCCCCTGCTTGATTAAACCCTCGAATATGTGAGCAGAGAAAATAATCTCACCCGCCTTCGGGTCCGTTCCCGGAATCACGCAGGTGGGTACCTGCAGGTCCACATTCTCCATGGCTGCCTGCACTTTTGCGTGAACCCTGATTTTTTCACCCCTGAGCAAACGGTCGCGGATAAAAACTCCTTCACGGGGAGGCATCTGAAAAGCAAAACCCTTGGCTTCACCGCCGCCGCGGCCACCGAGGCTGCTGTAGGGCATCTGAACAGGATCTGCCAGTGGGCGCGGGGAGTTAAAAGAAAGGATTCCGAGGGCGCCGCCGGTGGAGATCAGGGATGATACCGATCCCGGGGATGCATTGGTAACCACTATTTTCCCTTTTACATCCAGATCTTTGTAGTCTGACGGACGGCCTTCGCCTATCCAGATAAGTTCACCCTCTGCATCCGTATTCTGACTGCCGGATACTAGCATGGCCACCTGGTCATCATAGTCGGCCAGCTTCCGGAGACCGGGTGAAACTTCCCACAATTCCCCGCTGATGCCGTCCCAGGTGGGGCGCTTTTCACCAAAACGCTCGAGCTGGGCATTGGTAATCCCGAATTCTTTCAGTTTGTCCATGACATACTGGGATTCCCATAAAACAGTCTGATATTCTTTCGACAACCGGTTACGCGTATATCCGGCCATTTCAATGTCATAGGCGAGGGCGGACTCTCCGGAAGCTTCACCGATGATTTGGTCCATCAGCTTCTTTTCGAGCAGTGTCCACTGGTAATGCGGAGTGAATTGTGCCATGCCGGAATAAGCGGCTAAAGCCAGCATGCACGTAAGCATCAGGAGATTACGGATGTTTTTCATTTCAGTATCAGTTTAGGTCAGTAAAATCAGGTCAAGTTAGAAATTGTATGTTCTTAAGATTATGCATTTAACTTTTTTTAAGATTTTAAATCCTGATACGGAAGCCTCTTGAATTTCCTATTTTTGAGCCTCCTTTAAATGTTTTGAAATGAAGCTATCTAACATTATAATTCTTCTGATGGCCGCTGTTACCATTACAGCATGTAAGGAAAAGCTGAAGCAGGAAGTCACGGCTACCTGGCCCGATGGCTCTCCCCAGAAAGTTGTTTTTTACGATGAATCCGGAAAAACTCCCGTAAAGGTGAAAGAGATCAAGTATTACCAGGGAGGCAAAAAGGAATTGGAAGGAGAGTTCTCGGGTGAAAAGAAAGATGGTGCCTGGACAAGCTGGTTTGAAAACGGACGTAAACAGAGTGAAGGCTTCTTTAAGAATGACCAGCGTGACGGAAAAGCTACCGTCTGGCGCGAAAATGGGTTTAAATTCTACGAAGGGACCTACTCTATGGGCAAGCTTCACGGAATGTGGGTCATGTACGATACCGACGGCAGCCGGCTAAAGGAGATCCTTTACGAACACGATAAGAAGATCAGGGAGATAGACTTTAAGCAGGGGGTGCCGTATGGGTTGTAGGATAATTAGCGAGCGTCAGCGAGTCAATTATAGGTTTTTAAATTCCTCCAGCGTCATCGCCTGATCCATCCTGAACCCGCCTTTATCCGTTTTCTTTACGGTGCAGCATTCATACATGGTGTCGTGCTGGAACATGAGGACATAATTGTTGTCCACAATCTCTTCAAGGAATGTTTGCTTTTCTTTCATGGTCTTTACAACCTCCAGATCATAGGCCATGTTGTATTTTACCGGAATATGCCCGTGTGTTGGGATCAGATCGGCTCCGAAAACCAGGGTTTTCCCTTTATACTTTATAACTGGAATAAGTTGCCCGGGTGTATGTCCATTAACAATCCTCAGATCAACCCCTTCACAGAAGTTTCCCGGATGCAGGACAAAGTCGAGCAAGCCCAGATCCTCCATCGGGATCAGGTTCTCCCGAAGATAGGAGTCCGCTTCGCGCGGATTCGGATTCACGGCATTGTCCCACTGCCGTTCAGTCGTCCAGTAGGTAGCTTCCGGGAAAACCGCCACCGGCTCACGGTTCCAGTTATACGTAATGCCTCCTCCGCAATGATCGAAGTGAAGATGTGTCAGGATCATGTCGGTGATTTCCTCAGGCTTAATGCCTTGAGCCGCCAGGCCAGTCACCAGTCCGTCAATCTCGTCGATATGTAAATATTGCTGATGGTCGTCATCCTGCTTGTCGCCAATTCCATTGTCAATCAGGATCAAATGATCGTCATCCGTCCGGATGACCAGCGAACGCAGAATCATCGGAATCAGGTTACGCTCATCTGCAGGGAAAAACTTAGTCCAGATGGCTTTTGGCACCACGCCAAACATCGCACCACCATCTGATTTAAAGTAGCAAATATTTATTCTGTAAAGGTCCATGTTTCAAAAAGGCATTTCCCAAATATAACAATTGTGTGATATCTCCCTCACCACCCCTCACAATTCCTCACCACCCCTCACAATTCCTCACCACACCTCACCATACCTCACCACCCCTCACCACACCTCACCACCCCTCACAATCCCTCCCCACTTCTTCCCCGTATCCCCCATTCCGCATCCAGGTA
Organism: uncultured Porphyromonadaceae bacterium; assembly: GCA_964512915.1. GTDB lineage: Bacteria > Bacteroidota > Bacteroidia > Bacteroidales > UBA12481 > UBA12481. The sequence goes on from CAZEKJ010000011.1 coordinate 51,305, forward strand.
CAGCATGGAATCTACCGGAATGCCCCGCTGGCGGGCTTTCTCCTCGATGTGCCTCATCCAGTTCCTGTCGGTCCGGATATAGTCCATCAGGTTTTGAATCCGGTCCTGTAAGTGTCTTTTATACAGCAATTTAGAAGCTGCCTCGGGAAATCCCCAGCCAAAACCCGGCAGGTTGGCTTCCGTTGCCATCAGGATAATGACATCATGCTTTGAGATTTCATCGGCAAGGCTCAGTTGCCCGGCGGTGAGCTCCTTTGTGAAGCTTTCCGGATAAACCTGTTTGTTGTAAAACCAGAAATGGTCATCAGAAAACGACCGCGACAAGCCAAAATTATACATCCCCCAATAGTAGCTGTCGGCAATCACCAAAACCCGTGGACGGGTCTTCCCCTCACCGGTCTCAAACTGCATCGCCGGATAAGCCAGCTGGTCGCGGCGGAGTTTGAATATCAGGTTCAATCCATACCCGATGTCATAATCATCACCCCGCGCCCGGGCTACATCGACACGGTCCCAATTCAGGTCAGGCATGTCAATATTGCGGGACTTTTCAATATAATGAATCAATGAATCCGCTACCAGGCAGGTTCCGTAATAGCTCCAGTGAATCCCGTATTTGGGATAGAGCGGGTATTGGGAAGAAGACTTGTTTTCGAGAAACCAGCGATTAAAATCGATATACCGGAGTCCGCTGTCTGCGGCAGCCCGGATATGCGTTTCATAGTTGGTCGGACCCTTTGTGTAACTGTTTTCCGGAAAAAACTCGGGGTAAAAGGAGCCCTTCCCGGCTGCAAAAACCACAACCAGGGTTTTATTCATTTCCGATAAGCGGTCCTGGATATATTTCAGCCTTCCGATCCGCCGGGCGATGCTGTCGGTGCCTATAAAATCCGCACCGTACCATGCTTTCACATAATTCTCCTCAAACAGGTAATTCTTCTTTCCCACGAGAACCCCGCGTGCGTTAACCTTCCGGAACAAGGTAAACGCAATCTGGTTATTGATCCTGACAAAGGTGCTCCGGAAGCCGAAGGACTCATTCAGGTATTCCTCTTTTTTACCCTGATATTCAGCGCTGAACCAATCTTTCAGTTGAAATCGGGCATTTGGCGGACTTGTCACCGCCCCTTTAAGTGGCTTTTCATTCACCAGCCGGAAAGTTGACTGAATGAACGGGACCGCCAGAAGGAACATCAGGAAAATGAAAAGATAATATCGGAATTTGTTCTTCTTCATCAGAAACGAAAATAGATGAATGGGTTAAATCCGAAGGCAGTGATGGAACTGACAGACAGGACCAGTAAAATGAGCACCGCTGATGCCATGATAACATGACGGCGGTTTGGATATTCGCTAAAGTACACGGCATCCTGGATTGCCTGCCCCTTGCGGAAATAGACGAAAAACCCGAACAGGACCGCAAGACCGAAATAGAACCAGATTCCCGGGTCGAGCGTGATCCCGGTTCCTGACTGGAATGAGAACATTTTTTTTAGGAAGGTGAATGCCCTCGGGAACTCTTCAATACGGAAGAATACCCACCCGATTACCACCAGCAGGAAGGTGATAAGGGTACTGGGCAACTTCCCGATCCGTTCGTAAACCTTCAGCAGAAATCCCCTTTCCAGCACCAGCATCAGTCCATGGAAAGCTCCCCAGAACACAAAGGTCCAGGAAGCGCCGTGCCACAATCCCGAGGCCAGGAAAACGAACCAGAGATTGAAATAGAGACGCGATTTTGATTTTACCCGGTTGCCTCCCAGCGGTATGTAGAGGTAGTTGCGCATCCATGCCCCAAGTGTCATATGCCAGCGCCGCCAGAATTCTGTGATGCTCTGCGATATATAGGGGTTATTGAAATTCTCGGGGAACTTAAATCCGATCATTTTGCCCAAACCGATCGCCATATCGGAATACCCGGAGAAATCAAAGTATATCTGGAACGTATAGGCCAGGATTCCTACCCAGGCAGTCCCCGTGCTGATGGTGTTGAAGTCCAGCGCCATGATGGCATCGGCCTGGTGACCCATCTGGTTGGCAATCAGTACTTTTTTTGCCAAACCGAGAACAAACCGGTAAAATCCGGTAAGCCGGTTGTCGAAGGTTTCATTCGCCGACCGATCAGTTATCTGATCGGCGAGCTGGTGGTATCGTATGATAGGGCCGGCTATCAGCTTGGGATACAGGATTATATATAGCTGGTAGTCCCAGAAGTTGTGGAGAGGTGCATGAACCCGGCGATAAACATCCACCACATACGTGATGGTTTCGAACGTGTAAAAGGAGATTCCGATCGGCAGAATGAGTTTGGTCCACTGAATGGCATTGACTCCGAAAACCGACAGGAGCGAATTGAAATTCTCAATGAAAAAATTGGAATACTTGAAGTAGAACAGCAGACCTATGTTCACGGAAACAGAGAGAGTCAGCATCAGACGCCTGTGCAGGGTGCTTTTGGTGGCCGACATCCATTTGACGAGATGAAAATCAATAAACGTGGTGCCGAGGATGACGAAGATGAATTTCGGAGCGCCCCAGCTGTAGAAGAAGATGCTGAACAGCAGGATGGTTACGTTCTTGAACTTCTTGGGGACCAGGTAATACGTGATCAGAAAAGCCGGCAGGAATCCGAGAAGGAAAACGATGCTGCTGAATACCATATTTACCTGATAATTGGTGCCGAAGATAAATAAAGTCGGAAACTAATTCCATACCTTTATGGGATAAACCAATTAATCCAAAAGTTATGACTCTTTACCTTTATGTCGGGATCGGCGGCATCGTTTTGATCTTATTACTCGCCGGTATCCGGATCGTCCGGCCAACACATCGTGCACTGATCGAACGTCTCGGAAAATACCACCGTTTTGCCAATCCGGGCTTCCACTGGATCATTCCGGTCATTGAAAAGATGTATCTTGTGAATACCACCGAACAGATGGTGGATGCCGAGCCGCAGGAAATCATAACCAACGACAACCTGAATGCACGGGTTGATGCGCAGGTATATTTTAAGGTGAAGGCCGATGAAGAAAGTGTTAAGAGTTCACAATATCAGGTGTTTAATTACAAGTGGCAGATCGTAAGTCTTGCACGGACAACCCTCCGTAATATTATCGGGACTATGACACTGAAATCAGCCAACAGCGAAAGGGGAAAAATCAATGCCGAACTGCATCAGACTCTGAAGGAAGAAACAGCTAACTGGGGACTGCAGATTGTTCGGACCGAGCTGAAAGAGATCGATCCTCCCAAGGATGTTCAGGAAACCATGAATAAGGTAGTTAAAGCTGAAAACGAAAAGATTGCAGCGATCGACTTCGCCACGGCACGGGAAACGGTTGCCGACGGAGAAAAGCGGGCGAAAATCAAGGAGGCTGAAGGGGTAAAACAGGCAACCATCCTTCATGCTGAAGGGGAAGCCGAAGCCATCAAAATGGTGAATGAGGCCGCCGATAAATACTTTACAGGAAATGCCCAGCTGCTCAAAAAACTTGAAACCCTGGAACGCTCACTCAAGGACAACGCAAAAATCGTGATCCCGCAAGGTGGCGAACTGGTCAACGTCATCGGCGAAATGGCCGGCGTTCTCCCCCTAACACGCAAAAAGAAGGAACCCACCGAGTAGAGACGGATACATCCGTCTTTTAATAGTTGTGAAATGTGGAAGGTGGAATGTGATAGTGTGATATCACATTCCACCTTTCAACATTGATCACCCCTCAAACCTCTATACCCCGATGACCTATTTTCCAAAAAACTCCTTCATCCAGAACCGGTTCTGAATGTCCCGCAGGTGTATGGCCTTCGGACCGCCCCAGCCATGCCTGCCGTTGGGGTAGATCATGAATTGGAACTCCTTGTTGAGGTCCTGAAGTTTACTGACCAGCTGCAATGAGTTCTGCATATGAACGTTGTCGTCCATTTCGCCATGAATAATGTAAAGCTTCCCTTGAAGCTTATCGGCATGCGTCATCACGGAATTCATTTTATAGCCTTCCGGATTCTGTTCCGGAGTATCCATGAATCGCTCAGTATATACATTATCATATAGCTTCCAATCGGTTACGCTGAAGTTAGCTACGCCATGCGTCCAATAATCGGCTCCGGCAGTAAGTGCCATGCAGGTGGTATACCCGCCATAGGATCCACCAGTAATGCCCATTCGGGTGCGATCTACCCAAGGCATTTTTCTCAGGTATTTAACGGCCTCTCCGTAGTCAACCATTTCCCATTTTCCCAGATTCCGCCACATATAGTCAAGTCCGGCTTTCCCGAACTGTCCTGAGGCGCGATGATCTACATTAATCGTAATAATTCCGTTCTGGGCAAACCAGCCGGGGGTATAGCCACCAAAAGAGTTCCGGACACCACCTGCATCAGGACCTCCGTAAATGGTGAATACAACCGGATATTTCCTGGTTGGGTCAAAATTAACCGGAAATGTAATGAGGGCAGGAAGCATAAATCCATCTGTAGATGGTATTGTTGTGAGTTCGACACGGTGATGTTTTGTGACATCAAACTCAAGCGGTGTCTCACTTAACCCCCGAATCAACTTGCCATTTTTATCACGTAATTCTTTCCTCCCGGGAACCGTGGTACTCGACCAGGTATCGATCAAATAAGAGCCACCCGGGGACCAGCTTGCCATGTGGGTTCCCCGTCCTGCTGTAACCTGCACGAATTCCTTCCCATCCAGATTAACCCGGAAGGCATGACTTTCGGTCGATTCCTGACCGCGGCCCGTGAAATAGACGATTCCCTTCTCTTCGTCGACTCTGGTTACTCTGCTGACTCTCCATTTAACATCGGTGAGCTGGGCAATCAGTTTGCCCGACCAGTCATAATAGTACAGGTTGTCCCAGTCACTCTTGTAGCTTCTAAGGATAAAACCGGTACCGTTATCAAGTACATATATGTCTTCGAAAAAATCCACCCAGGTTTTGCGTTGTTCATCATAGATCTTGTTCAAATCACCCGTTTCCGGATTGACCATAAAGAATTCCATGTGGTTCTGGTCCCGGTTCAGCACCTGCACCATCATCTCCTTTGAATCGGGTTTCCAGAAGGGCCAGGCAATATATTGGTCAACATTGACATCGAATTTTGCCCAGGTTACCTTACCGGCATCAATGTTGGCAATTCCAAGCTTGACTTTTGGGTTGGGATCTCCCGGTTTCGGATAGCGGGTGAATTCCGGAGCGCCATGGAGACTGTCGGCCCGCATTAGGATAAACAGTGGAACTTCGCTGTCGTCAAACCTTAAAAATGAAACCTTCTTGCTGTCGGGTGACCACCAGAAGGCGGCATATTGCGATGGCCTGCCCAGGATTTCTTCGAAATAAACCCAGGAGGCATATCCATTATATATCAGATTTGTGCCATCGGAGGTAAGCCGTCGCTCAAGATTAGTTTCCAGGTCAATCACATAAAGATCATTATCACGGGTAAAAGCTACCCTTTTCTGATCCGGTGAAAGCCGGGGATTAACCTCTTTCCCGGGATTTGCCGTAATCTGTCTTGAAGGGGTGGCCGTTCCATCGGAATAGAATAATTCACCGTCCTTTACGATGACCGAGATTCTCGGAGGCGGGACAGTTGGAGCAGACTCCTTTAACTCTTTCCCTTTTCCCGTGAGGACATCGATGCTCATTTTCACGTCCTTGCCGTTTTTATCTTTCTGTATCTCGATATAATGCGTATCGTCGAGCCATGTAACTTGTCCGCCCCCCCTTTGCTGAGCAGGCAGCGTAGCGCCGAGGAGTGTGGCCGCCATAAGCAGGAATGCTGCTTTGAAAAATTTTGCGTATTTCATGCTTATATTGAATTATTTATGATTGATTCGATCAGTTCCTGTTTACCGGATTGTAGCTCCGGTTCGCCTTTGAGAATGGCCATTTCCCGCAGGTCTTCAAGTGTCAGGAGGCCAGATTCAAAGGATTGTGCATCATCTTCATGGAAGGAAAGATACCGGTTGTCTCTGAAATCGGTCAGCCGTTTTTCATTCAACAATTTATCAGCGATCAGGAGAGCTCTGGCAAAGGTGTCCATCCCTGTGATATGTGCAATGAAAAGGTCTTCCAGATCCGTTGAATTTCTGCGCAGCTTGGCATCGAAATTGAACCCGCCCGGCCCTAGTCCGCCGGTTTCCAGAACGATAAGCATCGCCTCGATGGCTTCATAGAGGTTGGTCGGGAAATTATCGGTATCCCATCCATTCTGGGGCTCTCCGTGGTTGGCATCAATACCTCCAAGCATGCCTGCATCCGCGGCAAAGCGCAGCTCATGGGAGAAACTGTGGCCGGCCAGGGTGGCATGGTTGGATTCGATATTCAATTTAAAGTCTTTTTCCAACCCGTATTTTGTAAGGAAGCCGATCACGGTAGACGCATCAAAATCATACTGATGCAAGGAAGGCTCCATGGGTTTTGGCTCGATCAGGTACACCCCGTTGAATCCGGCTTTCCTGCCATAGTCCCGAGCCATCTGAAGGAAACGTCCCATATGGTCGAGCTCTTTCTTGGTGTTGGTATTCAACAGGTAGGAGTAGCCTTCACGGCCGCCCCAGAAGACATAGTTTTCACCTCCCAGCGCAACGGTAGCATCGATAGCCGCTTTCACCTGGGCGGCAGCCTGGCAAACCACGCTGAAATCCGGATTGGTAGCCGCTCCGTTCATGTATCTCGGATTTGAGAAGAGGTTGGCAGTTCCCCAGAGAAGTTTGATTCCGGTTTCCTGCTGCTTTTTGTGGGCAAGATCCACCAGCTTTTTTAGATTTTTCTCCGATTGTTCAACCGAGTCACCCTCTGGTGCCAGATCCCGGTCGTGGAAACAATAAAACGGGATGCCCATCTTCGACATAAACTCAAAAGCCGCATGAAGCCGGGCTTCCGCGTTTTTCATCGGGTCGTCGGAAATATTCCAGGGAAACTTCCGGGTACCGGGGCCGAAAGGATCCCCGCCGGCATTGCACATGCTGTGCCAGTAGGCCATGGCAAACCGGAAGTGCTCCTTCATGGTCTTTCCCGCTACCACAAAGTTTTCATCGTAGTATTTAAATGAAAGGTGATTTTCACTATCAGGTCCTTCATATCGGACCGGCTCAATGCCTGGGAAGAATTCGGATGGGATCATATGAGTTTTTTGTTGAATTTGTTGAATTGGTTGAATTGGTTGAAGTGTTTGAATTGGTTTATTTCAGCGTAGCGAGCATTTCTTTTTTCCAAATGTGATATAATTCCGTGTATTTTTCAATCCGTTCAGGGTTGGGTTTTATCTGTTCTACCATCGCAAGGGCCCTGAAGGCTTCGGCGGGACCTGCAAATATTCCGGCACCGATACCGGCTCCACGGGCTGCACCTGCAGCTCCGTCGGTGTTGTATAGTTCAACGGTCGTTTGGGTCACATCAGCAAAAATTTCCCTGAACACAGGACTCAGGAACAGGTTTGCATTTCCAGCTTTCACGGTTTCTGTTCTTACACCCATTTCCTGCATGGCCTCAAATCCATACATCAGGGCATATACGATCCCCTCCTGTGCCGCCCGGATCAGGTGTTCGCGTGAATGACGGTTGAGATCGAGATTGATGATCCGGCCACCGAACGGTTTGTTCTGATGAATCCTTTCAACCCCGTTGCCAAACGGAAAAACCAGCAGTCCGTCGGAACCGGGCTCCACTCCGGCAGCCAGCTTGTTCATGAATGGATAATCAAGCCCGCTTCCCTGAAGCAGCTTCCGGATCCACGAATAGAGAATCCCCGTGCCATTGATGCAGAGCAGCACGCCCAAACGGGTGTCGGGCTGCAGATGGTTGACGTGTGCAAACACATTGACCCTCGACAGCGGATCATGGTTTACCCGGTCGAGAATACCGTAAATAACACCGGAGGTTCCGGCAGTTGCAGCAACTTCGCCGGGTTCAAGCACGTTGAGACTTAATGCATTGTTGGGCTGGTCGCCGGCACGGTAGGTGACGGGAACGCCAGCGGTGAGGCCAGTGATGCGTGACGCGTGACTCGTGACGGTGCCCTGGTTGCCGAAAACGGGAACGATATCGGGAAATATATCAGGACTAAATCCATAGTAGTCTGTAAGTTCCTTTGACGGAGTATCGGTCGTGTAATCCCACAGAATTCCCTCGGAATAGCCAGTAGAGGTGGAAAAACTCAGCCCGGTCAGTTTCATTCCGATGAAATCGCCGGGCAGCATGAACTTATAAATGCGGCTATAAATATCGGACTGGTTCTTCTTAACCCAGGCCAGCTTTGCCGCAGTAAAATTTCCGGGATTGTTGAGGAGGTGTGAGAGGCAAAAATCGGGACCAAGGGTCCTGAAAGCCCCCTCTCCATAGGAGGAGGCCCGGCTGTCGCACCAGATGATGGAAGGTCGCAGAGGATTCAGGTCCTTGTCAACGGCCACAAGGCCGTGCATCTGGTACGATATGCCCACTGCCCCTACCTTGGCAAGTTTCCCGGTTTTTTCCTGTAGAATGGCCAGCGCCTTGAGTACATGCTCCCACCATACCTCCGGATCCTGCTCGGCCCATCCGGGCTGCGGGGCTGAGATCTGGAGCTCCGTTGACGGTGATTGTGCACTGGCTGTGACCAGTCCGGTGGCCGGATCAACAAGGGATGCCTTGATGGATGAGGATCCTATGTCTATACCTAGTAAATATGGCATGCTTTCCATTCCCCCGTTTTTTTTGGTTTGTAAGTGATGGTTTTTACGGAATTCATGGAGAATCCGCGTAGCGTATCCAGGGAGGAAATCCCCTGATGGCAGGCAATCTGCGAGAGGATATTTCCGAGTGCCGTAGCTTCTGAAGGGCCTGCGACCACGGGCAGACCGGTAGCATCGGCAGTGAGCTGGCAGAGAAAACTATTGAGACTGCCGCCGCCGATCATGTGTATTTTCTCAATCGGGTGGGGACTGATTTTCCTGAGCTGGTCGAGAATGATGCTGTACTTCAGGGCCAGGCTTTCAAATATGCAGCGGGTGATCTCTTCTATAGTCTCGGGAACTGCCTGTGAGGTACGCCGGCAGTATTCACGGATTGCTTCCGGCATATTCGGCGGGTTCATGAAAGCGGGATCATCCGGATCCACAATGGACTGGAAGGGTTTAACCTTTTTGCAGCCCTTGATCAGCTCCTCATAGGAAACCGGATTTTCGGCATCCCAGATTTTCTTGCACTCCTGAAGAAGCCACAGACCGGTAATGTTTTTTAATACCCTGATTTTGTTGCCAACCCCGCCTTCATTCGTAAACAGGAACTTGAAACTATCCTCGTTCAGAATCGGCTGGTCCGCCTCTATTCCCATTAGCGACCAGGTACCCGAACTGACGTAAGCCCAGTTTTTCCCCTCGGCAGGTATGGCTGCTATGGCTGAGGCGGTATCGTGTGCGCCCACGGCAACCACGGAAACGGGCGGGCTTCCCAGCTCACTCAGAATATCGGGCTTAATCGGACCGATCTGAGTGCCCGGCTCGATGATGTTTTCAAGAATATGAACCGGGATTCCCAGCCGCAGCATCAGGTCGGGATACCAGTTGCGCGTCTTTGGATTCAACATCTGTGAGGTAGAAGCAATGGTGTATTCAGAAAAGGAGGTCCCGGTAAACATGTAGCTCAGCAAATCGGGCATAAACAGCAGTTTGTCCGCTTGAAGCAGAAGGGTGGGGAACTTTTTCTTGAGCGCCCAGAGCTGGAACAACGAATTAAACCGCATAAACTGGATACCGGTCTTCGCATATAAATCCTTTGGCCGGATCATTTTAAACACCTCTTCCATAGCAGTTTCGGTCAGGTCATCCCGATAGGCAAACGGAAGCTCAAGCAAATTGTCACTGCCATCCAGCAATCCGAAATCTACACCCCAGGTGTCTATCCCAATGGATACCGGGATGATCCCAAGGTCACGGATGCACTTTTTCAGCCCGGTTTTCAACTCTTCAAACAGACGGCGTACGTCCCAGTAATAGTGTCCGTTCCGAAGGACCATCTCATTTGGAAACCGGTGCACCTCGGTAAGGGTAACGCGGCAGCCGTCAAATGCTCCGAGAATGGCTCTGCCACTGCTGGCGCCGATATCAAAAGCTAGAAAATGCGTGGATGTCATGAATGGCAACGTTTGGCTTTGCCCTAAAAATACGAGTTTTTCGGTTAACCCTGCTAAAGATTTTCGGCTATGCCCTTCGCGAGAGCTGCCTTGATTATTTCCGGTTCAATGGGATAACCGGCGGAATGAATGGAGGTTATAAATTCATCATGATTTCGGCCGGCCCGATAATCCGGCTCACGTGTGGGGTGCTTTAAATATCTGCTGATGAAGGCCGGAGATTCTGCCACATTGAGTACCGCATGATAGAGTACCATCGCTTTCTTCCGGTAAATCGAGGAACCCAGGATCTTCTTTTCTCCGATGGCAATATCAGAAATTCCCTTTTCGCCCAGATTTGCAATTCCGAGGTCCTGTAATGCGCTGATTATTAATTGATTGATCCTTCGGAAATAGACTTTGGGATTTTCCAGCTGCTCCGAGAAAAACCGGATCGAAATTACTAGTGTCAGGGGAGTTAGGATCACGGTCTGCCCGCCCGATGGCCGCTTATAAACCGGCACCCCGTCAGCTATCGCAATATCAGCATAAACAGCATCCTCCGCCTGATTACTCGTACCAAGAACAATGAAAGTACCGGCAGGCTGCCACACCATAAAGGCCGGCCCGTCAGCTTCCGGATCAATCAGCACCGAATCCGGCAGGTTGTAATCTAAATGTGCCAATGTGCTAATGTGCCAATTTGCTAATCTGCCCTTATGCCCTTGTGCCCTTGTGCCCTTGTGCCCTTATGCCCTTATGCCCTTATGCCCTTATTTATGTATCGGCTTGTCCGCAGCATCCATCCCCGCCTCCAGAAATACCTCTGCAACGGTGGGGTGGGCATGAACCGTGCGGGCTACGTCATACACGGTGGCCTCAACGGACATGAAGGCGGCAGCTTCAGCGATCAGGTCTGTTGCGTTTGCTGCAATAATCTGAACACCAAGAACTTCGCCTAATTTTTTACCAGAAAGGATACGGATCATACCTTCGGCCGTATCTTCTGCCAGCGCCTTTCCGTTGGCCGACATCGGAAATTCCCCGATGCGGTACTCGATACCTTTTTCCCTTATTTCGGCTTCTGTAAAGCCGATCTGGGCAACTTCCGGAACCGTGTAAATATTGATGGGACACTGTTTCAGGTCCATGCTGCCTTCCACGCCCTGAATATGGTTGACCACGAAAACCCCTTGCGCGGAGGCCATATGGGCCAGGTAGGAGAGTCCGTTGACATCCCCCGCGGCATAAATGCCCGGAACCCGGGTCTGCATCCTGTCATCGACAGGAATAAAACCATTCGCATCTGCCTCAAGGTCAACGTCGGAGGGCGGAACAATTCCATTTCGCCAGGAACAGTTGATAACAAGGTCATACGGTATCTCCAGATTATCCACCTGAAGTATTTCATCTGTGGCTCCTTTTATCCTGGCATTCTCCAGAATCCGGATTCCCTGTCCGCGGGCTTTTTTAAGGATATACTGCCGCAGGTAATCATCCACGCCGGGAAGGAGGTTCTCGGCCGGACTGATGACCGTGATATCATGGTCGATGAGCTGGAAGAACTGTGCGATCTCGAGCGAAACGGGGCCATGCCCCACCAGCACAATCCTTTTTGGGAGCTCATCCATCTCCAGCAGGTCATGAACCTGGACCAGCTTGCCGGCGGGGATGTCGGATCCCAGCGGCGGGGGATAGGAACCCGTTGCAATCAGGATATTCCTGGTCTCCAGCAGCCGGTTGGCAATGCTGATCGTATTGGCAGAGGTGATGCGGGCTTCCCCGGTAATCACCTCAACTCCGTTTTTCTTGAGAAGGAAGTTTATGCCGGCAGTCAGCTTCCTCACGATTCCACTGGACCGTTTTTTAGCGCTGATCCAGTTAAAGCTAACCTTGTCGAGGTCGATTCCGTCAATCCCGAGGTTTTCGGCTGTCTTGAGCCGGGCAAAAAACTTGGCGCTCTCCAGAAAGGCCTTGGTCGGAATACACCCCCAGTTCAGGCACATTCCGCCGATATCTTTTTTCTCGAGCAGGGCAGTCTTCATACCCAGCTGACCGGCACGGATGGCTGCCACATATCCGGCAGGTCCGGCGCCGATGATTATCAGATCATATACCATAGGAAAAGGTTTTCAGTTGGACAAAGTTAACCGATTATTAATGACACCGGATCCCCTAGATATTCCATGATCCGGTTGAGGAAGCGGGTCACTTCCCCGCCGTCGACAATGCGGTGATCTACGGAAAGACTCAGGGGAAGCATGATTCCGGGAACTACCTGGCCGTTTTTTACTACAGGCTTGTCAACCATTCTGCCGATCCCCAGGATCCCGGCTTGCGGGTAATTGATGACCGGCACGGCGAACTGTCCGCCGATGGAGCCAAAATTGGTGATGGTGAAAGTGCCGTTTTTCATGTCATCCAACGTTATTTCCCTTTTTCTGCCTTTATCGGCATCCTGGTTTCCAGCCGATGCAATATCCCGTATCGTGAGCCGGTCAACATTCCGGACAACCGGAACCACAAGGCCCTCCTCCGTGTCAACAGCCAGCCCGATATTGTAATATTTCTTAAAGATCATGCGGCTGTTATCCATATCCATCTCCGAATTGAGGACAGGGTGCTGGCGAAGAGCAAGGGACACTGCCTTCATGATAAAGGGCAGATAGGATAGTTTAATTCCCTCGAGGGCGAAGGTTTCCTTGTACTTGGTCCGAATCCTGACCAGTTCAGAAACCTCCACCTCATCAAACACAGTCATGTGTGCAGCATTGTGTTTCGATTGAATCATGTTCCGTGCAATCGCCTTGCGGATCTGGCTTAGCGGCTTCACCTCGACGGGGAAATCATCGATTGACGATTTACTATTTACAATTGACGATTGTTTGCCCGACCCATCAATCGTAAATCGTAAATCGTCTTTCGTCAATCCTTTAACTTGAGGTTGATGGTAAAATCTGTCTATATCAGCCTTTGTGACCCTCCCGGCCGGTCCCGTTCCAGGAACCTGGTCAATGGCGACTCCGAGTTCCCTCGCCATGGCTCGGGCAACCGGTGTGGCCAGGGCTCGCTGCCTTGGCCCATGAAGTGAACTTTTTGTTTGAACCGGTTCGGCCTCATGCGTGGCCGGGAGATAGGCAGAATTATCTGCTACCTCAAGAGTTCCGACCACACCGGCCCCCTCTTCCTTGATGCCTTCAAAAGCAGGCTTCGAGGCCTCTATAATGGCAGCTGCACCCTCAATGCCTTCAATATCATACTCCACCAGGGGGCTTCCTACATGGATCGTTTCGCCGACACGCCCATACAGGGCAGCAATCCGGCCCGTTTTCGGAGAGGGGATGTCCGTTACCACCTTGTCGGTTTCCATCTTGACGAGTGGCTGGCCCATCACAACTTCCTGTCCTTTCTCAACATACCATTCGGCTATAATGCCTTCATCAAGACCCTCGCCAATATCCGGAAATTTGAAAATATATCTCATGAGATCAGAATTTTACGGTTTTTTGAATCTCATAAAATATCTTTTCCGGTGTGATTATGTAATGGTGCTCTCCTTTGGGCAGGGGTACAATGGTATCAAAGGCGCTTACCCGTTTGGGCGGGGCTTCCAGGTAGAGGAAAGCCTCTTCCGTAGCCACAGCCATGATTTCCGATCCGACACCAAAGGAAGTGGGTTCCTCAGCTACAAATACCAGCCGCCCGGTCTTCCGTATCGATTCAGCCAAAGTCTCCTTGTCCAGCGGATAGATAGAACGGAGATCGATCAGTTCTACCGAAATGCCAGCTTCCTTGAGTCGCGGCAATGCCCGCTGAACTTCACGGACCATGGCCCCGTAAGCCACAACGGTTACATCGGTTCCCGGGGCCAGCACCTTTGCCTTACCCAGCGGGATTGAGTATTTTTCTTCACTTACTTCCTGTTTTATAGCCCGATATATGCGCTTGGGCTCCATGAAAAGGATCGGATCCTCAGATTCTATGGCGGAGATGAGCAATCCTTTTGCATCGCCGGGTGTGGATGGGATCACCACTTTCAATCCCGGGATCTGGGCGTACAGTGCCTCCATGCTCTCGGAATGGTGCTCCAGGGCATTGATCCCGCCGCCATAGGGAATCCTGACAACTACCGGCATGGGGAAACGGCCGCGCGAACGGTTCCGCATGCGCGCCAGGTGTGATATAATCTGGTTGAATGCCGGATAAACAAATCCACAGAACTGCATTTCAACAACCGGCCTCAGCCCTGCTGCTGCCATGCCTACTGCTGTTCCTACAATCGCCGATTCTGCCAGCGGCGAATCAAAAACCCGGTCGGCACCGTGCTTTACCTGAAGCCCTTCAGTTATCCTGAACACTCCGCCTTCAACGCCGACATCCTCACCGTAAACCACAATGGAGGGATCCTCCTTCAGCTTAATATCCAATGCATCATTGATCGCATTGACCATATTCATTACTTTCATCCTGTTGTCTCCTGTTATGCGTTTGATTCCTTCCACTGTAAAAACCGCTCATGCTCCACCTGTTGTTTACGGAGATCATCCGGCATGTCAGCATACATGTATTTAAATACATCTTCCAGCGGATAGGCAGGCTGATTCTCGGCCTCAACAAACTGCCGGTCCACTTCCAGCCGGTATTGTTCAGTAAGTTTCTCCTCATCCTCCGGAGTAATAAGGTTCTTATTGAGAAGATAGTTCCTGAGACGCTTCATGGGATCTTTTTTATCCCACATCTCTTCCTCCTCCTGGGTGCGGTACTTGGTAGGATCGTCAGACGTCGTATGGGCGCCCTTGCGGTAAGTGACGGCCTCAATCAGGACCGGACCTTTTCCGCCCCGGCAATGATCAAAAGCTTCCCGGAGGGTCGCCAGCATGGCAAAGAAATCATTTCCGTCAACCTGAATCCCGGGCATTCCGTAGGCAACCGCTTTGATGGCAATTCCTTCCGAGACGGTCTGCATCCGGAAGGGAACCGATATTGCAAACTGGTTGTTCTGGACAATGAATATGACGGGGGCTTTCCATACTGCTGCAAAGTTCAGCGCTTCGTGAAAATCTCCTTCGGATGTTCCGCCATCGCCCACGAAAGCAAACACAACCTCATCTTTTTTCTGGTAGTTGATAGCATAGCCAATTCCTGCAGCGTGCTGCAGCTGGGAGGCAATGGGCACGGCTATCGGGAGGAAATGGTGAGCCTGCGGCCAGCTGTTCCCCTGCTCATAGCCCATGAAATACATGAAAATATCCTTCAGCGTGGCCCCTTTGGCCAGCCAGGCACCCATTTCACGGAATGCCGGAACGAGCCAGTCGTCCTTTCTCATGACCTGGGAAACGGCACCTGAAATGGCTTCCTGACCGTAATTGGGCGGATAGGTGAAGATGCGTCCCTGCCGCTGGTAGCTGACCGTCATAAGGTCAGCTGTCCTTGCAAAGAGCATGTCGTTATAAGCCTTGATCAGGGATTCATCACTGATCTCCGGAAAATACTTCGGCGAGGTGACTTTGCCATCGTTATCCAGTATCCGGAACTGCTTCTTTTTCAGAGCATCAAACTCTCTTAACATATCAATACCATTTATTGTACGTATCGAACAACCAAGGGCGGATATTGTTCACACTCTATTCACCCGAAATCCTGAGGATATTCACGATCACTTCAACTGATTTTTGCATCGACTGGATGGGGATATACTCATAGCGGCCGTGGAAATTATGACCGCCGGTAAAAATGTTCGGGCATGGCAGGCCCATGTATGACAACTTGGCACCATCCGTACCTCCCCGTATCGGAATGATCACAGGTTCAACACCTGCCTGCCTCATCGCCGCAGATGCCTTGTCAATTATGTACATGACAGGCTCGATTTTTTCACGCATATTGAAATACTGATCCCTGACGGTGCACTCCACCGTTCCAGGCTTGTAATTAGCATTCAGGCGATCTGAGATCTCTGTGATCAGCTTCTTTTTTTCATTGAACCGGTCGCGGTCATGATCACGAATAATGTATTCAAGCCTGGCCGTGTCAACGTTACCCTCAATTTTTGTCAGGTGATAAAAACCATCATACCCCTCGGTTTTCTCAGGCCGCTCTGCTTCCGGCACTAACGCATGGAACTCAAATGCAATCTGTAATGCATTGATCATCTTATCCTTGGCGGTACCCGGATGTACGTTTCTACCCTGAATGCGGACCTGCACGCCGGCCGCATTAAAGTTTTCATACTCCAGTTCCCCAATCTGCCCCCCGTCAACCGTATAGGCAAAATCGGCCCCAAAAGCTTTTACATCAAACCGGTCGGGGCCGCGACCGATCTCCTCGTCGGGCGTAAAGGCAATCCGAACGGTACCATGCTGAATTTCCGGGTGACAGGAAAGGTAATGCAAGGCTTCAA
This sequence comes from uncultured Porphyromonadaceae bacterium, assembly GCA_964512915.1. GTDB lineage: Bacteria > Bacteroidota > Bacteroidia > Bacteroidales > UBA12481 > UBA12481. The sequence continues at coordinate 67,806 of CAZEKJ010000011.1, forward strand.
TGATCTCAGCAATACCGGCCTTGTTGTCGGCACCCAAAAGTGTCCGGCCATCGGTAACAATCAGATCTTGCCCGATATAACCTAACAATTCCGGGAACTCCGCAGGCCCCAGGCTATGTTTTCCTTCCGCATCCAACAAAATCGGGCTGCCGTCATAACCGTTTATAATCCTGGCCTTCACGTTTCTTCCGCTGAAATCGGGGCTTGTATCCATATGTGCCAGCAGCCCGATCACAGGAGCCGGTGTTGAAACGTTGGCGGTGAGGGTTGCCGTAACATACCCATTGGCATCCATATTTATTCCGATACAACCCGCCTGTGCAAGGTCAATCATCAGCAGGCTGCCCAGCTCCTTCTGCCCGGGCGTGCTCGGGCAATCCGCGGAATTCGCATCCGACCGGGTATCCACCCGGGTATATTTCAAAAAACGGGTAACTAAATCGGGATAATTATCCATGGTAATTTCGTGTTATGCCATCACGGGCGAGCGCCGGGCATGCGCCGGGCGAGCGCAGCTCGCCCCTACTAGTGCCCCTGTGCCCTTGTGCCCTTATGCCCTTATGCCCTTGTGCCCCTATGCCCCTTCTTCCTCTTCCTCCTCCGGTTCCGCGAGCTCCGGCAGATACACCGCCGCTTCGCCGGCAGACAGCGACTCAACCGACCTTAGCTTTCTCCGGATGGCATTGGACCGTTTGCCTACCAGTTCGTCGAGCTGGGATGTGGCCGTATGGAGGTTTTTCTGGGCCTTGTCCAGCATTCCGCCGAACTTGTCGAACTCGGTTTTAACGGCTCCCAGCACCTGCCAAACTTCGCTGCTCCTTTTTTGAATTGCAAGGGTTTTAAATCCCATCTGGAGGCTGTTCAGAATGGCGGCGAGGGTGGTGGGGCCGGTAACAATGATCCGGTATTCGCGCTGGAGCGTTTCCATGAGCGCAGAGCGGCGGATTACCTCGGCATACAGCCCTTCGAATGGAAGGAAAAGAATGCCAAATTCCGTTGTGTTCGGGGGATCAATATACTTATCCTTGATATCGCGGGCCATTTTTTTGATAACCGCTTCGAGCCTTTTGGATGCCGATTCTATGGCTTCGATATTGCCTGCCTCATAGGCTTCGGTAAGAAGGATGAAATCTTCCTGAGGGAATTTCGCATCAATCGGCAGATAGACCACGCTCCCGTCATCATCCTTGCCCGGCAGGCGGATCGCGAATTCAACCAAATCGGAGGAGCCCTTTTTCGTTTTTACGTTGGCCTCATATTGCTCCGGAGCCAGCACCTGCTCGAGCAGCATCTCCAGCCTTACCTCACCCAGGCCCCCGCGCATCTTCACATTGCTCAGAACTTTCTTCAAGCCGCCCACATCCTGAGCCAGGCTCTGCATCTCGCCGAGGCCCTTCTCCACCTTCAGGAGCTGCTGGCTGACCTGGTCAAACGACTGACCAAGGCGTTCATTCAGGGTCTTCTGAAGCTTTTCATCTACTGTCTCCCGCATCTGCTCCAGCTTCTTCTCGGTGTTCTGATTAAGTTCCTTGAGCCGCTCTTCCACCCTGGCGCTAATTTTATCCATCTCAAGCGCCATTTTTTCGGAGAACTCTTTCAGACTTTTGGAGAGCTCTTCACGGTTAGCCTTGTTATTGGCTTCAGTTTTCCCGAAAAGTGAGCCGAGGAGCTCGGTTTGTGAGCCGGAAATGGTCTTCAGCGATTCGGTAAATCCGGTTTGAAAAGTGCCAAGGCTCTGGTTCAATTCCTGCCGGTTGTTTCGAATTTCTTCCCGCACTGCAGTTTCGATCCGTGCCATGTTTTTTTCGAGGCTTTCCATTGCCCTGTCAAAATATTCCACTTGCGGATCTGATTTCTTCCTGAATTGCAGGGCTATCATAATGATCAGCAGGATCAGGGCAATTCCCAACAGGATTGTATCAATCATGATGCAACAGATTTAAATCAGATAAACGATAAAAGTAATGAATTGGATGGCTTTCTGTACCCCTTTACCGGACCACTTTAACCGTAAATGTCTCCTTCCCGGCCGTCAGGGAAACCAGGTAAAGACCATTGCCGGCAGGAATGTCAATAATACCCGAGAACCCTGCATGCACCTCCCGGATCTCCACCAACCTTCCATATGCATCCATAATCCGCAGGTTAAGGGTTACCGGTAAAGGTTTTATAAAATTAATCCCGATCCCGTTTTCACTGCTATAAGTTATTATGCCCTGACTCCAGACTCCAGTCTCCAGACTTCCATAATCAGTCTTCCGTCTTCCGTCATCGGTCTCTTCAATCCCCGTCCCGATAGCCCTAACCTCTGTCTCTACCTGATAAATTTTTGATTTTGCGCCGCACTTAAAAGTCTGGACGAAAAGCGTATCACGGCCGGGCTGCGTGAAAGTCACCGGATGGATTGTTTCATCGGAAGAATAAATGGTAACCTCCCCGGTTGAAGCCTGCGTCCAGCGGATTTCGTCGGCTTCTGCCTGAACCGGAATCCGGAAAAGATGGGGGAACAGAATCTCGGGATAGCGGGTCCCTTCAACAGGTCCGGGTGAGGGCAGGAGCGAGGGAACCGGCGGCATTTCCGTGTATTTGAACCATTGATATCCCACCAGGTGGATGTTGGCGAGGATCGAAGGATCAGTTTCCCTCTGAAAGCCGCTGAGATAGTTAAACCAGGGTTCGCACAGGGTGTGGCCGCTGATTAACCAGGGATAAAGGTTGGAATCGTATGAATCCTTTTCTCCGTTAAAAATCGGAAGCAGATTAAAAGGGCCTCCGGCCGCCAGGTCCTTCAGCCTTTGACGCTGACTGGAAGTGTTGTATAACTCAATGGTTCCGTCAGGCCGGGCTGCAATATAGACAGCCGGCAGGATGCGATCCACCAGGGAAGGGAGTTGCGCTGCCTGTCCAGGTTTAATCCACCCGATATAGATCTCTGTTTCCAGGCGCGGGATGTCAGCCCGCATGGCCCGCAGGGCGATCAAAGTTTTTTTGACGTAATCAAAGGCTCCTTCTTCGGTGCAGGGAAACCCGGCCGGCTTCAGGTACTGGTCGCAATAGTAACCAGCTACCCCTGAATCTGACCAGAATTCAAACTCCATATTGTATACGTCAAATTGTTCAATGGGGTCAGTCTCAGGATCCAGATTATAGGTGTGGATTTTATCCAGGAAAAATTCAAAATTCTCGCCGACAGCCCCGATTTTGTTTACCCGACATTCGGTTCGCAGTCTCCTGAGAAAAGAGCGTAACTGATTGATTCTTTGAGGATCCCTGAAGTTGATTTTACTGAGGGAATACAAGAGCACATGATTGAAACGGCACTCGTTAATATACGTGCAGAGGGCTCTTTCAGCAACCGGATCCCCCAGAATAATATCTGTTTTGTTAACATACAAACCTCTGATATCCTGAGATGTTCCTGGAAGAAAGCCCACTGTAAGAAGGAGAATCAGAATTATCCTGTACATCTTGTAAAGATACACCATACCTTCTCATATATCTATAGAGTTTGACGAATGGCAATACCCAATATTTTCGTATTTTTCCTGTCAGGGAAAAGTATGATAGCCAGCATCTTTAATTATTTTTTCGATAAGGAGCCTTTTTGGGTGGTCCTCGATCTGGTGCTACTGATCACGATCGTGGTTATGGTGGTTGTTATTATCATGGAAAACCAGGATCCGATAAAAACCATAGCCTGGATCCTTGTGCTTTTCCTCCTGCCGCTGATTGGGATCATCCTCTATGTTTATCTTGGGGTGAATCCCCGAAAGCGGAAAATGATCAGTCTGAAAGGATTTGAAGACCAGATCTCCATGGATCACCTGATCCGGGACCAGCAGCTCCGACTTTCGGGTTCCGTTTTTGTTGATGATGAGGCGCTGGCTCCCAAGCAGCACCTTATGAAGCTTTTGCTCAATAACTCAAAGGCTATCATCACCGAACACAACCTCGTAAAGGTCCTGAACAACGGCCGTCAGACTTTCGGGTCGATCATCTATGAACTGGAGATGGCCAAGGATCATATTCATTTCGAATTTTATATTATCGAAGATGACCAGATCGGGAATAAAATAAAGGATATTCTCATTCGAAAGGCTTTGTCAGGATTAGAAGTTAAAGTTCTGTATGACGATGTCGGAAGCTGGTCCCTGTCGCGACGGTTCATCCGGGAGCTGACCTCCGCAGGCGTAAGGGTAATGAGCTTTATGCAGGTCCGTACCTATGCGTTTGCCAATAAAGTCAATTACCGGCTTCACCGGAAAATTATTGTGGTTGACGGAAAAGTCGGCTTTGTGGGTGGAATCAATGTGGCTGATCGTTATTTGCGCGGGCTGGGGAAGAACAACCGATGGAGGGATATTCACCTTAGGATCGAGGGCGATGCCGTGCAAAGCCTTCAGGCTATCTTTCTGCTTGATTGGAACTTTGCTAATCGTTCGAAAGATTTTGATACCCGATATTTCCCGGCACATGAGGTGACGGCAAAAAAGCTGGTTCAGATTGTGGCCAGTGGTCCCGACTCCGACTGGCAGAGCATCATGCAGGCCTACTTCGCAGCAATAGCTACTGCAACCCGGTATGTTTTTATCTCCACGCCCTATTTCCTGCCAAATGAGAGTATCCTGACCGCGCTGAAAACGGCAGCCCTAGCCGGAGTGGAAGTCAGGCTCCTTCTTCCTGAGAAAAACGATTCCTGGGTGGTTGGGAAAAGCAGCCGCTCCTATCTGAAGGAACTTCTGCAGGCGGGGGTTCATGTCCATTTCTACATTAAAGGGTTTACTCACAGTAAGCTAATGGTGGTCGACGATGTTTTTGCCTCCATTGGAACAGCCAACATGGATATCCGCAGCTTTAATCAGGATTTTGAGGCAAATGCCTTAATATATGACGGACCGGTTGCGCTGCAATTGAAGCAGGATTTTCTTGAAGATATTTCGCAGTCGAAGGAACTTCTTCTAATGGAATGGGAGGAAAGGTCAAAGTGGGAAAAAGCTCAGGAATCCGTTGCAAGGATTTTCAGTCCGCTGCTCTGATCAGAACATTTTTTGACGCTTGATCAGGAAAGGAAGCAAAACTTCCCGGAAATCCTGCCGGATATCCGCTTCCGTAAAATCAATGTTGTATTGTCCGCACCTCAGCTGTATATCAGAATAATAGGATCGAATCCTTTCCTGGTATAAGGTCTTGATCTCTGCGGGATTCACACGCATAACACGGCCAGTCTCCATGTCGACAAACTTATGAGGCCTTGCCGGGTAATCAAACTCTTCCTCCAGGCGCTGGTCCTTCACGTGAAACAGGATCACCTCATGTTTATTATACCGGAAATGCCGGAGGGCTGAAAAGAGTTCTTCAGGATCCCCCTCGTCGAGCATATCCGTGAACAGGATAACCAGGCTCCTTTTGGGATACAGTTCGGCCAGCTGATTGAGGATCTCTGGCGTGCGTCCGGCCCGGTTCAGGTTTCCGGTAAGGTGCCTCTCTTCGTTTCTTTCCATCAGCTTTGTCAGTTCATGGAACAGGCTCTGGTTGTGTGCTTCGCTGAGCCGGGCAGGGGTGGTGACCTCAATATCCGAAGAAAAAAGGGTGAGCCCCACGGCATCGCGCTGATTGCGTAACAGCCTGATCATGGCTGCGGCAGCGTAAATCGAAAAATAGAGTTTGGAGACAGCCTTCCGATCGGGATTCGGGAAGAGCATCGAAGAGGAGGTGTCAATAATAAGGTGAGCCCGAAGGTTGGTCTCCTCCTCATACCGCTTTACAAACAACTTGTCCGACCGGCCATACAACTTCCAGTCGATATGACGTGTGGATTCACCGGGATTGTAATGCCGGTGCTCTGCAAATTCAACTGAGAACCCGTGAAAGGGACTGCGGTGAAGGCCGGTAATAAAACCTTCAACCACCTGTCGTGCAATGAGGTCAAGCCTGTAAAGGTTGCCCCATTCTTCTATCTCAGCAAGATTTTTCGTAAGAGAGGCCGAGCCTTCTATTTCAGGATGGCTTCAATTTTATTGACCAACGCGCCTTTCGGAACTACGCCAACCTGTTTGTCAACTACTTCGCCATTCTTAAAAAAGAGCAGGGTAGGGATGTTACGGATCCCATACTTCATCGAGATTCCGGGGTTGCTGTCCACGTCAACTTTGCCGACCACCACCCGTCCTTCGTATTCTGCCGAAAGCTCCTTAACAACAGGGGTAAGCATTCTGCAAGGTCCGCACCATTCTGCCCAAAAATCAATCATGGCCGGCTGTCCGGCGTCTAGGACCAACTCCTGAAAGTTTGCATCGGTTATTTCAATTGCCATAGTAAAGCGTATTTGTTGTGATCACTGTTCTTACAAAAATACAAAAAGAGCTCGGATTTCCGATTATTCAATCTTAAACTCAATTTCCCTTCGATTGTTCAGATAGCTCAATACCTCTTTGTTCAACTCAATCCTGAAACCCCTGCTGAACAAATCGATGCTGATTTTTTCGAGCGGCTCCATGACCTTGAATTTCAGGAGGGTTTTTCCTTTGTTCTTGTTCAGCAGTTTCACGATGTCGTTCACCAATTCGCGGGTAATGTCTTCGAGAGAAATCGAAAGTGTTACCGATTTGATCATTTTGTCACGGACATCAACGAGCAGGTTCATCTCTTTCACCTTAAACTCAAATTCGTCATCATTAAACCTGTGTGGTTCAATCTTACCGCTTAATAAGACGGAATAACCTGGCTGCATGAAGTTCTTAAAATTCAGATAATCGGGGCTGAAAAAGGTAAACGTATGCGTGTCGGTGAAATCTTCCATCGACATTCTGCCGAATGGCTTCCCATTCTTGGTGATCTTATGCTCAACCGATGTTACAATACCGGCAACCTTCATTTCCTTGCCTTTCAAGCTGTTAAGTTCCTGCAGGTCGGCAAAGTTTCCGGTGCAGAAGTGTTCAATCTCCAGCCTGAATTCGTCGAGGGGATGGGCCGATAAATATATTCCGACATGCTCTTTTTCCAGGTTAAGTTGCTGCAGTGTACTCCAGGGCTCCGATGGCCGGGGCTCAGGCCTCACCGGTTTTACCTCCGAGGGGCCGCCGAAAAGACTGATTTGGGCTCCCCCCTGCTCGTCCTGTACCTTGGCTCCGTACCTGAGGAGCAATTCAATGAAATTCTGTCCCTTCTCATCCTGAGAAAAATACTGGTATCGCTGAAGCCTGGAGATGCCATCGAGTGCCCCGCTGACTGCCATGGACTCAAAAACTTTTTTATTGATGGTTTTGAGGCTCATGCGTTCAACCATGCTGTAAATATCAGAAAACGGCCCCCCTGCGGTTCGTTCCTTTACCAGCTCCTCAACAATGCCCGCACCGATTCCCTTAACTGCTGCCAGGCCGAACCTGATATTCCCATCCTTGTTGACTGTGAATTTCAGATAGCTTTCGTTTACATCCGGCCCCAGAACCTGCATACCCATCCGCCGGCATTCGTCCATCATGAAGGTGATCTTCTTAATATCATTCAGGTTCCGGCTAAGCACGGCGGCCATATATTCAGCCGGGTAATGCGCTTTAAGGTAAGCGGTCTGGAAAGCAACAACGGCATAGCCAGCCGAGTGGGACCGGTTAAATCCATAATTGGCAAATTCCTGCATAACCTCGAAGATTTCCACCGCCTTTTCCTTGGGTATCCCCTTTACCTGTGCACCTTCAACAAAGAAATTCTTCTGCTCCTCCATCACATCCTTCTTCTTCTTGCCCATGGCACGCCGCAGGTTGTCGGCTTTTCCCAGGGAATACCCGCCGATGACCTGGGCAGCCTGCATGATCTGCTCCTGATAGACCATGATTCCGTATGTGTCTTTGAGGATTTCCTCAAGGAGCGGATGCGGATAATTGACCGGCTCGAGTCCGTATTTTCGCTTGATATAAACAGGGATATATTCCATTGGACCCGGCCGGTACAGGGCGTTCATGGCAATGAGATCCTCCAGGCTTGTCGGCTTCAGGTCTTTAAGGTACTGCCGCATGCCGGGGGATTCAAACTGGAAGGTGCCGACTGTCTCCCCTTTCTGATACAGCTCAAAGGTTTTCGGATCTTCAAAGGAGATCTTGTCCATGTCCACGTCCACACCCTTTGACAAACGTATATTTTCGAGTGCGTCCCGGATGATGGACAAGGTCTTGAGACCCAGAAAGTCCATCTTCAGCATACCCACGTTCTCCAGGTAATGACCGTCATACTGCGTAATCATCAGGTCGGTTTCCTTGGAGGTCGCCAGGGGTATATGATCAATCAGGGGATCCCTGCCGATGATCACCCCGCAGGCATGAATGCCGGTTTGCCGGATCGACCCTTCAAGAATCCCGGCCATCTCCAGCGTTTTTTTAACCAGTTCATCCCCCTCATCCCTCTCCCTGCGCAGGTCGGGAACATCTTCGTAAGCTTTCTTGAAGCTTACCTGAGGCCCGTCAGGTATCAGCTTGGTCAGCCGGTTGGCCTCAGGCAATGGAAGGTTGATCACACGGGCAACATCCTTGATCGCCATTTTAGCTCCCATGGAACCAAATGTAATTACCTGTGCTACACGTTCCTTTCCATATTTACCAAGAACATATTTCATCACCTCTTCCCGGCCGTCATCATCAAAATCAATGTCGATATCGGGGTTTGAAGGCCGCTCGGGGTTGAGGAAACGTTCAAACAGAAGTTTATATTTTATCGGATCGATGTCGGTAATCCCTGTGCAATAGGCAACGGCAGATCCTGCGGCCGAACCCCTGCCGGGCCCCACCGATACGTTTCGTTCCCGGGCAGCCCGGATGAAGTCCTGGACAATGAGAAAATATCCGGCAAATCCTTTGCCTGCAATAACACAGAGTTCAAAATCAAGTCTTTCCCGGATTTCAGGAGTAATGTCAGGATATCTTCGAAGAGCACCTTCGTAAGTCAGATGATTTAAGTATTCGTCCTGGCTGTCAAAAGAAGGGGGCAGAATGAATTCCGGAAGAAGTACGGGGCGGTCGAGCTCATACGTCTCAACAGACTCGGCAACCTTGAGTGTATTGGTGATAGCTTCGGGATTATCGGGAAATAGAATCCGCATCTCGGCCTCGGTTTTAAAAAACTCCTGGCCGATAAACTTCATCCGGCTGGTATCATTGAAATCCTTGCCCGTACTCAGGCACAGAAGGATATCCTGCGCTTCAGCATCGGTCCCGTGCAAATAGTGAACATCATTGGTGGCAATCACATCCACTCCATGCCTGGCGGCAAGTTTTACCAGCAGGGGATTGACCTGCTTCTGTTCCGCATGCCCGTGATCCTGCAGCTCGATATAGAAATCTGCCCCAAACAGGTTCTTGTATTTCAAAAGCACCTCTTCAGCCGGTGCCTCTCCGGAACGCGCCGCACGGGGAAGCTCTCCGGCAAGACAGGATGAACAGGCAATCAGCCCCTCATGATACTGTTCCAGGAGTTCCCAGTCGATCCTCGGCTTATAATAAAACCCCTCGATGTAGGCCAGGGAAACCAGCCGGATCAGGTTGTGGTACCCTGTCTTGTTTTTTGCCAGGAGAATCAGGTGAAAACGGCTCCGGTCCTCGATATCGGACTTGTCTTTCCGGCCTTTTGGGGCCAGGTAAAGTTCGCACCCCAGGATCGGTTTAAGGTTCTTTGCCCGGGCTGCATCATAAAAATGTTTGGCTCCGTACATGTTTCCGTGATCCGTGAGGGCAACAGCCGGCATTCCCAGTGAAACCGCCCGGTCCATGAGGCCCTCAATGGGTGTTGCACCATCAAGAATCGAATACTGCGTGTGAAGGTGAAGATGTACGAACTCGCTCATAGGACAAAATTAGGTAGTATTGTTCCCGGGAAATGCCCTGTTTAAAACTCTTTTAAAAGTTTAAATACTATTGTATAACACCGATTTAATGGTATCTTTGCACCCACAAATTTTCTAAAGTATTAATTATCAGTAAGCATGCCGACAAAAATTAGATTAGCCAGACACGGGAAAAAATCCCGGCCGTATTACTACGTTGTAGTAGCGGATAGCAGGGCACCACGGGATGGTAAATTCATCGAACGGATTGGTTCATACAATCCGGTCACGAATCCTGCTACCATTGAATTAGACTTTGATAAGGCCTTATCATGGTTGCAAAAAGGTGCGCTGCCGACTGATACCGTAAGGACCCTGCTTCAGACGAAGGGAGTTCTGTACAAGAATCACCTCATCAAGGGAGTGGCTAAAGGCGCCCTCACCGAAGATCAGGTTGAGACCAAATTCCAGGAATGGATGGAAGCCAACGAAGCCAAGCTGAAAAGCGCCTCCAGTAAAATGGATGCCAAAATGCGCACTGAAGACAAACAGCGCATGGCTGAAGAAACCAAGGTAAAAGAAGCCCGTGCCGCTGCCCTGGCCAAGAAGAATGCCAAGGAAGCCGCAAAAGCCAACGCCGCTGAAGAAACCGAAGCCGAAGTTGAAGCTCCGGCAGAGGTAGAAGCACCAGCCGAGGCTGAAGCTCCAGTTGAAGCTGAAGCACCAGTTGAAGCGGAAGCACCAGTTGAAGCTGAAGCACCAGCCGAAGCTGAAGCACCAGCCGAAAAAACTCCTGCCGCTGAATAATTTAGGCGCGGCTTAAATTTATTTATGCCTCTATAAAAGCTGCCCGCAACGGGCAGCTTTTTTTTTTTACTAATAGTGCAAGTTTTATCCGAACTTGGTGTCTAAATGAAAAAAGTTCAAAATGGATATCAGAATTAAAACCTCTTTGCGGGCAAATGATCAGGGAACACTCTTTGATCCGGAGAATGGTGACAGCTTCACCTTAAATCCAACCGGATTGCTTATCCTCCGAAAACTCCAGTCAGGCATGACCGAAGAAAAAATTTATCTGGATATCAGCAATGAATATGAAATCAGCCGGGAAGATTTCAACAGACTACTGCTTGACTTCGGTTCCCTCCTGAAATCATTTCAACTTCTTGAAGATGGGTATTAAAAATATCACAATCGCGGTCAGCGGATTGAATAACACGGATAATCCGGGCCCGGGTATTCCCGTAATCCGCTCCCTGAGGGAGGCTCGATCCTTTAATCCCCGGATAATCGGCCTGGCGTATGAGAATCTTGAGCCGGGCGCCTATATGAAGGGAATGACCGATAAGGTTTACATAGTCCCGTACCCTTCTCAGGGGATGGACCTGTTGCTCAACCGGTTGTTTGATATTCATGCCCGCGAGAAAATAGATGTGCTTATCCCCAATTTTGATTCGGAATTATTGCCGTTAATCAAATCCGGGGAAATATTGAAGCAAAAGGGAATTCATACCTTTCTGCCAACGATTGAGCAATACAACGAACGGCTGAAATCAAACCTGCCTGAGTACGGATTAAAATACGGAGTATTGGTGCCACCCAGCATTCCGGTAACATCCCCCGGAGAGATCGCTCAGGTTTGCAGGAATATGGAGGGCCCTTTTATGGTCAAGGGCAAGTTTTATGATGCCTCTCTTGCCCATAGCGCAGAGGAAGCCGTTGCCCTGTTTTATAAAATAAGTGCAAAATGGGGCCTGCCGGTCATTATCCAGCAGCATATCCGTGGAACCGAAGTGAATGTGGTGGCACTCGGAGATGGAAAGGGTAACACGGTGGGCGCCGTGCCGATGAAAAAACAGTTTATAACTGATAAAGGCAAGGCCTGGGGCGGAATTGCCATTTCAGATCCCTACCTGCTGGAAGTAACCCGTCATATAATAAAAGAGACTAAATGGCGCGGTGGGATGGAATTGGAAATGATTAAAACACCGGAGAGAAAATATTATCTGGTGGAGATCAATCCACGTATTCCTGCCTGGGTGTATCTGGCCACCGGTGCCGGGCAGAACCTGCCCGAAGCATTGGTCCAGTTAGCCCTGGGCCTCAATCCGGAGCCTTTCACCTCCTTTGAGGTCGGGAAAATGTTTGTCAGATATTCCTTTGATATGATTGTCGACGCGGAAACCCATCAGGGATTCGCAATAAACGGAGAAATTAACCATGAATAAAAAAGCCTTTGAACCCCCGGTAATCAAGCGAATGACCAGCACGGTCCCGGGTAAATACGGAAGTAAATCGCAGGTCGAAACCATTTCTTCAATCGATGGCGTTCCCGTGGCTGATCTGCTGGAAAAGTTTGGCTCGCCTCTATTTATCTTGTCTGAAAAGACCATCAGGAGAGTTCATCAGGATGCTTCCGAAGCCTTTAAATCAAGATACCCGAAAGTTCAGTTTGCCTGGTCCTACAAAACCAATTACCTCGATGCCGTATGCAGGATCTATCATCAGGAAGGTTCATGGGCTGAGGTTGTATCAGGATTTGAGTATGAAAAAGCCCTCCATAACGGGGTCGATGGCAAAAGAATAATTTTTAACGGACCCGACAAAAGTGAGACTGACCTTCGCCGGGCAATCGATTTGGATTCCTATATTCATATTGATCATTTCGATGAACTGTTTACCCTGATCCGGTTGGCCCGCGAAAGCGGCAAACGGCCCCGCGTGGCCATCCGTGTTAATATGGATACAGGAATCTATCCGAAATGGGACCGCTTTGGCTTCAACTTTGAAAACGGGGAAGCTGCCCAGGCCATAGACCTGATCATGGAGAGCGGTGCCCTGGAACTGGCAGGCCTCCACACGCATATTGGCACGTATATCATTTCCCTCGGAGCCTACCGTATCGCTGCCGAGAAACTGGCCCGGCTCGCCATCGACACCGACCGCAAATACCAGCACAAGATTAAGTATATCGATATGGGCGGTGGCTTTGCTTCCATGAATACACTGAAGGGTGCCTACCATACCGCCTCGGATACTACCCCTTCGTTTGATCAATACGCTGAGGCGATAACCGGTGCCCTGCAAAAAGCAGGGTTCGATCAGGGACAGTTACCCGTTTTGGTTCTGGAAACCGGCAGGGCCTTGATCGATGAGGCCGGGTACCTCGCCGGCCAGGTGCTGGCCACGAAAAGATTGTCCGACAGCCGCAGGGCATTGGTTCTGGATTTCGGTGTGAACCTGCTCTTTACCGCTTTTTGGTATGACCATGTCCTCCATCCGGTAGAGGAGGTTTCGGGATTTCTCGATGAGGCTACTTTGTATGGACCCCTCTGCATGAATATCGATGTTTTGCGGGAACAAACACAAATGCCGCTGTTCCGGAAGGGCGATAAGGTTGTCATCAGCAAAGTCGGGGCCTACAATATGACACAATGGATGCAGTTTATTACATACCGGCCCAATGTGATTATGATTGCCGAAGATAACCGTGTCCATATAATCCGAAGGGCTGAAACCCTTGAAACCATACTGGGCCAGGAATCAATTCCCGAACACCTCAAGCCGTGAAAATAAAGAGCAAACTGAACCAACTCTCCTACCTGGGAAAAGGCGCACTGAACGCCTATTCTCAAGTGTTCTTTTCTGACAATCCATGGTTTGCAGTTCTACTCGTTTCGGCAACATTTATTGTGCCGGCCTCCGGGCTCGCCGGACTGGCCGGAGTGCTGATCTCTTTAGTGCTCGCCATCTGGCTGGGATATGATAAAACCCTTATTTCAAAAGGCATATTAAGCTATAATGTACTGCTGGTTACCCTACCTCTCGGCCTCTATTTTAAATTCGGCTATGTCCTGATTCTGACGATCCTCTTTGCCTCCATCTTGACTTTTTTTCTCACAGTGGCATTAAGGGGCTGGATGATGCGATACCGCCTGCCTTTTCTTAGCTGGCCCTTCTTAATAGGCTTATGGGTGGTGCTCCTCTCGGTCAGACAATTTTCAGGATTGGAGTTGAGCGATCAAATGGTTTATGACTGGAACCATCTCTATTCGATGGGTGGTGAACCCCTGGTGGTAGGGTACAAATGGATCAGCAACCTCTCCATACCTCCGGCAATTGTTACCTACCTCACCTCTCTGGGAGCCGTATTCTTTCAGTATTCAGTTCTGGGGGGACTTTTGGTTGCAATCGGTCTCCTGATTGCATCAAGAATTTCATTCCTCCTCTCCCTGGTCGGTTTCTTTTCTGCCTACCTTTTTTATGCGATAATCGGGCTGGATTTAAACGCATTGAACTACACATATATAGGATTTAATTTTATCCTGATGGCCATCGCTGTCGGTGGGTTCTTTCTGGTTCCAACGGCGGCCTCTTTTGCCTGGGTGTTCATTTTGGTTCCTCTCGTGACCTTTATTACTGTCAGCATGGAAGGGTTGCTTGGCGTTTTTCAATTGTCGGTATCTGCCCTTCCGTTTAATCTGATCGTACCTCTGTTTCTCTTTGTACTGCAGTTCCGGTTAAGGACACCCCGACTCCTTCGTGAGGTTTATGTTCAGCATAACTCACCCGAAAAGAATCTCTATGCGGTAACCAATTATCAGGAGAGATTAAGCCGAAAGACAAACCTGCTGTTCCAGCTGCCATTCCGCGGCCAATGGACGGTTAGTCAGGGCCACAATGGTAAGGAAACTCATCAGGGAGACTGGCGACATGCCTGGGATTTTGTAAAAACGGACAACCAGGACAAATCCTTCCGGGATAGCGGATTTAAGTTAACAGATTACTATTGCTACGGCAAGCCGGTTTTGGCGGCCGGCTATGGGGTTGTCGAACACCTGGTTGATGGTATCCCCGACAACCTGCCGGGAGATGCCAATACACGGCAGAATTGGGGGAATACTATAATAATTCGTCACGATTATGGCCTGTTTTCAAAGTATGCTCACCTGAAAACAGGGAGTATTAAGGTAAAGATTGGTGAATATGTCGCAGCAGGTCAGGAAATTGCACTGGCAGGAAGTTCCGGCCGGTCTCCTGAACCTCACCTGCATTTCCAGTTTCAGGCAACACCTTATATCGATAGCGGAACTCTTGACTTTCCATTTGCCTATTATACTTTAAAGGATGGAACCAGCCAGGAGTTTAGATCATTTGACCGGCCCGGCCTCGGGCAAAAAACATCCAATCCGGAGGTTAACCAATTGTTGGCTAATGCATTTCATCTGATTCCCGGACAAAAAATTGCAGCAACGTGTAGAAGCGCAACTGAAGAAAAACAGGTAGAATGGCACGTCGAAACGGATATTTATAATCAATCCTCGCTTACCGACCCATCCACACACGACCGGGCATGGTATGTCAATGACGGACAGGTCTTTTATTTTACTCATTATGAGGGCAGCCGGTCAAATCCACTCTATTTCTTTTTTCTCGCTGCCTTTCGGGTACCGCTGATTTTTGAACCCGGTATAACAATCAACGACTCAATTCCATTATTTATCAGCGCTCGTCCCTGGATGCGCTGGTTCCAGGACTGGATCGCTCCTTTCAAAATTTTCCTGAAGACAGGGTACCTGTTAAATTATCTGGAGATCGATCAGGACCTGGATCCGGAATGGGTGAGGTTGAATTCAACTATTGTGCATGAACTGTCCGGTGACCAGTTGGATAAAATCACGGTTCGGATGGAGATTCCCCGCGATGGATTAATTTCCCTTGAATTTGAAGATGGAAGAGGTCCCCGAAAACTAACTCTAACCGAAAGATAAATGACCATGAAGGTTGAGCCAGTATTAATAATAAACATCAGGAAATTCTTTTTTCTGGCGGCTGCTCTCCTAAGCATGTCTTTAGGCGGTTTGGCACAGGAAAAGATGAGTTTTCGTGAAACCGACAGTCTTACACTTCAAGCCTGCCTTGATCGTAATTGGAAGGAAGTCATCCGGATTGGAAATCAGGCAATTGCAGATAAAACCGATTACTACTACCTCAGGCTCAGGATCGGTATTGCACAATATTCAATCGGGAACTATGACCGGGCAATTCCCAACTTTATAAAGGCGCTGGAATTCAATCAGGGGGATCCGGTCGCAGAAGAGTACCTCTATTTTGCATACCTTTTTTCGGGGCAGGAGGCTGAAGCTTCATGCTTGTCAGTAAGAATGAATCAAACCCTTAAGGATTCCCTGCGAATTAGCCAGAAGAAGTTCAAACTCTATTCCGAATGGGGTCTGATGAATGCCCCCGATGCCGATAGTCTGATGGCCTATAACCCGGGAGGAGGCAGGGTCCATAATTATCAGGTTTCAGGGTACACTTTCGGATCATTGGGCATTACAGCAAAGGCGGGCAATTGTCTTGCTCTGACCTTCGGGCTGCAGCGCCTGAACTTTTCAATCGGTGAACAATATCAGTTGCCGCTGCTTGATCCTTTCACGTTCGACGTTTCATTCGCCGAGAACAGCTTTTATTCGGGAGCCCAATGGTACCTGAAACACGGCTTTACCTTTCTGGGAGGAGTGCGCTTATTATCGGGGCAATACACCTGGCATGATTACCAGGCTAATCCGGGAGGCGGAACCTTCACTGAAAAGAGTGGACGATACAGGGATCTGGCACTGCACGCCGGCTTGAGCAAGAGGCTGCCTTATTTCAACCTGGGTCTTTCGGCAGATGCTAACCGGTTTAAAGGGAACATCTACTATCAGGCTGGGGCAAATCTTACCGTCTATCCAAAAGGTAATTTGAACCTGTATTTCACAGGTGAATTATCCCGCACGGGGATCGATTCGGCATGGGTGAGTGACGGAGCCTATATTTGGAAAACCATCATGGGGCTGAAGATTGCCCCGAAGATTTGGCTGGAGGCAAATTTTACCTCCGGATATTTGCAAAATTGGTCTGAAAATCAAGCATATATCGTTTATAATAATTTTGATCCGATACTGAAAAGAATGGGATTAAACCTGATTTCCGTCAACCTGTTGAGAAACCTGGATCTTTCGTTCCGATACAATTGGACCCGGCGCCTGGCCAGCTGGGAGATCATTGATGATACCGGCGCGGCTCATATAGCTGGCCAACAATACTCTTTTCACAGTTTAATATTGGGAGGAACATGGCGATTTTAAAACGATCGGCTGCAATAATACTGATGCTGCTATCATTGACAACATCAGGCTACGCACAGCAATTTGAAAAACAAAAGGCTGCTTTTTCCAAAAGCTACCTAAGCGAATCTAAAGGTGACTACAAAGCCGCAATCAATACTTTGCGGGAAGTTTATGATCTTTCCTCCTATGAAATAAACCTTCGTTTGGGTTGGCTCACCTATAAAGCCGGTGATTTTCAGGAATCAGAGGGCTACTACAGAAAGGCCGTCACCATCATGCCTTATGGAATAGAGGCCCGGTTTGGTTTGGTAATGCCCCTTTCATCCATGGGAAACTGGACACAAGTCATAAAGGTTTATGAGGAGATCTTAACCATTGATCCCAACAATTCAGTGGCAAATTACCGGTACGGCCTTTTACTGTACAACAGAGGTGACTATTTGAAGTCGGAAAAATTGGTGACCAAAACAGTAAACCTTTATCCCTTTGACTATGATAGTGTTGTTCTGCTGGCCTGGATCAAGTTAAAGCTGAACAGAATGCTCGAGGCTAAAATGCTTTTCCAGAAAGTGCTGCTGTATAATCCCACCAGCGCCTCAGCAATTGAGGGATTATCCCTGATTAAATGAGACCGCCGGATTTCCCCGGGCGTGCCTGGCTGCCGGATCAACTGAAAGGATGGGCAGTTATATGGATGATCCTGGTCCATTCGGTGGAGCTGTTCCTGGAACCGGATCAGAGAGATGGACCGATTGCCCAGTTTGCGCTATTCATGGGAGCGGTTCCTGCCGCACCTGTTTTTATGGTCCTGATGGGATACTTTAGCTTGCCGGCAGGCAGTACATTCCTTAAAACATTTGTAAGGGGAGGGAAATTGCTGTTATGGGGGCTCCTGCTGAATGTCGGGCTAAACTTTAGCCTGATCATCAAATGGCTGACCGGGCAAAGCGAGGTAAATATTTTTCAATTCCTGTTTGGTATCGATATCCTGATTTTTGCCGGCTTTGCAATGATGATCGTTTCGATGATAAACCTATTGAAAATCAGGTGGTACGGTTGGTTTTTCCTTTCATTGGCAGTTGCAGTTATCAGCCAATGGCTGAATTCCGGTCTCCCCTTGTGGGATATGCCGGGAGACACCCATTGGTCTGCCTATATCAGCGCGATTTTCGTTAACGCAGCACCCTGGTCCTATTTCCCGCTGATCCCATGGTTATCCTATGTATTTTTTGGGATAGGCCTGTCAGGGCTGGTTGCTTACCGCCCCCGGATACTGGAGAGAACCCGTTACGCTTTTTACCTGGCAATACCTGGAATCATCCTGTTCCTTTTGGGATTGGCAAGCGGCTGGAGAATCTCACAGAACCTTGATCAATATTACCATCATGGATTTCTCTTTTTTCTCTGGGCGCTTGCATTTATTTTATTGCTAAGCCTGACCGTTAAAGCCGCTTACATCTGGAAGAACCTTTCACCGCTTAAATGGATCAGGTTTCTGGGCGTGAAGGTCACATTGGCCTATATTATTCAATGGCTGATAATTGGAAACCTCGGTACCTGGCTCTATCAAACACTGAACATTTTTGAGACTGTAGTTCTGTTTTCGGTAATTCTCCTGTCAACGGTTTCTTTATCCTATGTCTATTACAAAATCCGAATATCATGAGAGATTTTTTGAAAGTAACAATCGTAATGCTTTTCTCCCTTGCTCCCTTTGCAGCAAAAGGCCAGATAGATTATCAGGGCAGTTTTAATTATTCCGGTAATTACGCAAAACTGGAGAAGGAAGGCTACAAGTTTTACCTGATGGATGTAGCTGCCGAACAGTGCCGCATTTATAACTCCGATCTTAACCTCTGGAAAACCGTCCAACTGTCAATCCCGAATAACCGATGGCTTTCTGATATCCAGTTTTTGTCACAGAATTTGTTCGATAATGATGATGGAATTGAGTTCCTGTATGTTTACTATCAGTATGTTCAGACAAGCACCTCCTATTACTATGTATACACAACCTGTGTGGCAGATGAGAATGGTTCCATTCTGCTGGAGGTGCCGGGTGGCAGCTGGTCAGAGATCAAAAACATGGATAACGATGGGGCCCGGTTAATGATATATGTTTATGATTATTCTGCCTTCCCGTATTCGGTGCAAACCCGGATATACCGTTTGCCTGGCCAGCTGACGGGTATTCCTGAGAATGAAGTAAAATCCTGGTTTCAGGAGGGAGAAACGGCCGTTTACCCCAATCCTTCAAACGGATCATTTAATTTCAGGGTTCCCGGAATGCCGCAGGCAGAAAAGACATGGGCCGCTGTTTTGGATGGGTCAGGAAAGGTAATTCTGCGTCAGCCGGTAAATCAGGGAGATGAAAGCGTTGATCTCCGGTCGTTGGGTTTTCCTGCCGGAACCTATTATTTGCGCTTGGAATCCAGTAAATTGCAAACGAAATTCCAAAAGATAGTTTTGGTAGAATAAATCACGCAAAACCTCAAGAAATGAAATGGCAACATGTCCTGGGAATTACCCTTCTGCACTTTCCCTTCACCCTGTTGTCGCAAGAGATCATCGTCAACCAATCCGTGATCCAATCGGTATTTGTCGACCCCGGTTACAGCTTTTCCGGCTCCCTCAGTCCCATTCTGGACCACCGTCCGGATGCTGAACTCGCTCATCAGTATCTGATTACCGATTATGGACAATTGGGCGCCGGTTTAAAACTGAAAGCAGGTAAACGGGTTGACATCACCCTGGCCGGACAATCTCGAAGCATTAAGGCAACTGACCGTTACCTGATCAGTTTCATGGATCCTCTGGAATTTGAAGTCCCATTCGATCAGTTAACAGGTTATTTGTCTGTCGGCTATGCTTTTAAGCCGCACTGGCGGGTATTCGCAGGTGCCAGCCTCCTGTCTGCCACAAAACCTGTTATGGTCTGGCAGGAACTACCCCTGGGGGGGGAGTTTGTTGCTGTACCTAAGCCCTATAAGGACTGGCTCCTGACCGGAGGCCTTGCGTTGGAGTTTGAAAGGATCCAAATCCGGGCATCAGCCGGTGAAGCAAAATATCAGGGATCACCTGCGTACCAGGCCGACCTGCAGGTTGCGGGGTTCCCATTTACCGGCATGAATACGAGAATCGAAGGGAATGTCACCTGGTTAGCCGATTCCCTGGATCCGGACGGAAGATGGATTGCAGGAATGGAAATCGAACAAAAACTGTTTAAGAGCCTGTGGGCAGAGGTTGGTTTCAGGTATGGCCATATGCAGAATTATTATGAAAGAAATGGCTATTCGGTTTTCAACCTCTATGATCCTGCCAGATCGCAACTGAGATTGGGGCTGATCATTAATGAACTATCGAAAAATCTTGGCCTTTCAATAACTTATGAATACACCACCAGGATGGCTGCCTGGGATTTATATGATTATGGGGAGTTTAAAGCAACAGAAAACATGGAGTACAACTATCACAGCCTTACAGCCGGAATCACCTGGAGGTTTTAAGTACCTGAGTTAAATTATCTATGCAGAATATAACCGAACAGATCGAGTCTACCTCCTTTGAGGCTGGAAAACTCATAAAGGCCCATGGGGTCAGCGGAAGAATCGTTCTCCGGCTAAGCCAGCCGGCAAAAGATCTTATCGACTTTCCGGAGTGGATTTATATCCGCATTAACGGAATACTGGTTCCCTTTCAGGTCAGTGAGGAGTCGGTATTCCTAAAGGACAGCAACCACATTATCATGGGGCTCGATGAGGTTGCAGACCAGTCTGCCGCCCGTGAACTTGCTGATCATGCCTGCAATCTTCCGGGGGAATGGTCCGACTGGTTCATGGGTGAGTCGGAATCACCGGCCTCCTGGATCGGATTCTCAATCGAGGAAAGCATAAGCGGACAG
>CAZEKJ010000011.1:88639-119435 GCA_964512915.1 uncultured Porphyromonadaceae bacterium
GAAATAGAAATCGGGGGAAAAATCATCCTCGTTCCCTTCAACCCTGAATACATCCTAAAAACCGACCCGGATAAGAGAATGATGGTGGTAAGGGTGCCGGAAGACCTGAGGGCCATTTATGATTGACGATTTACGATTTACGATTTACGATTTTGGTTGCATGAAGCCATCTTCAATCGTAAATCGTAAATCGTAAATCGTAAATCGTAAATCCTCTCAGGGCCTGATCATCTCCATCTCCCCCTCTGCATTCAGCTTAACCACCGTTGAAGGTTTGCCCGGGCGCAGGTCATCCTGCCGCCATTGAACCACATAATCGACGAGATTAAGGAAATACTGCGGGATGTCGATGAAGATCTGGGGTGGAGGTTCGGCACTGCGGTTGGCAGAGGATGAAACGATTGGCCTATTGAGTTTTTTTATCAGGTCCACACAAAAAGGATCCCTCGGCAAACGCATTCCGATGGAGCCATCGGCAGCCGGAAGGTTCGATGCAAGTTTGCATGCTTTTGGGAATATAAGCGTCAGGGGATCAAGGGCTTCTTTCATCACCTGCAAAATCAGATCCGGCGTATCCTCGGTATATTCTTCAGCCATATGGATGTCGGAAACAAGCACCAGCATGCTTTTCCCAACAGGCCGATCTTTGATCCGGTATATCTTTTCAACAGCGTCCGCCTGAGTGGCATCGCATCCGATACCCCAAATTGTATCCGTGGGATACAAAATAATGCCGCCCTCCTTCAGAACCTTAACAGCCTGATTAAGATCATGGACGTTCCACCTTGATTTACTGACGGTTTTCATACAACTTGCTAAGGTAAGAATATTTTCTCCAAGCGTAAAGTGCTGAAAATCGGGCAATTTGCCATCCGGCTTTACCTTCAAGAAATCCTAGTCTGATGCAATACTCTCTGAACCAGCGCCATACGCTGTGGGTTACCGCAGATAACCGGGTGGGCATAATTCCTTTTTCAAAGTAGGATTTTGCGGAAATCCTCGCAAAATGATCGGTTTTACGCAATTGTTCCTCAATTGATCCGATAGCCCAATGAAGCAGGTCGCCCTTTACCCTGATAATCCTGGCATCCGGATCGGGCTGCACAAAATCATGCGGATCAAGCCCGCTCCAATGTGCCTTCCTCCGGTCGAACAGCCGTAGCTTCCGGTCGGGATATAGTGTCGTATGCTTCATCCACCGTCCGCACCAATTGTTTCTCCGGTTAAAAATGTATCCGTCATGGGTCCACTCCGACTTGATCCTTGCTACTTGTGCCTTGAGCCCTTCCGACAATGCCTCATCCGCGTCGAGGGATAATATGAAATCATAAGTCGCCCCGGCGGTTGCCCGGTTTTTTTGCGAAACATACCCGTCGAAAACATGCTGCTCAAACCGTACTCCAAACCCCCGGCATATCTCCTCCGTCCGGTCAGTACTGAACGAATCCAGCACATACACCTCGTCCGCCACAGATTGAACAGACTCCAGACACCTCCCGATATCCTTCTCCTCATTAAAGCTGATTATGACAACAGAAAGTTTTACCATCCCACAAGGCCCCATTATCACATTATCACATTGGCACATTGGCACATTGGCACATTGGCACATTAGCATCAAACAGAAACATTATACTCCCTCAACGCCTCATTCAACCCCGTCTTCAGATCCGTCGAAGCCTTGCGCTGTCCGATAATGAGCGCACAGGGCACCTGGTACTCTCCCGCCGGGAATTTTTTTGGATAAGTTCCGGGGATCACCACCGATCGCGGTGGAACATAGCCCTTGTACTCAACGGGCTCCCTGCCTGTCACATCGAGAATCTTGGTTGAGCCCGTTATCACCACATTGGCCCCAAGCACGGCTTCACGTCCGATCCGGGCGCCTTCAACCACTATACAGCGCGAACCGATAAACGCATGATCCTCAATGATAACCGGTGCTGCCTGAACAGGCTCCAGAACGCCGCCGATTCCAACACCGCCGCTCAGGTGAACCTGTTTACCGATCTGGGCACAGGACCCAACCGTAGCCCACGTATCCACCATGGTCCCTTCATCCACATAAGCCCCGATGTTCACATAAGAGGGCATAAGAATTACCCCCTTGGCCAGATAAGCGCCATATCGCGCAACCGCCTGAGGCACCACCCTGACACCCTGAGCTGCATAATTATGCTTTAGCGGGATTTTGTCGTGAAACTCAAGCGGCCCCGCCTCCGTTACCTCCATCGCGCGAATCGGGAAAAACAGGATCACCGCTTTCTTGATCCATTCATTCACCTTCCAGGAGTCCTCTGCCGGCTCCGCAACACGCAACAGGCCTTTATCCAGCTCTTCGATCACCTGCTCAATGGCCTTCCGGTACTTTGTTTCGGCCAGCAGTTCGCGATTTACCCAAACCTGTTCAATAATATCTTTTAATTGATCCATTCTGATTTGCTTAGTGATTCAAAGATAAACCGTTCAGGTGATTTATTATATTTGATAATCATTCAAAACAGATGCTATGAAAATCAGGTTTTTATCCCCCATGGTGATCCTGCTGATCCCCTTTTTGCTGCCGGCCCAGAATGATCTGAAATACCAGATGCCGCCTAAAGAGCTGGCTGCCCTGGTCGATGCACCGGCAACCCCTTCGGTCCAACTGGATCCATCGGGTCAGTATATTCTTTTTCTTACCCGTTCCGAGAACCCCACCATCGGGGATATCTCGGCAGAAATGCTCCGGTTGGCGGGTCTGAGGATCGATCCCGCCATCAACGCGGGAAGCCGGCCATCCTATTCCGTGGATCTGGAGCTGATGGCTCTTAAAGATCTGGTCAGGAAGAGAATCACCGGTCTGCCGGCACCGCTCAAAATCACGCAGGTATCATGGGCCCCCGACAGCCGTGGTTTTGCCTTCCTGCAGCTCGGTGATCGCGGACTCTACCTTTGGTATGCGGATTTGGCCACCCTCACAGCCCGGCAACTGATTAAAAGTCCGGTGAACGGATTGCTGGGCTCGGTCATGAGCTGGCTTCCAAACTCTGAGAGCCTGATTTGCAAGCTGATCCCCGAAAACCGAGGACCCCGGCCTCTTTTTTCAAATGTGCCCCCGGGCCCGGTTATCCAGGAAACCAGCGGAAACAAGGCCGCCGTCCGAACCAATCAGGATATGCTCACCGGGATTAATGACGAGCTCCTGTTTGATTATCTGGGCAGGTCCCGTGTGGTTGCCATTGCCCTTGACGGATCGGTTAAGGAGATCCTTCCTGCCGACATGTACACCGGCCTCGATCTCTCTCCGGATGGACAATACCTGATGACCACCCGGATTACAAAACCCTATTCCTACCAGGTTGGATACTCTTCGTTCCCGGCAGTTACAGACGTCGTTACTCTCTCCACCGGAGAAAGAAAAGGCATATTCAAACTGCCTCTGAGGGAAGATATCCCAACCGGCTATGATGCGACCTCCCCATGGCCGAGATCCATTCAATGGCGGGATGACGTTCCCGCGTCCGTCTACTGGATCGAGCCACTCGATGGAGGAGATCCCAAGAAAACGGTTGAATACAGGGATCAGCTGTTCCGCCTGGATGCACCATTCACGGGCAAACCGGTTCCTCAGATCCGGACGAAAATGAGGTTAAGCGGGGTAACCTGGGCGCGTGCCGATCTCGCGGTTATCCGCGAGGGATCCTCCAAAACCCGGCAGCAGATCACCTCATTCTTTAATCCCGGCGATCTCACCCAAAAACCAAGAGTTATCTGGGACCGTTCCTCGGAGAATAAATATGGGGATCCGGGAAATTTTGTACGATCAAACATTCCGGGTCAAACCGGAATCCTGATCGCAGATAAAGGGAAATCCATGTTTCTTACCGGGAATGGGGCTTCCCCCGACGGAGATCGTCCATTCCTGGATAGATTCGATATTGCCACAGGAAAGATTACCCGACTGTGGCAGTCAGAAGCGCCCTGGTATGAAAATATCAGCCGCATACTGGATCCCGATAAGCTGATCGTAATGCTCACCCGTCAATCCGTAACGGAGCCCTCCAATTATTACATACGCGACCTGAAAAGCAAAAAGCTCTCCCTTAGAAAAATCACGGATTTTACGGATCCTTATCCGTTCATGGCTGGGGTGAATAAACAAAAAATCACCTATTTCAGGCCCGATGGGGTGCAGCTGACAGCCACCCTCTACACACCGGCCGGTTGGAAAAAGGGCGATGCTCCGCTTCCAACCCTGATGTGGGCCTACCCGGTTGAGTTTAAATCAAAGGATGCCGCTGGCCAGGTTTCAGGATCTCCCTACACCTTTACCCGGCTCAGTCCATCATCCGCCGTGCCTTTTGTTACCCAGGGCTATGCTGTCCTTGATAATGCCGCCTTCCCGATCGTCGGCGAAGGAGAAGCAGAGCCGAACGATAATTTCATTGAGCAGCTGGTCGCCAACGCCAAAGCAGCTATCGATAAAGCCGTTGAAATGGGCGTAACCGATCCCAAGCGGGTGGCTGTTGGCGGCCATTCCTACGGGGCTTTCATGACCGCCAACCTTTTAGCCCACTGTGACCTGTTTGCCGCCGGTATTGCACGCAGCGGAGCCTATAACCGCTCCCTAACGCCTTTCGGATTCCAGTCGGAACCCCGAACATACTGGGAAGCAACCGATCTTTACAACGAGATGTCCCCCTTCAATTATGCCGATAAAGTAAAAACACCCATTCTGCTCATTCATGGGATAGCGGATAATAATCAGGGGACCTTCCCGGTCCAGAGTGAAAGGTTCTATGCTGCACTCAAAGGCCACGGAGCAACCGCCCGCCTGGTCCTGCTGCCACTCGAAAGCCACGGTTACGCCGCCAGCGAAAGCCTGTTGCACATGCTTTGGGAAATGAATACATGGATGACTAAATACGTAAAAAAATAGGGCATAAGGGCACAAGGGCACAAGGGCACAAGGGCACAAGGGCACAGGGGCACAAGGCAGCAATAGCCAGCCAATGTCCATAATCCCCAAACCCCCGCGCCCCCGTGCCCTTGTGCCCCTGTGCCCTAAAACCCTCCCATAATGACACTACCTCTCCTCAACGACATTCAACTGGCAGCCGAACGTATCCTCCCCTTCATCCATCGTACCCCGGTCCTCACCAGTTCCAGCATTAACCGGATTCTGGGTGCCGAGTTTTTTTTCAAGTGTGAAAACTTTCAGAAGGTTGGCGCCTTTAAATTCAGGGGTGCCACCAATGCGGTCCTCTCATTGCCAAAGGAGGAGCTATCGCACGGGGTGGGTACCCACTCCTCTGGCAACCACGCGGCCGCACTGGCTTTGGCAGCCCGGACGGCCGGTGTTTCTGCCTATATTGTGATGCCTAAAAATGCACCGGAAATTAAGAAAGTAGCAGTCGCAGGCTATGGCGCTCAGATCACCTTTTGCGAACCAACCCTTGAGGCACGCGAATCCACCATGGCCAGGGTCCAGCAGGAAACGGGTTGCACCTTTATACATCCGTATAACCGTTTCGAAATTATTGCAGGGCAGGGGACTGCAGCGTTGGAATTGCTGGAAGATATGCCGGATCTCGACATTATCATGGCACCGGTCGGTGGCGGCGGGTTACTTAGCGGCACAGCCATCGCGGCCAGGGGAATAAAGCCTGATATAAAAGTCTGGGCCGGTGAACCGCAGAACGCTGATGATGCTTTCAAATCATTCTATTCGGGACAGATCGTCCCCTCTGATAACCCTCAGACCATAGCCGATGGTTTGCTTACATCGCTCGGCTCATTAACCTTTCAGGCTATCCGCGAGAATGTCGACGCTATTCTCCTCTGCCCTGAGCACATGATCCGGGAGGCACAGCGAATGATTATCGAAAGAATGAAAATCCTGATTGAGCCCAGCTCTGCCGTACCTCTCGGGGCTCTCATGTCGGGACCCGAAAAACACTGGAGAGGAAAGAAAATTGGAATTATCCTGAGCGGCGGAAACACGCCGTTTATTTACGATTGACGATTGACAATTTACGATCGAACCCCCAAATCGTAAATCGTAAATCGTAAATCGTAAATCTTCAATGGTAACTCACATACGTGCTCACCGGCCTGTGATCCGAGAACTTTACATGGCCTATCTCGTACCCTGATGATTCAAGCTCTTTACTGTGAAGGATATAGTCGATCCTCAACGGGGCCTTCATGTTCGGAAAGGTTATGCCCATTCCGTTCCCGCCCGACCGGAAACTGTCAAACAGGCCACCACGGATTTTCCGGGTTGTGAAACTAACCGGGGTGTCGTTAAAATCCCCGCATACCAGAACCCGGTAAGGCGACTGTTTAATATTTTTATTAATGACAATTGCCTGGCTGGCCCTACGGATATAGGCTCCCTTCAACCGTCTGGCAATATCGCCGATCTTGTCGCGGGTAATTCGCATCTCATCGGTTTTGTCATCAATAAGCTCGATCTCATCCCGGTCAAAGTGTATGGATTCAAGATGGTTGTTGTAAACGCGGATCGTATCGGATCCGATTTTCAGATCGGCAAAAATGGCCATGTTCCGGGTTTCAGGGAAATGTTCATGACCTGTATTGAGGATCGGGTACCGGCTGAATATCGCCAATCCATGCTTTCGTGCATGCATTGTGTAATTGTACTCAATGTAGGAATAGGGTAGCCGGCTCAGTCCGCTCTTTACCCGATCGAGTGGTAATTTGCCCGGATCCTGAATCATAAATTCCTGTAAACAAAGAATATCCGGGTTGGAAGAATTAATGTAATCAAAAATCCCATCTGCTGCTTTCTTCTGACCCGACCATTGGAAAAAGTCAAAAAGACGCACATTATAGCTCATCACCTTGATTTGATTTGCACCCGGGCTGGATTTCTGACCCGGCCACGAAATCTGGAAGGTATGCGCAATCGGGGTCCAGTTGGCAAGGATAAAAAGAACCGGCAAAACGACAGCTTTACTGCGCAACAGGATGAAGGCGACAAGGAAGGCAATCTGAATCAGGATAATCAATGGAAAGAGAAGCCCGAAAAAGGCAAGGGGCCAGGCAAGGGCAGGATTGATCCACTGGCTCAGGAGCCCGCCGAGCATGGGTATCAGGGTAATGAGATAAACCAATAGGAGGATTCGTTTCAGAATTCTGCCCATGTGCTATTTTTTACTGTTCCTGAACAGCAGATCCTTTTCTTCCCTGGAGAGTCCGTCGTAACCGTTTCTGGAAATCTTCTCAAGTATCCGGTCTATATCCCGCTGCTCTGCCGCCTTCCTTGCATTATACTCCATATCGGTCTCCGGTTTGCCCTCGGGTTTCCTGTACTTAACCTTCATCCTGGGCTGCCGACGGCGGAACAGACTGAAGAGACTGTCCATTAAACGGTTGAACCCTCTTGTCATGTCATTGCCCTTCTGCATCTGCAAAGCATAGATAAATCCGAAAAAGGCACCGCCCAGGTGAGCGAGGTGGCCTCCCGCGTTATTCGACCGGATACTCAGGATGTCAATTAAAACGGTGACCAGTGCAATATGTTTTAATTTCACCGGGCCTAAAAACATCAGCCGGATCGTGTAGTTCGGGACATAAAAGGCGGTAGCCATAACCACGGCGAGTACTGCAGCCGAAGCCCCAAGTGCCACCGACTGTTCAACCGCACCTGAAAAAGCCGGGAAAAGGTTGTATGCCAGAATATACACGGCACCGCCCGACAATCCGCCCAGCAGGTAAACTGAATAGAGCTTCTTCTGATTCAGGTACTCAGTGAAAATCTTTCCGAACCAATAGAGCCAGAGCAAATTAAACAGGATATGGAAGAAGTCGTAATGAAGAAACATGTAGGTGAACAGGGTCCATGGTTTTTTGAGCAGGAGCTCCGGGTCGGCCGGGAGAGCCAGGTAGCCAAGAACCATTTGTTCCAGATTTTCCCGTTGGAACAAAAAGAAGAAAACACCCAACAGTTTTAGGATCAGGAATACCCCGATGTTGATCATGATAAGCTGGGTCAGCGCGCCGCCCTGCCTGAAGATTTTTTTTAGTTCGTCGATGGGATTCATGATTAATAAAAATGTTGCCGTTTGGACCGGTTCCAGTACTTAATCAGGATAAATCCGAAGATCATCCCACCAAGGTGAGCAAAGTGCGCTACATTATCACCCGGCTGATTTATGACGGCCATCCATATCTCGATAGCACCATAACCCAGAACAAACCATTTCGCCTTGATAGGAATAGGAGGGAACAGAAGCATCAGCTGTGTGTTGGGGAAAAGCATTCCAAATGCAAGCAAAACGCCGAAAACAGCACCGGAAGCACCAACGGTCGGGATATCCATTTTCGTCTTGATCACCTCGTTGATAAACCCGCTGGCTTCTGTTGCAAATCCTGGATTATTCGGATCACTGACCCATCCGGAGATAAATCCGGAAACCTGGTCGAAATATTCCGGAACCCTGGATTTGATGAATGCTGAGAAAGTATCCGGATCAATTGAGGCTATAGTGGCTTGCGCCTCCCTTACCATACCACTGACCGTAAGATAATTGACAAACAGATGGAGACTGGCTGCTCCCAGGCCGGTTATGAAATAGTAAATAAAAAACCGCTTGGGACCCCACACCGACTCCAGAACCCGCCCGAACATCCACAGTGCAAACATGTTAAAAAACAGATGCATAAGACTGCCATGCATGAACATGTGGGTAACCAGCTGATAAGGCTGGAAATATTCTGACCCAGGGTAATACAGCGCCAAAGCCCGGGTAAGATCAATGCCGCTGCGCCTCAGAATCTCTGTTGCAAAATACAGTAAGACATTGATTATTAATAAATTTAATACGACTGGCGGTGTAGAACCACCCCTTCCTCCAAACCTTTCAAACATATCGGTCTATTTCTTAATATTTCTTTATTCTTTAATCTTTCTTCTTTCTTCTTAATCTTTCGCCTTTCGCCTTTCGCCTTTCGCCTTCCTCACCCCAACCTCTTCTCCAGCTCCTCCAGCTGCAGGATAGTCAGCACAGCCTTGCCCCCCGGAGTAAACTGCGGATCCCGGCAGGCAAAAAGCCTGTCGATCAGCGCCTGGATTTCTTCATCATGCAAAAACCGGACAAAAGACCGGGCAGATAACCGTGCAACTTTTCGGGCAATGGCATCTCCTATCAGGCTGTTAACATCAGAGGTGTCATTTTTAACATCCTCCAGAAGCTTTTCTATCAGCCCTTTCGGGTCGCTAATGTCTGCAGACGCCGGTATTGCCCGTAGTATTACACTGTTTCCGCCAAAAGGTTGAAGGTCGAATCCGATGGCTGCCAGATCGTCAGAAATGGCACTGAGCACGCTCAGATCCGCCGGCGTGAGTTCAAAGGTAACAGGGAAAAGGACATGCTGCCCAGTTCCTGTCTGCTCCTGTGCGTTTTCGAGAAACTCCTCATAAAGAATCCTTTCGTAAGCCCGCACCTGGTTGATCACCATGATTCCCGATTTTACCGGTATCAGGATGTATTTCCCCTTGATCTGCATGGCCGACCGGGATTCGGGTTGCAGAGAAGGAGCTTCGGATTCGGTTTTCTTCTCCAGCCCGGAATAGAGGTCTTCCCATCCAGTCACCGGCTGTTGTTTTGGCCACTCATTCCCGGCAGCCGGGCGGGGCGGAGTTCCGGCGGAGGAAAGAAATGGGTTATAATCCGGATCGATCCTGACTTCCGGCATGGTTGCCGTCTGGCCTGGCCGGAAGATCGGCATCTCAATGGCTCCCCTCCGGTCAAAATCCAGTGACGGGGTCAGGTTGAATTTGCCGAGTGCTTCCCTTACACTGGCCTGAAGTATCTGATAAATAGCGCGTTCGTCTTCAAATTTGATCTCGGTTTTGGTCGGATGGATATTTACGTCGATCTGGGCGGGGTCTATTTCCAGATAAATAAAATAGGCCGGAAAAGAATCGGGGGAAATGAGGGCCTCATAACAGGAAGTTACCGCCCTGTGTAGGTATGGATGCCTCATGAACCGGTTGTTGACAAAGAAAAACTGCTCACCGGATTTTTTCCGGGCAAGCTCCGGCTTTCCAACATAACCTGATACATTGACAATGGTGGTTTCGGTTTTCAGGGTTACCAGGATCTGGGCCATGGCTTTGCCAAAAAGATGCTGGATCCGTTCGTGGATCTTTACTGGCGGCAGGTTATATACTTCTGAATCATTATGATGCAGGGTGAAGGCAATCTCTGGGCTGGCAAGGGCTATCCGCTGGAATTCGGTTATGATGTATTTCAGCTCGGTCGACTGGGCTTTTAGAAATTTCCGACGTGCAGGGATATTAAAGAAAAGATTCCTTACTGCAATGCTGGTGCCATTGGAGCAGGCAACCGGCTCCTGAAGTTCAAACCTCGTTCCGTTGATTACGATCCGCGTTCCGGCTTCGGCATCGTGCGTTTTTGTTTTAAGTTCAACCTGGGCCACTGCCGCAATGGAAGCCAATGCCTCTCCCCTGAATCCCATTGTCCGTATCGCAAACAGATCTTCGGCCCGATTTATTTTTGAGGTCGCATGCCGTTCGAAACAGAGCCGGGCATCGGATTCCGACATACCGCATCCGTTATCTGCAATCTGAACCAGCGTTCTTCCTGCATCCCTGATGATTACCTGGATCCTGTCGGCCCCTGCATCAACGGCATTTTCCATAAGCTCCTTTACCAGCGACGCAGGACGCTGAACCACTTCTCCGGCTGCAATCTGGTTGGCAACCGAATCGGGTAAGACCTTGATGATATCTGCCATTAAAAGAATGTAGATTTATCCGGCAACAGAAAGAATCCGGATAATGTAATAAATGATGGCCAGCACAAAACCAACGTAGACAATCGTGAAGAAGCGCCGGCTGATGGCCTTTTTACCGGGTTTGGCAGCGGTTCCGTACAGGGATTCATGACGGCTTCGCATCCGGCCGCGTATGTTCGGAACATAGGTGCCCCCCTTTCCGGCCTCCGTTTCCTGTTTAATACTGTCGATCCGGTTTTTGAGCTCTTCCTTGCGCTCATCGTAAAACCGGGGTATAAAGGTGAACGGTTTGGGCTTTTCAAATTTCAAGAAGGCCATATGGGGTCTGTTTGGATGTAAATATGTTACAAAAATACGAAAATGATTCTCCATCCTGCCTGGTTTTCTGCATCTATATATCTATAAACAAACAGATATGCTGGTAAAAACTTATACTGGTGCAGTGTTCGGGATCCTGTCGACAACGATTTGTGTTGAGGTGCAGGTGACCGAAGGAATCGGATATTTCATTAGCGGCCTGCCTGATAATGCCGTTAAGGAGAGTCAGCAGAGGATCGTTGCAGCCCTCATGTCATTGGGTTACAGGTGGCCGGGACGGCGAATCGTGATCAACCTGGCCCCGGCAGATATTCGTAAGGAGGGTTCGGCTTATGATCTTCCCCTGGCTATCGGGATACTTGGGGCCAACGAGCAATTGGATCCTTCTGATCTGGGAAATTTTATGCTGATGGGCGAATTGTCTCTGGATGGCGGATTGCAGCCGGTCACCGGCGTGCTCCCAATGGCCATGAAAGCAAAAAAAGAGGGTTTCCGTGGTGTTATGGTTCCCAGGGTTAACGCCCGCGAGGCCGCCGTAGTAGAAGGTCTTGAGGTCTATGGCATGGAAAGCCTGAAAGAGGTAATAGCTTTCTTTACCGGAGAAGAGCGCCCCCAGCCGGTCCTCGTTGATCTGGAAGCCGAGTTCAGGAACCAGTCGAGCCGATTTGAACCCGATTTTTCCGATGTGCGGGGACAGGAAAACGTAAAAAGAGCCCTCGAAGTGTCCGTCGCAGGGATGCATAACGTCCTGATGGTCGGTTCGCCGGGTGCCGGGAAAACCATGCTGGCCCAGCGCCTCCCCGGGATCATGCCCCCGCTGACCCTTCAGGAGGCCCTGGAAACAACCCGGATTCACTCCGTTGCCGGAAAACTCGGCACCAATGCCACTCTGATCACCCGACGGCCTTTCAGGTCGCCGCATCACACCATTTCGGATATCGCGCTTGTTGGCGGGGGATCAACTCCCAAACCCGGCGAAATCTCCCTTGCGCATCACGGGGTCCTTTTCCTCGACGAGCTGCCGGAGTTTAAGAG
This sequence comes from uncultured Porphyromonadaceae bacterium, assembly GCA_964512915.1. GTDB lineage: Bacteria > Bacteroidota > Bacteroidia > Bacteroidales > UBA12481 > UBA12481. The sequence continues at coordinate 100,763 of CAZEKJ010000011.1, forward strand.
ATCGGTGCTGGAAGTCATGCGACAGCCGCTGGAAGACCGGGTTATCAACATTTCACGGGCGAAATTTGCCGTCCAGTATCCTGCAAACTTTATGCTGGTGGCCTCCATGAACCCATGCCTGTGCGGGTTTTTCAACCATCCCGATAAAAAATGCTCCTGCCAGGCGGGCGCCGTACACAAATACCTGAGCCGGATTTCCGGGCCCCTGCTCGACCGGATCGATATCCATATCGAAGTGGTGCCGGTCAGCTTCGAAAAGCTCGCCGACCTGCCGCCGGCAGAACCAAGCAGCGATATCCGGAACAGGATTCTTATCGCCCGCCAGATGCAAACGGAAAGATTCAGGGAAATTCAGGGGATTTACTCCAATGCACAAATGACCGCAAGGCTGATGAGACGGTTTGTCAGGATCGATGAACCCGGCCGACTTATTCTTAAGCAGGCGATGGAAAGGCTAGGCCTCTCCGCCAGAGCGTATGACCGCATTCTGAAAGTCTCAAGAACCATCGCTGATCTCGAAGAAAGCCAGGAAATACGCCCTCACCATATCGCAGAAGCCGTCAACTACCGCACCCTCGATCGCGATATCTGGGGTGCATAAACAGAAAGGGCGGCCCAAAGGCCGCCCGATCATCGTTCGAAAAACAAACACTTACTCCTTGCAGTAAAAAATCTTTGTCTAGTGTGTGAGATAACCCGGATCTTTCATCCAGTTTTCAACCTGACTGTTTTCGGTCGAAAGATGCTGGTCATTCAACATCCAGCCCTCTATATCGGAAGGATAAACAAAGTCAAGATATTCAGGCTGGAACATCCAGCACTCCAGCGATCCCACCACCTCAATGGCAGTCTCCGAAACAACCGGCTCAACGACCACCTTGCTGGCTACCCTGATAACAGGGTAATCAATGGTATTTGCTGCCGGTGCTGTTGGCATCCAACTTACCCGTTTGGTTGCGATATCACCCTGGGCCTGAACCGTAAGGGCAAAACCCATCAAAACCATTGGAACTAATTTTATAAGATTTATTTTTTTCATTTTTCTGACTCCTAAATTCATTTACTTTTGTTTTCTACACATAAGACGGCTAAAACAACATTTCGTTACACCGTTCATTGTTAAATAATGTCAAAACTGATCCCTTTTTAGTTAATGATTTGTTAATATTTCTGCGGGTTTCAGCCTTCATTGTTTGCAAATTGATGTAGCTATAACATATTTCGTGCCAAAAAGTTTATTTCTATAACGATATTCAATCAAATTCAATTGTATGAGAACTGTTAAACTTTGTTATCCGGTCCTGTTTTTTCTACTTGCCGGCATTTCTCCGGCGTTGACACAAACCGTCAAGGTGGATTTTCAGGAGTACGATCTGCCCAATGGGCTGCACGTCATCCTGCACGAGGATCATTCCACCCCTATTGTGACTGTTTCTGTAATGTACCATGTCGGCGCCAAGAATGAAGACCCTTCACGGACCGGCTTTGCACATTTGTTTGAGCACCTGATGTTCGAAGGAAGTGAGAATATCCCGCGGGGAGAGTATACCCGATTTGTTGAAAAAGCCGGCGGAACCCTCAATGCAAATACAAGCTGGGACCGGACCTACTATTATGAAGTGCTCCCCAGCCACCAGCTGGCCCTCGGACTCTGGCTCGAATCGGAGCGAATGCTGCATCTCAAAATGGATTCCCTCGGCATAGCGACCCAAAAAGGTGTGGTCATCGAGGAAATCAAGGAACGGGAAGAGAATCAGCCCTACGGAACTATCCTTCGCGAAACCTTCAAAAGGGCCTTCACCGTCCATCCATATAAAACAACCGTCCTCGGCTCACCTGATCACCTCAGGGCTTCTTCAGATGAGGATGTAAAAAACTTTTACAGAAAGTTCTATGTTCCTGATAATGCCGTGGTTACACTGGCTGGTGATTTGGATCCCAAAGACGCTAAGAAATTGATTAAGAAATATTTCGGAGATATTCCATCGGGAAGGACAACCATCACCCGCCCGGTCGCCAACGAACCCGTCAAGACTGCGGAAATCCGCGATACGGTTTGGGACAATATCCAGCTTCCGGCGATCATTCAGGCTTACCACGTTCCTGCAATGGGCACACCGGAATACTATGCGGTGAGCCTGCTGAATACCATCCTCTCCGATGGCCAAAGCTCGCGGTTTAATAAAAGCCTTGTCGATGAAAAGCAACTCGCCCTCCAGGCCATGTCTGTACCACTGCCTCTGGAACACCCCGGCATAACGCTGGCCCTGTTACTGCCAAATATGGGTACCGACCTCTCAACCCTCGAGGCAGCTGCCGATCATGAGATTGCCCTGCTTCAGCAGGAGTTGATTCCCGAAGACGAATTCCAGAAGCTGAAAAATTCGATCGAGGCCGGAATGATTGGCCGCCTTGCAGGCATCGAAGGACGCGCCGAACTTCTTGCAACCGCTTATACCTACCATAAATCAACCTCCTCGGTAAATACCGAGATTGATAAATACCTGAGCGTTACCCGGGAAGATATCCGGGAAGCCGCCCGGAAGTATTTCCGTAAGGACAACCGCGTAGTCCTTTACTACCTGCCCAAAACCAACTAACCCCAATTCGCAACCATCATGAAAAACATAGTATATATATTGATAGCCGTCCTGTCTATTACAGCTGCGACTGCCCAAACAGACCGGTCAAAGGCCCCGAAGCCCGCCAAGGCAAAAAAAATCCAGTTGGGCGAGTCTCAGACTTTCAAGCTCAGCAACGGACTTACTGCAATTCTGGTTGAAAATCATGAACTCCCGACGATTTCCTTCAGCATCCAGATTGCGCTCGAACCAGTCCTTGAAGGGAAAGTAGCCGGAACAGCATCCATGGCCGGACAGCTTTTGCGAACGGGCACCACAACCCGATCTAAAAGTATGATCGACAAGGAGATCGATTTTATCGGGGCTTCCCTCAACACCAGCCAATCCGGAATATTTGGATCCGGATTGAAAAAACATCAGGATAAAATTCTTGAACTGATGGCCGACATCCTCTACCATCCAACCTTTCCCGCCGAGGAGTTTGACAAGTTAAAGAAACAAACCTTGTCAGGACTGGCCATGAGTGCCTCCGATCCGAACTCCATTGCCGGAGTGGTGGCCGAGGTGCTGCGGTTTGGAAAAAACCATCCTTATGGGGAACCCGTCACGGAAGAGACCGTTAATGCAATAACTCTGGAGGGTGTCAGACAATATTACAGTTCATGGTTCAAACCCGATGTCGGATATTTCATCATGGTTGGGGACCTCACCCTGGCTGAGGGTAAGGTACTGGCCGAAAAGTACTTTTCTTCCTGGAAACCCGGTAAGGTTGAATTCAGTAATTACGCGGATCCGGCGACGCTACCGGGCAACCTGGTTGCATTCGTTGATAAGCCGGGCGCAGTTCAATCCGTGGTGACCATCACGAATACCGTTAAACTGAAACCCGGGGAACCCGATATCCTGCCTGCGTCCCTGATGAACAGCATTCTGGGAGGCGGAGTGTTTTCAGGGCGCCTCATGATGAACCTGCGCGAGGATAAAGCTTATACCTACGGTGCGAGTTCCAGCCTCAGATCCGATAAGTACGTCGGAAGTTTCACGGCAGGGGCTCAGGTGGGTACCGCTGTGACTGACAGCGCGGTCAATGAATTTATCTATGAAATGAAAAGGCTCCAGAATGAACCGGTAACGGCCGAAGACCTGAGAATGAACAAGGACGAGATGGCGGGTGAATTTGCCCGTGCAATAGAGAGTCCGTCAACTCTGGCATCTTTCGCCCTCAGCACTATCCGCTATAATCTTCCGAAAGACTATTATGCTACCTATCTCGAGCGCCTGGAGAAGATAACCGTTGAGGATATTCAGGCCATGGCAAAAAAATACCTCAAACCTGATAATTGCATTATCCTGGTGGTGGGAAACAAGGCAGCGGCTGCCGATAAGCTGGCCCGTTTTGCCGGTAACGGAACCGTGACCTACTTCGATCGCTACGGAAATCCGCTCGAAACCACCGCGCTGGCACTCCCTGAAGGAATGAACGCCCAAACCGTCGTCACCAAATACCTGGACGCTATAGGGGGAAGGGTTAGTTTAAAGGGTGTTCAGAACTTTACCATGAAAGCAACCGGTAAGATTGAGGCGATGGGCCGCACCATGGAAATCGGCATCAGCCAGTGGCAGGCAGAGGGCAATAAAATGTGCCAGGAAATGCGAATGGGTGAAATGCTTCTGAGCAAACAGACCTTTGACGGGACAGCCGGCTGGATTGAAGGAATGGGCGGTTCTCAGGAAACACCTGAAGCCGAGATCCCCAAAACACGGGAGGGTGCCATTATTTTTCCTGAGCTTCTCTATTTTAATCCGGGATACGAGGTGAAACTTAATGGTATAGAACCGGTTGAAGGGAAAAATTGCTATCGTATTGAGGTTAAAACCCCGGCAGGTACGGTACAAACGGAGTACTATGAGATTTCCTCAGGCCTCAAAATCAGGGTTACTACTGTTGTTGAAATGCAGGGACAGTCGGCTGAAACGGTTACCGACCTGAGTGATTACCGCCAGGTGGAAGGGATCAGATTTCCTTTTGCAATGAAACAATCTGTGTCCGGACAGCTTATTGATACCCGAGTCGACAGTATTGACATCAAAACCCCTGTTGATCCTGCCAGATTTAAAAAATAGACCTTTTGTTATTCAAACTCCTTCAGTATATTTCGGACTATTAAGCTAAACTATTTACGGATGAAAAAGCAATTCCTTCTATTGCTGGGACTACTAGCCATGGTTCCTGCTGCTCTGTTTGCCGGCGAGGCCGACCTGCAGATTCCTGATCTGAAAAATGCCACCTTCTTTAACGGTGCTCTCACGGGTTGGGACCTGCTGTTTTATGGGCTGGTGATCGTTCTTGTCGGGTTATATTTTGGATATATGCAGTACCGCAGAATCCGGAGCCTTCCCTCCCATTCCTCAATGCTGGAAGTATCCGAAACCATTTATCAGACATGCAAAACTTACCTTCTTCAGCAGGGTAAGTTCCTGATAATTCTTTTCGGGCTGATCGCCGTGATTATGGCGTATTACTTCCTGGGCCTCAGCGGTATGGATATACCTAAAGTTCTGATGATCCTGCTTTGGTCGGTTCTGGGTATTCTCGGCTCCTACGGAGTTGCCTGGTTCGGAATCCGCATCAACACCCTGGCCAATAGCCGCACCTCCTTCGCTTCCCTCCGCGGAAAACCTTTCGAAGTGGTTTCGATCCCGCTGCAGTCCGGGATGAGCATCGGACTTCTGCTGATCTGCGTGGAACTGGTCATGATGATCGCCATTCTTCTTTTTGTCCCGGGTGAATCAGCCGGTGCCTGCTTCCTCGGATTTGCCATTGGCGAATCCCTCGGCGCCAGCGCCCTGCGTATCGCCGGCGGTATCTTTACAAAGATCGCCGATATCGGAGCAGACCTGATGAAGATAGTTTTCAAGCTTCCCGAAGATGACCCGAGAAACCCCGGAGTTATTGCAGACTGTACCGGTGACAACGCCGGCGACAGCGTGGGCCCTACAGCTGACGGCTTTGAAACCTATGGCGTTACCGGTGTGGCTTTGATCTCCTTTATAGTCCTTGCTGTTCTTAAAATCGACTTTCAGGCTTCCCTGATCGTATGGATTTTTGCAATGCGCCTCCTCATGGTGGTTACTTCCATGCTCTCCTATGGGATCAATCAGGTGTACAACCGAAAAAAATATGGACGGTCGAAAGAATTCAATTTCGAAAATCCACTGTCATCCCTGATATGGATCACTTCAGTTATTTCCATTATCATGACCTACCTGGCCAGTTGGCTGCTGCTGGGTGACACCCTTGGTGCCGGTCTCTGGTGGAAACTCGCTACCATAATCTCCTGCGGAACCGCAGCTGCTGCAATCATACCGGAACTGACCAAGGCTTTCACAAGTTCGAAATCACGGCATGTTCTCGAAATTGTCAATGCCTCACGCGAAGGCGGGCCTTCCCTGAACATTCTCTCCGGCCTCGTGGCAGGTAATTTCGCTGCCTTCTGGTCGGGACTCGTAATAATTGGTCTGATGTTCACGGCATTCCGGATCTCATCCCTGGAGCTCGATACCATCATGACCTATCCCAGCATTTTTGCTTTCGGGCTCGTTGCCTTCGGATTCCTGGGCATGGGTCCGGTCACTATCGCAGTCGATAGTTATGGACCGGTAACTGACAATGCACAGTCGGTTTTTGAACTCTCAAAGATTGAGTCTATCCCCGGTATTCGCGAAGAGGTGAAAAAGGATTTCGGATTCGATCCTGATTTCGAGGAGGGCAAGCATTATCTTGAAGCCAACGACTCTGCCGGAAATACTTTTAAGGCAACCGCAAAACCGGTTCTGATCGGTACCGCAGTAATCGGGGCTACTACGATGATCTTCAGCATCATCTTGATTCTTAAGAAAGTGGGCCTCCTCAGCATCAATCTTACCGATGCCCCGGTGATCCTTGGTTTTATCGCCGGAGGTGCCGTTATATATTGGTTTACAGGGGCTTCCATCCAGGCTGTTACCACCGGTGCCTACCGGGCGGTTGAGTTCATCAAAAAATCCATCAACCTCGATAAGGAGAAGGCCGATATCAATGACTCCATTGCAGTGGTCAAGATCTGTACGGTCTATGCACAGAAAGGGATGTGGAATATCTTCATCGTCCTGTTCACTATTACTCTCGCCTTTGCATTCTTTGACCCTAACTTTTTCGTGGCCTACCTGATATCTATCGCAGTCTTCGGATTATTCCAGGCTTTATATATGGCAAACGCTGGCGGCGCCTGGGATAATGCGAAAAAAGTGGTGGAGGTTGATCTGAAGGAGAAAGGAACTCCCTTGCATGAAGCAACCGTTGTTGGAGACACCGTTGGTGATCCCTACAAGGATACCTCTTCTGTAGCACTGAACCCGATCATCAAATTCTCAACGCTGTTCGGACTCCTTGCTGCTGAAATCTCCATCGAAATGTCACTTCACGCCAGAGATGCCGGATCCACAAACTTAGCGCCCTATATCGGCCTGGCATTCCTGGCTGTGGCACTGGTGTTTGTGTACCGGTCGTTCTATTCGATGAGAATCATTAAAATATAGGGCATAGGGCAGAAGGCAGAAGGCAAAAATTAGTAAAAAGTAGTAAGAAAAAGGTAGAAGGAGCCTGGTGCATCCTTCTACCTTTTTACTTATGTCTTAAGACTAATTTTTGCCTTCTGCCTTCTGCCCTATGCCTTTTTCAGGCTAAGAGTCACCCCATCGAAAACCGCATACGTAAAATGCGTCATCCAGTCTCCCAGGATGACCAGCCTTGTGTCTTCGGTCAGCTGGTAATCCACCGGGACATGGCGGTGACCCAGAATGATGAAGTCATAACCCTGATCTGAAAGGTGCTTCAGCGCGAATTTCACAACCGGTTCGTCCTTTCCCAGGAAAGGGTCAACCCCATGAATCATCCGGCTGTGTTTCGACCATCCCCTGGCAATCCAGAAAGCAAAATTGGGGTGCAACCTGGCAAAAGCCCACTGGAGAATCCGGTTGGTAAAAACCCGTTTTAAAAAACGGAACGTACGGTCTGATTCGTCCATCCCATCGCCATGTGCGAGTAGAAAGTGTCTCCCGTTGATTGTTAGGCCGGTTGGTTTCCTGTATAGGGTCAGCCCGATCTCTTTCTGCAAATAATTAAACAGCCAGATATCATGGTTTCCTGTAAAATAGTGCAGCCGGATACCGCTGTCCGATAACTCAGCCATCTTTCCAAGGATGCGCGAAAATCCTCGTGGAACAACATGTTTATACTCGAACCAGAAGTCAAAGAGGTCGCCAAGGAAATAGATGTCGCTTGCAGTATGCTTGACTTCATCCAGAAAAGCAACCAGCTTTTTTTCCCGGACCAGGCTGCTGTCATGATCCGGAGTGCCCAGGTGGGCATCCGACAGGAAATATACGAGACTCCGCTTATCAGGCATACATTATTGGAACAGCTGGCTTAAGGCCGATTCCAGTGCAGCCCCCCTGAGATTTCTGGCAATGATTTTACCCTCCTTATCCAGTAAAAGATTTGCTGGAATGGATTCAATACCGTAAAGCTTTGCTGCAGCTGAGCCCCAGTATTTAAGGTCGCTCACATGGATCCAGGTCAACTTGTCCTGTTTGATGGCATTCAACCAGTCCTCACGCGTCTTGTCCAGCGAAACCTGCATGATTTCGAATCCCTTTGAATGATATTTCTTATAAGCTTCGACCAGAACCGGATTTTCCCGGCGGCATGGTGAGCACCATGCAGCCCAGAAATCCAGCAAAACATACTGCCCTCTTAGTGATGAGAGACTGATTTCTTTCCCATCCGGATCCGGCAGTGTAAAATCAGCCGCCAACTTCCCTGACTCCGATGCTTTTTCAAGGTTAACATTTGATTCGAGCTGGGGCTTCATGGCCACGATATACTTATGGAGATTAATGGCCAGTGTAGAGGTCGGATATTGCTTCATCAGGCCGGCATCAACCTTTTCGAACAGTTTAAAATCAAACCGGGGATTAAGTACCGGCTGCCGGGCAACCTGATGGGAGAGGGCCAGGAGGGAAGCGGGTTCATCCGGGTTCCGCTCAATAAAAGCCCTGACAAAGGATCTCTGGTTTTCCATCAGTTTGTCAAACTCCCCTTTCATCCATGCATCCACCTGAGGATCATTACCCTTTCCTATCAGTTGTTGGTATTCTTTTTCCAAAGAATCCAGGATTTTTGTAGCCAGCAATAATTCTGAGTTCAGCTCAAAAACGAGTTCAGACTGCCGGGATCCTGAGATTTTATAAGTTTTATTGATATTTCCCAGTTCTGCGCTGATTACGGCGTTATCGCCATTCACTACCATCAGTGTCATATACTCCTTGGCACTGGTGCGGAGAAACAGAAATCTCGGATTGGCGGCTGTGTCCTTGTAGGTAAAATTGCCTTGTTCATCAATTTTGATGGAAGTCCTCATTTCCATTGCATTGGCTGTCATTTCTTCTACGGTCAGGGTGTCCCCCTGTGCACCTTCAAGATGCCCTGAAATGGTAAATCCTTTGTCACGGCCGCAACTGTATGAAATTGCCAGAAGTACTGCAAATATCTGAATGATTGATCTTTTCATTTGTCTTGATTGGATTAAAAGTCCAAATGTATGGTTTTTTTTTACTTTTGACGAAATTTGACCTTCGTGATCACCCATACAGGTATTGAATCTTTTAGTGCAAAATCACCGGTAATAACGTTGGGGATTTTCGACGGAGTTCACTGTGGCCATCAGCTTTTACTATCCCAGGTCGTCAAGGTGGCAGGGCAACTTGGCAGGGAATCTGCCGTAATCACCTTTTGGCCGCACCCCAGGTTTGTACTGGGCAAAGCTGATGATGATTTCAGGCTGCTTAACACATTGGAGGAAAAGACGGAGGGGATCCGTTCAGCAGGGATCGACCACCTTATCGTGCTCCCGTTTACACCTGAATTTGCCGCCGTGACCGGCGAACAGTTTATATCGGAATTCCTGGTTGAGAAACTAAATGTAGCCTGCGTGGTTGTTGGAGATGATGTGAGGTTTGGCGCTGGTGGCACCGGGACTGCCCAATTGCTGCAGAAATTTGCTGGGGAATCCGGGTTTTGTGTAAAACATCTGGATACCCACCTTCATAATGAGACCCGGATCAGTTCCACCTTTATTCGTGCCTGCCTCCGGGCCGGCGACCTGGCTTCAGCGAACAGGCTGCTTGGGAAACAGTATACCCTTAGCGGGACGGTGACCACCGGGAACCGGATCGGAACCAGCCTCGGGTTTCCCACTGCGAACATTAATGTATCCGAACATTTTAAACAAATTCCTTCTGACGGGGTTTATGCTGTTTACACCGAGGTCAAGGGGAGGAGGTTCCCAGGAATGCTGAATATCGGAATCCGTCCTACACTCCAGGATCACGATCATAAAACCATTGAAGTTCACATGATTGGTGCTGAGGGAGATTTTTACGATGAGAGATTGACCGTTAGTTTTGTCCAGCGACTCCGGGATGAAATGAAATTTGGAAGCCTGGAGGAGTTGCAGGTGCAATTGGAGGAAGACCGGAAGACCACAATGAATATTATTAATTTTGACAATCATTAATTCAGATAAGATGTTAAAGCAAGAAACCACCGCTAACGATTTTAAAGTCAAAGATCTGAGCCTCGCCGAATGGGGCCGGAAGGAAATTCAGCTTGCCGAGGCAGAGATGCCCGGACTGATGTCGCTTCGCAGAAAGTACGGCAAGGCCAAGCCACTGGCAGGAGCCAGAATAACCGGGTCGTTGCACATGACCATTCAGACGGCCGTTCTGATCGAAACGCTGACGGAACTCGGCGCTGAGGTCAGATGGGCTTCGTGCAACATTTTTTCCACCCAGGATCATGCGGCTTCAGCCATCGCTGTCGCTGGTATCCCTGTTTTCGCCTGGAAGGGCGAAACGCTGGATGAATACTGGTGGTGCACATTGAAAGCACTCTCTTTCCCCGGGGGGCGTGGGCCGAACCTGATCGTTGATGATGGAGGCGATGCAACGCTGATGGTGCATCTGGGGAAGAAGATGGAGGACAACCTGGTTGAACTGGTTGAAAAGGTTGAAAGGGTTGAAGACGCTGAGGAAGGCGAGGACTTCAGGGCTATGATGAATTGTCTGAAGGAAACGCTGAAAGCCGAGCCGGGTAAATGGAACCGGATGGTTCCTGAGATCCGGGGCGTTTCGGAAGAAACTACCACCGGTGTGCACCGTCTTTACCAGATGCTTGAAGAGGGTGGTTTGCTTTTCCCGGCAATCAACGTGAATGATTCTGTAACCAAATCGAAATTTGACAACCTCTACGGATGCCGCGAATCACTGGCCGATGGCATTAAGCGTGCCACCGATATCATGATTGCAGGAAAAGTGGTTGTTGTTTGCGGGTATGGTGATGTGGGCAAAGGCTGCGCCCGATCCATGAAAAGCTACGGTGCCCGGGTTATCGTAACCGAAATTGATCCGATCTGTGCCCTTCAGGCTGCCATGGAAGGCTTTGAGATTAAGACGGTTGAGGATAGCCTTGCAGAAGGCGACATTTACGTAACCACAACCGGGAACAAGGATGTCATCCGTTTCGATCACATGGAACAGATGAAAGATAAGGCCATCGTTTGCAATATCGGGCATTTCGACAATGAGATTCAGGTTTCAAAACTCGATACTTCGAAAGGAATGCATCGGATCAATATAAAGCCACAGGTTGATCAGTACATCTTCCCTGATGGTCATTCCATCATTCTGCTTGCTGAAGGCCGTCTCGTTAACCTGGGCTGTGCCACGGGTCACCCAAGTTTTGTCATGAGCAACTCCTTTACGAATCAGACACTCGCCCAGTTGGAACTCTGGCAGAACAAAATGGAACTTGGAGTATACCGGTTGCCAAAACACCTCGATGAAGAAGTTGCACGCCTGCACCTGGAACACGTCACCGCAAAACTGACCATTTTAACGGATGACCAGGCCAAGTATATCGGAGTAGCCAAGAGCGGGCCATATAAGCCGGAGCACTATCGTTACTAAGGCAAAATAATAAAGGCGAAAGGCGAAAGAAAGACCTAAGACCTTAAGAACCAGGATGCATTAGCCATCTTGGAATCTTGAAGTCTTAGGTCTTTCTTTCGCCTTTCGCCTTTCGCCTTTAATTATAAATCCTCACCGTATTCCCCACAATGCTGGTCGCATATTCCCTCAGCGGCCACTTTGCGGGTCCCTTGGCTACCAGTCCGTCCCAGATGGAGAATTCTGAGCGGCAGCAAGGGCAAACAAGATAAAATCCGGTTGAATCCACAGCCAGTTTGCACTGCTCGAGAGGTTCATTGGAGCAGGTTAGGTCGAGCGCAATGAAATCATCCGGGTTTCCCAGAGTTTTTCTATATAATATTATACCCAGATTGCCTTGGTCCGGAAGAACCAGAAAGCTGCCAGGAACACGCAGGTTTGCATTGGAGGGATTTGACAAATAAACGGTATAATTGACCATCACATAGGGAATGGGCACCTGCTTCTCACGGTTGCAATTCGTTGCGGAGATGAGAATCGTTAGTAGTATGAAAATGTATCTTGCTGATTTATAGCTCATATTGTAAATGTTTGCTTATCAGATAACGTATTTTCAGTAAATTTATTTTTTTTTGAAAGATATTTGAGAATCATATAACTTTGAATGGCTTATGGACAAAATAAACGGCGACCTTATTTACATTGTTTTGGGAGTCATATTTGTCCTGGCTCAGTTGCTCCGGAAACGGAAGGTAACACAGGAAAAAGTTCCGCACGCAGTTCCCGAGGTCCCAAGAGAGGAGAAGGAAGAGGACCCGGGGGAATTCTGGAAAAAATTCCTGGGTGTCCCCGATGAAGCCGACCTTCGGCCGGAGCCTGTAGTAGAGAAAGTACCCCCATCTGATACAAAACCCGATTCTTTCCGTCGGATAGATCCCGGCCTTAATGTGCCAGTTCGTCCGGTTAGTTCTTTAACGGATAACAAACAGGCAGCGCATGACATGTTGCAGGAAGAGGTAAAAACGCCTGATCCTGAGCATGAAGATGCACCGTTCGATCTCCGCTCCGCGGTGATTTATTCGGTAATTCTGGAACGCAAGTATGTTTGACGGTATGTCGGTTTTTTTTTTGAACGAAAGTGTTGGCGATTTCGTATGAGAATGTATACATTTACGCACTTCTACCGAAGGGTAGGTGTGATATTGCAGTAATTAAATATCAAATTTCTGATTATGTTTCGAAAAATACTCCTTGTAGTTGTTGCTGTCGTTTTAGCTAACGGCGTGTTTGCGCAATCCGGTACCCTTAAGGGTAAGGTGATTGACAAAGCCTCAGGAGAGCCTATTCCGTTTGCCGCAGTTCAGATTGTGGGTAAAGCGGGTGATCTGGCAATCGTCGGTACTCAGTCCGACATTGACGGAAACTACACCCTGAAGCCCATTCCAGCAGGCAAATGGATGCTCGAAGCCAGATGCGTGGGTTATAACTCCCTGCAAATGGAAAATGTGGTTGTAAAGGCAGATAAGATTGACATGCTCAATCTGGAATTGTCCACCAAAACTGAACAGATCGCGGAGGTGCAGGTTATAGCCTACAAGGTTCCGCTGATTGACAAGGACAATACCCAGACGGGTGAAACAGTGACTTCGGAAGATATCGAGAAGATGCCTGGCCGATCGGTCATGCAGGTAGCTTCTACCGTAGCAGGGATCGCTTCCCGCGACGGGAACGGCGTCGGTAACGTCCGGGGTGCCCGTGGAGGAAATACCTATTTCGTCGACGGTATCAGGGTTTCAGGTTCCAGCTTGAACATCCCGAAATCAGCCCAGGAACAGGTACAGGTTATTACCGGGGGTATGTCGGCCAAATACGGCGACGTAACCGGGGGGGTCGTAAGTATCTCCACCAAGAATGCTGCCCCAAGATTTTATGGTGGCCTTGAGCTCGAGACTTCCGAGCTTCTCGACCAGAGCCGTCACAGTCTGGGTAGTTTCAACCTCTCTGGTCCGCTGGTTAAAGTGAAAACGCCTAGCGGCGGAAGCAGGACCCTGGTGGGCTTCTTCCTTGCCGGTGACGTGAACTACGACCGGAACCCGACCAGCTGGTGGTACCAGTATAACCGCGTTCTGCCTGAGGTCAGGGAACAACTGGTTAACCAGCCAATCATCCCGAATGCTCAGGGTGTAGTCCGGTATGCTGCCAACTACCTGAAGGCTGATGATTTCGAACAGATCACCTTCCATGATGACTACTGGGCTTACAGTGCAACCATAGTGCCAAAGGTTACGATCAACTTCAACAGCAACGTTGACCTTTCCTTTGGGGGATCTTTCGATTACAACAACGGATTGGGATACAGTTACGCCAACTCGGCCATGAACTCGCAGAACAACGGCGAGAGCAACAGTTACAGCTGGCGTGCCTGGGCACGTTTTACCCAGCGGTTCTCCGACCGGACCCAGACAAAAGAAGACCAGTCCTCTTCCATTATAAAGAATGCCTATTACCAGATCCAGGCTCAGGTTGAACGGGGCAAAAGCTGGAACTACTCACAGCGCCATGGTAAAAACTACTGGGACTATGCGTATGTTGGCAAGTTTGAAACCACAAAAGAGGAGACATTCCAGTTCTCGGATACCGTTTCAGGTTTCCCGAACGGCGTTTGGGTAATGAACGGATGGAAAGACGTGTTGTACAAATTTACTCCGGGTGACAAAAACCCAGAATTAGCAAATGTTACTTCACAATATTATAGCTCCTATGATACTCCTGTGAACCACTATGAGAACTGGCAACAGGTTATCGGTGGTGGCGGTCTGCTGAACGGCGGAAACCTGGGTAATATCTATGGAATCTTTACTCTTCCCGGGTCACAGCCTACTAACTATAATATTGGTGATAACACCGTTTTCCGTGTTACCGCGTCCGGATCTGCCGACATCAAGAACCATGAGATTTCATTTGGTTTCGAATTTGAACAGAATGATTCACGTGGATGGGGCGTCGCCGGTGCAGGACTTTGGGGACTCGCCCGCCAGTATACCAACCGTCATATCGAAATGCTCGACTGGGCAAACCCGATTCCGGTTTATGACGCAAACGGAGTGTTCATGGATACTGTACGTTATAATCGTATGTATCAGCCTACCATACAGGCAAAATGGGATGCCAGCCTTCGCAAGCACCTCGGCCTGGCCGTTGACGGAACCGATTGGATCGACATTTTCGCACTGGATCCAAGCGAGTTTGACATCAACTATTTCAGCGCTGAAGAACTTCTGAACAACGGGACTTCATTGGTTGGATACACAGGGTATGACCAGTGGGGGAACAGATTGAAGAACAAGCCCACTTTTGAAGACTTCTTTACGGCCAAGGATGAAGCCGGATATTACAAACGTGAAATCGGACCGAATCAGCCGATTTATGCAGCCGGTTACATTCAGGATAAATTTGCATTCAACGATTTGATTTTCAACGTTGGTGTCAGGGTTGACCGCTATGACCTGAACCAGTACGTTCTGAAAGATCCATACAGCCTCTATGCAACCAAAAAGGTTAGCGATGTTCCCGGCAGCATGAACCCGGCCGGTTCACACCCTTCCAACATGGGTGAAGGCTTCGTGGTTTATGTTGACGACGTCAGCGACCCATCAACAATCAACGGTTACCGTAATGCCGACACCTGGTACAATGCCTATGGCGTTGAAGTTCAGGACCCATCAACCATTGCTTCTTCAACCGGTATCGCTCCCTATCTGGTTAACCCGGATCAGTCGCAGCGGAATGAAATCACGGTTGATGCATTCGAGGACTACACTCCGCAGGTTGTTGTGATGCCACGTATCTCTTTCTCATTCCCGATTTCGGATGAGGCCTTGTTCTTTGCACACTATGACATCCTTGCCAAGCGGCCGACCGAAGATTTCTCACCCACACAATACTTCTATCTGGCCAACAACCCGGGTGCAAGTATCAATAACCCGAACATGAAGCCTGAAAAAACCATTGACTATGAATTAGGGTTCCAGCAGAGGCTGACCAATTCATCTTCACTGAAGTTATCTGCCTATTACAGGGAGCAACGCGATATGGCTCAGTCAATCAGGGTTCTGGGTGCTTATCCTGTCGACTATTTTACACGTGGTAATATTGACTTTGGTACATCAAAAGGTTTGTCGGTATCCTACGATCTTAGAAGGACCGGTAACCTTTCTCTTCGTGCCAACTATACCCTTGGATTCTCTGCTGCCACGGGTTCAAGCTCCGGCCAGATGGAAAGCCTGCTTCGTACCAACCAGCCGAACCTGAGGATTCTCTCACCGACCAACTGGGACCAGAGGCATAAAATGAACGTCAGCCTTGACTACCGTTTTGGCGAGGGAAGAGATTATAATGGCCCGAAACTTTTTGGTGCAGACATTCTTTCCAATACTGGCGCCAATTTTACAGTTATTTCAGGTTCCGGATATCCATATTCAAAGAGTCGTGGTGTTGGAGAACCTGGTCTGAAAGGATCACTGAACGGTTCACGCCTGCCATGGACGACCGTTATCAAAATGCGTCTTGACAAGGACTTTAACCTGACCTTTAAGAAAACCAGAAATCAGGACAGGAGGCAAGCCAGTGTCAATGTATACCTTGATGTGGACAACCTGCTCAATACAAAGAATATTGATGGTGTTTATGGCGCCACCGGTGATGCTTTTGACGATGGTTACCTGACTGCACCGAAGATGCAGCAGCAGATTCAGACCCAGTATGATGAGGAGACCTATCGTATGTTATATATGATGCGGTTATATAATAATGCTGGTTATATGAATCCCCGTACCATGCGCCTGGGTATTGCTCTTAATTTCTAACCGGTTGTAATCCTTAATAGATCGAAACCATGAAAAAAGGACTAAAATATTTTCTGATTGCGATACTTGGTGCATTTCTCAGCCAGGGACTTTTTGCAGAGAAATACATCGGGGCAAAGGGTACAGAGCCGGAATCAAAGGATGTAAAAGGTTTTGCTGCTGCCTGCCAGCTCGGTAAAACCGTTACTGAAATTTCGCTCAACAATATCCGCACCTATCTACGTATGGACGGAGTACTCTGGACCGATATCGGCGGGAGTTCTTCAGGCTACGAGGTTCCAAAGGGATCCGGTAAAACATCACTCTATGCCGGGGGTATCTGGATAGGGGGTACCGATGTTAACGGTCAGTTGAAACTTACTGCCGTTAAATTTATCGGAGCTCGAAATTACTGGCCCGGTCCACTGATTATGGAAGGCGAACAGCGCGGCACAACCGATGTTGAGGTTTGCTACCAATATGACCGCCATTATCAGATCACCCGTTATCAGGTTGAAGCATTCCGTGAGTGGTACAATACTCCGGCAGATCAGCGCGATGTTGAGTTTAAAGGATATTCCATTCCTCAGATCATTCTCGACTGGCCGGCTCACGCCGACGCATCGGGTGGCTATGATTTTTATCTGGCCCCATTCTGGGACAACAACGATGATGGTTTCTACAACCCGGCAGACGGTGACTATCCGTTCTACGATCTCGACGGAATCCTTCCCTGCGGTACTACCCGCGAATTGAGGCGTCCGCGTTTGTATGGTGACGGTACCGCATGGTGGGTTTATAACGACCGCGGTAACATTCACTCAGGTCCTAACGGAGAACCGATCGGGATGGAAGTTCGGGCTCAGGCATTCCAGTTCTCAACGAACGATGCCATGAACGACATGAGTTTTTATAACTATGCACTGATCAACCGCTCCACCTACACCCTGATTGAGACCTACTTCGGTGTTTATGCAGATGGTGACCTTGGATATGCATTCGATGACTATGTCGGTTGTCATGTTTCCAAGGGTATCGGTTACTTTTATAACGGGATGGCTGTTGATGGCGGCGGTGAGGTTTGGGCCTACGGCGCCAATCCTCCGGCTATCGGACTGGACTTTTTCGAGGGACCCTATCAGGATCCGAACGGTAAAGACGATTGCACCAGCTATGACCAGCAGTACAACCTTATCTGCAACGATTGCATCCTGAACGGTAACATTAACGGATTGAACTTCGGCGACGGTATCGTGGATAACGAACGCTGGGGGATGCGCCGCTTTGTATATTATAATAACTCCGGCGGTGTACAGGGTGACCCGAATTCCGCACCGGAACATTACCAGTACCTGCGTGGTTACTGGAAAGATAACGAGCGTATGCGCTATGGCGGTAACGGTCACCCGAACAGTGGTGCCACCGGACCGGCCTGCGACTTCATGTTCCCGCGCGAAACAGACATCTGCGGTTGGGGTCAGGGAGGTATCAAGCAGAGTATCTGGACCGAAGAAACTGCTGGTAATGAGCCGGCTGACCGTCGTCTTCTCCAGTCTTCCGGGCCTTTTGTTCTGGAACCCGGTGCAGTTAATGACATCACCGTTGGTGTGGTTTGGGCCCGCTCTTATGAAGGCGGACTGCTGGCCTCGGTTGACAAGATGCTACAGAGTGATGAGAAAGCTCAGCGTCTGTTTGAAAACTGCTTCCAGGTGGTTGACGGTCCGGATGCCCCGGAACTGACCATCGTTGAACAGGATAAGAAGCTGATCTTCCATATCTGGAACAAACCTTCCTCCAACAATTTCATGGAGAAGTACAGCGAGCGTGACCCGTTCATTGTATGTCCTGCCACTATGCCTGACTGTAATACCAATTACAATTTCGAAGGTTACCAGGTATGGCAGCTGAAAGATGCCAATGCAACTGTAACTGATGCAACAGAACATGACGGTCAGAAAGCCCGCGTGGTCTTCCAGTGCGACGTTCGCAACGGCGTCGGTCGGTTGATCAACTTCGTGTGGAACACAGACCTCGAGGCTAACATCCCGGTTGTTGAAGTGATCGGCAACGACAGAGGTATCGAGCACACCTTCGTAATGGAAGAGGACATCTTCGCCGAAGGAGTACGTACCCTGGTTAACTTTAAAAAGTACTACTACGTTGCTGTGGCTTACGCCTACAACAACTTCCTGAAATACGACC